>CAZOPF010000058.1:11429-35831 GCA_964581605.1 uncultured Ardenticatenaceae bacterium
GGCGTGGGTGTAAGCGAGCCGGTCGGCGTGGGCGTAGGCGTGAAAGTGTCAGTTGGCGTCGGTGTCAATGAACCGGTAGGGGTTGGCGTAGGGGTGTTTGTGGGCGTTGGCGTCCAGGTGGGTGTGTTGCTTGGGGTTGGCGTAAAAGTGGGTGTGTTCGATGGTGTGGGCGTGAAGGTCGCCGTTGGGGTGTTGGATGGCGTAGGTGTATTTGTTGGTGTGGGCGTGGGCAATGTGCTGTCAGTCAATGGGCCAGCGACAACCAGGGCATAGGGCTGGGAAGCGATGGGCACGTTAAAGCCGTTTACGCTGACCTGGTATGTGCCAAGGGGCGGATTGTTGATGATGATGCCTTCGACATTGTTCAGCCGGTCGCCGGTAGGGATATTGTTGCCGTAGTAGGTGGCACCACCAGGGCCGGTGACAACCAGGTCTAAGTCGTTGACCAGTTGTGTGCTGGCTGACAGGGAGGCGGGTGGATCTGTCCAGACGAGCATAATGCGCAGCGGTTGGGTGGTGGTGAGGACCTGCAACGGCCGTAGCGCCGTATGGTTGTAAGTCACGCTCTGCCCCGTACTGATGCCCGTGGTGTGGTCATCAAACCAGAGCAGGTAATGGGGCGGCGGGCTGACGAAACCGAGGCTGGCCCGCCCCCACCCGGCCACACTGTTTGGCCGGGCGTACGGAATTTCCTGGGTTGCACCCGTACCATATTGGCCGGGGGCCATATCTTCGGTGGTGTTGAGCAGGGTCGCTTTGACCAGGGCGGCGCTGGGATTGGCCGCGCCTTGCCCGGTGAGCCATTCACGCGCTAATGTGCCCATGCCTGCCGTCAGCGGCGTGGCCATGGAGGTGCCGCCGGAATAGACGTAGTGGGTATTGGTTTGGTGTACTCCCCACAATGTACCCGCTGCCGGGTCATGGGAACGGTTGGAGACGATGTTTGTACCGGGGGCGGTGATGTCCGGTTTGCTACGGCCGTCGTCCGTTGGCCCCCGTGAGGAAAAAGCGGCCATACCGTTGATGTTGTTGGCAATAATGTCAGAGGCTATCGGCTCAGTTAAAAAGCATAAACTGATCAATATCCAGGGATAACCCATCAAAGGCCCTTCATTTTTATTACTTTCAGAAGCGCCGACAGTGATCACGTTTTTGGCTGTGGCGGGCGAAAGGAGGGAGTCGGGGTCAACGACGCCATCGCCTCCTGTGCAAAAGCCGAAGACGCCGGGAGTGCCATCCGCGCCGGAGTTGCCAGCAGCGGCGAAGATCGTCATGTCGGGGTGATCCCAGAGGAATTGGTCGGTGCGTTGAGCGCCGTAGGGATAGCCGCCGTACATGGCTTCGGTGTCGGTGATGGGGCCGGTAACGTCGCCCCAACTGTTGCTGTGCAGACGGGCATTGCTGCCATATGCCTGGTCAAACAGGGTGTAATAATCATCGGGGATGCCGATGATGGCCCCGTTGACGTCCACTTCAAAACCTTGAATGACCAGACCCGCTTCCGGGGCAACACCGGCAAAGGAGTTGGTGTAGTTGCCGGGGGTGGCCCCGGATTGTATACCGGAACCGGCGGCGGAACCGGCGACATGAGTGCCGTGCCCGTGCTGATCGCCCCAGTCGCCGCCGGGGGCGAGGATGTGGGTAGCCACAATGCGCCCGCTGAAGTCGGGGCTGAGGGTGGCGATGTTGCCAGTATCCAGGCCAGAGTCGGTAATGGCTAAAATTTGCCCATTGCCATAGAGGGGGGTGGTTTGCCAGACGGTGTTGACGTCCATGATGGTACGGCCGTAATCATTGAGCAGGTTGGGTTGCGTATAGGGTTCGATCCAGCGCACGGCCGTCAGTTCGGCGATCTGTAATAGCTGTGCCTGGGTTATAGGTTTGGTCGTGTCAAAGGGCAGCATCGCCAGCGATAACGCCAGTTGGCCGCTGTCGTCAGGCCAGCCGGTGATGCGCACCGGGCCGACGGCTGTGCCCTGGTCTACGGCCCGCAGCAGGGCAGGCGCCATTTTGTCCGCCAGGGTGAAGGGGGTACGGCCGTAAACGTGAGGCAATACCGCCGCCGCATTGAGCTGGTCATCTGTGCCCCGCACCAGATAGGCATAGTCCGGCAGGTATTCCAGGATGGTGACGCCGGTCTGTTCCAGACTGTTTTTGTTGGCGGGGGTGATGGGGCCACGAAATTGAATGATGGCATAAGGGCCGGGGGCCGGAGTGCCTGGCCCCAGGGTTTGGGCGGTGAGGTCTTGGGCGTCAAACACCCCACGATGCAAACGAAGTTGCGGGACAGTGGATTGCTCGGCAGCACGTGTGGATAAAACGGCGATCACCAGGATGGTGGCGAGTACAACAAAAGTGACTAGGGGTGTTTTGGTTTTCATACGCCTGCCTCCGGTGTTTATGGTGGCGATTGCCAGGGGCAGAGGCAATGGTAAATAGGTAATCCGTAATCCGATTACGGGGCGCGGATTACGGGTTACGGATGACGCCTCACGCATTACGAACGGCCGTACACCGGTACGGCCGCGCCTGTGATAGCCTGCGCCCCACTAGAAGCTAAAAAGAGCATCACATCAGCCAGCGCTTCAGGGGCCACCCATCTGGCAAAGTTAGCGTGGGGCATGGCAGCACGGTTTTGCGGGGTGTCTATGGTGCCAGGCAGGATGCAGTTGACAGTGATACCGTGCTCTTTCAGCTCGGCGGCCATGCTTTCCGTCAGGCGGATGACGGCGCTTTTGGAGACGGTGTAGGCGGCCATGTTGGCCTTGCCTTCCAGGGCGGCACGGGCGGCGATGTTGATGATTTTGCCGCTGCCCTGCGCCAGCATGTGGGGGATGATGGCCTTGCTAACCAGGAAGACGGAGCGGGCGTTGAGGTTGAGCATGAACTCCCAATCGGCAAGCGGCGTTTCGTGAACGGCCGTGCCCATTTTGAAACCTCCCGCAATGTTGCACAGGATGTCTACACGGCCGTAACGGTTCAGCACAGCGGTGGTCATGTGGGTGGCGACGGCCGTTTCGTCCGTTACATCCACCCCGCCCACCAACAAAACGCGCTCCTGGTCTAAATCACCAAATAGCTGCGGCAGACGGTCATCCCGGTTATCCACCAGCGCCAATGCCGCGCCTGCTTCATAAAACGCGCGGGCCACTGCTGCGCCCAGGTTGCCCGCCGCCCCGGTGATTAGAACAACCTGCTTGGTATAATCAAACATCACTACCTCCATTGGGTATCAGGATGTGTTAAAGTTAACAGGTGTTGTAACGCGATTTGCTAAATCGCGCTACCAAGGAGACAAACATGACCCTTTTCCCTTCTCTGGACGGCTTTGAACCCACCCGCCAGACCTTACATCTCTACAGCCAGGCCGTTGGCGTCATCCCCCGTGCCCACGGCATTGCCCACCCCCAATGGTGGCACATCAGCCTGAAAATCCGCCCCGATGGGTTAGCCACCGACAACATTCCCTTGCCTGGTGGCGGTATCCTCGGCCTGCGGCTGGATTTGCGCCAGCACCAGATTGTGCTGGAAACCAGCCAGGGCGATACGCGGTTGTTCGGTATGGCCGCCGGGCTGACGGGCACAGAGATGGGGGATATGGTGATCACGGCCGTTGCCGAATTTGGCCTCACCGCTGACTATGCCCGCGCCAAATTTGAGAATGACGAACCCCGCACCTACGACCCCGACCAGGCCCAACGCTACTTTGACCTGCTGGTGGAAATAGACCGCATCTTCAAAACCTACAAAACTACCCTTACCGGACAGACCGGCCCTGTGCAAGTGTGGCCGCACGGCTTCGACCTCGCCTTTGAATGGTTTAGCGGCCGTACCGTTACCCACGAAGAACACGGCAAAACACAAGAATACCCCGCCCAACTCAACCTCGGTTTCTACCCCGGCAATGCGGACACCCCCCCCTATTTCTACTCCAACCCTTTCCCCTTTGCTGCCGATGAACTGTTGGACAAACCGTTGCCGCCCGGCGCCCGCTGGCACACCAATGGCTGGCAGGGCACGCTGCTGCCCTACGCCGTCCTGGTCAATGATGCTAACGCCGAAAAAAACCTGCGCGAATTTGCCCAGGCCGTCTATAACCTTACCGTGTCCACGTTGGTCTAAAGCAAAGCCGACTCTTCACCTGATGAAAGGTTGGCTGAAAACAGCCGGCGAAGGCCGACTTTTCTTTTTGTTGCCGCGATTTTAATCGCCGGGTTTGTGTTGCATAGATAGGGCGGTTGGGTGATACTTCCCTTTACCCAATTTTTGTATCGGAGAGCAAAATGCCCAAGTTATCGCCCGTTACCCCATTGCCGCCTGAGAAATTACGCCATTTTTGTGACCCCGCACAGTTTGAATTTGAGACAACGGCCGTGCTGCAACCCCACTATCACATCATTGGCCAGCCACGCGGCGCCCGCGCTATCGAGTTTGGTATCAGCATTCAGAGCCAGGGGTATAACATCTTTGTCTTGGGCGCGGCGGGCACGGGGCGGGCGACGGCGATAGAACATTTTTTGCGCGAAAAGGCCAACGGCCGTCCAACCCCGCCGGATTGGGTCTATGTGCATAACTTTGCCGCACCCCACCAGCCCCGCGCTATCTCCTTGCCGGCCGGGGAGGGCCTTCACTTCCAGACGCGCATGGCCAAATTGATCGCCGACATCAGCCAGGATTTGCCCCAGGCATTTGAAGCAGAGGCCTATCAGCAGGCCATTGCCGCCATGCGGCAGGAATTGGTAGACGCGCAAAACAAGCTGTTGCAAACGGTAAACGAACAGGCCGAGAAGGCCGGTTTTGCCCTGGTGCAAACGCCATCCGGTTTTGTGATCGCGCCGATGGCCGACGGCCGCCAGCTCTCTCCCCAGGAAGTAACCCAACTGATGCAGCAGCTAACACCTCAGCAGCGAGCCGCGCTGGAAACGGCCCACGCCGCGCTGATGGAACAACTGACCGAGGCGATGCACCAACTGCGGCAGATGGAGATGGAAGCGCGGCGGCGGATGAAGGAGATTGACCGGGAGGTGGCAGCAACGGCCGTGCAGCACCACTTTGACGACATCCTGCAAACGTACCAGGAAGACGAGGAGATGCGCCTCTACCTGACGGAACTGCACCATGACGTGCTGGGCCAAATTGACGACTTTGTGCCCCCCGTTGGCAGCGAACACACCGAAGAGATTGACCTGCGCCGGTATGAGGTCAATCTGTTCGTCAATAATGGGAATCGTCAGGGTGCGCCCGTTATTCGGGACACCAATCCCACCTTTCATGGTCTGTTCGGCCGTATTGAATATGAAATGCAGGCCGGGCTGGTGACCACCCACTTCACCAATATCAAATGTGGCGCCCTGCACCAGGCCAACGGTGGCTATCTGATCATCAATGCCCATGATTTTTATCGCAACGGTGGCGCCTGGGAGATGCTCAAACGGGCGCTCAAGGATGGCAAAATTTACATTCAGCCGCCCACTATGATGGAACCGGGCCAGGTGATGGCCAAGTCGCTCGACCCGGAGCCAATTCCCCTGTCCATCAAAATCATCCTCTTAGGCAGCCTGCCACTTTATTATTCCCTCTATCAGTCAGATGAGGATTTCTTCCAGTTGTTCAAAGTTCGCGCCGATTTTGATACGGAAATGCCGCGCACAACAGAAACGATGGCCGAATATGCCGCCTTTATTGCCGGCCGTTGCCAGGAGGAGGGGCTGTGTCATTTTGACCACACGGCCGTAGCCAAAGTGATCGAATACGGCTCCCGGCTGGCCGAGCACCAGCGCAAACTCAGCACCCGCTTTGGCGAAGTGGCCGACCTGGTGCGGGAAGCGAGTTACTGGGCGAAGGTACGCGGCGAACCCTCAGCGGCTTCGGGCGAACCTGAAGCCGTTTCCGGCCGTGCCATCACCACTGCTGCCGACGTGCAGCAGGCCCTCGACGAACGCAGCTACCGCGCCAGCCGCGCCGAAGAGTACGCTTTCCAGGAAATGCTCGATGGCGTTATCTTTATTGCCACCGAAGGCCGTGTGGTGGGGCAGGTGAATGGGTTGTCGGTGATAGATTTGGGCGATTACCGCTTTGGGCAGCCGGGGCGCATTACGGCCCGCACCTACATGGGGGATGACGGCATCACCCACATTGAACGGGAGACGGAGATGTCTGGCCCGCTGCATGAAAAAGGGGTGCTGACGCTGCAAGGTTACCTGGGCGGCACCTATGCCCAGGAGCAGCCGCTTTCCCTCAGCGCCAGCATTACCTTTGAACAAAATTACGCCGGGGTGGAAGGAGACAGCGCGGCTTCAACGGAGCTGTTCGCCTTGCTGTCCAGCCTGAGCAACATTCCGCTGCGGCAGGATATTGGCGTCACCGGCTCGGTGAACCAACGGGGGGAGATTCAGCCGATTGGGGGGGTGAATGAGAAGATTGAGGGCTTTTTCCGGCTGTGCCAGAAGCGAGGGCTGACGGGCAGCCAGGGGGTGGTGATTCCGGCGAGTAATGGGGATCATTTGATGCTGCACGAGGATGTGGTCACGGCCGTAGCCGAAGGCAAATTCCACATCTGGCCCATCACCACCATTGACCAGGGGATCGAACTGCTGACCGGCGTGCCCGCCGGCGAACGCAGCAGCGATGGCAGCTACCCGGCTGGTACTGTTCACCATGCCGTGCAAACCCGCCTGCGCCAGTTGGCCGAAGAACTGAGTAATTTTGGGGATAGTGGAGAGTAGAGCAAAACGGGTAGGTTAGCGGGTGAAAACGGTGTTTATTTGGATGTGTACGGCCGTGAACATGCCCACATCAATCATGTCCCCTTCCAGAAAAATTCCGGCTACCCGGTAGGTGTCCCCATCTAAAATATAGACTTGAATGACCTGATTTTCAGGGTCCACCAGCCAATACTCCGCCACCCCATAGTGGGCATAGAGCAGCAGTTTTGTGTGCCGGTCATAGTGAGCGGTGCCCGGTGAGAGTATTTCGGCAATAAAATCTGGCGCGCCTTCAAGATACGTTTCACCCACAACCTCTGCCACCCGTTCCTGCCGCAAAAATAACAAGTCCGGCTGCACAAAAACATCCTCGGCCAGCCGTACCCCAATAGGTGCAAACAACACGTCACCCAGTTGATGTTGTTGCACATACTGGGTAAGTGCAAAGGCCAGATTCCGCAAGACATACTGGTGGAATGGTCTGGGGGCAGGGGACATCACAACTTCTCCTTCCAAAAGTTCAACTTGCATGAGTGGATTTGCTTCGGCAACTTCCAGGTACTCTTCGTAGGTTTGTTTTTGGTGAAGGGCTACGGCCGTGTTCATCTCACTACACTCCTCAAACCAGCTTGTTAGTTAACGACCTTCATGTCGTAACTGCCAGGATGGCTCTGATCTCTCCCTCATTGACAAAATCGTTTTGGCGACCTTCACGGATGGTATTTGCCAGACCAATATCTTCCATTGCCTCCAGAACAAGTTCGTAAAACTCCGAACGCTTATCCTGAAGCAACTCTAGCAACACCTCTCTTAGTAATTCTTTGGTTTGTTTTTCATTAACTGTAAGTTCCACCATCATATCTTGTCCTTATCTCCCAAATTATAACCCGTATTGGTGTATAAAATCAGCAAAGACACTCAGCACATAGTCCAACATAACCGGCGTCAGTTTGGGGTAGACGCCAATCCAGAAGGTCTGGTTCATTACCGTGTCCGTGTTGGCCAGGTCGCCCACCACGCGGTAGGGCACGTGTTGGTAGGCAGGCTGGCGGGTGATATTGCCGCTAAAGAGCAACCGGGTGGCGATGCGCCGCTCGTCCAGGTAGCGTACCAGTTCATTACGGCCGAAGGGCGCATCCTCCCGCACCGTCAGCAAAAAGCCAAACCAGCTGGGCTGGCTGCCGGGGGTGGCCTGCGGCAGGATGAAGAACTCCTCATACGGTTTCAGGCCGTCGTACAGATGTTGCCAGTTGCGCTGGCGCAGCGCCGTGAAATGGGGCAGCTTTTGCAGTTGGGCCACACCTACCGCCGCCTGCATGTCCGTCATCTTCAGGTTGTAGCCGATGTGGGAGTAGATGTATTTGTGGTCGTAACCACAGGGCAGGTCGCCTAGCTGCCAGTCAAACCGTTTGCCGCAGGTGTTGGCGACGCCGGGCACACACCAGCAGTCCCGCCCCCAATCGCGGAACGATTCGACGATCTTTTTTAGCTGCGGCCGGGAGGTCAACACACAGCCGCCTTCGCCCATGGTGATATGATGGGCGGGGTAGAAGCTGACGGTAGCCAGATGGCCAAAGGAGCCGGTGGCACGGCCGTGATACAACGACCCCACCGCGTCACAATTATCCTCAATCAGCCACAGGTTGTGCCGGTTGGCAAACTCGGTTACGGCGTCCAGGTTGAAGGGGTTGCCGAGCGTGTGGGCCATCATAATCGCTTTGGTGCGGGGGGAAATAGCTTCTTCCAGTCTGTCCACCATCACATTATAGGTACCTAACTCTACGTCCAGAAAAACGGGCGTCAGCCGGTTTTGCACAATAGGGTTGACGGTGGTGGGGAAACCGGCGGCAATGGTGATGACTTCATCACCCGGCTGTAGCTGGCGCTCCTCCAGTTTGGGCGAGGTGAGTGTGGAGAGTGCCAGCAAATTGGCCGACGAGCCGGAGTTGCACAGCATGGCGTGGCGCACCCCCATGATCCGGGCAAATTCACTTTCAAATTGCTCCGCATACCGGCCGGTGGTCAGCCAGAAATCGAGCGAAGCATCTACCAAATTAATCAGTTCGGCAGCGTCAAATACCCGGCCGGATATGGGCACTTCTGACTCGCCAGGGATGAAGGGGGTGCCCATGTGTTCGGCTTCAAAAAAAGCCTGCACCAGCGCCAGGATGCGCTGTCGTAGTTCCATGCTATCAGTCATAGGAGTAGCTTATTGCAAAAGCGGAAAGTTGGCTACTGTGGGGGGAGGGATTCCAGAGGTGTTGGCATATGCGCCAAAGACGCGGGAGGCGTAAAAACTCCAGCCGTCATTGACTACGATAGGCGTTTTGCGAATTTTGAGGAGGTAATCAAACGCCTTTGCCAGCGTTGCATCATCCGTCTCCTGGCCGATGATGAGTTCCACCATGCCCACTTGGTGTGTTTCTGTGGGCGGCCGTGCCGTTCAATGCCGCCACCACCGGTTTGCCCAACGTCTCCAACTGCCGGAAGCCCACCCTGAACACCTCGCTGCCCGCAAACGCTTTGGCCGCATTACGGAACAGTTCCAAATCTTCCAGGTCAGCCCCGGCCATAAATCTCTTCTTTGCCGAAGTCAGGATAACGCCGGCCAGGTCAGGTTACGTTTGCAACCGCGCCAGCGTCTCGGCCAGCGCCACCCCAAACTGCTCGTTAATCACATTCGCATTCCGCCCCGCCTATCCAGCGTCAGCGTTACAATGTTCTGTTCATCTTTCTCGTATCGAATTGTCATTTTTTTAGGGTGACTACAACAGATGCAGAAATCAACGGACATTTATCTTATCCGTTACTTTCCTTAATCTGTTGTAGGTCGCCACACTTGGGCTGCATTGCATTTGCGTAAGGACATTTATCTTATCCGTTACTTGCCTTATCTGTTGTAGTCAGGGTAAGGACGCGAATACGTCCCGCAACTGGTTTAGCATCTTTTTTCTCTACTATTTTGGGATTTACGGCCAGAATCAAATCCGTAAATTGGCAAAGCAGTTCCATCCGCTCCTGCAAAGTAAGCGATTGAAACCACTGTGCTTTAGCTTCTGGTGTTTCTTGAAGCCAATCATGAGACAGCAATTTGAAATATGGTCTAAACCGTAGGGGTGGGACAGGCGGGCCACGTTTTGGTTTTGCACAAAGGAAGTCGTTCCCGCCTGTCTCACCCCGTTTTGCGGCCACATGGGGCGAGACGGCGCGGGCAAAAGGGCCGCTATCAGAGCCAGTTCAACCCCCGCCGTCCCGCCCCTACAGTTCATTGATTTCATATTTCGAACTGCTGATCATGAGATATTTGATTTGCTGTTGTTTAGCTCTTCATCTAAAATGAAGAGCTCCCACTTATTTGTTGACATCAACATTACACCCGCTCAATGACCGTAGCGATGCCCATGCCGCCGCCGACACAGAGGGAGACTACGGCCGTACCCATGCCCGTCCGCTCCAGTTCATCCAGCACCGTGCCCAGCAGCATGGCCCCGGTGGCCCCCAACGGGTGGCCCATGGCAATGGCGCCACCGTTCACGTTTACATTTTCCGCCCCTTCAATGCCCAGGTCACGCATGTAACGCAGCGGCACCACGGCAAATGCCTCGTTAATCTCAAACAGGTCAATGTCCTGCACCGTCATGCCCGCCTGTTTCAGCGCCTTTTTGGTGGCCGGGCCGGGGCCAACCAACATAATGGTCGGTTCCGTGCCCACCAGCGCCCCGGCACGAATGCGGGCGCGTGGCTTCAGCCCCAACGCCTCCCCCTTTTCCTTGCTGCCAATCAGCACCAATGACGCCCCATCCACAATGCCGGACGAATTCCCGGCGGTATGTACGTGGTTAATCCGTTCCACCTCTGGGTAACACTGCATGGCCACGGCATCAAAGCCCATCTCGCCCATCATCTCAAAGGCGGGATTCAGTTTGCCCAGCCCTTCCATTGTGGTGTCCGGGCGGATGTATTCGTCTTTTTCCAGGATCATCAGCCCGTTCTGGTCGCGCACGGGCACCACGGAGCGGTCGAAGTAGCCATGGTCGCGGGCGTGGGCAGCCCGCTGTTGGGATTGCAGGGCGAAACGGTCAATGTCGTCACGGCCGTAGCCCTCCAACGTGGCAATTAAATCGGCACTGATGCCCTGGGGGACAAAGTGGGTTTTGGCGTTCACCGCCGGGTCCATAATCCACGCCCCGCCGTCTGACCCCATGGGGATGCGGCTCATGGATTCCACGCCGCCGGCCACCACCAGACTTTCCCAACCGGAGCGCACTTTCATGGCCGCCATATTCACCGTTTCCAGGCCGGAAGCGCAGAAGCGGTTGATTTGCATACCGGGCGTGTCCACGTCCCAACCGGCGTAAATGGCGGCCGTGCGCGGAATGACCGCCCCCTGTTCGCCAATGGGTGAGACGACGCCGAGTACAATATCATCTACCTGCGACGTGTCCAGGTCATGTCGCTGCTGCATCTCGCGCATCAGCCCCGCCAGCAGGTCAATGGGGGCCACTTCATACAGGCTGCCGTTGGATTTGCCTTTGCCGCGTGGGGTGCGGATGGCATCAAAAATGTAGGCTTCTTGGGTCATACTGTCTCCTTTCGTAATCCGTCAATCATCATCCCTGATCGGTTTACAGGTCACAGATTACGGGTTACTCTTTAATTGTATCCCGTTTTGAGGTGGGGGGCAGTTTGGAAACGGCCGTAAGGTGCCTGTTTTCTTACCCGTCAAAATACCCTAGAATGGCGTTGTGCGATATTCTGGTTAGGGCAGCCAACGTAAGCACGGGGCAGTTGAACATGATGAAGTGGTATAACCGTAGTCTGACAATCTTTATCTTCTTCCTCTTTTGTGTGCAGGGAGTGGGCATGGTTGCCTGTGGGCAGGCAGCACCACAGACAACGACCATTGGTGTGGTCAATCTGTCGCCGCGCCTGGAACCGGTGTTGGACGGTTTTAAGGCAGGTATGGCGGAATTGGGGTATGTGGAGGGGGAAAATGTGACCTATCAATATGCCGGCCCGGCCGAAAATATAGAGGCGTTGGATGGGCAGGTTCAGGCATTGCTGGATGCCGAGGTAGAGTTAATTGTAGCAATCAGCACTCCGGCTACCCAGGCTGCCTACCGATTAACGCAGAGCAGCGGGACGCCGGTTGTCTTTGGCCCGGTCACAGACCCGGTGGCGGCAGGGGTGGTAACGTCTATTCCTCATCCTGGCGGCCATGTAACCGGGGTGCGCCTGGGAGCCGAGAGTGAGGCGGAGCGGTTGGAATGGCTGCAACAGGTGGACGGCCGTATACAACAAATTTATGTGCCGTATAACCCGGATGACGCCAGCGCGGTGAGTTCGGTCACGGCCGTGTCCGCCGCCGCCGACAAACTCAACCTGACCATCATCTTGCAAGAAGCGCGGAATGATGCGGAAATCACGACGGCCGTTGCCAATATCCCGGCCGATGCGGACGCTGTACTCTTGCCCCAAGATAGCCTGGTAGCAGCGCGGATTGATGATTTTGTAGCGGCCAGCATTGCCCGGCAATTACCTCTCTCTTCGCCGACGGATGAGCAGGTGGAGCGGGGGGCGCTGATGTCCTACAGCTTCCGGCTGCACGAGTTGGGGGTGCAAATGGCCCGCCTGGCCGGCCAGATTTTGCAAGGCACCTCCCCGGCCGAGTTGCCCGTGGAAACGGCCCAATTTTTCTTGACGTTGAATCTGGAAACGGCCGGTAAAATCAACCTGGAAATACCGGACATGGTTTTGCAGTCGGCTGACACTATTTTGCGGTGAAGGTTTGATGCGGAGTTCCATTCGTAAACGTCTGACGTTGGCTTTTGTGGCTCTGGCCGTCATCCCCTTATTCCTGGTGGGGTTGGGGCTGACCTGGCAAACGGTGCAAGTGCAGCGTGCCCAGGCACTCCAGCGCGAGCAGCAGGTAGCGCATCATGTGGCCGGCGAGGTTCAAAATTACGTAGATGGCCTGGAAAGGGAGTTGTTGCAAGTTATCTATGTGCATGGCCTGGCGAAATTGCCGCCTGGCGAGCAAGAGACGGTATTAACCCAACTCCTGGCTTTTGAAGATGCTTTTGTCGAGTTGACGTTGCTAAATACACAGGGGCAGGAGGTGGTTCGGCTGGCACGGCTGGGGGTGGTTTCGCCGCAGGAACTGGCTGACCGCTCACAAAATGCCGAATTTGTGGAGCCAATGGTCACGCGCACTATCTATTACAGCCCTATCTGGTTTGATGAAAACACAGGCGAGCCTCATATCACCATGGCGGTGCCATTGGAAAATTTGCGTACCGGGGAAGCGGAAGGGGTGCTGATGGCGGTGATGGGGCTGAAAAATGTGTGGGATTTAATCGCCAGTATCGAGGTGGAGCCAGGTGAAGCGGTTTATATTGTGAATGAGGGGGGGAATGTGGTGGCCCACCGCAACCCATCCTTGGTCCTGCGTAGCACCCAGTTTTTGCCGCCCGAGCAGGATGGGGTGTATCGGGGGTTGATGGATACGGCCGTCTTTCTGGCAACCCAGGAATTGCATTTTGGCGACCGCCGCCTGTTTGTGGTGGCCGAACGGACGGTGGTGGAGGCGCTGGCTCTGGCGGTGAATACAGTGCAGGTGACGGCCGTCGTCTTGTGGATCGCCTTTGCCATTGCCGTGGCGTTGGGCATCTTCATCGTCCGGCAGATTGTGCAGCCTATTCAACGGCTGGCAGCCGCGGCGCATGAAATTCGGGGCGGGAATCTGACGGCACGTGCGGCCGTGCCACCGCGGGAAGATGAAATTCGGGAACTGGCTGAAGCGTTCAACAGCATGGCTTCACAGTTAGAAACTACGCTGGCGGGGCTGGAACAAAATATCCAGAAATTACAGACGGCCGAACGAACGCTGGCTGCCTACGCGGCCGAACTGGAACGTAACAACCTGGAACTGCAATCATTTGCCTATGTTGCTTCCCACGATTTGCAAGAGCCGTTGCGCAAAATCAGAACCTTTAGCGACCGACTGCAATCTACGTATGCGGATGTGTTAGATGAGCGGGGACTGGATTATTTGCGGCGGATGCACAATGCGGCCGAACGGATGCAGGTGTTGATTCACGATTTGCTGGCGTTTTCGCGGGTGGCCACCAGGTCGCAGCCGGTGACGGCCGTGAATCTACACAAGATCGTGCAAGATGTTCTGATGGATCTGGAAGTACGGCTGGAAGAAACTCAGGCCCAGGTCTTCGTGGCCGAACTGCCTACCATTGAAGCGGACGCTACCCAAATGCGACAGTTATTTCAAAATTTGTTATCCAACGCGCTGAAATTTCACCAGCCGGGCCAACCGCCAGTTGTAACCGTAGGCAGTGAGCCCGTGCAGGCTAACGGCCGTGATCCCCTTTGCTGGCAAATTACCGTGGCTGACAACGGGATTGGCTTTGACGAAAAATATGCAGACCGGATTTTCACGATATTTCAGCGGCTGCACGGCCGTCATGGCTACGAGGGTACCGGTGTGGGCCTGGCTATTTGTCGCAAAATCGTGGAACGGCATCATGGGTACATTACAGCCAGCAGCCAACCAGGAGCCGGCGCCACCTTCATTATCACCCTGCCCGAACAACAAAACAACGTATAATCCCGCCCATGTACTCCATCAGCGAGAGGCGACTGCGCTTCGTGATCCTGGCCTTGCTGCTATTGGCGTTTGGGCTGCGGTTTCACCTGTTGGGAGCGCAATCATTTTGGAATGACGAAGGCAACAGTGCCCGCCTGAGCGAGCGGACATTTAACCTGATTATTGAAGGCACGGCCAGTGACATTCATCCGCCGTTGTATTACCTGCTGTTGCACGGCTGGCGGCAATTGGCCGGGCCGACGGAATGGGGACTGCGGGCGTTTTCGGCTTTTACAGGTGTGTTATTGGTAACGGCCGTAGGCGCATTCGCCCGCACCATTCAGCCACACGGCCGTAACCGGGATGCAGTTGTCGTCGTGGCTGTATTGCTGACGGCCGTCAACCCCGCCCTCATCTACTACAGCCAGGAAACCCGCATGTACGCCCTGCTGGGATTGCTCGCTGTGTTGTCCGCCTGGGCCTTATGGAACTGGCAGCTGGCGGCGGGGCGGGCGCGGCTGGCCTGGGCAGTGGCCTATGTGCTGCTGGCAGTGGCTGGGTTGTATACTCACTACTTTTTTCCAGCTGTGCTGCTGGCGCAAAATCTGGTGGTGTTGGGCTGGCTGGTCATGGGGGGGCGGGCGCAAGGCTGGCAAACGGCCGTCCGCCGCCTGCTGCTGCCCTGGGTGGGTATGATGCTGGCCGTATTGCTGCTCTACACGCCCTGGCTGCCCATCTTCAGCCAACAATTCGGGGCCGATGATTTGCCGGAGCGGGGGACACTGGGGGCGTTTATGCTCACGGCCGTGTCCTGGATGACTTTTGGCTCGACCATAGCCGCCGAAACGGTGCGCTGGGCGGTGGTGATTGTGGTTGGCTTACTGGTTGTGGGTGCATGGGGGGGGTGGCGTTGGGTGTGGGGTACGGCCGTATGCCTGATTGTCCCCCTGCTGCTGATGTACGTGGCCGGGACGGTGCAGCCAGCATATCTCAAATTTTTACTGGTAGCCGTTCCCTTTTTTCTGGTGCTGCTGGCTACGGCCGTAACCAGCCCCCCGAAAAAATTACCCCCTGCCATTCTGCTCATCTTGTTAACGGCCGCCCTCATGCCAGGCACGTTTTCTTCCCTGCGTAACCTGTATACCAATCCAGCTTATGCCCGCGCCGATTACCGGGGCATTGCCGCCCGCATCCTGGCGGACAACCATCCCGGCGCGGGCATCATTCTCAATGCCCCCAATCAGTGGGAGGTGTTTACCTATTATTACCCGGAGGCAACGGCCGTGTACCCCCTGCCACAAGGGCGTAGCCGCCCCAAACCTGAAGCCATTGACGCCACCTTGAGCGCAATCGCTTCCGAACATAACCGGCTCTACGTGGTTTTTTGGGGGGAAGCGCAGCGTGACCCGGAACGGCTGATCGAACGCTGGCTGGATGCCCATGCCTTCAAAGCGCGGGATGAGTGGGTGGGGGATGTGCGTTTTGTGGTGTATGCCGTGCCGCCCGAACCGGCGACGGAAATGGATACGGCCGTAGCCATTCCCTTTGGCGAGGCGATTACCTTACAGGGCTATACCCTTAACGAGACAGAACTTCAGCCGGGGGATATTTTGCAGGTGACGTTGTTCTGGCAAACGGCCGTGCCCCTCGCCCAACGCTACAAAGTTTTCCTGCATCTCATTGGCCCAGATGGGCAGTTGGTGGCCCAACGGGACAGCGAACCGGGCGGCGGGCTAAACCTGACCACCATCTGGCGGCCTGGCGAGACGGCCCTTGACAATCACGGCCTGCTGCTGCCCGCCGGCTTGCCGCCCGGTAACTATACGCTGCTGTTAGGGCTGTATGATGTGGCCGACCCCACGGCCCGCCTGCCGGTGACTGCCCCCACAGGTATTACCGATGCGTTGGTGCTGGCCCAGATTGAAGTGCGATAAGTTCAGGTCAACGATAAAAATCAATCCAATTGATGTGAAAAGAAGCCGGGTCTTGTGCATGAAAATCAGGGGGCAAGGTGAGTTCAATGGTGCCATTTTGCAAGGGGAGTTGCCCGGCCGTGCCATCTTCATTGAATAAAGCAACCTCCATCCAGTAAGGGCTATCCTCGCCAATTGGCTCGTCGTTGGCAGCTTGAAACACCTGGCTGTCAATGCTGGAAATGTTGAGGGTGATGGTGGTGGCGGCCGCTTCTGCGGTAGGCTCACCATAGGTCAGTGTCATTTCTTCCAACCCGTTCAAATGAAAGCGCAAGATGATGGTGGGCTGCCATTCACCTGACTGTAATTGCACGTTAGCGCCGCCCAGGCCAGTCGGGCTGGTGATGTCGAACACGGCCGTGTCCCCCGCTGGCTGCATCACCACTTTTGTCTGCTCACCTTCCGTCATAATCACCGTAAAAGAGGGCTGTCTCTGCTCCTGTGCATGGCAACCCGCCAGGAAAAGAAGTATCCCCATCAAAATAACTAATCGCCGCATATGATTTTCCTTACAAAATGATTACACAAGGGCAAATGACGATAATAGTTCGAGAATTTTCGCTCGCCTACATGCAAAATTCACGAATTTTGCCGATAGCCAGATTATAATAGCCAATCATGGCAGGCCAAACAAACCGTAATCCGTCATCCGTCATCCGAAGCCGGAAGTTCGAGCCGGATGAGTAATGACCAGTAACCAATGACCACAAAAGAACTACACTATCAATGGGAATGGAATTTACAGGCAGAACCGCAGGCCATCTGGCCTTTTTTTGCCGACACCAACCGGGTGAACCGGGACACTGGCCTTTTTCCACTGGCACAGCGTGACCGTGAAGATGGGGAGTTGGTGGCCGGGCGCCGCCGTTTAAGGTATCACTTGCCTGTCCCCTTCTTACACCTGGATTATGAGGAAGAACCATTTGAATGGATTTTCCCGCACCGATATGGGGTAGTCCGCCACTTCTCCAATAAACTGGTCTCCACCTTTCGTGTCAGTGCCGAGATAAATCCTGGGCCTGGTGGTGGCACACATCTGGTTTATCAGACGTGGATTCAGCCGCGTAATGCACTGGGGGCGTTAGGTGTGGCTGTAGCCATTGGCAAAATTGCCCCCCGCCGGTTTGACAAAGCAGTACGTGCCTATGACCGACTGGCCGTGGCGTCCGCTTTGCCCACTTCCACCGTTCCTGCTCACTTATCTTCTGGCGGATCGGCGCGACTGGCGCAATTGCAATCCAGGTTGGTTGGGCAAGGTTTGGATGCGGAACTGGTGGCCCGGCTGGGCGAATTGGTGCAAACAAGTGATGATTTTACACTGTCCAGACTACGGCCGTACCAGTTTGCCGACATCTGGAGTGTGGAGCGCAAAAAGGTGTTGGAACTGTTCCTGGAAGCCACCCGTATGGGCCTGCTCGATTTTCAATGGGAACTGTTGTGCCCCATGTGCCGGGGGGCAGAAGACCGTGTCAGCGCCCATCTGTCTGATGTGCATACCGAAGCCCACTGCTTCACCTGCAACATTGATTTTCGCGCCAATTTTGAAAATGCAGTGGAATTGACCTTTACCCCCAATCCGGCCATCCGTGATGTGCCCCGGCTAGATTTTTGTGTGGCCGGGCCAGAGGTGACGCCGCACATTGTGGTACAGCAAATTTTACCACCGGCCAGCCAACGGCTGGTGATGCCGGTTCTGGAACCGGGGCGTTACCGGCTGCGCACCATGGCCCAGCCGGGTGGCCAATATCTGCGGGTGGTGGATAACGGCCGTGATCAACTGCCCATCACCATTAACGGCCGTGACTGGCCCACCGACGAACTCTCTCTGACCCCCATGCCCCGGCTGGAACTGGCCAACCAGACGGCCGACATACAACAGGTGATTCTGGAGCGCACTGCCTGGAGCGACCAGGCCACCACCGCCGCCGAGGTATTCGCTTTGCAGCGTTTCCGCGACCTGTTTGCTAATGAAGCCCTGCGCCCTGGCGAACAAATTGGTGTGGGCAGCCTGACGGTGCTGTTTACCGACCTGGTAGACTCTACCCGCATGTACCGCGAAATTGGCGATGCGCCCGCCTTTGGCCTGGTGATGAACCATTTTGACATCCTGCGGGCGGCCATTGACGCCGAGCAGGGGGCCATTGTGAAGACGATTGGCGACGCGGTGATGGCGGTTTTCCGGCGGCCCATTGCCGCCCTGCGGGCCATGCAGGCCGCCCAATTACAGCTATCGAATCCACCGGCGGGTTTACGGCCGTTGCAGCTAAAAGCGGCCGCCCACACCGGCCCCTCCATCGCCGTCACCCTCAACGAGCGTCTTGATTATTTTGGCACCACTATCAACATCGCTTCCCGCCTGGAAAAATTCGCCCGCGCCAACGAGATTGTCGTTTCGGATATGCTTTACCATGACCCTGAAGTGCAGGAATTTTTGCATAATGCCGCCGAAATCCTAAAAATTGAGCCATTCGACGAAATGCTTAAAGGGTTCGATAATGAAAACTTCCACCTCTGGCGTATAACAGCAAACGGATGACAGGCCCCTGGCGAAAAGGTAAAGGTCAACGCTATGAACGGCCGAGTAGCAATTCTTTATCCGGCAAGCCAGCTTGCCGGGCAAAAACCAAAAATTGAAAACGACCTGTTTGCCGGGTTGTTTCAAGCATTGGCTGATAAGGGCATTATAGTTGAACCTGTTGCTTACCATGATGATGTTTGGGAGCAGGTGCAGCCGCAACTCTTACGGACCGATGGCGTTTTGGTCTGGGTCAACCCGATTGAAAGCGGACATGACCGTTCCATTTTGGATGCCGTGTTGCGCCAAGTTGCCGATGCTGGTGTTTTTGTGAGCGCCCACCCGGACATCATTTTGAAGATCGGTACAAAGGAGGTCTTGTATCATACCCGCGCTGTGGGCTGGGGAAGTGATACTCACCTCTACCTGACAATGGAACAGATGCGCCAGGAATTGCCATTGCGACTGGCTACCGGGCAGGCGCGGGTGTTGAAACAATATCGGGGTAATGGCGGGATGGGTGTTTGGAAAATTCAGCTACCGCCCGACCCATCTGGTGACCAGAAAGAGAGTGCCAACCTGCCAATGCTACAGCCGGAAACCCTTGTGCGGGTGTGCCAGGCTATACGCGGTGCCATTGAAGAAGAAATACCATTGGGCGACTTTTTTGTGCGTTGCCAGCCGTACTTTGTGGGCAACGGCCGTATGATTGACCAGGCCTATCAGGAACGCCTCACCGATGGCATGATTCGCTGTTATCTGGTGCATAACCAGGTCGCCGGATTTGGGCATCAGGCTATCAACGCTCTCTTTCCAGCGCCGCCAGGTGCGCCGCCGTCGGATGCGCCACAACCGGGGCCGCGTCTGTACCATCCCCCGACAAAACCGGAATTTCAGCCGCTTAAACAAAAATTAGAACAAGAATGGCTGCCAGCCATGCAAACACTCCTGGAAATTGATACTATGCGCCTGCCTGTTCTTTGGGATTGTGACTTTCTCCTTGGCCCTAAAGAGAATACAGGTGAAGATAGTTATGTGTTGTGTGAGATCAATGTGAGTAGCGTCTCCCCCTTTCCGGAGTCCGCCATTCCGTATATTGCCGCAGCTACGGCCGTACAAATACAAAAACACGCAAACACCTGAGTACCCAAACCGCACGGGAGGCCTTAATGCAGATTCAAGGAAATTTGGTAGATGACATGCCGGCCAGGTGGCAGGCAAACTACCTGGCCCGGCTGCACGCGGAACGCGCCGACCTGTTCTGGCAGTTGCGTGGTTTGAGTGAAGAGACGGTCGGCAACATGGAACTGATGCCGGGCTGGACGGTGAAAGATGTTCTGGCGCACATTCCGTTTTACGACGCTGCTTTTGCCGGGCGGATTCAGATGGTGCTGGACGGCCGTACCCCCGATCTCACGCCTCTTTCCGATGACCGCGGCCTGGCAAACCACAACGAAAACCTGCGCCAGCACAACCAGGCCATTCCCTACGAACAGGTGATCGCCATGCTGCTCAAGGAGCGCAATGGGTTTACGGCCGCCCTCCAGCGTGTGCCAGACGAGCAACTGCGCCAAAACTTAACCATGCCCTGGGGAGAGGAAACCAGCATCCAGACGTGGGCTACCTGGCGGTATACGCATGATGCAGAACACGGCCGTCAACTGGCAGCCTGGCGCGAAACTCAACCACGTGAAACCTTGCGCGATGTCACACCTGTCTATGTGTTGCGGGCCATGCTGCACAGCAGCCGCAAAGCGTTTCAGGCGTTGCTCCCCCTCATCCCCGAACCGGAATGGACAACCCGCCCCGTGTGTGGCGTGTGGACAATGAAAGATCTGCTCGGCCATCTGACCGATTGGGAAAAGGTGGCGGTGGATGGGTTACGGCCGTTGGCTGCCGGCCATACCCCCGAATTCAACTATACCCTGGACAGCTTTGACGATTTTAACAACAATAACGCCGCTGCCCGCTCTGAGCAAAGTTGGAATGAAGTGCGGGCAGACTACGAAGCCACCCGCACTACCTTACTTGACTTGCTGGCGCAAACCTCCCCGGCCAATTTGCAGCGCACGTTTATGGCCCCTTGGGGCCGGGAAATTACCGGCGGCGCCTGGCTGCTCATCTGGCCGGGGCACGAAATGGAACATGCTGTTGACGTGCGGGCGGCGTTAGAATTGGCCGATTGGCCGCCGCGTTTTGTCAAACATGGATAGAGTGGAGATTGGAGATGCCCAATCTCTAATCTCTAATCTCTAATCTCCCATGCTCTCCCTCACCCAATGCCAACAATTAGCCGAAACGTTGCCGGACACGCCGGAGACGGTGATCGCCATTTCGCAGTTGCGGCGCGGGTTGGCGCGGGCCTGGCTGGTGGGGGAAGTGGAGAGTTGGGAAACGGCCGTTGTCGAAGACCTCAATCAACCAGGCGAACCTCTCGCCTTTGGGCAACATGTAACCCAAATTGCTGATCTGCTGTCTCGCATCCCGGATTGGTTTTGCGTGAACGTCAGCCGTGATTGTGTGCCGGAATTGGCGCCCCTGATTGAACAGATAATGGATTGCCCGGTGCGGCTGCTGGAAGATGTGTACCACACGCTCACCGGGCCTGCGCCCGCCATCACCCATCCCCATGTGCAGCTGCTGACCCCGGCCGATCTCTCGCTGCTGGAAGCGGCCCCGTTTGAATTGCAGGGGGCGCAGCCACGCCGTACCTTACTGGAGATGGTGGTGGCAGGGGCGGTGGTGGACGGCCGTCTGGTCGCCATTGCTCAAAATTATGCCCGCACCGACACCTATGGTGAGATCGGTGTTCATACGCTGCCCGCCTGGCGAGAAAAAGGGTACGCCACTGCTGCGGCTGCAGCCGTGGCTCGTTATATCCAATCCTTAGGGCTGACCCCTGTGTGGAGCTGCAGCGCGAGTAATGAGGCATCTTTGCGCACGGCCGTTAAACTCGGCTTTCACGAAGTTTCCCGCCGTGTGTACATCATTCTGGATAGATGAAAACGCAGACATCCGATTTCTCAAAGAAATCGGACGTCTTATGGTCACAAATAGAAAAAGCCCACGCCCAAAATCACATATACCGTCAGCAACATAGCCCCTTCCAGCCAGTTGCTCTCCCCATCCAGCGACACCAGCGCGGCCACAAAGGCGGCCGCGACCATCGCCGCCACCTCAAACTGGTTAAACTCCAACGGCATGGGGTGGCCCACCAGCAGGCTGATGAAAACCAGGAGGGGCGCCACAAACAGGGCAATTTGCAGGCTGGAACCAATGGCAATGCTCAGGCTCAAATCCATCTTGTTTTTGATGGCCACCTGCACCGCCACCAGATGTTCGGCCACATTGCCCACCAGCGGAATGAGGATGATGCCCAGGAAAAATTCACTCAGCCCCAGCTCCTCCGTCACTGGCTCTACTGCGCCCACCAAAACTTCGCTCAGATAGACGATCAAGGCGACGGCGATGACCAGGATGATGAGCGCGTGTCGCATACTCCACCCTTCAGGGGCGTGGGCTTCGCGGGTCAGGGGGTCGGCTTCTTCGGTGTGGGCGGTGAAGGAGTAGAGGATGGAAAGGGCGTACATGATCAGCATGGCTACGGCTGCACCAATGCTCAACCCTTCCACCGCCCGGAAATCAGGCTCAAGCGACCAGTTGAACAGAGAAGGGATGCCAATGGACACCACGGCCAGGATGAGCATGGTGGCGTCTATGTTGGCGCTACGGCGATTGAACCGTTGTGGGCCGTTTTTCAGGCCGCCGGCCAGTAAGGAAGCTCCCAGAACGAGCAGGATATTGCCCAGGATGGAGCCCGTGATGGAGGCCAGTACCAGGCCAATCAGCCCGGCGCGCAGGGCGGAGAAGGAGATGATCAGTTCGGCGGCATTGCCCAGGGTGGCGTTGAGCAAGCCACCGGCGCGTTCACCTACTTTTTCGGCCAATGCTTCAGTGGCGTGGCCGATCATGCCGGCCAGGGGGATGATGCCGATGGCAGCCATCAGAAAAATAGCGATGGCATTGCCATGTGTGAGTTCCAGAATTACGGCAATGGGTATGCCGAGGGTGAGGAACAAGAGAACCGGCCCCAGGCCAACAGTGTGTTCGATGCGAGATAGAAAACTCATTTTTCCCTTCCTGTGTGAATGAGGTATGGTGATGGGCGCTGATTATAAACGGGGTGGGCGGTTTGGGAAAACGGCCGTCTGGCAAACGGCCGTCCGGCAAACAGCCACGTGAATGATGCCTGACAAAGGGTTGCCGCTGCGGGCTAAGTGCGGTACACCTGCAATACTTTGCACATGAGGGTATGAATATGAAGTGGATGATTTACTGGTTGATGGCAGTCATGTGGTTGGCGGGGTGCAGCCGGGCAGAGGTTACGGCCGTGCCCCTGCCCGCTCCCACCCAAACGCCGGCCATTATTGTGGCAACCCCAACGCCCTTGCCAGAGACTGTGCTGGCCCCGTTGGATATTGAAGAACAACTTGTCACCAATTTGTATGAGCGGGTGGGGCCATCGGTGGTGCATATCACGGCCCAGGTGGTAACGATGAACTTCTTTTTTGGCCCCATGCCCAGCGAAGGTACCGGTTCCGGTTTTGTCTATGACAAACAGGGGCACATCATTACCAATTATCATGTGATCGAGGGGGCGAGTAGTTTGGAAGTCAAGTTTTCTGATGAGGTCAGCGTACCGGCGCAGGTGGTGGGCGTGGACCCGCCCAATGATCTGGCAGTGATCAAAGTGGATTTGCCGCCGGAACAACTTAACCCGCTGGAATTAAACGAAGCGGCCGATTTGCGCGTGGGGATGCGAGCGGTGGCCATTGGTAATCCCTTTGGGCTGGATCGGACCTTAACGACGGGGGTGATCAGTGCATTGGGACGGCCGTTGGAAACCGAAAATAACACCACCATCTTTAACGTCATCCAGACCGACGCGGCCATCAATCCCGGCAATTCCGGCGGGCCGCTGCTGGATTCGCAGGGCAAGGTGATTGGCGTGAACACGGCGATTCGGGAAGGGGCGCAGGGGATCGGTTTTGCCGTGCCGGTGAGTACGGTGCAGAGGGTGATACCAGTGCTGATTGAACGAGGCGCATATCCCCATCCCTGGCTGGGTTTTCTGGGGTATGACATTTCGCCGGAACTGGCGAACGCGCTGCAACTGCCCGTGGAACGGGGCATTCTCATTGCCCAACTGTACCGGAACAGCCCGGCCGTCGCTGCCGGTATTCGCGGGGCGCAGCAAGAAGTCATTGTGGGCAATCGGCGCTTTCTGGTGGGTGGGGATGTGCTGACGGCCGTGAACGATACCCCCATCTCCGGTTGGATGCAGTTGTATGAATTTCTGGAACTCAACACCACCGCCGGGCAAACCATCACCCTGACGCTGGTGCGGCAAACGGAAGAAATCCGTGTAGAAGTAACGTTGGGTGTGCAGCCGTGACCTGACAGGGTGACAGGGCGAAGGGGTGAGGGATTGTCCGGCAAAACGCTGGCTTTAGTTGCTTCTTAACTGGCGCAGACTACACTCCCGTCCGACAGAAGAGGTGACGGGGTAACTGAGTAACTGAGTAATTGGGTAATTGGGTAATTGGGTAA
>CAZOPF010000059.1:0-26168 GCA_964581605.1 uncultured Ardenticatenaceae bacterium
CGCATCCGCGATTCGGCCGTCTTGCTGGGAATGCCCAGGATATCGCCGATTTCCTGGTAAGACAGACCTTCGTAATAGCGCAGCACGGCCGTTTCCCGCAATTTGGGCGTCAACTGTTGTAAAGCCTGCCATACCGCCTGCTGCGTTTCCGTCAGGCGTATCGTTTCATCCGGTGTGGGCGTCTCTTCATCCGCCGTCTGCCGGGCCGCCTGGTGGCTGAGCGAAAAGGTGGGCAGCCATTTCCGCCGCCGTTTATTGTGGCAGCGGCTGATGGCAATGCGGTACAGCCACGTCTTAAACGCTGACTTGTGCGGATCAAAATCGCCCAACTTGCGGAAGGCGTATTCAAAGCTATCTTGCAACACCTCTTCCGCATCTTCCCGCTCTTGCAACATGCTGTAAACGAGCCGGTAAATCATCCCGGCATACAGGTTATACAGCGCCACATACGCCGCTTCCTCACCGGCCAGGCAGCGGGCAATGATCGCCTCGTTTTCCACGTTGGCATAGGGGGCGGCCTCAGGCCGGTTGAGAAGGGTTTGATCCAATATCATGTCACGTCGTGTCGGAGGGGCGAGGCAGTTGGGAAGTTAATTCTCTGGTTTCCTGCCAGATATATCCCAACTGCCTCGCCCCTACATTTTTATTCCTGCGCCTTCACCCACACAATCACGCGCTCATTGACGGGTTGGGCCGGGCTGTCATGGAAAAACCACCAACGCAGCGTGTCGGTGATGGTGCGGGCGGTAAGGGGTTGTTGATTGGGCGGCAATTTGCTGATCGTCAGGCCAAAATCCTGTCCACTATAGCCGGACTCCAGCGCCGGTTCCGCCTCGGCCAGGGTAATGAGAACATCGGCTGCGCCCGTTGGTAAGGTCTGGCCGATCTGGGCGTTTTGGAATTCGCGCAAGTACCAATGCAGCACGGCCGTGTCCACACTACTGGCAACATCCAATTCCGTATCGCTGCCCGCCCGCTGCAGTGACAGCGATTGTAAGGTCTTGGCCAGCAGAAGAACGTCGCTATCTGTGGCCGATTGCACCCACCGTTCGCGGGGATCATTGGCGGCGTGATGGCCCAACCACCAGCCCGTACCCCAGGTGATGATGACCAGGAAGGCCAGAAAACCCAACAACAAACCTTGCGTTACGGCCGTGACATCCAGCGTCAGCAGCAAATAAAGCAGCACAGCCATCAGCATAAAGCCAATCGCCATCATTGCCAGATATTGAATCTCGTTCGGGTCATAAACCACCACCCGCACAAAGCGGCCCGCGTTGACCAAAATGAGCATTAAAAACAAAAAGAGACCAGCAGCCACACCCCAGGCCATCAACGTCACTGGCCGTTCGGTCAAAATTAACCCGGCCAACAGCCCTATCAGCAAATAGCCGGGCAGCGTCACTAAGGCGGCATTGCTCATCACACCGGGTTGCAGCAGCATCAAAATGAGGGCCGCCAGCAGCCAGTAAACCAACGCCAGGCCGGCCACTGAACTACGCCACAAGGCCCACAACACGGCCGCCGCGCCCAACAACACCAATCCCGGCTCATAACGCACCAAGGCCAGGAACGGGTCGGCCAGGGTACGGCCGTTGCCATTTCCGCCCATCTGGGCAAACCAGTCGCCTAAAATCTGCGCTGCGCCGCCCAAACCGGCCGGAACCCACAGCATAAAGGCGCCAAAAGCCACAAAGACCGCGCCGCCAACCAACAAAACATTGCGTCGGGTGTGGGGTGGTAGAGGTTCCCTTTCAGGAAATAACGGCAACTTCAAAAGCCGAATGACAGCCCATGTGACCAGCAGCGTCACCAGCCCGCTGTAAAACAAAGGGGCGCTGGCTGCCCCCAACCCAACGGCCGCCGCCGCCATAGAGAGCCAACGAGATGCCGTCACTTCGGCGGGCGCGTCTGCATACCGCACCAGCGCCACCGCCAGCAGCAACACGGCAAACAGAGCAATACTCTCACCACCCACCGTGCGGGATAAGACCACATGGAGCGGCGAAATTGCCAGAAAGGCACAAACCACCAACGCCCCGGCATCACCCAATCGCTGCCGCAGCAGCCAGGGCAGACAGACCAACGCCAGCCCAAACAACGCCGGAACCAGCCGCATCACCGCATCGCTGAAACCAAAAATCTGGATCAGCAGGCTGGTCAGGGCAAAATAAGCCGGACTGCTGATGGTAATGTCCACGCTGCCGGGCAACGCACTGCCCGGCAGCCAGAAGCGCCAGACGGTTAAGGCCACTCCCGCTTCGGTTTCCGAGAGAGGTATGCGCCCCAAATCCACCAACCGCATCACCCCACCCAGGATGACGACCAGCACAAACAGGCCGTCGGCAATGGTCAGCCGCTCCCACCAGCTTTGAGCAGGCGATTCAACTAAAGATGTCTCCGAATAATCTCCAAATTCCAATCTCTAATCTCCCTCTTCCGGCAGCCACCGGTAAATCGTAACAGAGTTATTCTGATAGGCTACTTCTAGCCGGTCGCTGAATTTTTGCAGGGCGGGGCCACTCAGGCTGTAGGCAGTGCGTTCCAGATTCCCAATGTAAATGAGTTCTACGCCGTACTCATTCAGCAGCAGGGCGGCATTGCTGCCATCCCAGTTGGGGGCGGTGAAAATGTCGCGCACGGCCGGTTCTCGCACGGCCGGTTCCTGGGTGGAACTGCCGCGCCACTGGTATTCATGCCCGGCCCATCCGAGCAGGGTGGGCAAACCGGTGCTGGCAGAGACACGGCCGTACTCCGAATACTGCCCGCCCACCGCCTCCAAAATAGCTGGCGTCCCCGCTACATTTTCGCGCAGCCATTGAATGGCTGCGTACTCGTCAAAGTTAAAATTCTGCATCGCCGCCAGCCCGTTCAATGTGGGCGGTTGGCGAAATTCAGCCTCATCTTGCCCACGAAACTCTACGGCGCGGGATTGGATGGCATAAAATGGGAAGAGCAAAGAGAGGAGCAGTACCACTCCATACCCGGCCGTTACCAATGCTGGAACTACTCTTTTTACACCAGTGGTTGCCTGCCACAAGGCATATAATCCAAAAATAGCGGCTATGCCAAACAGTGCCCACGCCTGGTAATAAAATTTGAAAATAGTATTCAACCGCACCCCAAAATTGTCCCGCAAATACAAAAACTCCGGCCCCAGCGTCAGCAAAATGCCGGTGATGATGAGCAGCAGGGCGAAGGGGAGCGGGGGGAGCAGGGGCGGAGGGGCGGAGGTGATGAGGTGCTGAGGTTGAGCCTTATTTTCATTGCTCTGCGCCTCTGTGTCTCTGCGTTGATTCATTTCTTCAACCAGCACCATTACTGCCAAAGCCAGCAGGGCGGCCAGAAGGAGGGTGAGGGCGGGATAGGCCAGGCGGGCTTGCAGGTAGGTGGGCAGGAGGGCGAACACGGCCGTAACCGCCCACCCTGGTGCAAAACCATCGGCCCTCGGTGCAAGCGGAATGCCCAATTCGGCGGCCAAATTGATGACCCGGCCAGCCCCTTCGGCAGAGGCGGCCACAATCCAGCTAAAGAGCAGCGACAGCAGGAAGAGAGTGACGAGAAGAGTCACGGCCGTAGCCAGCCCCACTTTCCACTGCCGGAAACGCTGCTTCACGGCCAGCACCAGTAGCAAAATGGTAATTGTGCCCAGCGGCAGGCCAAAGACAATCAAAAATTGTGCCAGCCGCGTGGGGCGGTTGAGCATGGGCAATAAAAATGGCGCGCCTGCCTGGGAGCGAAAGCCAAAATAAAACGGCAAATACATCAGCACGGCCGGAATCACCAGCAGTAGCGCCAGGTAAAATGTCTTGACCAGGATTTCCCGCGACCAGCCATAACTACGCCATTGCGCCAGCGTAAACGCCCCTAACACCACAAACAGATGAATCAATACATCCCAGGTATTCAGAAATGAAAGGCCGCCGAGGATCACGGCCGTGAGCAACCACAACGGCACCCCCACCTCTTGAATTAAACGAAGAGCAGAGGAGCCGAGGGGCAGAGGGGCAGAGGTGATTTTCTCTTCTCCCCCCTGCTCCTCTGCTCCTCCGCTCCATCTCCCCTCCGCAAGAAACCAGGCCAGCGCCATGCCCAAACTCAAGAAAGCGAATGGCAGCGCCATCACGTGCGGGTGGAGGTCGCCCAGGACAAAACTGAAGGCGGGGAATTCCACAATGGGTTCCAGCCCTTCGATGCGCTGCCCGCTCAGGCTGTACTCGTTGATGGGGCGGGAGGAACGCCACCACCACCAGAAGGCATTTTCGTAACGCGGCGGCGTGGTGGGATCAGGTGGCGTGTTCAGGTCGCGCACATCCAGCCAGGCCCAAAACTCTGGTGTGCCGTAGCCATAACCGTGTGCCGCTTCCAGCACAATTTCCAGATTCCCGGCAATGGGAATGGCAATGGCGGCCACCAACCCTAAGGCAATGGCCGCTCGTTTGGCCTGCTGCCCATAGGCCGCCACCAGATTGTATGTCAGGCCAAATGCGCCTACGGCCGTGCCCGCCACCAGCCAGGCGATGGCTAAATTGAAGGCATAGGGTTCGGGCACGGCCGTCAGCCGCGCCAACACACTTTGCATCAAATAGCCAAAGTAGTAGTAGCTAATGGCATAACCGGAGAGCCAGGGATCGAGCGGCGGGAAGGAGGGGCTGCGACCAATGGCGTTCAAAAAGGCAAAATCCATCGGCTTTTCGGTGGCTACAATGGCCGGATTTTGCGCCCGCACCCACGCCCAGGCCAGGAAAATGACCAGGAACAGCAATTCTGTCAGCAGCACGTAGCGCCAGTTGGCTCGCAGCCAGCCAGTGATCTCTGCCCGCCCCTGCTGCCACGCCCAAACGGAAAGCCCAACCACAGCCAGCAACGCCACCAAAATCCCACCCAGGTTATTGCCCAAGATGCCCAGGCTGCCCAACAGCCAGAAAAGGTGGCTGGTGAGCAGCAGTCCCAATAGTTTGGTGAAGGCGTAACCCCGGTCGGGCAGGCGATGGAGCAGGTGGAGGGTGAAGGGGGTGACGGCCGTGCCCAACACCAGCAGCGCCAGCCACCAGCGCACCACCATCCAGATTTCGTCAAATGGCGTCATTGGCCCCCTCCGCTCGCCTGATCTGACGACCATATGCCGCCAGAACAGCATCGTGCAATTCCAGCGCAGTTACTTCATACTTTTTGAAGTTCTTGATGTTGTCATCTTTCAGATGTAATTGACCTTCGCCTATATTTCCCTGGTGTTGCCCTGCTGAGTAGTAACGATTGTTTGCCAGCTCGTCTGAGCTTAAAACCCAATAACGGATTTTGTCACGCCAGACACCAATCCAGATAAAGACATCACAATAACGCGGTTTTACCTGTTGAAAGTTCATATCAAAGCGTTTGTTTGAATTGACCGAAAGAGCCTTGACATATAGTGGCTCGTCACTGTCAAAGTCAACGGCGCGTGAGGCTTTGACCTCAATGCGGATGTTGCCAGCCGCCGTTTCCAACCAGAAGTCATATTGACCGGAGTATTCAAGGTCTCGTTTTTTAGACGGCCGTTGTAAATCCGGCATCAATATTTTCAAATGCCCTTGTGCCCATTGCTCGCCAAAGTTGCGCGGCGCACTGATCTCAAACAGATAAAGATATAGGTTGCGGTCTAGATAGGCATCCCGCAGTTCATAATACTCGTCCAGCGACAATATATCCGCGCCTAAAAGTGTAGAAATGATGAATTCGTATTCATTGAAGGGATAGACAGAGATCAACGTTTCTAACCGTTCCCGAAAAAGTTCTGGTTCATTCAATCGTTCTATCAACTGGTTGAGTGTAGCTTTGAGTTGTTCCATCCCTTAAAACAGCCTCGCCTGCACCGGCTCACTTTTTGTCCGTTGCTTCACCGGTGTGTCAACCATTTCTGTAACCACTGTTGGCAAATCTCCCTCAAACGGGTGTCCATTTTGCCAGCCAGTTTTGCCCGTTTGCCGGAAACGTTCCAGCCGCCGAATGGTGATTTCGCAGTAGATGGGGTCAATGTCGGTGGTGTAACAACGACGGCCGTGCATTTCACTGCTCAAAAGTGTTGTCCCTGAATGGCTGAAAAAATCTAGCACCAGGTCGCCCATTTCTGAACTGGCCCGAATGATCCGCTCCATCGCCTTCAATGGCTTTTGGGCGTAACAGCCGGATACATTTTCCTCCATCCGGTAAAACACCTGCTGCACATCAACCCACACATTCCCAGGGCGGATATTTTCTGATTTGCTCCGTTCTAAATTTTCTGTGATTTCGCCATTTACCTCTTTGTAGTAGCCACGCAGAATTTTGGGAATATCGGTGTATTGCACGGTAAAAGCGGGATCGCCCTTAACGTAATAGAGCAATTCCTGGCGGATCGCCATCCAATTCTTTTGCGTACCATAGCCACGCTGGTTGCGCATGGTAATAAAGCTGCGCGGCTGAAAAGCAAAATCACGCATCATCAGCATAAAATCGGGCAGTGGCTGAAACTGATTGTTCTGATCAGCGCCCAGCCAGACGTAAAACGCACTATCTTCAGCCAACGCCTGAAATGATAAGGCTACCCACTGGCGGCACCAGGCAATGTAATCGGCCAGTTCCCGCTCGTCGAAGGCGATGAGATTATAAGGTGGGTCATGTACTGCCAGTTTGGCCTTTGCCCCATCCATCATTTCGGTCACAGCGCCAGCATTAGTACAATCCAGGCAGCCAACTTTATGACCCCGTGAAGGGTCTATCCATATCTCACCCGGCCGCAAACGACAATACGGCAATAATTTTTGCCGTATTGTTTCATCCTGATCCAACCGGGGTAATGGATTGTTTTTCATTTCTACCACTGTTCGTAGTAGGCGATTCATCGCCTACTACGAACGAATTATTGTGTATTTACCGAAGCGTCATTGACGCGGTATATGCTCGTACCGTCATTGCGGTACACCTCTTCCAGCAGACCGGCGTCGGCCATCTGGTCAAATTTCAGCAAACCCTGCGGGTCATACAAGACCCATTCCAACTGCCCCACATAAATGTATTCCACGCCATATTTTTGGATGATGCTCCAGGCTTCAGGGATGCTGGTACTGTTGTAGAGCCGGTGCACATCTTGAATGCGCGTGTCAATCATCGTGCCCGGCAGGGCGGCCCGCTGCTGCCGCTGGTGGCCGCTCCAGCCGATGATGTTGGGCAGGCCGGTGTACATGGCGACGCGGTTGGTGATGGAGCGGTAGTAGTTGTCGCTGTACCCTTCAGCGATGACGGGCGAGCCGGGCAGATAGCGTTGAATCCACAAAATGGCGTCATGGTCAAAGAGCATGGGCACGGTCTGGCCGTTTTCCTGGTAGGTGATGTAGGGCATGAAGTCCATGCCGTTCAGGGTGTGGGGCGCATCTTTGTTCATGCGGATATCCCATTTGGCGCGGGTGGCCAGGATGGGGTAAAGCGCGGCGGCTGCCACCAATACCGTCAACACGGTTACCCAGACCACTTTGCCGGTTTGGGCCTGTTTGAGGCGCTGCCAGCCCCACACGGCCGTCACCCCTCCCACCACACTCAGCATCAACCACACCTGCATATATACCTTAAACACGGTGTTCATACGACCAATGGTGCCTTCTACCACGAAAAATTCGACGAACAACGTCAGCCCCAGAGCAGATGCAATCAGAATCAGCACAATGCGCCGGGCAGGCGGCAGTTTTTGGCGCAGACCTAACAGGCCGGCCGCCAGCGTCAGCGTCAGCACCACTGGCGCTACCCAATACTCCATCCGCCACAAAATGAGCAGCAGCAGGACGTAGAGTACGGCCGTAATCAACAACGGAATCCCCGCCACCTCCATTGCCTGCATCCCCTCATAGGTCCAGCTTTTGGCCCAATCGCGGAACTCAATGAACAGGTAGCCGATGATGAAAAAGAGGAACAGCCCCCAGACAATCAGGTAGCGGCTGAGGTACGTCTGCGAACCATCCCACACCGCCACCGAATTAAACCCGGCGGCAAAGTTGTTGCTAAAGGGCAGGTAAAAAATGAACGCCAGTGCCCAGAGCAGGAAAATTTGCATCACGGCCGTGCCCAACATGGGCAGGCTGAATTTGCTCCCGTGCATCTGATAGCTATAGAAAAAGACGGCCAGCGCGCCAATGACCAGGAAGGTGGGCAAGTCCCAGATGTTGGTGGCCTGGAACACGCCCAGGATGATGCCGCCAACGAGCCACTGCACGGCCGTTTCCCACCACGAAGACCTGACAGGTCTCCCAGACCTGTCAGGTCTGGCAGCGAGGGTTGGTTGCAAGGACAGCGCCACCGCCCAGGCCAGCGCCAGCAGCATCAGCGGCAGGCTGATCATATGGGCGTGCAGGTCGCCATAGAGAAAGGTGAAAAAGGGAAACTCAGTAATCGGCCCCACTTCGCCATCATTGGCGTTGATAGCGCGGGAGGCCGTCCAGAACCAGTCACCCGGATAAAGCGGGGCGGTCTGCTCCCCTAAAAGATTGACCGCGCCATCCAGGGTGCGCACGGCCGTGCCCACCAGCGGAATCACCTCTTCATACGTGGCATCCCCGGCCCGGTACCAGGCATTCGTCATCACCCCCACTTCGGCCAGATTGCCCAACAGCACGGCCAGGGCGGCAGCGATGAGGCCAGCAAAGAGGGCAGAGGAGCGGAGGGGAGAAGGAGCGGAGGAGATTTCCTCTGCTCCCCTGCTCCCCTGCTCCTCTTCTCCTCTTCTCCTCTTCTCCTCCGCTCCCCAGCCCCTCTTCTCCCCAGCCCCTCTGCGTTGAAATTCCACCAGATCATACGCCAGGGCAAATGCGCCCATGCCGGTGAAGCTGTAGAGCATGGGCAGGATCAGGTTATAGGCCAGGGTGGGTATGATGCCCAAGAGTTTGGGCAATACGCCCACAAAAACGAAGCCGTAGTAGTAATAGTTCAGGTAGCCCCCGGCAAACCAGGGATCATAGGGGGGGAAGGTGGTGGATTTGAGCACGGCCGTGAAATAGGTCAGATCCATCGGTTTCTCGCCGCCCCAAATCACGTCCCACAGGTCGGGGTTGCCCAGGCGAATGACAATCGCCAGCAAATACAGCCCCAAAGCAATCGCTTCCACAACCAGGATATATCTAACATTCTGGCGCACCCAATTGGTCAGTTCAGTGCGGCGGCGCAGGAAAATGAGCAGGCTGGCGCAGCCTAATAGCAAAAGACCCAGCGCAAGCGTCTCGGCCGTATTGGGCAAAATATGATAACTCGCCAGTAGCCAGCCAAAGTAGGAGACGAGCAGCATCCCCAGGACACGAGAAAAAAGGTAGCCTTTGGAGGGCAGGCCACGCAGGACAACGGCCGTAACCGGAAACGCCAGCCACCCCATCAACACCACCGCCAGCCACCAGACCACCGCCGCCAATGTCGGGTTCTGGTTTAAGATGCTGTCTAGATTAAAAATGTCGCTAAATGTGCCGTTGGCCCGCTGCACGGCCAGGGCGGCCGGGCTGAGAAAGAGGGCGTTGGGCGTGCGCGTGGCCTGGCCTGGCGTCTGGAATAGCTGCTGCGTCAGGTCAACCGCACCCAACAACTGCACCACTTTGTCCCGGTCATAGTCGGCCGTTTTTTGGAAAATCCAGACGGGTGGATGGTCATAGACGCTGAATGCTTCTTCGGCGGCCAGGTCGCCGGGCGGCGGCCAGCCCACGTCCGGCGGTGCGCCCCAACTGACCTTGCCGGCCGTATCGCTGATGTACAACGGGCCGATCTGCAAATTGGCGTGTTCCTGATGTACCAGTTCAAAACCCAGTTCGCCGGTGAACAGCGCTTCGTAGTAACGGATCATCAACGGGTAGGTGAGCGGCAGGCGAGGCAAATGCCAGGCGGCACGCTGGCTGCTGAGAACGACGTAATCGGCTTCATCGAGCCAGGCGATCAGTTCATCCCGTTTGATCATGTCATCGGGGTTGGTGACAGGGCGCTGGCTGTTTTGCACTTCAGTGTAGTAGCTGCCAAAGGGGTAACGGCGCGAAGCCGCTTCGGTTTCGCCGTCTACCGGCACCGGCAGCAAATCATCCCAATGTTCGGTGAGGAAACGGCTGGTATCGGCCGTCACACGGCCGTTGGATAACATTTGCACTTCCAATTGCTGCGGCGTCTCGGCGGTGATGGGTGTATCTGGCAGGTCAAGCAGGGCCGGGCCGCGTTTGCCAGTGACGGTTACATCGGTGGTGATGCTTCCGCCGCCGACGGTGGGCAGGTGGGCGGAAAAGGTATGTGTTTGCGGATTGCCGTCGTCCAGTTCGGGGGGCAGTTGCAAATAGTTGAAGCGCACGGCCGTGACCGTGCCATCTTCCGGCAGCGTAAAACCGAGAAACAGGGTGGGGCCGCCGGACACAAATTCAAACCATTTCAAGGGCAGATGTAGCTCTTGTTCGCCGGCGGCCGTTTGGTAAAGCAGCGTCGCGCCGGTGGGGATATGGTCAAACATCCAGGGCGAAGCGGCTACGCGGGTAACGGGCTGTTGGTAAATTTGCAGGAAGGCGTTGGCCCATAGGAAACTGGGCACAACCGTCAGCAAAATCAGCCCGGCGGCCAGCGCCCGCCGGAAAAATTGGCCCCGGTCATGGTCACGCTGGGCGGCCAGTTGCCAGATGGTCAGCAGCGCCCAGGCGCCCAACAGGAAAAGGGTAGGGTAGAGGGGCAAAAAGTAGCGAATGGATTTGACCCAGCGAGTGCCCATGAACAGGAAATACATGCCCGTCCACACCACCGGAATGGCATGAACCACCCAATCCGGCCGGCCGCGCAAAATGCGCCACAACGCCCAAAAGAAACCCACCCAACTGACAATGGCGGCCGTCATACCCATGCCATACAACACCATGTTCGTGAGCGGGAAAAGGAGGGGGGCGCGGTCTGTCCATTGCAGCGCGGGCGGGAAGGAGGCGTCTGGTTCTTGCAGCCGCTGAATTTCGGCCATGTTGTTGCGCCAGGTTGGGTTGAAACCAAATAGGGACCCCAACGCCACCCGCAGCGCGTCTGGCTCCTGCCCCGTTTCGGTCAGGATTTGCTGGCGGATGATGGTGGCATCGGCGAAAGCATAGGGCATGGCCAGGCGGAAGGTGAGGATGGAGAGAACGGCCGCCAGCAAAACGCCCAAAATGACGCGCTGGGTGTCGGCACGGCCGCGTTCCGTTTTGAGCAGGCTATCCCAACTGTGGCCGCGCTGCACCAGCCAGATGGCGGCGGCGACGTTGACTATGAGGGCCAGGGGGGCGATGTTGATGCGGGAAGCGGCGGCCAGCCCGAAGAAGAGGCCAAAGAGGGCGTACCAATGCAGCCGAGGTGTGGCTCTTTGGTCACCGAGACTGGCGGCGCGCACGGCCGTGTACAGCGCCACCGTCGTCAGGGCAGCGGCCCAATTGTCCATGGTGAAAAAGTGGGACTGCTGGATGGGCATGACGGCCAGCGCCAGCAGCAGCGCCGCCAGCACACCCGCTTTCCAGCCATACAACCGCCGCCCGATGAGGAAGGTAAAAAAGATAGAGATTAAATCTACCAGCCCGGAGAGGAAACGGCCGAGCAAATGCACCCCATCATACGCTGTAAAAACGTAAGGGCAGGGGGGTGGTTCGGCGGGGTTGTTTTGCGCCAGGGTGGTGCAGGCGCGGGTAATCAGTTCCGCCGCATAGCGGGTGACGGTCATGGGGAAGTTGCCGTAGACGTAAAAGCCCTGCCCCTGATTATATGGGTTCAAGGTGGATTCAGAGGTACGTAAGTAACTGGCAATGGAAGGGACGGGCTGAAGCTGCGTGGCGACAATGGTTAAGAAGCGTTCATCGGGGTGCAGGTGATAATTGCCGTCCCAATTGAGGCCGGTAAAACGGAAGTAAGCGCCCATAAGCAGCACCAGCAGGGCAAGGAGGATGGCTACGCTTTCCCAATTGAAGGAACGCGGTGTGGGTTGGGGGGGAGGTGTTGGGTTTTCGAGGGGTGGCGGGGGAGGGGCTACGGCCGTGTCCTCCCCTGCTTCTTGCTCTTCCGTCATGCGCTCGGCGTCCGTTGTCATTGCGTAATCCGTAAACCGTAATCCGTGAACCGATTACGGATTACCATTTTTTATACACAGCCTGGCTGATGGCTGCCTCAGTCAGTTAGCAGTACAACTTCTTCTAAAGAAGCTGCCCTTCTTGATTTACTAACGCGCTTCACATAAAGCGCAAACAGCGGGGATTGTAGCCAAACGGTGGGGGAATTCCAAACAATGTAAGGTGATGCTAAAACCAGTCAGTTGCGCCAGAAACCAAGGGGATATTTATGCCAGAGGTAGTAGGTAGCGGCCGCCCAGCCGAGAGCGGAGCATACTACAAAAGTAACGGCCGTAATCATTTCTGAATTGATGCCTACCAACCCCCATACGGCCGCAAACAAAACACTCAGGGCCATTCCAATAAGTCCCAGGAGAATCCCAACGACGGCGCCCAACGCCACTGCTCCCATCAACCGGCCCTGTTGGTGTTGTTTTGCCTGTAAACAGGCCCGCAGACCATTGGGCAGCTTATCTAGTTCCACAGCAGGATCAATTTGAAACCGTTGAATCAGATCATAAGTTTGTGAGCGGCGTGGAGCATGATGAATGCTCGTGAGCAAGAGATAAAGTTCCCCCTGATGCAATAATACATAATTGCTCAATGCCGGATTGGCACTAACGGTTTCTTCGATCTGGCGGCGTAAAGATGGCTGCAATATCCGTACAACATGCCGTTGCTCCAAAAGCAAGTCAATGTTGATCTGGTTTGCCGGAGAATTTTGATTGGGAAATCTCTGATCTATCATGGCACCTGGTTTAACCGATACACTATTGATAACAGCTTCGTACAATGTGGATTATTCAATACGATAGCGAAAGGGTCAACGGGACTATTGTGCCAAACTATCAAATGTCCTATGCCAGAAGATCATCCAAAACGGCCATCAGTCGTTCCAGTTCTGCCTGGGCTGTGGCAATCTCCTGTGCTAACCGTTCCGAGCCTTCCACAGCGGCAAGGGTTCCGGATGTCGGGTCCGTCAATTGGGATAACCAGCCCTCTGTTTCTTCAATTTGTTCCTGCACCTCCCGCAGTTGCCGTGCCCGCTGGCGGCGCTCCTGCTTGTTCAGGTACGGCCGTTGCTCATTCTTTACTTCTGCAATCCACTCTGCCGAAGGTGATGGTGCCACCTTTTCAGGGCCGGGCAAGGTCACTTTGGCGGAGGTTGGCATGGTTTTGGGGCCAGCCCGTTCTGCCAGAAATGCCTGGTAAGAGCCGTCAAAGAGATGCAAGCGGCCGTCGCGCAATTCCCAAATTTGCGTCGCCAGCCGATTAACCAGGTACCGATCATGCGACACCAAAATGATTGCCCCTTCAAACTGCTCCAACACCATTTGTAGCACCTCTTGTGAGGGAATATCCAGATGGTTCGTTGGTTCATCCAGCAGCAAAAAGTTTGACCCAACCAGGGCCAGCAAGGCAAGCGCCAGGCGACCCCGTTCACCACCGCTCAGATCACGCACCTGCTTAAACACATCATCCCCCCGAAACAGATAGGGAGCCAGAAATTGGCGGGCAGCTTCGGCCGTCATGGGGCGGTGCGCGATGACCTCATCAATTACCCGCCGATGGAGTTGAAGCTGCTCATGCCCCTGGGCAAAATAGCCACGAATCAAGCCATCGCCGAAGCGTAATTTGCCACGCAATGGCTCAATCTCTCCCATTAACGTGCGCAAAAATGTGCTTTTCCCACTGCCATTTGGGCCAATGAGCGCGGCGCATTCCAGCCGTTCAAGGTGGAGGTCATCGCTGGTGAACAGGGGCAAACCAGGGTAGCCGATTTCTAACCGCTTGCTGCGCAGCACGAAACGGCCGCTGCGCTGTTCTGGCTTCAGGCGAATGTGAAGCTGTGGTTGGCGTGGGGTGGGTGGGGGTAATTCTTTCAGGCGCTGGGCCGCTTCATTGACCGTAAAAGCGCGGACGCGTTCTCCGATGTGAAGCCAGCTTTGGCCGGGAACGGCCCCAAACGTTTCCAGCAAAACAATATCGCGTGTCAATCGTTTCAGTTTGCCTTTGGCAATATCCGTTTTGCCGCCGGCGATATTTTTGCGTACAAAATCAAGTTCGGTGGTCAACCGTGCCTTTTCCGCCTCGAACTGTTCGGCCGTATGTGCCCAGGCACGCTCACGCTGTTCGACATATTGCGTGTAGCTGCCTTTGTAGATGTGCAATTGCTCCGGGGTTAGTTCCCAAATGTGTGTTGCCACCCGATCCAGGAAGTAGCGATCATGGCTGACAATGAGGAGGGCGCCGGGCCATTGCCGCAGGGTGTTTTCCAGCCATTCAACGGCCGTCACATCCAAATGATTGGTTGGTTCATCCAGGATGAGCAGGGTGGGCTGTTCCAAGAGCAACCGCCCTAACAAGACGCGCGTTTTTTGGCCGCCACTCAGATGATTGAGGGGGGTTTGCCAGCTTTCTGGGGAGAAGCCCATTCCCAACAGGACCCGCTTGATCTCATGTTGGTATTGATAACCGCCGCCGATGTCATATGCTTCCTGAAGACGGCCGTACTCCTCTAAAACAGCGACAGACGTATCACCAGCCGTCATCTGCGCCTCAAGATTGCGCATAGCCAGTTCGTATCCAACCAACACAGAGAAAACAGTAAGCATTTCCTGGTAAATTGTATTACCCTGCCCGGCAAAGGTCAGCACAGCTTCTTGCTGCAAATACCCAACCGTCAGTTCAGGGGCGTAATGAATTTGACCAGCCCGTGCTTCTTGCTGCCCGGCCAAAATTTGCAGCAGGGTACTCTTGCCGCAGCCATTTGGCCCAACCAGGCCAACGCGCTCCCTCGCTGATAAACGCAAATGGATATTTTCAAAGATGTCATTAGCGCCAAATGCGTGCGCTAACCCTTTTGCTTCGAGAAGAATCATATGACATCCATTTCATTATCTGGTTGTTGCAGGTGCTTAGAGGGCAGGGTAATGATGAAGGTGGCACCCGCACCGGGTTGACTGGTGGCACTAATGTGCCCACCATGCCGCTCAACAATACGCCGGCATATCGCCAGACCAATACCCGTACCTTCAAATTCTGTTCGGCTGTGCAGCCTTTGAAACACCGTAAAAATTCTATCCAGGTATTTTTCGTCAAACCCAATGCCATTGTCTTGTATCTTTATCTGATAACCGTCGGCAAATTTCTCAGAGAAGATATGGATAACAGGTGGTTCGTTGGGTTTGTGGTACTTTAAGGCATTACCGATCAGGTTTTGGAACAATTGCCGCATTTGCATGGCATCTGCTTGAATAGTGGGTAGCGGGTCTAAATGGATACGGCCGTTTTTTTGTTCAATCTGTGCTGCCAAATCTTCCACTACTTGTTGGGCCAATTGTGTCAGATTCACCCACAGAAATGGGTCTGTGTGTGTCATCACCCGTGAAAACGCCAGTAAATCTTCAATTAACCCCTGCATCCGCAACGCAGCATTTTGCATTCGTGCCAGATAATCCTGACCGCGTTCATCCAGTAATTTACCATAATTAGCAGTCAGGCGGTCTCCAAACATTTGAATTTTGCGCAGCGGCTCCTGCAAATCATGGGAAGAAACGTAGGCAAAATTTTGTAATTCCCGGTTACTGCGCTCCAGTTCGGCCGTGTATATCTGTAGTCGTTCTTCCGCATTGCGACGCTCCAAAATCTCTTGTTGGGCAGCTTCATATAAAACGGCATTATCAATGGCTACCGCCAGTTGTGCCGCAATCGCCTGTAGTGTGTACAGGTCATCTTCATCAAACGCTCCTACCTGAACGCTTTGGGCATCCAGCACGCCAATAATTCTCCCCTTCAGTTTAATCGGCACAGCAACCTCTGATCTTGTTTCCATTTTGTTGAGCTCGGCATGGTAACGTGGCTCATGCAAAACATTTGGGGCCAACAAAGGTTCACCATGCTGCGCTACCCAACCAGTGATACCCTGGCCTATCTTTAAACGGGTAACTCCTTCCATCTCTTTTAATGAGGTGAGCGAGGTAGCCCTAAGCACCACATATTCCCCCTCCACCAGCCGAATCACCACATTGTAATAGGCGAAAGTTCTGCTGATCAGGTTCACTGATTCATGTAGAAGGTCATCTAAAGAAAGGATGGCGGTAGCCCGGCGGCCTACCTGCGCGATGAGTTCCAGGCTAGATGCACGTGTACGCAGTTTGGTAATATCCCGGCCAATTGCATTGACATAGTTCACATTGCCATAGGAATCATATTGAACGTTGATAGACCAAAACATATCAAAAATTGCGCCGGTAGGGTTTATCTGCCTGTTTTCTAAAGTCGCATGAGCTATACGCCCACGAATCCATTCCAAAAAAGCCATCTCGGTGCGTTCACGGTCATCCCGGTGCAAGAATCTAAAAGCTGATTGCCCAACAAGTTCTTCTGGCCGAAAACCATATATCTGTTCGGCTGTGTGGTTGAGATAAATGAAATGCCCGGCTCTGTCAATTTGAACAATAAGGTCATGGCTGCTCTCGATAAAATCGCGGTATTTTTCTTCACTTTGGCGTAGAGCCGCTTCGGTGAGTCGCTGCTCGGCGATGCGGTGGATGAGGTCGGAGACGGTTTCTTGAAGCTGGCTGATCAGGTTGTTTGTACTGTGTTGCAAATCGCCGATCTCATCATCTTGAAGAGGTGGCGGTACCCGTGCAGAAAGTTGGCCGGCCTGAGCAATTTGCAAGGTTTGGCGCACGGCCGTAATCCGCACCAACACCAACCGGTTAAACGCCAGATAGATGATGAGAGAAGTGACCCCAACCACCAGCAAGGCACTCACAGCCATCATCAAAATCAGGCGGTTTTCTTCTTGTTGAAAGGGGATAGTGGAAGCCTGTACGTAGACAAAAAAGAGCGGCCGTACCCCGTCGCTGGAGTAAATGGGCACAATGCTGGTGACTGTGTTCGCGCCGTGTTGTATAAGGCCGTTTTTATTATCACGTGAAAACCATGCCTGATTTATCTCAGGTATTTCCGTTAACTGTTTGCCTATCAGTTCTTCGGGGGTGGCATTGATGACAATGGCATTATTGGAACTAATAAAGGCGCTCCTGACGGGCACGCCCACAAGTTGCTCAATGGTCAGCTGGTCACTCAAAATACCTAGATTGGCCCGGTTGGTATTGATAATTTCCGCAGGCAGAAGGAGACGGGTTTCCAGGTTTTGGTGGTTGTAAATGGAGAATTGGCGGATCAATAAATACCCTGCGGCAGCAAAAATAAGGAGTTCTACCAGGATGATAGTAACGCCGATTTTGAAGGCCAAACGGCGATGGATGGGTCTCATCTACACGTCTTATCCTAATATCTTTCCTGGGTTCAAAATGCCGTGGGGGTCCAGCAACTGTTTGATCTGGCGCATAATGCCAACGGCCGCTTCCCCATGTTCATGCACCATATACTTTTGCTTGCCAATGCCCACGCCATGCTCACCCGTGCAAGTGCCATCGAGCGAGAGTGCCTTTTGCACCACCTGATCGTTAAACGATTGCAAATCCATATGCGGCCGGGCCTCTGGGGCAAATACGACCGTGTGTAAGTTACCGTCCCCGGCATGACCAAAGAGTGCTCCTTTTAGCGTCATCATCGTCATCAAGTCGGCCGTATACGCGGCCAGTTCCGGGTAATGGGAAATGGGCACAGCCACATCGGTGATGAGATATTTTTCACCCGGGTGCGCCCGGAAGAGGGTTTCGCCAAGCTGGTGACGGCCGTGCCACAGCCGATCCCGTTCATCCCGCCCTACACCAGCCTCAAAACGGGTAGCCTGGCAATCAGCACAAATGGCCCGCACCAACGCCAACTCTGTTTGCAATGTTTCTGGGGTAGACCCGTGAAACTCCATCAGCAATGTGGGCGCTTCTGGTAGATGGATGGCCGGGTCCTGGTTCATATAAGCAACGGCCGCCGTGTCCAATAATTCCAAAGCGGCCGGCCCTAAACCTGCGCCCATGATGTGATAAACCGCTTCAGCAGCAACGGCCGTGCTGCCAAAAGTTGCCAATACCGCACTAAAATGTTCTGGCAAGGGCGCCAGCTTGAGCGTAGCCTCTGTCACCAGGCCCAGCGTTCCTTCAGAGCCAATGATCAGGTGTGTCAGATCATATCCGGCCGACTGCTTAACCGAGCGCGAACCTGTGCGAATCACTTCGCCATTTGCCAGCACCACTTCCAGTGCCAGCACATTGTCCCGTGTAGCCCCATACTTGACAGTGCGCGTTCCGGCCGCATTATTGGCAATCATCCCGCCAACACTGGCATTGGCCCCAGGGTCTGGTGCAAAAAAGAGACCATGCTGCCCCAAAACCTTGTTCATATCTTTATAAAAAATGCCTGGCTGTACCACCACCTGGAAATCGGCCGCATGAATAGCCACAATCCGATTCATGCGCTGAAAATTTACCACGATGCCCCCATGGATAGGAATGGGATTACCTTCCAGGCTGCTGCCCGCCCCCCAGCCAACAACAGGCATATGGCGGTCGTGGGCTAATTTAAGGATAGCACTGACTTCACGGGTGGCCTCAGGCCAGACAACTACATCGGGCAAATGCGACAGGTGGGAAGATTGGTCACGGCCGTGTAGTGCCCTGTCTGCTTCACTTACCGATACTCGTTCTTCACTTAAAATTTCTACCAATACGGCCTGAAAGTCATCATTCATATGTTCTCCCTAACTGGTAGAAAAGTCAGGAATCGGCCCGGTTATCGGTTCAGCCAGAGCAGGGGTAGATTCGTTCAGGGCCGCTTTTTCCAGTTCGCTAATGGTGCTGGCGACATTCTCTATGGCCACGCGCTGCTTACGATACAGGTCAGATTCGCTCATCGCCAGGCGGCGGGCCACATCCCGCACCCGCTGCCCCTGCACAAATTTCAGTTCGAGGATATTGTAGAGAATCCACTCGCCTGTCGTCAGGCTGCGCTCCCCTTCCGGTTTCTGTAATTCGATGGCGTCATTGAGGATGGCGCGTAACGCTTTAGTGGCGTTGTTGTCGTGTGCTTCCATGGCCTGCTGCACAATACGCAGCCGCATGAGCGGGCTTTTGGTCAGTTTGGGGCCACCCCAATAATCACGCAGGGCATCCCGCACCATGCTGTTAAATTCGGGGTCATTCACGACGGTATCGGCGGGAGCAACGGCCGTAAACACCGGCAGCCCACCGAACGCTGCTTCACTCCGCCGCTGCTGCAAAGCGATAATTTGTGGTAACAATCCTTCTACGGCCGCAAACACCTCTTGCTGCAAAATGCGGTCTTCCAACGCTGAAGCAATCTGGTCTTCCAGATTGTCCAGAATATGCCACTCCTGTTCCGTCAGGTCAGGTTTAGCCGTGCGGGCGCGGATGCCCAAAATGCCCAAAAAGTCATCACGATGGTGGCTGTGCAACGGCCGTAGCCAATACTCCTGCCATACAATAAACCCATCCACCACCTGTAAATCTGCCGTCTCTTCGCCGTTGGCGTGGGTTAACTGCTGCCAGCTTTCCTGTTGCAGCAGCGTTTCCGGGTCAGCCAGCGGGCCAATGATAGATTCGATTATTGGCCCTGCGGCCGTCATCGCCACCACAAAAGAGGTGGGCGTGCGCAGCGCCTCGCAGGTAGCCGCCAGGATGCTCTCCAGAAATTGATGCAGGTCACTGGTGGTTAATAACCGTTCGCTGAGCTGCTGAATGCGCTGCACATCGGGGTCATTGTTCAGGTGGAAGAAGCGTTCCAACGGCCGTTTGTACGCATGAACCGCCCACTCTACCAGCATCACGGTAGCCACGATGGCCACGGCCACGGCCGTTTCCACCGGAATCCCAATGCCCGGGCTGACCCGCTGCACCAGCACATACACCACCAGCACAATGGAGGCGGCCATGGGCACCCGCGCCATAAACTTAAACAGCTTCACGCGCACCACCCGGTCAGGCGAAGCGGCCCCAAAATAAATGAGATGCGCCGTCATAATGGCGAACATGATCCCCACGACCACATTCCCAGTGATTACCACCAGCCACAGCCAGATAGGTAGTTCATTTTGCGGGGCATTGCTGCTGAGAATCAGGTAAGGGAAGACGGAGAGCGGTGCAGCCAGGAAGACCAGCAAGGTTGTGGTCATACGCTGGCGGGTCGTGCGCGTGAGGCAGCGGCGGCGTGCCCGCCAGACGTTGTAGATGCTCACGGCCGTGACCCCCCAAAAATAGACAGCAAAAACAATAAAGAACGGTCCGGCTACCAGATGCCGCGCTTCGTCGTTTAACAGATCAGCCGGGGCCGTCACAATCCAGTCGGAAAACAACACCAGCCCCAAAAAGACCAGACCACTAATATACCCGGCGCGTACCAGCAGGCGGCGGCGGCGAGAAATGGCCCCCGTCGTCACCAACAACGCATCGGACAGGTGGAACTGTGCCGCCGGCACCATCGCAATGCCCACCCATTCCAGCCGCAACAAAATTTCGGCCGAAATCGGCAGCAACGCCTGGCTCACCAGCGTCTCGGCAAAATAAGTGATAATGACAAAAGAAATGAGGGCACAAAACGCCCGTGTCACCCGGTCTCGTCGCGCCCGGCCCAGGTTGTAGAGCACAACGGCCGTGCCAAAAATGACGATCACCGCTTGCAGCAGGTCGTTAATAAACGCCAAAATGTCCGTCAGGGAGCTGCTCATAAAAAAACAGAGATGGGGAGAACAGAGATTGTCGAATGACAAAAGCACCCCATCACCTGCTCACCTCATTACCCCATCTCTTCCTATGCTGGTGAAGGCGAAGGGCCTAACTTGGGCGTGTTGCGGCCGACGGCCGTTTGGGATTCCAGTGTGGCCGACGTATCAGAACTGGTTTCCGGCCGTGCCGATTGTGCCTCGTCGGATGGCCGTAGTTGCCCCTCCACTATCGCCACAAACGCATCCGCGTCCACCGTTTCCACCTCCAACAGAGTCATAGCCACGCGATCCAGCGCGGCCCGATTCTCCGTCAAAATTTGCCGTGCCCGCTCATATTCCTCGTCAATCAACTGGCGCACCTCGGCGTCAATTTTTTCGGCTATCGCATCGGAATAATCGCGCTGTTCGCTGATCTCACGCCCCAAAAAAACCATCTCCTGCTTTTGCCCATATACACGCGGCCCCAAATCTTCGCTCATGCCATACTGCGTAATCATCGCCTGGGCGATTTTGGTTACTTGTTGCAAATCATTACTGGCCCCGGCCGTAATTTCCCCATACACAATCTCTTCCGCCACCCGGCCGCCCAACGCCCCGGCAATCCGCGCTTTCAACTGTGATTTAGTGGGCAGCAATTTGTCATCTTCCATATACCAGGTCAACCCCAGCCCCATGCCACGCGGCACAATGGTCACTTTGCGCAGCGGCATCCCGTCCGGCAGGAAATGGCTCACCAGGGCATGGCCCGCTTCATGGTAGGCAATCACCTCTTTCTCTTCCGGTGTAATCACCCGGCTTTTCCGTTCTGGGCCAAGCTGCACGCGCTCAATGGCGTCGTGAAATTCGGTCATGCCGATGCTTTTTTTGCTGCGGCGGGCAGCCAGCAGTGCGGCCTCATTCACCGTGTTTTCAATGTCTGCGCCCACAAAACCGGGCGTCGCCTTGGCTAATATGCTGATGCTGACATTGGAAGAGACAGGTTTGCCACGCAGATGTACTTTGAAAATGGCTTCACGGCCGCGAATATCGGGCCGATCAATCACCACACGCCGGTCAAAACGGCCAGGGCGCATAAGTGCCGGGTCGAGGATGTCTGGCCGGTTGGTGGCGGCCAGAATGATGACGTGGGTATCGGTATCAAAACCATCCATTTCCACCAAAATCTGGTTCAGCGTTTGTTCGCGCTCGTCGTGTGAACCGCCCAAACCCGCGCCCCGATGCCGCCCGACGGCATCAATTTCATCCACAAAGATGATACATGGGCTGTGCCGTTTGGCCTGCTCAAACAGGTCACGTACCCGGCTGGCCCCCACACCCACAAACATTTCCACAAATTCGGAACCGGCGATGGAAAAGAAGGGTACGCCCGCTTCGCCGGAGACGGCTTTGGCCAGCAGGGTCTTGCCGGTGCCAGGGCTGCCCACCAGCAGCACCCCTTTGGGAATCCGTGCCCCAAAGCTGACGAATTTTTCTGGTTCTTTCAGAAATTCCACCACTTCTTGCAGTTCCTCTTTGGCTTCATCACAGCCAGCAACATCGGCAAAGGTGACGGTGGGGTGGTCGCCGGTGAACATGCGGGCGCGGCTTTTGCCGAAGGACATGGCCTGGTTGTTGCTGCCCTGCGCCTGCCGCATGATGATGTAAATGAAGACGATCATAATGATGGCGGGCAGGAATAAACCGGCGGTGGTGAGCAACCCGCCCCACTGGCTGGGACCTTCGTAGGTGATGGTGGGTTGGTCGTCGGCGTAATCTTCCTGGCTGATGCCATAGGAGGCCAGCACTTCTTCCAGGGAGCTAACGTTGCTGATGCTGGCTTCGGTTTCCGGCTGGTTGGAGTCGGCGTAGGTAATGGTAATGGTACGGCCGTTGCCCGCTACGACGATCTCCTCTATTTCATTCGCCTTAATTTGCTGCGCCAACTGGCTGATGGAAATCTCTGCTTTCTGGGTAGAGGTGGATGTATAGCTCCACAGTAAAACCATTAAGGCCACCCCAATTAAAAGATAGACAAACCAACGGCTAACAGTTGCTGGATTCATTATTTTATTCTCCACTCGATAGGGCAGTTAGGAGGCTGCCTGAGAAAGAGTATAACAGAAAGGGAAGGCACATCACAGGTGAAATGAGGGTTGAGGGGCTAGACAAAGAGAGCCAATTTCTCAAAGAAATCGGATGTCTCAGTTGTTCAACTTGTTTGGCAGTGACTCTTATATACTTTCAAACAGGGTGTTTATCTCATCCAGGTCAACGGCCGTCAGCACCCACTGCCCAGCTTTCGCATTTGCCTGCAACTGTTCCACCTTCGTCAGCCCGGAGATGACGGAGCAGACCTGCGGCTGCGCCAGCAGCCAGGCGTGGGCCAATTCGCCCATCGTGTGTCCCCGTTCTTCCGCCCAGGCCGTCAGCCTTTCCACAATGGTGTAATTGGTGTCCGTCATGTAACGCTGCACATATTCACTGCGTTCGCCACGTGAACCGGCCGGTGCGCCTTCGCCGCGCCGATATTTGCCAGTGAGGAAACCGCCCGCCAGCGGAAAGTAGGGAATGAAGCCGACGTTGTGTGCCCGGCAATAGGGCAGTACTTCCTTTTCCACTTCGCGTTCCAGCATGTGGTAATGGGACTGGATGGTGACAAACGCGGCCCAGCCGCGCAGGTCGGCCAGCAGGTTAGCTTCGGCCAACTGCCAGGCAGCGTAGGCGGATGCGCCCACGTAGCGCACTTTGCCGCTGCGGATCAGGTCATCCAGCGCGCGCATTGTTTCGGCGATGGGTGTGGTATTATCCCAGCGGTGCATCTGGTACAGGTCTATGTGGTCGGTTTGCAGGCGGCGCAGGCTGGCTTCCACACCGTGCATGATGTGGTAGCGGGAAGTGCCGTAATCGTTAGGGCCGCTGCCGGTGCTGTGGAACACTTTGGTAGCCAGCACAAAACGATCATGGCGGCCTTTGAGGGCGTGGCCGAGTGTTTCTTCGGAACGGCCGTCGGCATACACATCGGCCGTATCAATAAAGTTAATGCCCAATTCCTGCGCTGCATCCAGGATAGCGTGGACGCCAGCCTGGTCTACTTTATTACCAAATTGATTCGTGCCCATGCCAATAACCGACACGCGCACCCCCGAATTGCCTAATTGACGATATTCCATGTTTTCTCCAAAGGGGTATCCGGTGGCAAGTGTCCTGTGTATAACACTTGATACATAACCCTACATCAAAACCCGCTCGTCGCCCACACGCCGGGTAATTTTTTGTTCGTCCAGATGTTCCAGCAGAGCAATGGCATATTTGCGGCTGGTCTGGAATTGATCACGTACCTGGGCGGCATTCAGACGGCCGTGTGCCGCCAAAACCGCCAGGAGTTGCCCCACAATCATCTCATATTGTTCGGCCGTATATACCACATCATGGCTAATGGGGCGAAGTTGCCCTTTGTCTACCAGAGCATAATAGACATCTTCACCAACGGCCGTCTGGCACTCCTTCACACCTGGCGAATTAATCCCTGCCTGGGCCATCCACCCCAGCAAATGATCAATGGCAGCCTGTTGGGCTGGTGAAAAACGGATGGCATGGCCAGGCTGGCGGAGCATCGCTTTTTCTTCAATCACCCAGCCATCAGCCACAGCACTGCGAATGAAAGGATTAAAAACGGCCGTTTTCAGCTTCAACCGGCTGCGTGTTTCCTCGCGTGGCAAGCCTAATCGCAACGGATATTGCTGGTGATAATCGGCAAGCAGCCCACGCAAATTATCGGCCAGCCGCTGATAGCCGGCCTGCGTGAGCAGCAGCGCATCCAGGCGAATAATCTGGCCGGATTCAAGAAGGAGGCTCAAAGGATTGGCGGCCGTGCCTTCATCCATTCCCACTGCTGCCCAAAGCTGGCTTTCGGTGGCCGGCTCCACTCGTTGTAATGCCTGTAACAGCTGTTCTTCCGGCGTACCTTTAGCCAGCGTTTGCAGGCGGGCTGTGGTTTCTGGCCGGAAACGGCGGTGGCGGCGGCCAGGGTGTGGGTCGAGCACGCGGCCGCCGCCCAGAGTGGCGCCAGGAGACGGCCGCCGCACAATAAACCTGTCGCCACGCAAGATCGCAACCGGCTCAGAACAGGCCAACTGAAGCCAGCCTGTTTGCCCCGGCTCAATTTGCTCTGCGCCCAGCACTCGTGCCCGCGCCAGCAATTCGCTGGCACCCAAAAAGAGTTTCACTTCCATGTTATGTTTCAGGGGAGCATCAGCATCTGGTAAATGGCGATAGGCGGCATCCAGCAAAGTGGTTGACCGCACCGTACCAGGTAAAGCCACCACATCCCCGCGTCTGAGCAGTTCCCGGTTGATGCCGGTGAGGTTGATGGCTACTCGGCTGCCCGGATGGGCAACATCCACTTTAGTTTTGTGGGTTTGCAGACCGCGAATACGCCCTTTGTAACCGCCCGGCAAAATTTCGACAGCGTCGCCGATTTGGAATCGGCCGTCCAACAACGTCCCCGTAACCACTGTGCCAAACCCACTGAGGGTAAAGATACGGTCAATGGGCAGGCGGGCACGGCCGTTATCTGGGCGAGGAGGGAGAGTGAGGAGATGTTGGGTGACGGCCGTTTTTAACTCTGCCAGCCCCTGCCCCGTCTTGGCCGAAACGGGCAAGATAGGTGCGTTAGCCAGAACCGTACCTGCTAATGTATCCTGCACATCCAGCATGATCATTTCTAACCAGTCAGGATCGTCCGCTGCCAGGTCAACCTTTGTCAGTGCAACTAACCCATCGCGCACTTCCAGCAGGTCCAAAATTGCCAGATGCTCTCTGGTCTGAGGCATCACCCCCTCATCGGCCGCGATCACCAGCAGCGCCAGATCAATACCACCCACACCAGCCAGCATATTCTCAATGAAATCACGGTGGCCGGGCACATCAATCACCCCCACTTCTTCCTGGTGGGTTTCATTACCCAACGTCAACCAGGCAAAACCCAGGTCAATGGTCATTTCGCGTGCTTTCTCTTCTGCCAGACGGTCAGGGTCAATACCGGTGAGGGCTTTCACCAGGGTGGACTTGCCATGATCAACATGGCCAGCGGTGCCGAGGACGTACATGGGGAATTATGAATTATGAATTATGAATTATGAATTAGGAAGTGGCTTTCATAATTCCTAATTCATAATTCTTAATTGCTACTCAAACTCTTCCTGAATGGGAACTAATGCCGGTTGGCGTCGGCGGTTGGGGTTTTGTTCAATCGCCTTTTCTACTTCTTCCAACCAGATGCGCGGCCATTGTTTCAGCGCATCAGACTGGGCATTTTGCACCCGCCAAAGCAGATCTTTTTCTTCTTTCAGTTTGCTGAGAGCATCTTCCAGTAGTGTGATTTGTTCGCGCATTTCCCGTTCATGGCGGTTTACAGTAGCCCACCGTTGTTCGCGGTCTACATCCTCATTTTTCCAGCGCTT
>CAZOPF010000059.1:26268-35780 GCA_964581605.1 uncultured Ardenticatenaceae bacterium
TCGAGACGGCCGTAAATCCCCTCCCAGCGCTTGTTTATTTCCACCACACTGGTTTGCAGATCGGCAATGTTGCGGGCATTGTGCTTCTCTTTCTCACCCAGAAAGGCGAAGTTACTATCGCCCTGTTCCACCCGGCTGCGCAGGTCGCTAATCTCTGTTTTTTGCATCCCAATCAGGTTTGCCAGGCGACTCTCTTCAGCCATCCGCATATCCATGTCCGTTTGCAGCTTGCGAACGGGTTCCAGACTTTTGCGAATTTCAGATAGTTCTCGTGCATTACCTTCCTGTTCCACCCGTCGCAGTCGATCCATCTCCGCCTGAGACTGAATACGGCGCCGATCATACTGCTCAATCATTTGCACAATTTCATCTTTGAACTGGGCAAGTTGCAAATCCACCTGGGGAATGCGGGAAAGTTGAGTCGTAGCGGCCGCGACCTGGCGTTCCAGCTCCTGAATGCGCTGTTCACGGCCGTCCAGTTCCCGGTCTTTTAGCTCCACTTTCTGTTCCATTTCGCTAACGCGGCGGAGCAGTTTGCGCCGTTCTTCATCCAGCCATTCCAGCCGATTCTGCAAATCGCTGATGGTTTGTTGTTGTATGGGGGTATTGTTGCCTGCCATCACATTCTCCTGGGTGATCCGCGAAGGTGCAAGGGGATATGCGAGCGCAAAACTTTTTACTCACGGATTACCGAATACGGATAACCGATTGCCGGTTACGGCCGTGTGGCGCATTATAGCCCGCGCCCACTTCCCCCGCCACCCACCTCATCGTGTGGCTACTAGAAAAGCCATCCGCTATACTTGCCAGCTTATGATGTTGAATTGTTCTTTAGGCATAACGGCTTACAACGAAGAAGCTAATATCGGCAAGTTGCTCCAACGGATTCTGGATCAGCAGTTACGGCGTGTGGCCATCACCGAAATCATCGTGGTAGTCAGCGGTTGCACGGATGGCACGGAACAGGTGGCACGGGAGTTTACAGCGTGCGACGGCCGTATCCGTCTGCTCATCCAGGAAAAACGGGAAGGAAAAGCATCAGCCATGAACCTCTTCATCCGCGAAGCCCAGGAGGAGCTGCTCATTCTGTGCAGCGCCGATTTGCTGCCAGCCCTGGATGCTGTTGAACAGTTGATGTTGCCTTTCACCGACCCAGACGTGGGTATGACCGGCTGCCATCCCGTACCGGTGAATGATCCGGCCACGTTTATGGGGTTTGCCGTGCAATTGCAATGGCGGCTGCACCACGAGTTGAACATGGCCGGCGATTTCAAAGGAGGCGAGATGGTTGGCTTTCGCCGATTGTTCGAGCGCATTCCCTACCACACGGCCGTAGACGAAGCCAGCATTGAACCCATCGTGCGCGGGCAGGGCTATCGAGTGCAATACTGCCCACAGGCCATCGTTGCCAACAAGGGGCCGGAAACGGTGGCGGACTTTTTGCGTCAGCGCCGCCGCATTTATGCCGGCCATCTGGATTTGCAACAACTGGTAGGCTACCGGGTCAGCACCATGGCTGGTATGCGTATGGTGGGCTTGCTGTTGGGCAATATGGAATGGCGGCTACGGCCGTTCCTGTGGACATGGGCGGTGGTAGCGTTGGAAGTGTACGGCCGTCTGCTTGGCCTCTATGACTACAAAACCGGCAGCAAAAACCACACCGTCTGGGAAATTGCCACTACCACAAAGGAAATAAACCCTGAACAGGTGAAGGGGTGAGCAGGTGTGGGGTGAAAACATCGCCCCTTCGCCTGGTTACTTGCTCACTTGCTCACCTGCTAACCCTATGAACTCCATGCCCGGCGTTCTCGCCCGAATCCCCCTTTTCCAGGCTTACCGGCGGCTTGGCTGGCCCAAAATGCTGCCGCTCAACCTGACGCTCTCCCCGTCACCCAAGTGCAACTCCCGCTGCCTCACCTGCAACATCTGGATGAAGCGGGAAAACGAACTCACCATTGCCGAATGGGACAAAGTGCTGGCGTCCCTCGGCACGTCCCCATACTGGTTCACCATCTCCGGTGGCGAACCGCTCATGTTTCCCCATATCGTCGAGCTGGCGAAGCTGGCTTACCAACATTGTAAACCTGGCATCATTAACATTCCCACCAACGGCATCCTGCACAGCGGCCCGGAACGAGTGCGGGCTATTCTGGAAGCGTGCCCAGACAGCCAGTTGATCATCAATCTCTCGCTCGATGGGGTGGGGGAGAAACATGATTTCATTCGTGGCGTCGTGGGCAATTTTGAAAAATTTGAAGAACGGCTGGAACAATATCTGGCGCTGCGCCGTGAATTTCCCAACTTCATTGTGGGTATTCATTCTGTCATTTCCGTCTTTAGCGTGGGGCATCTGGATGAATTGATCGCCTATGCTGACCAATCCGGCGCAGACCAATTCATCACCGAAATTGCCGAGCCGCGTGTGGAACTGGACACCGTTGGCCTGCCCATTACCCCCAGCCCGGAAGCGTATGCGGCCGCCATTGACCAGCTCATGACTTACGTGAACAGCAAATCATACAAAGGCGTCGCCAAAATTACGGAGGCGTTTCGCGTGGAGTATTACAAACTGGTCAAGCGCATCCTGGACGAGCAAGATCAGGTGATCGGCTGCTACGCCGGTTGGGCCAGCGCGCAAATTTATGCCGATGGCACAGTCTGGCCCTGCTGTGTGCGTGCTGATAATCTGGGGAATTTGCGCGACCAAGACTACGATTTTAAGGCGATCTGGTTTGGCGAAAAAATCCAGGACGTGCGCCGCAGTATTCGTGCCAAAGAGTGTTATTGCCCGCTGGCAAATGCTTCCTATACCAACATGCTGATGGATGTACCCACATTGTCCCGTGTCGGCATAAAAGTGATCCGGCCGGAGAGTATACAAGTGCGCGAGTCTGTGTCGTTGCCTGTCATTCCAACCAACGAGAGGAATCCTTCCCGGTAGTCAGGCAAATCGCCGGCCTGGGCAAAAGATTCTTCGCTCTGAAGAATTCGCTTAGAATGGCAATTGGCCTATAATCTCCACATGAACACACCTGAAGTGCAAGACCTCTTACAATTTGCTCTGGATGCGGCGTGGCAGGCGGGGCGTGTCACCTTGGGTTATTTTCAAACAGGCATTAAGGCGGAGCGCAAAGCGGACAATACGCCCTTAACCATTGCTGATCAGTTGGCCGAGCAAAAAATACGCGAGTTGATCACCGCCCGGTTTCCTGAGCATGGTATGATAGGGGAGGAGTACGGCCGTACTGCTTCCAATTCGCCATACACCTGGGTGATTGACCCTATAGACGGCACCAAATCATTTGTCAGTGGTGTGCCCATTTACGCCAATCTGTTGGCCTTATTGGATGGTGAGAGAGCATTGATAGGCGTCATCAACTTCCCGGCATTGCATGAGATGGTATATGCGGTGCGGGGTGGGGGGGCGTATTGGAACGGCCGTCGCTGCCACGTCTCGTCTACCGAAAAACTGCACGATGCTGTGCTACTCGCCAGCGATATAAACTCCTTCGGCCCGCGTCAGCCACAATGGGAGCGGCTCATCCAGGCCACGTATATCCAGCGCACCTGGGGAGATGCGTATGGGTATGCGCTAATCGCCACCGGCCGTGCTGATGTGATGGTTGATCCGGTAATGGCCGTGTGGGATGCCGCGCCGCTGCAAGTCATCCTCGAAGAAGCAGGTGGCACGTTCACCGACTGGCGCGGTGTGCCAACTATTCATCATGGTGAGGCGGTGGCGACGAATGGCAAACTATTTGAAGCGGTGATGCGGATAGTAGGGCGTGATGCGTAAAACTTCATTCAGCCATGTATCACGTAATAGGGCAGGTGCATTGTCATAGTTAGTAATACATACATAAACTAATTTACATTAGTTGATGTATGGATTTCTTTGGCGGTTTCCCTCAAATCCAACAAGTGAAGAAGTTCAACTTCTCCAAAGAAGTTGAACTTCTTTTTGTTTCCAAAAATTGGAAAAAAAGTTTCCAACCGCTGCTTACCATCCAGGTAATTCAAAAACCATTATCTGGAGGTATGCAATGGCACGTTTACCCAAAGGCGAAAAGGAAAGGCAAAAAGGGCGTCTGGCGCGTTTGCTCGGCTACTGCGGCCTGGGTCTGACCGAACAGGAAGTGGCCGAAGAGATGGGATGGGATCGGCGCACGGCTAACAACTACTTACGGGAACTGGACGAGGAAGATCGGGCGCATCGGCACGGCCGTAAGTGGTTTCCTGATTAACCGCGTTAGCAAAAAAACGCTTTGTAATTTTCCAACTGGCGCTCATAATAGGATCAATTGGCCCCACCAGAGAAGTCAGTGGCCAGAAAAGTCAGTGGAAGGAGTAAGAGAATGCCGCGCATCAGCGAAGAGTCGAAACAACGCAATAAAGAGCAGGTTCTTATGGTCATTCGGCGTCACCGTGGTCTACGCGAAGGGGAGATCGCCGATCTGCTGTCATTGGAACGCCGCACCGTGAACAACTATCTGAACGAGTTGGAGCATGAGGGCAAAGTTTATAAGGAGGGACTGCTCTGGTTCGCCAACGAACATGCCGGTACGTGGCTGCGCCGTTTTGAACTGGCCGCCGACGAAGCCTTCACCCTCTATCTGGCCGCCCGCCAGTTTGTGAAGCAGACGGATAAACAAAACCCTATGGCGCTTTCGGCGCTGTCACGGCTGGCGGAAGTGTTGAAGACGGACCTGCCTGTCAGCGATCAGATTTTCTCCGCCGCCCAGGAACTGCGCCGGCGTAAAAAGGAAACGGATTATGAAAGCGTCTTTGCCAACGTGGTGAAGGCGTATCTGCTGCGCCACCCGCTCCAACTCACCTATCGCACCGCGCAGGATCAAACGGTGCAAACTGTTTTCAAAACGTACCTGATTGAACCATCCGCCATTGGTTTTACTCTCTACCTCATCGGGCACAGCAGCCATGTGGATGATTTGCGCTCCTACAAGATCGAACGGATTGTCACGGCCGTGCCTGACTACGACCACACGTATACCATCCCCACCGAATTCCCCGGTCTGGACATCCTGCAAAATGCCTGGTCTATCATGATCGGTGAAACGACCGAGCGGGTGGTGCTGCGCTTTCGGGATGAGAAAGTGAAGCGGCGTGTACTGGAAACAAACTGGCATCCTTCCCAGGATTATGAAGTGGAAGAGGATGGTGCATTACGTTGGTGGGTAGATGTAGCCGACACCACTGACATGAAACCCTGGATCCGGGGATGGGGCAGCCAGGTGGAAGTGTTAAAACCCGATCATCTGCGCCAACATCTGGTTCATACAACCCGGCAGTTAAGTGAAATGTATAATTTACAACCGCCCATGCAACGACGGCCGTACCAATGGCTCTACGCCAAAACCGACCGGGACAACCGCGATCAAATTCATTTATTACTTTACCACTTGATTGATGTTGGCGTCGTCGCCCACGCCATGTGGCAAACAGTCTTTACTGCCAGCTTTCGCCAGCAAATAGCCGATTTACTTGGCCTGACCGTCGCAGAAGCCGGGCGATTTGTTGCCTTCATCACGGCCTTACACGATCTAGGTAAAGCCAGCCCGGCTTACCAAAATAAATATGCACCACCCTGGTTACGGGACAAATACAAGGAGATTGGTCTACTTGTTGAGCCACAACATTACAACCCTTCTACACAGCAGTGCCCACACGCTACGGTAACGACCTGGGCGTTACCCACCTTGTTGGTGGAATATGAAGGGTATGATGAATCCTTTGCTCGGAAAATCAGCGTCGCGTTGGGTGGGCATCATGGCAGTTGGCCCGGCCCATATGCCATTGAGGGCATCAATGACAGGAAATGCCCGCTATGGGATGAGATACGACATGATCTATATTGGGAATTACGCGCCGTTTTTCCACCGCCGCAGATTCAGGCGGAACTTTCCCCGTACCGGCTCAACACTTTGCTTGCCTTGTTATCTGGTCTGACCTCTGTGGCCGACTGGGTTGGCTCTAATGCCGATTACTTACCTTTGGAAGGCGAAGTTATTGGGACGCGAGAATATGCGGCGAAAACGGCCGTCTCTGCTCAAAACGCTCTCAAAAAATTAGGCTGGCTGGGCTGGCAGCCAACCAGTAACGTGCGCGATTTCTCCCAGGTCTATGCCTACCTTGAATTTGAAAAACCTCACACTGTCCAACAGGAAATTATTGATGCTGCTTTAGATGCGCCTGCCCCCACCCTGCTCATCATCGAAGCGCCTACCGGCATTGGCAAAACAGAAATTGCCCAATACCTGACCGATGTCTGGCTGCAAAAACACAACGGCCGTGGCTTTTACATCGCCATGCCGACTCAGGCCACCAGCAACCAGATGTACGGCCGTACCACCCAATTCCTGGCCCACAATTACCCCAATGACTTGCTCAACATCCCGCTGGCGCACGGCAACGCCCTCTTTGACCCCGCCCAGGCCGCCATCCAGCTAAACCAGGTAGGCGACGATGAAGAAACCGGCGTCGTAGCCATGAGCTGGTTTGCCCAAAAGAGCAAACAGACCTTGCTTGCCCCGTTTGGCGTGGGCACTGTAGATCAGACATTGCTTAGTGTGCTGCAAACCCGGCACTTTTTTGTCCGGCTGCTCGGTCTCAGCCACAAAGTCATCATCTTTGATGAGGTTCACGCCTACGACACCTACATGTCCACCCTATTTGAGCGGCTGCTGCGCTGGCTCAAGGCGATTGGCACATCGGTTATTATGCTTTCGGCCACGCTCCCCACTGCCACCCGGCAAAAGTTCGTCAAAGCTTACACCGGGCAAGATTTGCTATCAGACCTGCAGAACCCTACTCCTTATCCTGCTTTAACCATTGCCCATGATCAGCAGCGGCCGCAAACCATCCCCCTGACCAAACCCGATGACATCACCCTACAGTTGAACTGGTTGAACGACAATTGCCCCCAGACCATTTTAGAGTTTCTGCAAACTGAACTCGTCGATGGTGGGTGTGCGGCCGTTATCTGCAACACGGTCAAGCGTGCCCAAACCATCTTTGCCTTGCTGGACGAGGCGCGGCAGCAAGGCATCCTGGACATCAAAGAGGAAAATCTTATCCTCTTCCACGCCCGTTTCCCTTTTGCCTGGCGCAAACCTAAAGAGGATGATGTGTTGGCCAAATTCGGCAAACCGGATAAAGAAAAAGGCGATAAACGACCCTTGCCCCGTGAAAAAGCCATTGTTGTAGCCACGCAGGTAATTGAGCAAAGTTTAGACCTGGACTTTGACGTAATGGTCACAGATTTAGCACCCATTGACCTCATCTTGCAGCGGGCCGGCCGCCTGCACCGCCACAAACTACGTGATGCTAACCGCCAGCACCTACGCCGATTAACCATTACCCCGCCTGATTTCACCGATGGATTGCCCAATTTCGGCGTGGATGAACTGATTTATGAACGGTATCTGTTGCTGCAAACGTACCGCCAACTACATGAACGGCAAGAACTCACGATCCCCAAAGAGACTGCCCACCTTATCGAAGCTGTTTATATGGACGTTCTTCAGAATGATGACCAGGTATGGCAAAACGCCTTGCAGACCGCCCACCAGCAGATGAAACTGGATCAGCGGGTGCAGGGCAACAAAGCGAAACGGCCGCTCATCATGCCGCCCGATGATTACCGCCTGCTCACCCAAACCATCCTGGGATTAGAAGAAGATAACCCCGCTGTACACGAAACCTTTCAGGCCAAAACCCGTGACATTGCTCCCAGCGTCACCCTGGTTTGTCTCTTTCAAGCGGAAAACGGCGTCCGCCTTGATCCTGATGATGACACACCTCCCTTTGATCATCAGGCTCCCCTTACCCCAGACCGGGCGCGGGAACTATGGCAAAACAGCATCACCGTGCAAAACTGGACGCTCATCAACCATTTCAGCCTGCAAGAAGAAACCGTACCTGTCACCTGGCGCAAACACCCTGTTTTGCGCTACACCCGCCCTGTCATCCTTGTGGATGGCGTCTATCGCTTCACCCACAATGAAAAATCGTATGAACTGCGCCTGAGCCGCCTGCTCGGTTTGCAGCTTATCAATCTCTCTGCACAAAAGGAGGTCGCATGAATGAACAATTTTCATTTAACCTGATTGACGAAAGGTGGATTCCTTGCATTCGCGCCGAAGATGGGCAAACCATCACCCTTTCTTTGCGCGACACATTGGCCCAAAGCCATACGCTGTATGACATTGCCGGGGACACGCCCTTGCAAACGGCCGCTCTCTACCGCCTGCTCATTGCCATTTTGTTGCGCGTCTACCGGCCCACCGCCGCTGACTTTACCGTTTGGCGAGAGATGTGGCATAGCCCCGCCTGGGATATGGCGCGTCTCAATGAATATCTGGATGAATGGCATCACCGCTTTGATCTGTTTGATGGGGAACGGCCGTTTTACCAAAGCGACAGCGATGATAGCCGGGTGCGCCCCAAGCCCATCACCAGCATCAAATACGGCAACGGCTTCCTACATAATCCACTGTTTGATCATGACAACGAAGCCAATAGCCTTTCCCTTACCGCTGCCGAGGCCGCCCGTAACCTGATTGCGGTGCAAACTTTTGGGTTAGGAGGTGGGCATAAAGGCATGTTCAGTGACGCACCCTGGTCTAAAGGCATCATCTTCTTTGTGCAAGGGCGCACCCTTAAAGAAACCCTCTTTCTGAACCTGCTGCCTTATCCAGACAATGCACGAGAAATTACCGTCAGTGATACAGATGATGATGCGCCTGCCTGGGAACAAGATGATCCCTTTGCTTTGAAAAACGGTACACCATTAGGTTATCTTGATTACCTGACCTGGCAAAACCGGCGCATGTTGCTCTTTCCTGAACGCCAGGATGGGCAAATGATGGTTAGCCAATGGCAGGTTGGTGGCGGCGCAACTTTAGCTGCTGACATCCACGACCCGCTCAAGTTCTACGCAAAGCACGAAAAAGAAGGGCTACGTGTCTATCAATTTGATGAAAGTCGCGGTTTGTGGCCGAACAGCTATGCGCTCTTTGCACCCACGCGCTTGCGAAATGATCGCCGTTCAATCCCGCCAGCATCTTTTACCCACCTCAAATTGCTTGTAGACGAAGCAAAGTTGTTGGAATCACACACCGTCTATCGCTGTAAAGCATTAGGACAGGGTAAAAATCAGGCGAAAGTCGAATACCTGCGTGAAGAACGTTTCCCTTTTCCTCTACGCTACCTGGTTGATGAGGCAGTGCGTGAACGGTTACACAGTGCTTTGTTATCTTGCGATTCAGCCGCTTTTCACCTGCGTGGTGCTCTAAGGCGGGTTGGCTTTTATCTCTACCTGGCTAAACCAGATGATCATGGCTGGCCAGGCGCTGGCATTAACCCTAAAGCGCCAAAAACAGTAGGCGATGTAGCCCGCACCGATATTGATAACTGGGTGCAGCACACCGAAGCCGATATCTACTTCTGGTCAGCCCTGGATGTGCCCTTTCAGGAATTTATTGCCCGTTTAG
>CAZOPF010000060.1:0-35701 GCA_964581605.1 uncultured Ardenticatenaceae bacterium
TTAGGTGTTTAGGTGTTTAGGTGTTTAGGTGTTTAGGTGTTTAGGTGTTTAGGTGGGTTAGATTGCTTCATATAAAGGGCTTACTTTTTACAGACCTGCCCAAGTATACGTCATTTGCCAGGATGGCTCAATCTGGTGGTAAAATTGATAATTGTCAATTGTCAATTGACAATTATCAATTGAAAAGGAGAGTTCCCATGTCAATTCAACATATTCCGGCCGGGGTTGTCACCGGCGAGCAGGTACAGGAGATTTTTGCTTATGCCAAAGCGCATCAGTTTGCGCTGCCGGCGGCGAATGTGGTGGGGAGTAATAGTATGAATGCGGTGATGGAAACGGCCGTAGCCGCCAAAGCCCCCGTTATTTTACAGTTTTCCAACGGAGGGGCTTCGTTTATGGCCGGGAAGAGCCTGAACAACGATGGGCAGCGGTCAGCCATTGCCGGGGCCGTTTCTGGGGCACACCATGTGCATGAGGTAGCGGCCATGTATGGAGCGCGGGTCATTTTGCACACTGACCATTGCGCCAGGAAACTGTTGCCCTGGGTGGATGGTATGTTGGACGCGGGCGAGGCATTTTTTCGGGTGCATGGCAAGCCGTTGTTCAGCAGCCATATGCTGGATTTATCTGAGGAGCCAATTCACGAAAATATCGAGATTTGCCAGCGTTACTTGGAGCGGATGAGCAAGATGGGCATGACGTTGGAGATTGAGTTAGGTGTGACGGGTGGTGAAGAAGATGGGGTGGATAATACGGGCGTGGATAGTTCTCGCTTGTATACCCAACCGTCAGAAGTGGCTTATGCCTATGAGCAGTTGATGAAGGTTAGCCCCAATTTCACAGTTGCGGCCGCATTTGGCAATGTGCATGGGGTGTATAAACCGGGTAATGTGAAACTGCGGCCGATCATTTTGCATAATTCGCAGGTGTATGTGCAGGAGAAGTTTGGCACGGCTGATAAGCCCATCAACTTTGTCTTTCATGGCGGTTCGGGCAGCAGCCAGGAAGAAATCCGCGAGGCGATCTCCTATGGCGCGATCAAAATGAACATTGATACCGACCTGCAATGGGCGTTTTGGGATGGGGTGCGTGGTTATGAAGCTAAATATCACGCTTATTTGCAAGGGCAGATCGGTAATCCTGAGGGTGAAGACGTGCCAAACAAGAAGTATTATGATCCGCGTCGTTGGTTGCGGGCCGGCGAAGAGGCGTTTGTCGCCCGGCTGAAGCAGTCATTTGTGGATTTGAATAACGTGGATCGCCTTTGACGATGATGAGACGCCCGGTTTCTCCCAGAGATCGGCTGTCTAAAATTTCAGGTCGAATGCAAGCTGGCTGGCCTGAGCAGTTCCAGGTTTTTGGGCGCGAATGAGCAAGATGAGGCCGTTCGGATTTTGTTCGCGTTGGATGCGAAACCCGGTTTCGGTCAGCAAATTATTCCAGTAAGCGGCCGTCGGTAGCTGTGCGGCCGCCGGGCCATCGGCCAGCCAGGTGGTTTGGGTGCGGCACTGCTCGGCAAAAAGCAGACGGCCGTCTGGCTCTAATACCCGGTATGCCTCGCGCAATAACGCCAACCGGTCGCCATGCTGCCAGATAGGGGACGTCACCTGGCAGAGCATCACCGCTTTGGCACTGTCATCTGGCAGGGGGAGTAAATCAATTTGCCCTTCGCGCCAGCTCAAGCGGGGGTCAGGCTGGGGGTGGGCAAGCTGCTGCCGCCATCGCCCCAACACGGCCGCCGCCATCCACTGTGGATTAAAAATATCCACCACGACGATGTGCCCAACGGTCAGGCGGCGGCTGAGGAGAATGGGACGGTAACGCAAACCAACATCCACATACACCAGCCTGTCTTCGGGCAATAATTGACCCATATCAAACAGGATATGAGCCGGGCGCAAACCACGCCGGTCATAAAGCTGGTAGATCGCCCAAAGGGATGCCAGGAAGAAGTAGGCCAGCACAATCAACACGGCCGTTGCCAGCGGTACAAAACTCAACCAGCCCTGGTCCAGGCTGATGCCCATGAACAACAGCGTGGCAACCATACCGCCATATAACAAGGCAAAACGGGGCCAATGGGCATAAATGGCCGTGGCGGTTCCGTTGAGCTTTTCCGATTCCTGCATGGGGGTATGAGTATAACGAAGTCTGAAGGTCGAAGCCCGAAGTCGGATAACCGATTACGGATTACGGTTTACGGCGGGCAACCAGACATGGAAGCCGGCACCCTGACCGGGTATACCGGCACTTTCAACGGTGATACGGCCGTGATGCCGATCAACAATCTCTTTAGCAATAGACAATCCTAAACCCATGCCACCTGTTTGGGTAGAAAGGGCCGCCTCACCCCGGTAAAAACGGTTAAATAGCTTCTCTTGTTCGGCGGGGGCAATGCCTGGCCCGGTATCTTGCACACAAAAACCAACCCAGAGACGGCCGTCTATATTTTCCATCTCCGTATAGACCGTTATCTCCCCACCGGCAGGGGTATAATTGGCAGCATTGGTTAACAAAATGCTCAATACCTGGCTGATAAGGGTTGTATCTACCTGGGCCAGGGCGGGTGCAGGTAACAAGTGGATTATCACATGAAGACCCAAACTTTCGGCTAACACCTGGCGGTCTTGGGCCATCGTCTGCACCAATTCGTTCAGGTCTACTAATTCAAACTTTAAGGTAATCGCTTCCCTGTCCAGGCTGGAAAGCAACAGCAAATCTTCAATGAGCAGGGCTAATCGTTCAGTTTCTCGCTGTAAAACGGATAGATATTGTGGCTGTCTGTCAGGATAGCGAAACAGCAGGTCATGATAGAGCTTAATGTTAGTCAGAGGGGTGCGCAGTTCATGGGAAACATTAGCCACAAAGTCATCTTTGACGCGGCTGAGGATGTGCAGTTCCTCGTTGGCAGCCTGCAACTGCGCCGAGCGTTCCTGTAAAGCCAGTTCCGCCCTGACCCGTTCGGTGACATCACGCGCCACAATGATACGGCCGTTCTCTCTGAGGTGATTTCGGCTAAACGGGGTAATGCGCAATGCCAGAAAGCGCTCTTGCCCGTCACGGTCAATTTTTATCTCTGTTTTGAGCGAAGTTTCCCCCCGAAACTCACTAACCAGATTGCCCCAGGCAGCCAGAACTTCAGCCGCTGGTCGGCCAATTAAGTGGTTGGCAGGCTGTGCCAGGGCGCGTGTGGCGGCCGGGTTTATATCCACCAGCCGATTATTTCCATCCAGCACCAGCACATAATCACTCATGTTATCAAATACAGCATCACGGGCCACTGGCACAATATCAAAAAGGCGGTAGCGAAAGAGTCCCCAGGCAATCAGCAAGTTGCTGACGGCAAAGGTGAGCGGTGTTGTATCCCGTTGAAAGGTAAAGGTAATGCCAGCCAGGGTAAGGAAAACACCAATCAAGGGAATGGTCGCACCTACGACCACAATCAACATTTGCCGCCGATAGAGAGATTGTGCCCGAACGAACGTTGTTATCAACAGGTAAATAGACACAAAAGCAAGGATGTAAGCATAGCTGGAAACCAACCAGACGGTTGATGTAAACTCATACGTCAGGGCGGCAAATGGTTCACCGGGGATAAGGCTGGCCGACGGCCGTATGAACCCATGAAATTTGTCTGTCAGCATCAGCCCCCAGAAGATCACAAAGGGCAAACTGAGTAATGGCCAGACTAGAAACGGCCGTGCCAACGAACGCCCCGTATAAGCCAGCGCAAAGGCTAAAAAGGCCAACGGCCAGATAAATGTTCCGATATATTGCATATCATCCCAAAAAATCTTGGCTGCCAGGGTATCACTATTGAGTTCCAGAATATAGCCCAATGTCCAGATTGACTGGCTGGCAGCCGCCAGGGCAAACGGCCGTGCCCCGGGCACACTGCGCCGCTGCCAGGCATAGATAGCCACACTCAAAGATATAAAAAATGAAAGGGTATAGGGGAGCAAATAGGGTAAGTTGGCAAATTTCATGCGTTTGAGCCTTTGTTTCGAGTTTAAGGTTATGCAAAACCAACTGCCTATATGGTTGCCGAGTAGAGACGGCCGTAAAGCTTTGTGCCAAGTATAAACGGGGAACAATTGGTAATCAATCTTAGCGAAACCTCAACAGCAGTTTTCAATTTGGCCTGATTGTCTTATGAATGATGAAAGTTAACAAAATAATGCGGTAATCCGCGCCTGGCGAATAAATTCGCGGCTACCCAGGGCGAAAACCGCCTGCGCGGTCTGGAGCGCGTTTTGTCTAACAAACGCCGAATTCCATTCGGTGGCGGTGGCTGAACAACGTTTGAACATATACCAGCCACAGGTGGCGGCGACCCTCCTTGCAGGTACAATCGGCAGATTATGACCGAAAAACGCTGGCTTAGCCTCATTCTCCTGCTCTTTTGCCTGCTTGGCGGCGTCTATGCCTTCAGCACACCAATCTTTGAAGCGTCAGACGAGCTATGGCACTACCCGATGGTGCGCCACCTGGCCGCCGGCAACCCACTGCCAGTGCAGGTGTTTGATCCCGCTCAGGCTGGCCCCTGGAAACAAGAAGCCAGCCAGCCACCGCTCTACTACTACCTGGCGGCCGCTCTCACCTTTTGGGTGGATACGGCCGACATGGAAACGGTGCGTTGGGAAAACCCACATGGTGATAATGGCATCATCACCCATGACGGCAATATCAACCTGACCATTCATAACCCCGCCTGGAACCCCTGGCGGGGCACACTCCTGGCCGTGCGGCTGGTGCGCCTGTTCTCCATTTTGCTCGGCGCGGCTACCATTTACCTGACCTATCGGATTGCCAGAGAAGTGGAGCCAGACCGCCCGGAAATTCGCCTGGGGGCAGCGGCCGTCAATGCCTTTCTGCCCATGTTCCTCTTCATCAGCGCCTCGGTGAATAATGACAACCTGGCAATTCCTCTGGCTTCGCTGGCAATTTTGCTGCTGATACAGGTTGTCAGTAAGCAATATGCAGTGAGCAGTAAGCGGTATGCGGTGAGCAGGTTACGGGTGACGGATTACGAATTACGCTGGCTGCTCATCGGCACCGTCATCGGCCTGGCAATCCTGACAAAGGAGGGCACGTTTGGCCTTTTTCCTATCGCTCTGGGCACGGCGTTTGTATCGCAGTGGCAGAGAAGATGTGTTCAGGTGTCAGGTGTTCAGGTGTCAGGAAAACCGATTACTGATTGCCGATTACCGATAGCCGATTACGGCCGTATCCTCCTCCACACCGCCCTCACCTTCCTGGTCATGCTGCTCCCGGTCATGCTCATTGCTGGCTGGTGGTATGGGCGGAATGTGCAGTTGTACGGCGATTTTCTGGGCTGGAATGCGTTTATTGCCGTCTTGGGGCAGCGAGCGCACCCGGCCTCATTATTCCAGCTGTGGAGCGAACGGCACGGTTTTATGATGGCCTATTGGGGGCTGTTTGGCGGCGTCAATGTGCCCATGCCGGGCTGGATTTATGCGGTCTTGAATGGGGTATTGGTGGTGAGTGTGGTTGGGTTTGGGGTATATGCAGTAAAGGAGATTAGAAATTGGAGATTGGAGATTAAAGGAGCGCCTTTCAATCTCCAATCTCTAATCTTCAATCTCCTCCGCTTCGTCGAACGCTATTTTGCCCTCATCGTCTGCCTGCTCTTTTCGGCAGCCGTCGTGGTGGGGTTGATTCAGTGGGCGACGACCACCTGGTCTTCACAGGGGCGGCTGGTGTTCACGGCGCTTTCCACGCTGACAACGCTGCTGGTAGTGGGGCTGGTAGGCTGGCTGCCCCGCCGCCTGGCGACAGGGGCCGTAGCGGGGTTGGGTGGATTTATGTTTGTGGTGGCGGCGTTGGCCCCGTTTTTGTGGATACGGCCGTCTTACCAGGCGCCCCTCTTCAACCCACCCCCCATACAAACGGCCGTCACCTTCGGCGATGAACTGAAACTGGTGGGCTATGAACTGTCGCCAACGGCCGTGCAGCCTGGCGATCCGCTTTGGGTGACACTGGAATGGGACGTGCGGCAACCCATTACCCGCAATTGGAGCATTTTTGTCCATCTGAATGATCCCGTGCTGGAACGGCCGATTGCCCAACGGGATATGTTTCATGGCCAGGGATTGCGCCCCACTTCGCTGTTGTCGCCAGGCGAACACATTGTTACCCGTCATTTGCTGACTGTGCCAGACACGGCCGTTGCTCCCGTAGAACTGGCCTTAACGGTGGGGTTGTATGATTACGCCACCTGTCCGGCCTGCGAACGTTTGCCTATAACGGATAGTGGGCCACTACCGGTTCAGGAGAATGCGGTGACACTGGCAGAAGTGCCGCTCACGGCCGTGCCCGGCGAAATACCCAATCCTGTTTCCGTCCAATTTGAAAAGGGGATAGAACTGGTGGGGTATGAACTGAATCCACGCCGCACGGCCGCCGGAGAAATGGCAGACCTGACGTTGTATTGGCAGTTGAATGAATCGGTAACGGCCGATTACACCATCTTCGCCCAGGTGGTAGACGCAGACACCACCCGCTGGGCGGCACAGGATTTGCCCGTGCCCACATCCCAGTGGCCGACTGGCGAGCCGCAGCCCGTCCCCCTCACCCTGGCGCTGAACCCGGATACACCAGCCGACGTGTATCCGATCATCATTGGGCTGTATACTCTCTCCCCGACTGGCGAATTTCAGCGGTTGCAGCGGATTACAGATGACGGCCGTCCCACCGATGACTTTTTACAACTCACTTTATTACGAGTGGATTGATGGATGATTTACGGAATACGCCTCACGCCTCACGAAACACGCTGTTTTTAGCGGTATTGGTAGCAGTCACGGCCGTATTCGGCGGGTTGCTGCTGGCTTATGGCGGACCGCTGGCGGCGCTGGCGTTGCTGCTGGCGGGGGTGGCAGTGGTGGTCGTGCTGCGCAACATCGAACTGGGCTTTTGGGGTGTGATGGCTGTCGTTTGCCTGCTCCCCTTTGCCACCCTGCCCATTGATATTGGCCTGACGCCCACTTTTTTAGACCTGGCGCTGGCGGCCGTCATTGGCGTGTGGGCCTTGGGGCTGGTGACGGGCCAACAACGAGATGTCATCACCACGCCCATCACCCTGCCCCTGCTCATTTTTATCATTGTGGCTCTTTTTGCCTTTATCTTTGGGTTGGCAAACGGCCCACTCACCCCCACCCTGCTGCGTAAATTTGCCGAACTGATTTTGAGCCTGCTTTTTGTCTTTGTGATCATTGATTACTGCCGCACCTGGGCACAGCTGGAACGGCTGGTGAAAGTGCTGCTGCTGGCCGGAGCGGGCGCAGCTTTGCTGGCCGTTGGTTTCTGGCTACTGCCGGATGACACCGCCAATGATATTCTGAATATGCTCACGCGGTTGGGTTATCCCGGTGGTTGGATTATTCGTTACATCGAGGAAAACCCGGAACTTTCGGAACGAGCCATTGGCACATCTGTAGACCCGAATGTGTTGGGTGGGCTGCTGCTGATGTTGGGGGCGTTAGCGGGGCCGCAGTTGGTGGCCAAACGGCCGTTATTCCCCCGCTGGCTCACCTATTGCCTGTTTGGCGTTATTTTCCTGGCTCTTATCCTCACCTTTTCGCGGGGGGCTTTGGTGGGGCTGATGGCCGGGTTGGGTTTTGTGGCGCTGGCCCGTTACCGGCGGTTAATCCCCTATATGGTTGTCATTGGTCTGCTCTTTTTGCTGTTGCCACCGGCCCAGGCGTATATTGCCCGATTTATCGAGGGGATTCAGGGGCAAGACCTGGCTACGCAAATGCGTTACGGCGAGTACAAGGACGCGCTTATCCTGGTACAGCGATACCCCATTTTTGGCGTGGGGTTTGCCGGAACGCCAGACATTGACATTTATTTGGGCGTGGCCAATGTGTACCTGACCATTGCCCAGACGACAGGATTGGTGGGGCTGTTGGCTTTTTTTGTTGTACTGGGCACGTTGTTTGCTTATGCTTTTTTCAATCGGGGGCCAATTAAGGCTGACGGCCGTAAAGACCCCGTCTGGTTGGGCCTCCACGCAGCCATCATCGGCGGGCTGGTCGCCGGTCTGTTTGACCATTACCTCTTTAATCTGGAATTTCATCACGCCGTAACGGCGTTTTGGCTGTTCGTGGGGCTGGCGGCCGCCGCCACACGGTTGGGAAGCATTACTGCCGACACGGCAACGTCACAATAAAAGTCGCCCCTGCGCCAGGTACACTTTCCACTGCAATGGAACCGTTGTGCCGCTCTACAATTTTGCGGCAGATGGCCAGGCCAACACCCGTACCTTCATAACTGGTACGGCCGTGCAGCCGCTCAAACACCTCAAAAATGCGTCCCTGATACTGCTCTTCAATGCCAATACCATTATCCTTGATGAAAATCCGGCACATCGCCCGTCCATCATCTTCATCTTCCACCACCTGGCCGGTAATCTGAACCATAGGGGGAGTGTTTGGGGCAATAAACTTGAGCGCGTTACCCACCAAATTTTGTAGCAATTGTCTGATCTGCGTGGGATCAGCCTCAATTTCAGGTAAGTCTTGGGCTGTAACAGTAGCACCGGTCTGCTCGATCCGGAGTTCCAGGTCAGTCAACACCTCCCGCAGAACATCGTTTAGTACCACGATGCTAAATGGTTGGCGGTGGGTGGTGACACGAGACAAAACCAGCAAATCCTTGATCAGCTGCTGCATACGGGCCGCGGCCGACTGCATCCGCTGGAGATATTCCATACCCCGTGCGTCTAATACTCCGGCATATCTATCTTCCAGCCGATTGCCAAATGTTATGATTTTACGCAGCGGCTCTTGTAAATCATGGGAGGCGATGTGGGCAAAGTTGTCTAACTCCTGATTGCTTCGTTCCAGTTCCTGAGCATAGTTGTGTAAAGCTTTTTCTGCCTGTTTGCGTTCGCTAATCTCTGTGGTGAGTTGTTGATTTGTAATCGTTAATTCGGCCGTGCGCCGGGCCACTTCTTGCTCCAAATGGGCGGCCTGCTCCTGCAATTTAGCAAAGAGGCGGGCATTTTCCACCGCCAATGCCACCTGATTGACCATGGAGACCAACAAACGCTGGGTGTCTTCATTAAAACGGTTGGGCGTGGTATGGTCTTGCAGAGACACAACGCCAATGACACGGCCGTTGATGATCATCGGCACCCCCAGCCAGGACTTGGACCGCACCGGGTATGGCAGCTCAATGTTTAGTTCGGCTAACTGCTCCGGTACATGTGAGGGAATGAGTAACGGCCGTTCGGTGCGGATAATATGCTCTACCAATCCCCGGCTGAAAAAACGCTGCTGCCCATACCACACAAACTGCCCATCGGTCACATCCAGCACAATAACAATTTCACCCTTAGCCCTGTTTTCCGGTTCATAAAAAGCCACAAACAAATTATTCACTTTCAACAGGCGTACAGCATAGTGATAAAACGTAGCCAACAACGGCTGAATCCCTGCTGAAGAACTGAGCGACCGGCTCATTTCATTCAGGACGGTCAATTCCTCAGCCCGCCGCTCTGACAGCTGAAAGGCGCGGGCATTTTGAATGGCAATCGCAAACTGGGCCGCCAATGTCTTGTGAATACGCACATCCTCATCAGAAAAGCGGTTTAACTCCCTGGCCTGTACGTCCAGAATACCAATCAATTGCTCACCCACCGTCATCGGCAGGCATAATTCCGCCATCGCCTCTGGCAGCAAGGGGTGGGGCATAAAATCGGGGTGTGCGTGGACATTGTTCGCCAGCAACGTAATGCGTTCACGCGCTACGCGAGCACAAATGGAGGGCTGTTGGTGAAGCGGGATGGCCGGCACCGGGGAATAAATACTGAGCCGGTCATCCGCGCCCATTACCGGAACAAGATTTTCACCGGCCGCATCCAACAAGGCGATATTCACGTGATAAAGGCCAAACTGTTGTTTGGTACGCACCAGAGCAAACTCAAGTAACTGGTCGAGGTCCAAAATGCCGGAAACGGCCGTGCTGATTTGCGCAATCGTCTCCAGTTCAATGATGCGCCGGGTCATCGCATCCTGTTCAGTTACCGCTTGGGCCACCACTCTCTTTGCTACCAATGGCTCACATCCTTACCAACGAATATGGCCGTATTGTAACCAAAATATATCCAGAAACATGGCAAAACAAACGATGTGCAAGACGAATTGCGCCCTGCCCAGAGAACATTCCTGCGTAAAGGTCATGCGATTCTGCAAAATCACACGACAGATTTTTATTCACAAATTCAACCAAAATGTAACTTCAAATCGGGCAAAATTTCGGTACAATCATTTTGCCTTAGAAACGGTAAGCAGTACGGCCGTGAAGCTAAGTGTACAACTCGTACAAACTTCTTGCTTATATCACACCTGAACCAAAACAACTTGAAGCAACACTTTCAGCCTGTCATACACTTTCTTCGCAGAGTTCGCCCGAACTCTGCGAAAAGGGGAATGATTTATGAAATCTGCTACTCGTATGCTCTTTGGTCTTTGGGCTCTTCTGGCAATCACCGCCCTGCTGCTCTCCATCTCAGAAAAAGAGACAAAAGCACAAACGGTCAGACCCATAGAACCCACCAACGCGCCGAAAGTTATAGCCAGCGAACCGGTCACGCCCCAACTCAGCCGCCCTGTCCGCGAACTCCCCACCAACCAAAATAAGCTATTTCTCGACCGCGAAATCAACCCGCTTCGTAATCCGGGCCTTTTCCAGGACGATTTGGGCCTGACCGGGACAGACACCCACAAACAAGACCCGCTCGCAGCCCAATCGGTGAATAACGGCCGTACCCCCGGCCTCTCCTTCGACTTTGAGGGCTTAGGCTCAGATGGATACGCCCCGCCAGACACCGTCGGCGATGTCGGCCCCAACCATTACATCCAGATGGTCAACGTTTCCTTCGCCATTTTCGACAAGTCCGGCAACATCGTGCAGGGCGACACCCTGTTCACCGACCTCTTTGCCGGCTCTGGCCTTACCGCCTGCGAAACGGAAAATGATGGCGATCCCATCGTTGTGTATGACGATCTGGCTGACCGGTGGCTACTCAGCCAGTTTGCCATCTCCACCGGCAACCGCATGTGCATAGCCATCTCCACCACCCCAGACCCCACCGGCGCCTACTATTTATACCAGTTCACCATGCCCAACTTTCCCGACTACTTCAAATTTGGCGTCTGGCCTGACGCCTATTACATGGGCACAAACACCGGCTTCCCCAATCAATACTATGCCTATGCTTTTGACCGCGCCAGGATGCTAAACGGTCTGCCCGCCACATTTCAGTATTCAAATGGTCATGCCAATTTCTTGATGCCGGCCGACCTTGATGGAGCAAATGCCCCTCCAGGCGGAACACCCGGCTACTTCTACACCATGTATTCCAACGGCTACCCCAACCATCCGGCGGGTGTAGACCGCCTTGCCCTGTATGAGTTTGACGTAGATTGGGCAACACCAGCCAACAGCACCTTCGCCCTGGCCCAGGAACATCCCATTGCCCCCTACAACTACACTGTCTGCGGCTTCTTCGTCGGCAACTGTATCCCGCAACCAGGCACAGCCCAGGGATTAGACTCCCTCTCCTACTGGCCCATGTTCCGCTTTGCCTACCGCAACCTGATTGGATACGAAGCGATGGTGGGTAACTTCACCGTTGATCTGGATGGGACAAACAAAGCCGCTATTCGCTGGTTTGAAATGCAGCGCACGGGGACAAACCCCTGGACATTGCATCAGGAAGGCACCTATGCACCTGATAGTGACCACCGCTGGATGGGCAGCATAGCTCTGGATGGCTCTGGCCATATAGCCCTGGGTTACAGCGTTTCCAGTGGCACAACCATACCAGCCATTCGCTACGCCACCCGCCTGCGCACCGACCCGTTGGGCACCTTGCAAGCAGAACAAAGTCTGATCGAGGGGGGCGGAGTGCAAACCGGTATTAATCGCTGGGGCGATTACAGCGCGATGAGCGTGGACCCGGCTGATGATTGTACCTTTTGGTACACCAGCGAATACCACGACATAAATAATGCCGGGTTCAATTGGAATACCCGCGTTGGCGTTTTCCGTATCCCGGAATGTACTGGTTCGTTGGGGCCAGATTTTACGCTCGACGCCACGCCTGCCAGCCAGACAGTGTGTGCCCCGGACACGGCCGTCTATGACCTCTCTCTAGATTATCTCGCTGGCTTCAATAGGCAGGTGGCCTTAAGCGCGGTCGGGGTACCTGCTGGAACAACCGCCAGTATGGTGCCCGCCACAGTAATGACGCCCACCACCAGCAGTACGCTCACCCTGACCGTCGGGGCCACTACGCCCGGCAGTTATGACATTGATATTGTGGGCGTGGCTGTGCCCACCCCCACCCACACAACCACCGTCAGCCTGGATGTGTATGACGCTGTACCCGGCACACCTGTGCTGACGGCTCCGGCCAACGGCGCGAATGGGGTACCGTTATCACCTGCTTTGAGCTGGACGGCCGTACCCCAGGCCGCTTCCTACATCATCCAGATTGACGATGACCCCGGCTTTGGCAGTGTGGATTATACGGCCGTAACCACCGACACCAGCCATACCGTCGGTACTCCTCTGGCAGCCGGCACCACCTATTACTGGCGCATTCAGGCCAGCAACGGCTGTGGCAGCAGCCCCTACAGCCCCCCACGCATATTCACCACACTTGTCGTTGTTTGTTCCATTTACCCCAGCACCAATGTACCATTACGCATACCGCCAACCGGTACTGCTGGCACAACCAGTTCAGTGTTAAACATTCCTACAAACGGCACAATTATTGACGTAAATGTGTTGAATCTGGTTGGTACACACACCTGGATGGGCGACTTAGACTTTTTCCTGGAACGGCCAGGCACCAGTGTGCAACTTTATGAAAATGTGGCAGCATGTAGCGCTAACAACTTTAACGTTAATTTTGATGATGAAGCTGCCCCTGGTGTACCCCCTTGCCCACCTATCGGTGGATTCACTTACCAACCATTTAGCCAACTGTCAGCCTTTGATGGGCAAGGCCAGGCAGGTACCTGGACATTACGCATTGTAGACAACTTTTTTGGTGATTTTGGCTTTTTGAACAGTTGGAGCCTGGAAATTTGTACTGGCAGCACAGCAGGCGGCACGGCCATATGGGATGGCGGCGGCACAACAAATAACTGGAGCGAAGGGACCAACTGGGTTGGTGATACGGTTCCCCAGGCCACTGACACCGTATTGTTTGACACAACCTCCACCAAAAACGCCCTACTGGATGCCGCTTTCCCGGGCACTGTCAGCAATGCCATCATCAACACCGGCTACACTGGCACCATTACAATGGATCGGCCGTTTACCGTCATCGGCAATTACACCCAGCTAGATGGTGTTTTTGTAGTCAGCGATCCGGCAACGGCCGTGATGACTGTCGGCGGCAACATGAATCACATCAGCGGCGTCCTGCGCCAGACACAAACGGTAAATGGTACGGCCGTGCCCTTCCTGCAAATTGAAGATGGGGCAGCGGCCATCAAATATCGTGGCGCAACGCTGGACGCCACCCCTTACAGCAGCAATTTGGGTGCTGTCACCGTCAACGTCCGCGCCGTGGACCGGGTGACGCAATTCTGCACCAATACCGGCGCTATGTCTGGCCCCTATGCCGGGCGCTGCTTCGACGTAACGCCCACCATCACCGGCACAGCCATGCTGCGCCTGTATGCCCTCACCAGCGAACTACCCGGCAGCCCGTTTAGCCCCGCCGTTTACCACGACACCACAGGTGCTGGCGATTGGGTGCAATTGACCACCAACGCCGCTACCGGCACTATCGGCACCTACACCTACGCCGAAGCCGAAGCCACCGGTTTTTCACCGTTTTTGATTGGGGATGCAGTGGAAACGCCAACGGCCGTGACCCTGACCAACCTCACCACTGCCAGACAACCCTTCCTGCCAATTGCCTGGCTGCTCCTCGGCATGTTAATACTTACCAGCCTCTCCCTCTGGTTCCGTCACAAAACATCTCGGCCATAACCTTGCCACCACACAAAGCCCGGCACTGCCGGGCTTTTTTGTTTATTGGCAACCCGCCATTGAAAAAAGGGGGGTGCTTGTGGTACTGTATGCTCGATTGCCAGATTTCCAGGCATTAACAGGAGGAATATAAATGACAGTGCATTTTTACTACCATACGCCATTCTCGGACGATATGAACGAGCGGCGTGCTTTTTGCCGGGTGGCACGTCTGTTATATGAACGTTACGGCCGTACCCCCACCCCCTACTACCTCATCGCCAACATTGACCCCTGGCAAGATATGGCCCTCAAAGGTCTTACCCAGTTAGATGCGTTACTTATTGGCCCTCAACTGATAGCTATTCTGGAATTCAAAAGCTGTTTTGCCCCGTTCGACGGCCGTGACCTGAATCGTCCCTGGTTCACACCCAATGGTCATGCCCTTTACAGTGGCGGCGAGCAAAACATCAACCCTTACCAACAAGCGACAAAAGCCCGCTATCTCTGGTCTCGTTATCTGGCGCGTAAATGCCAGGATTACTTTCCTGCCGGACCGGTAAACAATCAGAATGTAAGCTGGCCTGATGCCTGGCAGCACTTACAATCCTTTGTCCTCATTCATCCCCTGATGCACCCAGACGCCCAACCACCGACAGTCGAAGCATTACAAAGTAACCACAAATGGTTCCATTTGCTTGGCCTGGAAGAAGTGACAGAGCTAACCTATACGGCCGTATCCAGCCGCCTGCAACTGACCCCAGACCAGGCTGAACAATTGATTCGTTTTGCTCTTTATGCTGAACCCTGGCCTGAGATGGATGAGATATTGCACATCCCCATTGGCACTTTGTGCATGGCCGAAACCGGCCATCCTGTAAAGATAAGAGCGTTATTTAGCCAGGACGAAGTGACCATTGGCCGCTCGCATAAAACAGATATTCACATCAGCGCCCATATGCAACAAGTCAGTGGCTTCCACGCCCGAATAGAAGTAATAAACAGAGAGGTTCTGTTATATGATGCCGGTAGCCTGAATGGCAGTTACGTGAACCAAGAAAAAATAGACAACGACCAAGGGGTGAAACTGGCCCCAGGCGTCGTTGTCTTTTTAGGCGGAAAAGGTAATAATGCCTGCCAGGTTTGGTTTGAGCCAGTCGCCCCTGAGGAAAGTGATCCCAAACCAGAGGCGTGGCTGACCAACGAAACAAGGTTGAGGTTAACCTCGCAGGATGCAAAACCAGGCCAGTAACCATTCAGAAATCCCGGCCACTGTGGGAAGATACAAGATTATTCGGCGGCTTGCCGACGGTGGGATGGCTACCGTTTATCTGGCATATGACCCTGAACTGGAACGGGATGTGGCTGTCAAAGTCATACGGCAACACATTGCCGATGACCCCCACTATATCACCCGTTTCTTTCGGGAGATTGCCGTCATTAAGGAGCTGGGGCATTCGGCCATTGTGCCTATTTATGATGCGTCACGCCTGGGCACCAAAGGGGAAGAGCGATCACGGCCGTATCTGGTCATGCAGTTCTTGCGCGGGGGCACGTTGCTGGAAAAAATTCAGGCCGGGCCGCTGCCTGAAACTGAGATCGTGCGTATTATAGACCGCATTGCCGCCGCGTTAGGCGCTGCCCACAAAAATGAGATCGTTCACCGAGATTTGAAACCCGGCAATATCCTTTTTAATGAACACGGCGAAGCTTACCTCACCGATTTTGGCATAGCGAAAGTATTAGGGGGTGAAAGCCGGTCACAAACCCAGGGGCCTATTGGCACCCCCGCCTATATGAGTCCTGAACAAATGCACGGGCTACCCGTAGACAGCCGCACCGACATTTACGCCCTGGGCATGATCCTCTTTGAAATGCTCACCGGCCAACGCGCCCACACCCTGCTCATGGCCCGGCACGATGACATGCTGCCATCCGTCAGCAAATATAACCCCGCCATCCGCGAACCCCTGGCTTATGATGAGATCATTAGCAAAGCATTGGCCAATTCACCCGACGGCCGTTTCCAAACGGCCAGCGATATGGCGCAATTGGTAGCAGCGGCAGCCCAATCTTGGGCCGCTTATTACTCCGCCGCCAACACCACTGGTCATTCCATTCCCCCCACTGCCCCAACAGCCCCACGCCTGGACACTGCACCACACCTACCTCCAGCCTCTACTGCCCCCCATATACCGCAGTCCACCACCCAACCAGGCCGATCGCCACGAAATTGGACTTTTGCTGCCGCCGGAGTAGGGCTGCTTCTGTTTGTGGCCATTATCCTCTGGCGGTTGGGCCTTGCCTGGAACCCGGCGCTACCCACCATCCCGGCCGAGCCACCACCAACCAATCAGCCAGTGGCTACAGATACTTCCACCCCCACCGTGCTGGCTGTGGAATTACAATTACCTGCTTCGCCAGAGCCGGGCATCATCATGGTGCTGGATCGGGCAGCCAGCGCCGTCTGGCAGCTGGATGATGACCTGTCCCGTATTCCCGCCGACGGCCGTTTGCCTGTGCCCCCCAACCAACCCGTCCTCATTCAATCCAGTTCAGAACCGATTCAAATGGTGCTGCCAGACCGCACCCGGCTGTTACTAGACTTGAATACACAGGTAAATATCACACTGCCCCAAACCGAAGCAACTGCCTCCCATCTCTCTCTGGCACAGGGGCGATTGATGGTAGAAACGGCCGAAACCCACTTCACCATTTCTACCCCATTGAGCGCCATTACCCTGCCCCCAGGAAGCAGCGCTGGCTTCTTTTTTCCCCCAGATGGCAGTTCCTTGCTGGTGGACTGCCTGGCGGCTGAATGCCCCATTGTGTCAGAAATTAGCCAGACGGCCGCCAATCTGGTGGTCGGAGAGTCAGCCCACATAGCGGCAGACGGCCATATTTATCCCACACCTTCTGCCGATTACGGCCGTTACGTGGCCCTGGCCAATGCTGTTCTCAGCGTCATCACCCCCACACCACTCGCTGCCACAACCCCGCTGGCGACCCCCACATCAACCACATCGCCCACAGCCGTACCCACTCCCTTCATACTCAGCTTTGTGCAAAACCGCATGGAGATCGGCCGTTCCATCAATGGCGTTCCCATTGAAGCTATTCAACTGAGCCAGGGCAGCCGACCGGTTTTGTTTGTGGGTGGCATCCATGCCGGTTACGCCCCTAATGCGTTGGCACTGGTAGAAGCCATTGTGGTTCATTTCCAGGCACACCCGGAAGAGATTCCGGCCGATATTGCCCTCTATGTCATTCCCAACTTAAACCCGGATAGCCCAGAGATGCCTGGAGTGATTGACGGCCGTTTTAATGCCCATGGCGTAGACCTGAATCGCAATTGGGACTGCCGCTGGCAGGCCAATACTAATATCCTGGGCGAGTTTATCTCCAATAGTGGTGGCACGGCTCCTGTTTCAGAACCGGAAAGTCAGGCATTGCAAGCGTTGATTCAAGCGATTGACCCCCAGGCGGTCATCTTTTGGGGTTCGGGTGGCCGGGGGACGGGTCTCGCTTCGCCTGGTGCTTGTGAAGAAATCAGTCTGGTCTCGGCGCCGCTGGCACAGGCATACGGCCGTGCCGCCGACTTTAACTTTGTAGATGGCCCCATCGTCCTGGCAGATACCTCGCTCAACGGGGATGTGACCAACTGGCTGGACAAGATCGGCATCCCCGCCGCTTTCATCATTTTGCCCCACTTCCAGGGTTACAACTGGGAGCAAAATTATGCCGGGGTTCAGGCTGTGTTTGATCTGATGGTCACAGGGGAATTAACGGCCGTGCCGTTGGAACCAGCAACCATCCTGACCACCCCCACCACCTGCACAATTTCCCCCGCCGACCCGTGGGCCACCAGCTATGCCGCCTATCATGCCCGGTTGGGCTGTGCCTTGCACGCGGCCACCACCCCAGCCGCCGCCTATCAGCAATTTGCCAATGGGCTGATGATCTGGCGGCAAGACAAAGAGCAGGTGTACATTTTGTATCAGGATGGCTCGCTTTCCACCCACACGGTTAATGACCCGGCGTTAGCCAATTTTTACTTGTCTGACCTGTTCAAAGGGTCTTTCGGCTATCTGTGGCAAAATAATACGGCCGTGCGCACTCGCCTGGGCCAGCCACAGGCCCCCGAACAGGTAGCCACCAATTTTGCCATTCAGGATTTCACCCAAGGGGTCTTGCTTTCATTTGCAGACATCGGCAACCATACGTATTTGCTCCTCTTCCCCGAAACCATCTGGCTCTACCCCTGAATACACTCAACGAGGCCATAAAGTTGCCTTTCATCTGGTGGTAAGTTGCATGTGGCATGTGGCAGGGCACTCTGGCATCACTCACCTGCCACCTGCCACCTGCAACCAGAAAGCACCATGTCAGGTTATGCCCTTTGCCAGTATGGTCGCATAAATCTGATTAAACCGGGGAATCACCACCCGCCAGTCATAGGCGGCGGCAAATTGGCGGGCGGCCGTGCCCAGGCGCGTGCATTCGGCCGCATCATCCAGCAAACGCAACACGGCCGTCCCCATCTCCCCTGCCCCATCTGCCAGCACAAGCTCACGGCCGTTTACCACCGGAAAACCCTCCGCCCCGATCCGCGTACTAACAATGGCTTTGCCTGCCGCCATTGCCTCGATAAGTTTGAGGCGCGTGCCACTGCCTACGCGAAAGGGCGTGATGAACAAAGATGCACCCGCCAGATACGGCCGCACATCCTCCACCCACCCCGTCACTGTGACGCCCGCCATTTCCCGGAGCCGACCCAGCCGCGGGTGTGGCTTTTGGCCAACAATCGCCCAGGTAGCCGACGGCCGTGCCGCTCGCACCATCGGCCATACTTCATCGGCAAACCAGAGAACGGCGTCCACATTGGGCCGGTAATCCATCTTGCCGCTAAAAACCAGGTCAAAAGGAATGGGCGTTATCGGCGTCTGGTACTCGGTGGCATCTATGCAGTTGGGGATGACGGAGATGGGGAGATGGGGAGATGGGGAGAGTAGAGAGTGGAGATAGCGTTTGTCGGTTTCGGACACGGCCGTGACCCAATCGGCATTTTCACACGCCCACCGCTCAAACCGGGCCAGCCGCCCCACCTGCACCCAGGAATAAGCGGCCGCTACCCAACGGTTTGGCCGCCGCCAATCCGTCTGCACATTCCGCCGCTGCAACTCCGTTTCTGCATTGTGCGCGTCAAAAACGATCTTGCTCTCCATACTGGCTACGCGAATTATTTCTATATATCGCGCCAGTTCAATCCCCTCCACCTGCACCACATCAAAGTGGTTGCTTGCCAGCAGATGGCGCAGTTGGTTGGCAAAGGCGGGGCTGAAGAGGCGGTGGGCCATGTCCGGCAGGCGCGTGGTGAGCAGCTGGCGCAGCCGTTGAGCGGTGGAACGGGTTGGGGCAGGCACGGTTTCGATGTGGCGGCACAGTTCAGTTAGCGGCGAGTTTTGAACCGTTTGCCCCGCCTCCAAAAAGCTCAACAAGGTAATCTCATGTTCAGCCGCCAATCCACGAATGATGTGAAAATTGCGCAGGCTGGTGCCCTGCTGTGGCGGGTATGGTAGTTGGGGGGTGAGGAGGAGAAGTTTCATAAAAAGCAGAGGGGCGGAGGAGCAGGGGTGCAGAGGAGAAATCCCCTCCGCTCCTCGGCTCCTCTGCCCCGTTCATGTCTGGTAAATGTGCAGCGTCAACTCCGCGGCCTTTTGCCAGGAAAAGGTTTGCGCCTGTTTGTAGCCGCGCCGGATCATGCGTTCACGCTGCTGGTCATCGGTGAGGACGCGGTAAAGAGCGGCCGTCCACTCTTCTTCGTCCAGCACATCCAGAACCAACCCGGCGTCTCCGGCAATCTCTGGCAGCGAGCCGCGATTGCTGACGATGACCGGGCAGCCGCAGTGCTGCGCTTCCAGGGCAGGCAGGCCAAATCCTTCATAGTGGGAGGGGGTCGCCAACACACCGGCCGCGTGGTAGAGATGAGCCAGCCGCTCATCCCCCACCCCTTCCAGATGATGTACGTGCCCGGCCAGACCCCATTCCTCGATGGTGCCGAAGATTTCTTCATAAAGCCACCCTTTACGGCCGACCAATACGAGCGGCACATCAATTTTATAATCCATCCGCAGCCCATGATAAGCTCGCAGCAAAAAAGGAATGTTTTTGCGCGGTTCCAGCGTGCCCACGCAGAGGATGAAGTTGCGCGGCAGGTGGTAGTGGGCCAGGGTCTTGTTCACGGCCGTGTTCGCCACACTCTGCGCATACAACGGATTGGCCGCCAGATGCACGGTGGTCACGTTGTCGGGCGGCACACGCAAATGTTCGATCAGGTCATGGCGGGTGGCGTGGCTGTCGGCGGAAATGTGGTCGGCCGTATGCACCGCCCACTCAATCTGGTCGGCATAGTAGCGCATACTGTCGGGGGTGAGAAATTGGGGATAGTAGATGAAGTTCAGGTCATGCACGGTGATGATGCGGCGCTTTGCGCCACCGTTGGGCGGGATAAAGTCCGGGCTGTGCAGCACGTCCAGCCGGTGGCGGCGCAGTTCCAGCGCCAGTGCCTGCCGTTCCCAACGGTGGTGGCAGGGGGTGAACAGGTTGCGGCGACGAAAATTGGGGGCAGATGGGGCATGGGTACGGCCGTCCTTGTACATCTGGAACACGCTATATTCATTCACCGCGTCCAGTTCTGCCAGCGCGGGCAGCAGGTACAAAATGTATTGGCTGATGCCGCCCATCTGGTAAAAGGGCAGCCGGGCGTCCAGGCCGATGTGCATGATCGTGATGCGTGATGCGTGACCCGTGTTTTACATATCACGTATCACGGGAAATAGCTGGCGTCGAACACGGCCGTCAACAACGCTGCTCGTTCTGCCGGCGTCATCTGGCGGATGCGGGCATAATCTTCGTTCAGGCCCGTCCACAGGTCTATGTTGAGGATACGGCCGTCATACACCGTGTAAATGTCTAAAAAGGTCTGGCGCGAACCCAATGACCACATCTGGTCGGCCAGCAGGTTGCCCAGACCGTAATGAATAAACGCGCCGTGGGTAAAGGCAAAACCTTGCGGATGATGACCGTGGCTGCCAGAAACGGCCGCTGCTCCGGCCTGGGCCAGACCTTGAAATGCCTGCCTCTGGGCCTCTAAAACCTGGTACTGGTAATCTTCCAGATATTGCAGCGTGGCAAATACCAGATAACCATCGGCGGCCAATTGCTGAATTTGGGCCTGGATGCCGCTGTAATCACCGCAGGGCATAGCGCCAGGTTTTGTCTCTGTGGCCCAATCATATGCCGGGCCAACCGGGTTGCAGCCGATAAAGGCGATTTTGTTACCGTGGTGTTCCATGAGCAACGGCCGTGCCGCATCCGCCAGATCACGCCCGCCGCCAAACCATTGAATGTTGTGGTCTTCATACAGGTCAAAGGTGAACAAGAGAGCCTCGGTACCCCAATCATTCAGGTGATTGCCGGTCATTTCATTGATGTCAATGCCCATCCAGGTCATCAATTCAAAGTATTCCTCCCGGTTGCAACCCTTTTCGCTGTTATACGGGTCAGCCGGTGGGCAATCGGTAGCAAAAGGGTCTTCATTGCTCATATGGGCGATGTCGGCCATTTGCAAGATGGGGCCGGTCTCTTCGCCGGGGTAGTGAAAACCGTATCTTTCCATGCGGTCGGCGACGGCGCGGCGCATCCCCGCGGGACCGGTCATGATAATGTGGGTGAGGCGGCCGTCATCCCAATTCCCAATCTCGCCCGTCCAGGGTTCGCCCGTATCGGCCGTTTCTGGTGCAAGCGGGATGACGAGGGGGTAAGTGGTGGGGTCAAAATCCAGGCCAATGGGGGCCACGCCCTCAACCCGTAGCACTTTCAGGCGCGGTTCTAGCTGGTGAAAGGGGACAATGGTCAACACCGGGTGATTGTAATCGGTTTGGGCCGCCCATAAAGCGTCTACCAGTTCGGCGGCCGGCACGATCACGCCCGATTGGTCTGGTTCACCCCACCAAATGCGCAGGCGTTCGGCCGTCTCCTCATCCAGCATCAATTCCCCCGCCTGCCACATGGCCTGCACATCTGCCAGCGAAATCTCGTCTGGGATGGTGGCAAAGGGGGCAGCGACGGCATAGAGCCAGGCGGTGGTGGGGGTGGGTGTGATGAGGGGTTGGGGTGAGGGGGTGGCGGTGGGGGTGGGCGACGAGGTGCTGGGTGGTGGAGGTGCTGAGTGGAAAGTTAAGGTGGGTGTAGGCGATGGGGTGATAAGGGGAATGGGTGATGAGGTGATAAGGGGTTGAGGTGAGAGGGTGAGTGGCACGGCCGTAGCCGTTACCGCTATCTCCTCTGGCCCGCAGGCTACCAACCCACTCAACACCATCATCAAGCCAACAACAAAAAAACTTCGCATCCCTCGCATCCTTCGCGGAGCAATTCCCATTTTTACCCCCACCGCCACAGGGCAAAGGCGGCCAGATACCGGCCAATGGCGATTACGGCCAATGCTCCAACCACGCTGGTGCCATCGGCCAGCAGCGGCCCAATTAACGCGCCCAGCAGGATGGCGGCGTTGAAGGTGAGATGATACCAGGCCAGATGATACGGCCGTTCCCCCTCCGGTGTCTTGTCGTAAATGTAATTGGCCAACGCCCCACCGGCTAATGACCAGGCCACGCCGCCGATGGCTGAGGTGAAGAGAAAGAGGGACAGATTGGTGGTGACGGCCGTCAGCGCCGGATAAAAACTCATCAGCAGCACCCCCATCACCAGCACCTGCTTGTGGTTCGAGCGGGCCGTTATCCACGCCAACTGCATGGAACCAAGCAGCACGGTGGCGTAAAAGATGGCGTTGCCCATGCTGATCTCGGTATCGGTCAGCCCCAAATCATTCACCCAAAAGAGTGGAAAGAGGGGTATTGCCAGGTATTGTGCCAGGTGAAAGGCAAACAATAGCCCCAACACCACACCAAAAGGGGTGCGGAAGATTTCTGTTTTAATGGAGGGGCGGGGACGGCCGCGGGCCATAAAACGCAGCCCGACGGAGAGGCGCAGTTCTTGCACCCAGGCCCGCAACATGCCCGGATGGGCCCAATCACCCAGGCTGCGCCCCACTCGTTTGGTCGGTTCGTGCGGCAGCCGGATCAGATAGAGATGAAGGCTGCTCATCATGGCCCCTACAAAGCCAATGGCAAACACCACCTGATAACCCGCAGGGAACGGCATCCGATCCAGAATCACGCCGCTGATCAGCGTTGTAACGACAAAAACGAGCGCTAAGAGCGCATTGCGCACCCCGACCACATGGCTACGCCACTCTGGCGGTACCACCTCGGCAAACATGGAGTTAAAGCCCACAGCCAAGGCCGTGCCCGGAATGCTCATCAGCAGCACCAGGGCAATGAGCGCCCAGACCTGCATATAAGGGGCCAACCATAGAGGCAAGAATATCCAGACCAGGTAAAAAATGCGGTGCCAGATGGATGTCCAAAAGACGGTGCGGGTCAACGGCCGTTTCTGAAGCCATTGCCCCGCCGGTAAGGTGATGGCCAGGCTGATGATGGCCGGGGCGGCATTCAGCAGCCCAATCTGAAAACCATCCGCCCCTTGCCGGGTGGCAAAGATAGCCATGAAGGAGATGGCGGTGCCGTTCAACACCCCAAACCAGGCGATGTCCAGATATAAATGCCAGAAGTTGGCGCGATGTTCGGCAGGTACGGCCGTGCCCTTCCGCCTGAACAACGATATCGTTGCCATACACTTTTACTCCATTTCTTAAACCTATCGGGGCTGAATTATACGCGGCGGCGGCCGCCTGACACAGCTATTTCAGGTATATTCATCAGGGCCATCCCATAAGGGCAGGTAAATGGCCTCTTAGATACCCGGCGAGGTCGTAAAGTTACATTTTATTGGGTGGCAAGTGGCAAGTGACGCTGGCAAAAGTTACCTGCAACCTGCTACTTGCAACCAAAGGACAAAAAGCCAGTTGATGGCCTTTGACAGTATAGCAGCATGGTTGGTCTTCTTATACCAATCCTGTAAGTAAATGGCGTAAAATAGCACAAAAAGGAGACACACACGATGCGACGCGGATGTCCAATCAACGTAGCGTGGCAAGAAACTCCCGAAGAGTTGTACCAATTGTATTAAGCGGAGAAACACCTCAAAAAACGGCAGCGCCTCCAGTTTTTGTGGCTAGTACACACAGGGTATAGCGTCCAAGAAAGCTGTCAAATAGCCGGTTTAGGTCAACGAAGCGGTCAAAGATACTTAAGTTGGTATCGGACAGGCGGTGTGGCCGAAACAGTGGGGCGAACACAAGGCGGTCATGCACCACGGCCAGGATTCCTCACCGAAACCCCAAAAGAGGCCTTGAGTGAGCGGTCAAAAGAGGGTTGCATGAAAACGGTATGGGAGGCGGTAGCCTGGGTCAAAGAGGAGTATGGCATTGAGTGCAGTTACGAAGGGATGCGTGGGATGCTCAAGCGGTTAAGACTCCATAAGAAAGTACCCCGCCCGCAACATGAAAAGAGTGATGCCAACGCGCAAACCGCCTGGAAAAAAGGGGGCTTGCTGACAGATTGAAGGCAGAAGGGGTTGTGCAGCAGCAGAAAATAGGATGGGCCGATGAAATGCGACTGGGATTGATGAGCCAGGTACGGCGTGTATGGGCACCGGTAGGGGTGAAGATTGTGCAGAAAATCCCGATCACCTATACCTATATTTATCTACATTTGGGTGTGGATGGCATCAATGGCACGATTGATTGGATGTGGGCAGAAAACATGAAGCAGGAGTCTGTAGTCCAAGCTGTGACAGCGTGGCAAAAGGCCGGGCTGGAAGTGCTGGTGTGGGATGGTGCGCTCAGTCATCGAGGGGCAGCCGTTCAGGCGCCTGACCCGGTTTTGATTACGCAACCACCCTATTCCCCGGAACTCAATCCAGCGGAACGAGTGTTTGAGGCAATTCGTGCGGAAATTGAGGGAAAGGTCTATCCCACGATAGCGGCCAGGCAAGACACGGTGGCGCAACTTCTCAAAACGTTGTCAGCTTCACCTGAGCGCATCAAAAGCTTAACCGGATGGACATGGATTCAGGAAACCATCAATTCTTTAGAAATATCCACCACTTAATCGCATGATTGGTATTAGTAAGCGTGCAGTAATGATGTAATTGAATAATTTGGTAATTAGCCGCTTCAATTACTTAGTTACCCAATTACCTAATCGCTAACTTATTTGCAAACGATCACTTGATTACCCAATTCCCTCACATGGACGAAATAGAAGACCCTAAATCAACCAGCCTCTTCAAACAGGTATTGCGCGGACACATTGCCCCCGACCGGGAACTGGTAGATACCGGCGGTCTGTCGCCGCAAATGGCGCTCCTGCGGCAATGGCAGGTAGACCGGCTGGCGCAAACACATGGTGATTTGCTGCGCAGTAAACGGTACGGCCGTGCCTGCCAATTTTTCCTCACCGACATCTACGGCGCAAAGGATTTCAGCCAGCGCGACGCCGACGCCGAAAACGTCTACCGCACCATGCGCAAATACCTGCCCGACCGCCTGCTCATCACCATGGGCAAAACCATTGAACTCAATAAAATCACACAACAGCTAGACGCCCACCTGCTCGATGTGTTGGTCAACCGGCTGGGCATGACGGACACCCTCACCGCTGAACTGTATGCCGAAGCCTACCGCCTCTGCGACAATTACGAAACCCGTCTGAAGCAACTGGCCATGGTGCTAGATGTCGGTCGGGGCGTAGATAACCTCACCCGCATCCCCATGATCGGCATGGTGCTGCGCGCCGCCCGCCATCCGGCCAGCCGCACCGGCTGGCTGGAGCTACACGATTTTATGGAGCGTGGTTTTGCAGCTTTCAAGGAAATGCGCGGGGCGGATCAATTTCTGACCATCGTGGAACAACGCGAACGCCAGATTTTAGACCAGATATTTGCCAATGCCCCCCACCCCTTTTCCATTGCCCGCCAAACTTAATTCAATTAGCAGATCCCTCTTACGGTATGCCGGTTCCGGAGCAGGACTTGACTAAGCTTCAGGCACAGGATACATTTTTGTAGACAAAATAGTCTACCATGAAGTAGATTGTGAGGTAAGTGAGTAATGACAGTAACAACGACAATCCGCGTTTCAGTACGCACCCGTGATTTGCTTCAAGAGTTAGCGATTCAGTCTGGTGATTCTATGCAGTTGGTGTTAGATAAGGCAATAGAACAGTATCGCCGCCGGCAACTTTTGGAAGACGTCAACGCTGCCTATGCCACACTGCAAACAGATGCGGCTGCCTGGGCTGATCTGGAACGTGAACGAGCAGAATGGGATCAGACGTTGGCCGATGGTTTGGAGGGAATATAAATGTCTTTGTTGCCAAATCGCGGCGAGATATGGCTGGCAGACTTAAATCCAACTCGCGGCCATGAACAGGCAGGAGCCAGGCCAGTCCTAATTGTCTCTGCCAACACATTCAATCATGGCCCGGCCGGATTAGTATTCGCCCTGCCATTAACACGCACAAACAGACGCATTCCCGTTCATGTGCCGATTGATCCGCCAGAGGGCGGGGTTTCCGCGCCAAGCTACATCTTATGTGACGCCATACGGTCTATTGCCAAAGAACGCTTAGGGGACCGTCCATGGGGCGCCGTTTCCCCGGCAACCCTACGCAAAGTAGAAAACTATCTACGAATCTTGATGGAATTGTAGACAAACTTTTTAGGAATTCAGGAGGGTGACAGGCAGTTTCTTTTACCCTGTGCCTGGCGTTGCTTGGAGCCTCCCACCTGTATAGACATTCTCTTGGTTTAATCTTCTGGCCGTTCCCCAGCTGGGGCCATTTTCACCAGCTTCGGGTCAAAACGGGCCATCACTTCCACCAAATCCTGCTGCGCGGCCATGACGGCGTGAATATCCTTATACGCCATGGGCACTTCGTCCAGCCCGGCCGAAAGCAGCGTCACATCCCGCTCGCGCAGGAACTTTTTCACCTCGGACCAGGTGTAGGATTTCATCGCCTGTTTGCGGCTCATGCGGCGGCCGGCGCCGTGTGCGGCCGATTGCAGCGCTGCCTCGTTCCCCTTGCCGCGCACCACAAAACCAGGCGCACCCATCGAACCGGGAATAATGCCCAACACCCCCTTACCGGCTGGGGTCGCTCCTTTACGATGCACAATCACCGTTTCGCCGTCATGCTCCTCTTTCCAGGCAAAATTGTGGTGATTTTCAATGTCCAGCAGCACTTTAGCCCCCAGGTTTTTGGCAATGTGTTTGTGAATGAGGGCATGGTTGGCGGCCGCGTACAGTCCCATCAGTTGCATCGCTGCCCAATACTCCCGGCCTGGATCGCTGTCCAAATCTAGCCAGGCCAGGTGGCGCAGTTCTTTGGGCAGTTCCGGGTGCAACTCCATGGCCAGCTGGCTGTAATAGTCACACACCGATGCCCCCGTGCCCCGGCTGCCGCTGTGACTGAGTAATGCTACATACTGCCCTTTTGCCAGACCAACCGCTTCGTCCACCACTTCCAAGAGGCCAAACTCGACGAAATGATTGCCGCTGCCGCTGGTGCCCAATTGCTCCCACGCCTTATCGCGGTTGCGCATGGTCATGGGGCTGACGCTCCAATCCTCATCCATCACTGGATGGTCGCGCCGCAGTTGGCGGGGGAAGTTCGCGCCAATGCCAAAGCGGGTTTCGGCTTCAATGGCGTTGGCCAGCCGCTTTTGCTCGCCACGAATCATGTTGGGGTGCAAATCGAGCACGGTCAGCTTCATGCGGCAGGCAATGTCCACGCCCACAGCATAAGGGATGACGGCGTTGTGGGTCGCCAACACGCCGCCGATAGGTAGCCCATACCCCACATGCGCGTCTGGCATGAGCGCACCGCGTGTGGAAATGGGCAGTTGCACGGCGTTTTTCATTTGCTCAATGGAGGCCGCTTCCAGCCCTTCGCCCCAGATGCGAAAGGGGGCGGGTTGGGCGCGTGGTTTGAAGGTGGGCGCCGGTGTGTGTTGGGCCAGGATGGCGTTTGCCAGCCCGCCAAACAATTCATCCTGGGTGTAATCGGCGGGGTTTTCGACAACGGCCGTAATCAAATCCGGTATGTCTCGTTTGGGAATACCCAGGGCGCGGGCATCACGCACGGCCGTGCCCGCCGCCTTCATCGCCTCCCCTGGCGGTACCCCCAGCCGGGCTAACTTACTTGCATTCATAAAGCATACACTCTGACTAACTCTTCACGATCTGCCTGGCGACGGCCATGTATGCTTTCTTCCACAATTTTGAGTGTGTTTGCGGCAAAGTAACGTGTGCCACACGCTTTGCATACGCCAGCCGGAACGTTTTCTACCAGCACATAGCTTCCGTTGACCTGGCGATGCAACGTGACATGTTTCTCCACAATTTCACCACCGCAATACTCACAAATCTCGCCTTCCCAAAAATTTATGGTTGTTTTCTCGCTCATTTCTAGAATTTATCTTCATAGACGGTAATAATACGCACCTTACCAGTCTGAGTTATGCAACAAACGATGCCAATGTTACGGCCGTCAAGTGCTTTTCCCACTACCTCATAACGACTACCTTTCGGCCATGTACGCCTGATTTTACCCGTCAGGATACCATTCTCCACATCATAAATGTCAAAATTATCCTCAAGCGACTCATAATCGGCATGTTCAGTCAGGTAATAAAGCCGTAACGAACCAGCAGTTGAATCTGGGAAATCTTGCTCAAAACTCGACCTCACGGTAATCGTTGGTTAGTAACGGAGAGCGCATCAAAGGATGCGCACGCCGCCAACTCTTCGCGGTTCTTCGCGCCCTTGGCGGATCAACTTAAAACCTGCGGCCGCGTATGTTTTCAAAAGCCGCATAGACGGAGGATTTGCGACGGCCGTTACCATCCACAATCCCCGCATTGCGCATCAGGTCAGACCAGGCAAACCAGATGACCACCGGTATCAGGTTGGTATAACGGGCGGCAATGGTGCTGTAGACATCCTGAATGTACATGGCAATGTCCTGGTAATACTGCGGCCCAATTTCATTGTCGGCGGCCACGCCAATCTCCGTTACCCAGAACTTGAGGCCGGGCAATTCCCGTTCATACTCGGCAAATGCCTGCCCCAACGTGCCAAAGGTGTGGCCCCAATCGAAGGGGGCTTTGGTTCCCCAACGGCCGTAAGGGTGAATCCCAATTGCATCCACCGGCCAGGGGCCATTGAGCGCCTGTTTACACGCCTTCAGGTAGGGAATCCCCTTGTTCGGCCCGGTCGCCAACCCGCCAAAAATCAGCGGCGACTGCGGCGACTCGGCGCGGATGGTCTCCGCCACCCGCTTCAGCACCACCGCAAACTGCGCTGGTGGCACATAGACCGAGGCCGGATTGTTTTCCAGGTCGCCCTCGTTCCAGATTTCATAGGCCACTTTCGCACCATACTTTTTATAGCGAGCAGCAATCTGGCGGGCTACGGCCGTCAACTGATTGGCGTAACTGCTCCAGTCATTATTGCCCGACCAGGGCGCATTACCCCACACCGTCTCCTGGTTCAACACAATCACTGATCCCACACCCTGCTCCACATACCCCTGCACCAGCGGGTCAAATTGGCGGAAGGCGGCATTGATGTCTTGCCGTTCGGCCGGATTATGCCGCGCCGCCAGCTTAAACACCCAGCGCACCCAATCCAGCCCGCGCAGTTCACCCGTTTCCAGGGGGTTGCTGTGTGGCGCGTCCGGGTTGATATTCATGCCGGTTTGCAGCGGTAATGTAGCCGGCGCGGGCAGCGGATCGGCCGGAGCTTCGCGGTGGGCAGGCGGTGCATCCGGCGTCACCTGAATCCGCAAATAAATGACCTCGCCAAATAGATTTCCCTGGTCATCCTTCATGCGCCAGTCACCAAAGTGTGTGCCTGGTGTGGCCGGCGCGGTGAGGTTGATGGAAACATCACCCGTGGCGCCAGGGGCAATGGCGGGCAAAGGAAAAGCGGTCTGGCCGCCCATTGCATCACCTTTTACCAGAACAAGGCTAAAACCGGCCCCCCAGGCTCGGTCACCACTGTTTCTGACACGCCAGGTTTTGACAAATTGGGTGGCGGGCGGAATGAGTGAGTCATCGGGAATGGTGACATCAGCCACATAGGTGGCGTTGGCTTTTTTCCCCGCCTGCTGGTCAGCTGGTGGGAATTGGTCGGCCACCGAAACGGGCGGTTTGGGCTGAACCGGCGGCGGCACATCCGGCTTACTGGCGGTTGGTTTCTCAGCCGCCTTTTCCGGCTCCAGTTCAAATTGGCGCTGTAGGGTGAACTCTTTTACCGGGGCGATGAGGCGCTGGGCTTTGGTGGCAATGCCGCCAAAGCCTGGCCCCAAATACCAGACGGCCGCGCCCTTAATTTCCGGGTACTTTGCGTACAGTTCGGCCACCTTTTCAATATCTGGGATCGCTTTTTCCGGCGGCGGCACGTTGTTCAGCGTCCAGCCCCATTCGGTGATGTGTACCGTGGGGCGGGCGATGCCGTGTTTGTCACACACATCAAACAAGGCTTTGAACCGGCCAATTTTGTAGGGAAAGCCGTCTAAAATGTTGTCCAGGGTGTAGCTATATTCGTGCAGCGCTACGGCCGCTTGCTCTGGTCGGGCCGCGCACAATCGCAGATAAGCCAACATGCCCGGCTCTTCCCACCCTTCCGGTTCCGGCTCGCCGCTCGACCAGGCAAACAGGCTGACTTTGTAACCATCCTGGTGCGCCAGATTGGCAATATGCAGCGCAAAACGGCCGAGCCAGTCGCACATATTTTTATCCACCTCGTTAATTGGCTCAATCCAGGTCAGTTCTTTGTCAAACTCTTTAGGCAGCTTGTGGCGTGTGCGCTGCCAGTGTAGCTCGGCACCGCCCTCTGGATCTTTCACGTACTTGGGGTCTTTGTAGGGGGGCACGTCATAATCGTATTCATGCCCCTGCCCGGCCGTGCTGATGCGGTAAACCAGGGTGTGGGGTACGCCACTGGTGCGGGCGATCTGGCTGGCTTCAAAGACCGGGCCGTAGCTATCAACTGATTTGATAAAAAAGGGGATACGGGCCGTATCCAGCGCCCGGAAATAATCGCCTATGCCGGTGGGGTTGCCTCCTGGCCCGGTGTGAAAACCGATTTTGTTGGGGACTTTCATCGTATTCTCCTTGTTGGTAATCGGTAATCCGTCACACTATGGCTCACGGATTACGGATGACCGTTTACGATTCACGAAATACCAGCTACCTGCCGGCCGCGCACATTCAGCGTGCCGGCCAGTTTCAGGTTGCCTGCCTGGAGCAGATGGCGATATTCCTGCACGCGAAAGGTGGAGGTGCGCAGGGCGTTGCCGGTGGCCTTATCACCTTTGGCGATGTATTGATCGGCCAGCCGGTTGAGCCGTTCTTCGCGCAGGTCGAGGAAGGCGGCAATCCATTGGGTTTCGGTGATGCCCTTTTCGCCGATTTTGCCGCCCAGCCGCTCGGTGACACGGGGCAGCACGATGTGTAGCCCACCCTGAATGTTGGTGTCATATAAGGCGGCCAATCCCAGCGGGGAGCGCACATTGTAATCGCGGGCGGCCGTGATGGCCGGTTTGTAGAAGCTGTCATCGAACACCGCATCCTGGGCTTCGTCCATGGCTGCTTCTTTGGCCGCGTCGAGGAGGAGTTGTTTGATACGGCCGTCGTTCCTCAAACTGGCATCCATTTGCGCCACCCGCGCCGCGTATTCGTTCCTGAGCGCCTGGGCGGTGGGGGTGCTGCTGCGGGCCAGGTAGGCTTGTAACACCCGGTTCAGTGTGCCCGAAGCCAGCGTCGCCTGGTGTTTGCCATAGCTGATCACACCAGCGTCATAGGTTTGATAGGCGGCGGGGTTGCCTTCTGGGCTGCCCGATTCAAAGATGCTGGTGATGGCCCAGATGGTTTTGCGCCATTGGGCCGGTTCAAATTCCCCCTCGAACTCTATTGGCGGTAGCTTTTTCTCCGGCTCTATTGGTTTTTCTTCCCCTTTGATTGGTTTCTCTTCTACCGGGGCGTTGGCAGGCACCAAAATGCGCAGATAAACCAGTTCGCCAAAAATCTGCCGCTGTGGGTTGCGCAGCCGCCAATCACCAAAATGTTTGCCAGCCGTGTTGGGGGCGGTCTGGTTGATGGAGATGTCTACCTGTTGGCCGGGAGCGGCGGCGGGCAGGGGCACGGCTGTTGGGCTGCCCATGGCATTCCCGTTTACAAACACCAGTTCATACCCCGGCCCCCAGGTGGTATCACCGCTGTTTTGCACCCGCCAGGTTTTTACAAACGGCGTACCCGGTTCAATTTGTACATCATCGGGGATTGTTACATCGGCAATAAAACGGCCGTTATCACTCATGCCTGCCTCCTTGCAGTGTGTTTACGTGTTCGCGTATTTATGTGAATACGTAAACACATAAGCACAAAAACACGTTCTCTACCTGCTGTGGGATCAATAAAAAGATGGTGTAAGCGTAAAGGAGAGGGGGAGGGTTGTCAACAAGGGGAGGTAAGGAGTTTACAAGATGTGGCGCATCATTTCCGCTACGGCCGTGTATACAGGCGAATCGTCAGGCAGTTCAATAAGCGGACGGCCGGTATATTCAAATGCCACCAATTCATCATTGGCCGGCACCAAGCCGAGCAGGGGCACATCCATCTGACCAATCCGCTCCTGCAAGGCTAAAGGCAGTTCCTGGGGTGTACGGTTGAGGATGATATAGCTATTGGCTATATGAATATCCAGTTCATGCCTGAAAGCGGTAATGCGTTCGGCCGCCACAATTCCCCGTTGGGTTGAATCGCTGATGATGAGCAGATCATCCACATCCCGTGTTGTCCGGCGGCTCAGGTGTTCCATCCCTGCTTCATTATCAATAACCACATAACGATATTGTTTGCTCAAACTGTCTATCACTTCTCGCAAATTATGGTTTACCGCACAATAACAGCCAGGCCCTTCGGGCTGCCCCATAGCGATCAAGTCAAACCGATCACCTTCGGCCAGTGAGGAGCGTATTGTGTAGTTCAGGTAATCTTGTTTGCTCAACCCACCCTCCAGCGTTCCCATTGCGGCCCCCGATGCGGTCAATGACTTTTTCACCTGCGCCAGCATGTCCTCCCGAATTTCGCCGATAGTCCAGGTGAGTTCCAGTCCTAACACCATGTTCAGATTACTGCTAGGGTCCGCATCAATCGCCAATACGGAACCTGGCTGGTTTTGCACCAGATATTTAATAATCATCGCGGCGATAGTGGTCTTACCCACACCGCCCTTTCCGGCTAAGGCAATGGTTGTGGTCATAGGTTGCAAGAGATGGGCTGATTATATTTCGTGATCTGCCCGCCTTTCCCTCTCCAATTGCTGAATCATCCGGTTTGCGGTAGCCGTTAGTGTGGGGGAGTGATCATAAACGGCCGTGCCCAATCGGTCCGCTTCCTGAACACCAGAATCCACCGGCAGCAGCCCCAAAATGGGCAAACCCAGGCTGTTTGCTTGCAGAAAGTTGGCTTCTGCCTGGCTGCTCACTTTATTGCCTACCAGCCACAACCGGCTCAGGCCCATATCATAAGCCAGTTTTTGAATTTGTGCGGCCGTGCCCAGACTCCTTCTGGTCGGCTCCACTACAACAATAAAGGCATCCACAAAATCCACCGTTGCTCGTCCCAAATGTTCCACACCGGCATACATATCCAATATCAACACATCATCCTGGCGAAAGAGCAAATGTGTGAACAATGTTTTCAGCATCGCGCTCTCAGGGCAAATGCAGCCAGAACCGCCTGTCTCCACAGCGCCCATTTCCAGCAGCCGCACACCCCGATGTACCACGCTGAATCGTTCGGGAATATCATCCACACGCGGATTAAGTGTAAAAAAACCACCCATTGTGCCAGGCTGGGCGCCAGTACGCTCGGCAATTAATGCTTCCATGCCCCCAATTGGCTGCAACTGCGCCCGCAATTCGGCCGGGAAACCGAGTGCGCCGGCCAGGCAAGGCGATGGGTCTGCATCTACAGCTAATACCCGCCAACCAGCATCAGCATATGCCTGCGCCAGGAGGGCAGCCACTGTTGTTTTGCCCACGCCCCCCTTGCCGCTAATTGCCAGTTTCATGGCAACATTATACTCCATTCTCAACGGCCGTATCTGACTGGTTTGCCCCGTTACGGATTGATAAACTGAACACGCAAGGCATACTCATCCAGTGTGTTGGGTTGAGCATCATTGATGAGCCACAGGTAATAACGGCCGGCCGGCCGATTGCCCACATCCAATACCCGGTTTACGGCCGTTTCCCCATTATTCGCCACAAAGGCCAGACCATCACATTGGCCCTGATACAGCACCATCTGCCCTTCCTGGGGGACAAAATTTTGCCAATAAATTTGCAAGTTACCGCTCTGCGCCAGTTCAAAAACATACCAATCATTATCATCTTCGGCCAAAAAATAGCGTGTCTGGTTCAGGGGCAGAGCAAACGCTTCGTGGCAACTGTTATTTGGCTCGCCGTATGGCAACGGCCGCACCACCATCGGCAGAAAAATATCCCAACGGATACGTTCAGTAATGGTGATGGTGGTTTGCCCGGTATCAGTGGCGCTGTTGCTAAATTGATCGGTGACAACGGCCGTCGCTGCACGCATCACCTCATCCCCCTCTATGCCCGTAATCATCACCGCGTGGTGGCAACTGTAATAACCGCCAGCGGCAATGTTTTGCCCTGTCTGGCAGCTGCCCTGGCCGTTCAAGTTTTGGGCCGTATTATCAGTCAATGATTCGAGGGAGACGGGCAACAAGCCATTATTGTCTACACGAATTGTCAGGGTGACTGTATTGCCGGGTTCAGGCACACTATGGGGCACGGCCGTTAACGCCACTGCTATCGCCGGGTCAAAAAGCGACTCGCAGCCGCTGTTCGTTGCCAGATTGGCTAACCCAGGGGTTACGCAGCGTGGGCTAAAATCCACATTGTTCTGATTGGTATCTTCCCCATCCGGCCAGCGCGCAATGCCTTGCATCACGGCCGTGCCGTCATCCACCAGCCCCACGCCGGAACCTTCGGTATAAGGCGGGTCGGTATTGCCCTCATAGCTCACCGTATCCACCAATAACGCACCATTCAATAAGGCCACTGCATTGGGCGCATCATTTTGGATTGGCCCGGCATATTCCTGATTACAGTTGAGCACCAATGCTTGATTACGGCACAAAATATAATACCCTCCCGGCGCTAATGAACCGGCGTCAAGGGGAATTGTTTCATACACCTCACCATCCCCATTAACCAATTGCAGTTGATATTGCGCCAGATTGGCGGCCGTATCTCCCGTATTAGTGATTTCGATAAACTCCTCAGCGTCTGGCGCCCCCGGCTGGTCATAATCCACTTCGTTAATCACCAGGCGCTCCACCAGCAACGCCTGCGAACGGTGTGACCATACGGCCGTGCCTGCAATCGTCAATCCCGCCACCAAAAATAATAGTTGCCACTTCATTATCATTGCCTCCCATGGCTAATAGTATCACATGGGCCAGCCCGTCGGCATCTGCGAATTTACCTGTTCTGTGTTAGCATCAAAGGAAAGAGTTGGAGTAAAAAAGGTTATGCCTGTAACAACTTCTGGCACCCAT
>CAZOPF010000061.1:0-34819 GCA_964581605.1 uncultured Ardenticatenaceae bacterium
TTGAGTGATTGAGTGATTGAGTGTTTGAGTGATTGAGTGTTTGAGTGGTTACCCAATAACCACATGAGTAATCAGTGTAAATCAGCGGCCTGCCCTCGTCAGAGTGTGGGCTTTTTTTTATGATAGCGGCCGATGTTATCACGTACTTCTACCTGGCGATATTTTGATATCTGGCTGATGGGGGCCGTTTTACTGCTCACCGCTTATGGCGTGTTGATGATCCGCAGCGCCGTAACGGGCGCGCCAGACTTTGAACCGTTGCCAGCAGCACAGGTGCGTTGGGCGATCATCGGCTTTATTGTCATGTTTGTCTTTGCCTCTATTGATTATCGTGTGCTGACTTCTATGCACTGGTACATTTATTTTGGCTTGATCGCGGCTCTAATTATTGTGCTGGTGGCTGGGGCAGTGGGGAATGAAACGCGCCGGTGGATCCAAATTACTTCTGAAATCCGCATCCAGCCAGCCGAGTTCGGCCGTGTCTTCATTGCCGTGAGTCTGGCACAATTTCTGACCAACCGGCGGCATAAGATTCACCATTTCTCCAACACCATTGCCAGCGTCATTTATGTTGTCATCCCCGCCATCCTCATCTTTTTAGAGCCAAACTTGAGTATGGCTCTGATGTACCTTGCCTTGTGGTTTGTGATGATCTGGTTAGTGGGGCTGCCACTTTCCCATTTTGTTTTGTTGGCGATGATAGGGGTTATGGGGTTTGCGGCCGTGTTCCCCCTCTTGCAAGATTACCAAAAAGAGCGCATCACCACCTTCATCAGCCCGGAGAATGCTGACGAAGAAGATACGTTCAACATCGAACAGGCCCAGATCAGCATTGGTTCTGGCGGCTGGTTTGGCAAAGGGTATCTCAATGGCACGCAAAGCCAGTTGGGTTTCTTGCGGGTGCAGCACACCGACTTTATCTTTTCCGTTATCACCGAAGAAATGGGCATAATTTTTGGCTCGCTGGTGGTCATGTTGTTAATGGCCTTTATATTGTGGCGCATTTTGCGTGTGGCCTTTCTCTCGCCTGATCCGGCCGGTAAACTGATTTGCGTGGGCATTGCCACCGTCTTATTTCTGCAAACAACGGTCAGTGTGGGCATGAATGTACGGCTGCTGCCTGTCACCGGGCTAACGCTCCCCTTCGTCAGCTATGGTGGTAGTTCGCTGACAACCCTTTTTATTGCTATCGGTATCGTACAATCCGTTCTCATGCGTCATCGCAAACAAGAATTTGGGTGAGCGGTAGCAAGTTGCAAGTTGCAGGTAACTCGCCACCTGCAACTTGCTACCTGCAACCCCAAGATAAATTCTCTACTCTACAAGGTTCTATGACAGTACGAACACGTTTTGCTCCCAGCCCTACGGGCTATCTACACATCGGCAGTGCCTGGTCAGCTTTGTTTGGCTGGATGTATGCCCGCAAACAGGGCGGCCAATTTTTGCTGCGGATAGAAGACACCGACACCAGCCGCACGGTGCCTGGCGCGATAGAAAATATGATGGCCGGGCTGCGCTGGCTGGGCATTGAGTGGGATGAGGGGCCAGACGTGGGCGGCCCGTATGGCCCTTATGTGCAAACGGAACGGGCCGACCTGTATCGGGACTATGCCAACTGGTTGATTGGTCACGGCCGTGCCTATAAATGTTTTGCCACTCCCGAAGAACTGGAAGCAATGCGCGAGGCCAATGTGCCCGGTGGGTATGACCGCCGTTACCGCGACTATACGGCCGATCAAGTAGCTGACCTGGAGGCGCAGGGCAAACCGTATGTGGTACGCTTTAAGATGCCCCTGACAGGCGAAACGGCCGTGCCCGACCTCTTGCGTGGCAACGTCATCTTCCCCAATGAGCAGTTTACCGATTACATCATCCTCAAATCCAATGGCCTGCCCACCTATCATCTGGCGCACCTGGTGGATGACCACCTGATGAAAATCACCCACGTCACCCGCGGCGTGGAATGGCTGAATACAGCCCCCATCCATGTGAACATGTATAAAGCGTTTGGTTGGGAAATGCCTGTGCTGGTTCACCTGCCGGTGATTTTGAACCCCAGCGGTAAAGGCAAACTGAGCAAACGGCATCAGGCCTTTCTGGACAGCGGCGAAAAGGTGTTGGTACGCGCTTCAGAGTTTATGGAAGCCGGTTACTTACCAGAAGCAGTGGCAAACTTTCTGGCAAACATTGGCTGGTCTTTTGGCAACGACCGCGAAAAATTCACCATCACCGAAGCCCTACCCCACTTTGAACTGGCCGACGTCAGTCCCGCGCCCGTCAAGCTGCCCTACAGCAAACTGGATTGGTTGAATGGACAGTACATACAGGAGATGGATATTGCCGAACTGGCAAAAGCGGTCAAGCCATTCCTGGAAAGGGAAGGATGGGAAGTGAATCTGGACGCGCTGATTTTGGTGATGCCCGCCATGAAACCACGCATGAAAACATTCCCAGACGCGATTCCCTTTTTGCGCTTTTTATTTGAAGAAACGCAGGTGGAGGGGGTGATCACGGCCGCAGCCCTGAGCGATGACAAACTCCCTCCCCCCGCCGCCAAAGCCGCCTACACCGCCGCCCGCGACTTTCTGGCTACGGCCGCACCCTTTGATGTGCCCACCTTAGGTGCTGGACTGAGCGAGATTGGCAGCCACCACACCACCAACGCCAAACCTGGCCCCTTTCTGGGCAAACTCCGCCTGGGCATCACCGGCCAACAAGTTTCCCCACCCGTCTATGAATCTATCATCGCTTTGGGTCGTCCCCGTTCCCTGGCCCGATTAGATAACATCATCGCCCTCTTCTAAATCTCCCATCCCCTTCCCTGCTTAACCAAACCTTTACAAAGCCTTATCTCATTGTTAACAGCGTGTTAAACACCAGGCAGTATAGTTCTCATTGTCACGTAACAAGTAGCAACCGCTCAAGCAGATTTCTTCTTTCCTCCCTTTTCTCCTCTTCTCCTCTATGGTTAGGGTAGCAGTTGCACAGAGCAAGGGAGAGGGCGCCCTCCCTCTCCCTTGTTCGCTGCCTGGGGGTGGGGACAAACGAGGGGATGCGTATGATTGAAAAGCCAAAACGAATTTTTCGCCAGCCACAACAACGACCAACCGCTCGCCAACCATTGGAGCGCGAGCTACGCCGTTTGCAAGACAATATGTTAGCTATGGGCAGCCGTGTGAGCCATACCATTTTGGAAGCGGTAGATTATTTGAAAACCCAGAATATGGCTGGCGCGGCCAGAGTTATTGCGGAAGACCGCCTGATCAATGAGCAGCGTTATCAACTGGAAGCGGCTTGTCTGACACTGATAGCCACTCAAAACCCCATCGCCCGTGATTTGCGCACCGTAGCGGCCGTATTAGCCATTGTCACCGAATTAGAACGCATCAATGATTATGCCAAAGGCATTGGCAAAGTGACCCTCACCATGGGTGAAGAACCATTGCTACGGCCGTCCCCCCTCTTACCCCAAATGGCCGTCAAAGCGCAGGGCATGTTACGCCGCGCCATATTTGCCTTCATCGAGCAAGATATCACCATTGCCTACGCCATTGCCACACTGGATGATGAAGTAGACACCCTCTACAACCAGATTTATGCCGACCTGATGGCCGAAGTCATCCGCTCGCCACAGGTGGCTGCTCATGCCAGCTATCAACTCTGGGCTGCCCACAACTTGGAGCGAACCGGAGACCGCGCACTCAACATATGCGAGCGCGTCATTTTTACCGTCACCGGCAAACTGGTAGAGCTGGATGAAAGCTGCCCCGGCCGTAACAAACCCAACTAAACCATCACAACCCGTCTCATCTGCATCATTTTACAATTCGGTGGACTTGACATATAATTTCGTCACCTTTAGTTGTATTGTCTAACACGCATTGTCCATTACGAAGAGAGATGCATGACTGATTCGGCCACGCCCCCTCCCAACGGCGAACAATCTGTTGATACCAACAAGCTGCTGCGTGCCCTTATCGAACTGTTTAACGAACAGGAACTCCGTGATCTCTGTTTTGAACTACGCCTGGATTACGAAAACCTGGAAGGAAGCGCCAAAAAAGACAAGGCCCGCGAACTCATCAACTACTTCTTCCGCCGCCGCCGCCTTAATGTCTTGCTAACCGTTTTCCGCGAACATCGCCCCCACATCACGGTGGAAGATCTGCTGCTGCAAGAAGGTGAGCCAGACCCCTCCTCTACCATTGTGGGTATGCCTACCACATTACCATCCTCCCCCAAAGACATGTCCAACACCATGTTGGTGAGCAAAAGTTTTGTCACCATGCTGCGGCTGCTCACCCGGCCAGATATGCGGGCGGCCGTTGTCGCTTTCCAGACCGATTTTCAGGCCGCCTCCAGCCAGATTGACCAGATGAATGATTTTAAGCTGGCGCATGATCTCTTTCAGGAATTGGAAAATCGCTATTTCCTCATCCAGAATGACGAACGCCGCTTACCGGCCGATGACCTGGCCTGGGACAGCATTGCCATCAACGAGCCAGAATTGCAAGGCAAGATCAGCGATTTGCGGGTGGTGACACAACGGCCGACATTTGCCAATGACGAAGCCCGCTGGATGGCCCAACTGGACAAAGTGAGCGAGAGCATTCGCATCGGGGTGGAACAGTTTGACCTGGAAGAACTCAAACGAGGCACCAGCCTCCTGTATCGGGTACTTAATCGCACCCCCTCCCGCATCAATGCCCAACTGGTATCCACCGCTACAGCCCTGCGGCTGGACGCGCTGGAACAGGCGATGCAAACCATCAATACCAACCTGTCTGGCACAGAAGCAGGCATGGACAGTGTGGTGGAAGAGATCGCCAATGGCGTAGCGGCATTAAGCGGTCTGGACGAGCGGCTGAAAGTGCTGGTGAAAGAGCACAACGCCTGGCAAGAGATTGATGACGAGCTGCGCCGGGTGGAAGCCAGCCTGAACCAGAGCATTGATGAGCTGGATGATGCCTGGTTTGATCTGGAGCCGATGGCCCGCGATTTAGCTGCCGGGCAAGATACGGAATGGACGGCCGAGCTAAATGATGTGGTGGACAAGCTGGATGAGGCACTGCGGGACAAAGTGGTGGTCACAGTACGCCGCCTGTTCCGCCGTTTCCAGAGCCAGGTGCGGCGCCGTTTCCGGCAGGTGGATTTAGAGTTGTTAACCTTGTGTCAGGATTTGCAACGTGTGGGCGAATCGCTGGATTTGTTGTTAAGGCAGTTTGAAAAATGAGCGACATCCAAGACATTTCGTACTCAGAAGACGATATTATCCCTTTCATGTCCTTTGCTTCGTTCCGGGATACGCACCGGGATTTGCTGAAACGCCGCCGCGAGGAGAAGAAAGAAGGGGATGAAGAGACGGCCGAATTCTGGATGGCCGTAGACGAATTCCTGCAACGCGGGCGAGCGGCTGGCGCTTTTCTGGACGAAGACAGCGACCGTGAAGCGGCCCAAAACCTGTTAGATTATTGGGAGACCCAACTGTTTCATTCCGGCCGTGACATCCCCGACATGATCCTGGCCGAATTTAATCCCAACCTCCAGCCCGAAATCCCCGATGAACGCTGCCCCTACGTCGGTCTGAACGCCTTTGACAGCAGCAACCAACACCTGTTTTACGGCCGTGATCAGCTCATCGGCGAACTGCTCAACCAGGTCCTCGTCAGCCGTCTCATCACCACCATCGGGCCCTCCGGCAGCGGCAAATCCTCGGTCGTATTGGCCGGGCTGCTGCCCCGCCTCAAAGCGGGCGAACTGCCCGGCAGCGCCCTATGGAACTACTTCCCCGTCATCGTGCCCGGTTCCGCTCCCCTCACCGCCCTGGCCCGCCTCCTGCAACCGGCCGGCAGCGACCCCGCCCTCTGGATTTTTGATACCACCGAAAAACTCCGCGAAGATACCAATCACCTCACCACGTTGATCGAAAGCCACAGCGAGGAAGCCTCCGTATTGGTCATTGACCAGTTTGAAGAAACCTTCACCCTCTGCCACGACGAAGAAGAACGCAACGCCTTTTTGGAAAACCTGCTCAACCTGGTACGTACCCGCGATTCTCGCCATGTTGTTATCCTCACCATGCGCGTGGATTACGAAAGCTACCTCACTAAAGCCCCCCTGTTTCACTCATTAGTCGAGCAAGGACAGGTGCGCGTGAGTGCCATGAACACGGCCGAATTGCATGACGCTATCGAGAAACCGGCCACTGCCATCGGCCTCAAATTTGAAGAAGGGCTGGTAGACGCCGTTGTCCGCGAAATTGTTGGCGAACCGGCCGCACTTCCCCTGCTGCAATTTGCCCTGCTGCAATTATGGGACAATCGTGAACGCAACCGTGTCACCTGGGAAACCTATCGCCGGTTGGGCGGCGTGATGCAGGCATTAGCCCACACGGCCGACAATATCTATGATAACCTGCTGCCCGAAGACCAGGTAACAGCCCGCCGCATTTTGTTGCGCCTGGTGCGCCCCAGCGAAGGGTTGGAATTTACCCGCCGCCGCGTTCCTTTGCGCCAGCTTTACCAGACCGGGGAAGCGCGCGACCGCGTAGACCGGGTAATGGAAAAACTTGTCCAATCCCGGCTGGTGCGCAGCACCAAAGGGCACACCGAAGAAGATGACCAGATCGAAGTGGCCCATGAAGCACTGGTACGCAACTGGCCGCGCCTGGTGGATTGGCTGGAAGAAGAGCGCATCCGCCTGCGGCATCGCCTGCGCCTGACCGACCAGGCCGAACAGTGGGACGCACTTAACAAAGATGAAGGTGCCTTACTGCGCGGTGCGCTGCTGCAAGAAGCACTGCAATATGACGACCTCAGCCCATTAGAAACAGATTTTGTCAAAGCCAGCCAGTCAGCATTACAACGGGAAGAAGAAGAGAAAGAAGCCGTCCGCCGCCGGGAATTGGAGCAGGCGCGGGCGCTGGCGGCCGAACAAAGCCATCTGGCCCGTGAACAAAAACAACTGGCCGAGGAACAGCGATTGCGGGCCGAAGCCCAGGCGGTGGCCGCCCAACGCGCCCGCAACTTTACCATCGCGTTAGTGGCCATTCTCGTTCTGGTCATCATAGGGGCGGCAGCTATTGTGCGTTCGGTGCAGGCGAATGCGGCCGCGCAAGATAGCGCCCGTATCGCCGCCGAAAACGAAGCCTCGGCTACCCGCTCGGCTCTGGAAGCGCAGATTATCGCTATTACGGCCGAAGCCGTGGCCATTGCCGGCACGGCCCAATCAGAGGAAGTGTCTATCAACAATGCCACCGCCACCCGCGAAGCGGAAATCCAGCAAACAGTAGCGGCCGAACGGGCGGCGGAACAAAACCGGGCTACGGGCACGGCCGTTGCCGCCACCGCCACCGTTGATTTTGAAAGCGCCGTTGCCACCGCTACCCAGGCCGCCCGTGCTACCGCCACCAATAGTGGCAGCACCGTGCTGCCCACCGGCACCCCAGATCAGGCCGCCCTCGCTCTGGATGCCCAACTCCGCGCCTTCGTCCGCGAAGAGGATAATATGCCCATGTTATTCATCACCGGCGGCCCATTCCTGCTGGGGACCACGGGCGAACAAAGCAACCTGGATGAACAACCCCCACATGAAGTTATCATCCCCAGTTTTTATCTGGATAGATTTGAAATCAGCATCCAACAATATGCCGACTTTCTAAACCGGCAAGGGGGCAACCGGGGCATGTGCAGCGGTTTTGATTGTGTGAAAACGCTGGTAGACACCCAATATGCCCATCTGCTGAACAACTTTGGCTTTTTTGAACCCCGCCCTGGCACCGGCAGTTTTCCCATTACCTGGGTAAGCTGGTATGGAGCGGATGCGTATTGCCGTTCGATTGGGCGGCGGCTGCCCACAGAAGCGGAATGGGAATATGCGGCCAAAGGGCTGGACGGCCGTCTCTTCCCCTGGGGCAATACACCGCCTGAACCAAATGTCAACGCCGTCTTTGACTATCAACTGCGCGATTTTCCCCGCGCTTTCCGGCCGGTAGACGCCCTGCCCGCTGGGGCCAGCCCCTTTGGTGTTTTTGGTATGGCTGGCGGTGCGGCCGAATGGGTTGCCGACTGGTATCAGGATGATTATTACGCCACGCAGTCCACTTCCCATTTGCCCAATGAAGATGCTACCTCTGGCGAAAAATCGCTGCGCGGTGGTTCCTGGCTAGACCCTGGCTCTGAACTGCGCGCCACCAACCGCGGCCATATGGCTCCCGTTATCCTCAACGTGGACAATCCTGATTATGCGGGTGTAGGCTTCCGCTGCGCCCAAGACGCCAATAATTAGCACGTACCTGGCAGTGCCAGGCACAGGGCACACATCAGGAAAATGCGTAAGGCATTTCGTCCTGTGCCCGGCACTGCAAAACTTAAGGAAGTGTAGTGACCCAATCAACCCCTTTTGCCTCCCTGAATGATCTGCGGGCAGCGCATCGTGACCTGCTGCAAGAACGCCGCAATGAAAACTCAGATAATGCCCTGCTGCCCGAACAGATCCGGTCATTCATTGAACGTGGACAGGCTGCCGGGATTTATTTGCAAGGGAGCGAAGAGCGGTTTGAAGCCCAAAATCTGCTCGATTTCTGGTCGAATGAGCTATACCACCTGACGCAAGAGGACGTGAACGCCAATCTGTCAGAGTTCGACCCTGAACAGGCCCCGGAACTGGCCGACCCTCTTTGCCCTTATATCGGGTTAGACCCATTTGACACGGCCGTACACAACCTCTTCTTCGGCCGTGACCCACTCGTCAAAAGCATGGTGGAGCGGCTGGAAAATAACCGCTTCCTGGCCCTTTCTGGCCCTTCCGGCAGCGGCAAAACCTCCCTTGTTCAGGCCGGTCTGCTGCCCAAATTGCAGGCGGGCGGGCTGCCAGGTAGTCAGGATTGGCTCTATTTGCTGCCGCTGGTGCCCGGCTCAGACCCCATTACCAGCCTCATTCGGCTGATACGTACGGCCGATAACACCAGTGGTTGGGTGGCTGAAACCACCAACCTGTTGTTAACCTCGCCCGCCACCCTGACCGATCTGATCAACCGGCGGGCGCAAGGGCAGCGTGCCCTCTTGTTTGTGGATCAATTTGAAGAAATTTTCACCCTTTGCCAGGATCAGGCGCGGCGGCAAGCCTTTATAGATGCCCTGCTCTATCTCGTGCAATCCCCAGAAAACAATCATCTGCTCGTCTTGACCATGCGCACTGACCTGGAAAGCAATCTGCTACGCATGGCGGAATTCCACGCTGCTTATGTTGGCGGGCAGTTGCGCGTGACCACGATGAACGCCAGTGAACTGCGGCAAGCCATTTTGCAACCGGCCGAACTGGTAGGGCTGAAATTTGAAGATGGGCTGATCGAGCAGTTGGTCAGCGATGTATTGGGCGAACCGGCTGCCCTGCCCTTGCTGCAATTTACACTGCTCAAGCTGTGGGGAAAACGGGAGCGCAACCGTGTCACCTGGGCCGCTTATACCGAATTGGGTGGTGGCCGGGATGCCCTGGCCAACAGCGCCGACCGCCTTTATAACAATTTTAACCCGGCCGAACAACGTATTGCCCGGCGTATTTTGCTCAAAATGGTGCGCCCCACGCAGGGTTTAGACGTGGTGCGCAACCGGGTGCAGCGGCAACAGTTGTACGAACCCTCTATTGGCACCGCACGAGTAGATTATGTGGTGAATCATTTTGCCAGAGAGCGGCTTATTCGCCTGACGCCGGGGGATACGCCGGAAACGGACCAGCTAGAGATTGCCCACGAAGCGTTGGTGCGGAATTGGCCGCGCCTGATTGGCTGGTTGGAAGAGGATCGGGTGGAGCTGCGCCACCGGCTGCGGCTGACGGAAATGGCGGAGCAGTGGGACGCGCTGGGGCAGGATGAAAGTGCGCTGCTGCGTGGTGTGGTGTTGGAGGAAGCGCAGCAGTATGTGGATTTGAGCGAATTAGAAAAGGCGTTTGTGGCGGCCAGCGTGACGGCCGTAAAACAAGAAGAGATGGCGCGTGAAGCGGCCCGCCAACGGGAATTGGAGCAGGCGCGTCAGTTTGCCCGGCGGTTGTCTGTGTTGGTTGTGTTGTTGGCTTTTGTCTTTTTAGTCGCCCTCGGTTTTGCTATTTTAGCCCGGCAGAATGCCCTGGAAGCACAACAAAACGCGCAAATTGCCCAGGACAATGCAGCCACGGCCGTCGCCAATGAACAGAACGCCGAAGATGCTCAGGCCACGGCCGTGGCCAATGCCCACATCGCCGCCCAAAACGAGGCGACGGCCGAAGCCGCCCAATTGTTGGCCGAAGCCAACGCCGCCCTGGCCGCCACCGCCGAAGCCGAAGCCAACCAGCAGCGCCAGATTGCCGAAAACGAGCGCGACCTGGCCGAAACGAGCGCCCAGGCAGCCATTGATGCCCGCGCCACCGCCGAAGCTAATGAAGAATTAGCCCAGGCTAATTTCCGGTTGGCAGCGGCGCGTGAGCTGGCGGGGGCGGCCGTTTCCCAATTGAGCAGTGACCCGCAGTTGAGTTTGTTGCTGGCGTTGGAAGCGGTGGAAACCACCCTGAGCGCGGGCGACCCACCACCACCGGAAGCAACGGATACACTGTATCGGGCGGTGCAGGCATCGCTATTGGTCTCTACATTGGCCGGGCATACGGGGGCGGTGACGGATACGGCCGTGAGCGCCGACGGCCGTTGGATTGCCACAGCCAGCGAGGATAACAGTGTCAAAATTTGGAACGCCACCACCGGGCAGGAAGTTTACACCCTCACCGGCCACGAAGCGCCAATCACCAGCCTGGCTTTCGCGCCTACCGGCACCCATTTGGCAACCGGCAGCACGGATGGTCTGGTAATTGTGTGGGATGTGCTGGCCGGAACGCTGGTGCGGGCCATGCGCGGTGAGGACGATGGCGGGGTGCGGGCGGTGGACTTTCACCCGGATGGCGAACGAGTGGCCGCCGGGTATGAAGCAGGTACGGCGCGCGTGTGGGATTTTGTTACCGGCCAATCACTGCTGCGCCAGTTTGCCCATCGGCAGCCAGTGAATGACGTGGTATTTATTGGTGATGGCTCTCGCTTTGCCAGTGGCGGTGAAGATGGCATTGTGGTGGTGCAAAATACAGAATCAGGCATTCCGGTTTTCTCCTTTGTGGCTGAACTGGATAATGCCGGGCAACCTGTGGCCGTAAATGATATTACGGCCGCACCTGATGGCTCATTAATTGCAGCAGCGAAGGAAAATGGCGTGGCCCGTATCTGGCAAGGGGAGAGTTTATTAACGACGTTGTCCGGGCATAATGGGCCGGTAACGGCCGTTGCCTTTAATGCCGATGGTTCGCGGTTAGCCACAGCCGGGGCAGACAGTTCGGCTAAAGTGTGGGACATAGCGGCCGAACGGGCGATTCTGACGCTTTCCGGGCATACGGGAGCGTTGACGGCCGTCGCCTTTTATCCTGATGGTGACCGGCTGGTAACGGCCGGGGCTGACGGCACAGCCCGTATCTGGAATGCGGAAACGGGGCTCGAGCCATTGGTATTGACTGATCATCGCGGCGGGGTGAATAGTGTACGTTTTAATGCGGCGGGCACGGCCGTGACTACCGCCAGCAATGACCAGACGGTGCGTGTGTGGGATAGTGCCACTGGTGAAACGCTGCTAACTTTGACCGCGTTTCCCAGCGCCGTAAATACGGCCGAGTTCCATCCCACGCAGCCCATTGTTGCCACCGCCTCTCAGGATACGGTGATGCGCCTGTTTGATTTGACTACCGGCGAACAATTGCTGCCCCTTTATTTCCACCCGGATATTGTCAATGACCTGGCCTATAGCCCGGATGGAACACAGCTGGCAACGGCCGGGCAGGATGGGGTGGTGCGTATTTGGGATACAGCGACGGGTGAGGTGGCATGGGAATTGGCCCACCAGACGCCGGTCGCCTCCGTTACATTTCGTGTGGATGGCTCACAATTAGTGGCAGCCAGTGGTGAGACGGCCGTCATGTGGGATTTGACGACTGGCGAAAGCGCCCCACCTATTTCCGGCCATAATGGGTTGATTCATCATGCCATTTTCAGCCCGGACGGACAATTTTTAGTGACGGCCGGCGCGGATGGGTTGGTGAAGTTGTGGGATTTGCAGAGTGGGGAATTGGTGCGCACCTTTTCCGGGCACAGCGGGCCGGTGTTGTGGGTGGCGTTTAGCAGTGACGGTTCGCAGTTGGCAACAGCGAGTGTGGACAAAACGGCGCGGTTGTGGGATGTGGCGACGGGCAATGTGCTGCGGACTATTTTGGGGCATACGTCAGCGGTGACAGCCGTTGCCTTTAGCCCGGACGATACCTCTTTAGCCACCGCCAGCCTGGACAGCACCGCCCGTATCACGCCGCTGACCTCAGTAGAAGTGTTGATTGCGCAGGCGTGGGAACGGCTGGCACGGCCGTTATCCCCGGATCAGTGTATGCAGTATTTACATGGGCAACCCTGTTTCACCATTGATATTAGTGGCCCACCGCCAACGGCCGTGCCGTGATTAAATGTAGGTAACAATTTGTTCCAGGGGTTTTTTAGTAATGGCGGGGACTTGCACGTTTTCTACAGGGTAGCCAACTACGAGGATAAGATACGGCCGTTCGTTTTTCGGCCGGCCCAGAATATCATTCAAAAAGCCCATGGGGCTGGGGGTATGGGTAAGTGTGGCTAAACCGGCCATGTGGCAGGCAGCTACCAGAAAACCGGTGGCAATGCCCACCGACTCCTGCACATAATAATGCTTCACATGCTCCCCATTTTCGCGCAATGAGTAGCTTTCAGCCATCACCACAATGAGTATGGGTGCTTTTTCCAGAAATGGTTTGTGCCAATCGGTGGCAAACGGTTCCAATGCTTCCAGCCATTCTTTGGGGGCACGCCGTTCATAAAAATCGCGCTCTTCTTCTTCGGCCGCTTCTCGGATTTGTTTCTTGATCGCCGGATCAGAGACGACCACGAAGTGCCAGGGCTGCAAATTGGCCCCGTTCGGCGCCGTTCCGGCCGTAAGGATACATTGCTCAATGACCTCGCGGGGCACTTCCCGGCTGGAATATTCGCGCACAGTACGCCGCCGCCGCATGGTGGTGTAAAATTCCGTCGCCCGCTGCCGCATTTCGGTTAAAGGATATTCTTGATATTCGGTGTGGGGTATAAATTTAGCCTCGCTCATGTTGAATCAATCTCCCTGCCTGATATGGGGTGGATGATAGCGGATTTTCCCACGACTGACCACGTATAAGGTTGTAGTTACAGAAGTGAGGAACAGGATGAAACATACACTCTGGGTTATCATTTTGTGGTTGCTGGCGGCGTGTAGCCAGGCCGCAGCTACCCCTACCGCTACGCCTGAAGCCATGTCTACGTCCACGCCAACCCCCATTCCCACACCAACTTTTGACGCTGCCAAACTGGGCAGTGCGGAACGGGATGTGACCTATTGTGCGCCAGACGGCCGTGCCCAAAAGCTCGACATCTACTATCCCTCATCCGGTGGCCCCTGGCCGCTGTTCCTCTATGTGCATGGCGGCGGTTGGAGCGAGGGAGACAAAGCGGAAGGGGAAGGGTGGCGCGGTCTGAATGAGCAAGGGATATTGGTAGCTTCAGTGAATTACCGCCTGGCCGCCGAAGGCAAATTTCCGGTGATGATTGAAGATGTGCAATGCGCGGTACGTTATCTGCGGGCGCACAGCGCCGATTACAACATGGACCCCAACCGCGTCGTAGCCACAGGCGCCAGCGCGGGTGGGCATCTGGTGGCGCTGCTGGGCACGGCCGACGAGACGGCCGCCTGGGATCAGAGCGAATACGCCGACCAGTCCAGCCGGGTGCAGGGGGTGATCACGATGGCCGGCCTGTTTGATTTTACGGTTAATTTGCCCAGTGGTACGAATTCGGCCGTTTATTACGCTTTTGGCGGTCTGGCCGGAGACGGTTCGCCGGAAATGGCGGCCGCCAGCCCGGTGACATACATATCAGCCGATGACCCACCGTTTCTCATTTTACATGGTGATGCGGATGGGGTGGTGCCGGTGGCCCAGAGCGAGATTTTGTATGAACGACTGACGGCCGTTGGCGTGCCCGCCACGCTGGTCATTGTGCAAAACGGCAATCACAGCCTGGGCGGAGCCAACGCCAGCCCCACACAGGCCGAAATCAATGAGATCATCGCCACCTTTTTGGCCGAAAATATCCAACAGTAGCCCGATTTTCTAAATCGGGTGGCGATTTGGAAAATCGCCTTACAACTTTACAGGAGAAATGGAAATGCTGAATCGTTACAGACAGATGGTGGGTTTTCTGGCAGTCACGGCCGTATGGCTTACTGCCTGTGGTGAAGCGGCGGAAACGGCAACGCCCGTACCCGCCCCTATTGCCACCACCGCCCCATCGCCTACCGTACCAGAAAATTTGCCAGAGATTACGGCCGTCACCCTTGACCGCCCCACCTTACCTCGTTATGAATCGCTGGAAATGACGCTGGACGTAACGGCCGCATACAGCAACCCCTACGACGCCCGCGAAGTGACCCTGGACGGCATTTTCACCGCCCCTGACGGTTCAGAAATGAGTGTGCCCGGTTTTTGGGACGGGGAAGAAGCATGGCGGTTGCGTTTCACCCCTTCCCAGGCAGGCGAGTGGCGTTACCAGCTATTGCTCACCGATGCCAACGGGATTAGCTTACCGGCCGAGGGCACATTCACCGTCACCCCCTCCAACCATCATGGCTGGCTGCAAGCGGGCAATTGGGTCAACCCGGATTACAGCGGCCACTACCTGGTTTACCACGACGGCACCCCCTTTTATGGTCTGGGACACGCCGACGCGCTCAATATCCTCATGGACGGTTTTGATATTGAGGACGGCGTAGGACTCTTTAACGATATGGTGGCGGCGGGCGAAAATTATGTGGTCTGGTGGCCGCTTTACAGCGCCTCTCCCGTCAACAACAGTTACAATGATTACTCGGTGGCGAATCTCAACCTGATAGACGCCATTGTCAAAGATGCCCAGACCAAAGGGATTTTTCTCATCTTCACCATCTGGGATCATCCCCAGCTACGGGACGATACGCATGAGTGGGATACAGGCAATTGGGGCAGCAACGGTTTTAACAAACTGACCGACCTGGAATCCTTTTTTGTGGATGAGGAAGCGTGGGCGTGGCAGGAGAATCTGTACCGTTATATCATCGCCCGTTGGGGGCACAGCACGGCCGTTGGCATGTGGCAGACCGTCACCGAAATTAACGGCACGAACGCTTATGAGCAGACCAATCCCTGGCATGAAAAAGTGAATGCCTACTTTGTGGCCCACGACCCCTACCGCCACCCCACCACCGCCAGCCGCTCCGGGGATGTGGATTGGGAACAGGGGCATCTGGTGATGGATGCACCACAGGTACATTTGTACGACTTTAATACTGATGCCGTCGGCGCGGCGCAGGTGCTGGCCGATTGGACAGGCCTGATGTTTACACGGGCGGAAAAGCCGAATTGGGTGGGGGAATTTGGCGTGCCGGGCAACACCTATTACCCGGAGCTATTCCACAATGCCATTTGGGCCGCGCTGGCCAGTGGCGCAGCCATGACTCCGGCCGAATGGAACAGTGGCGGCAACTGGATGCGTATGTCGCCGGAGATGTTGGCGGACATGGCCCGGCTGGGCACATTTGTCTCGGATTTACCGCTGGCACAACTCAAGCCGACGGCCGTGACTCTCACCAGCAATGACCCGGACGTGCGCGGTTGGGGTGTTATTGGCACGGACGGCGGGCTGTTTTGGGTGCAGGATTTTGCCCTGGCTGGCGCACCCATTGAAGAGGTGCGTGCGGATGAAACAGTGCGCCAGGGCGTATCCGTGTCTATGATGGGGATGGCGGAAGGGGTGTATGAGATACGGCCGTACCACACCTGGCAAGGTACCTATCTGGACAGCTTTACCGTCGCATGTACGGCCGGCCAACCCTGCACCATCCCCCTGCCCGATTTTGCAGATGATATGGCGTTTAAGGTGATAAGAGTGATTGGGGATTAGGAGATTGAGCGATTGGGAGATTGATTGGTACTCTCCCAATCTCCCAGTCTCAACAAAATTATGCACATCGAACAAATCAAATACCCTCCCATAAACAAACGTCGCCGCTTCCGCCTGGGATATGACAAAACCACCGGTTTACTGCTCATCTCCCCCTGGCTGATCGGCTTTGTTTTGTTCAAACTGCTGCCCATCCTGGCCTCCTTTGGCCTCTCGTTCACCAACTTCTACCTGTTGGAACCAGGCGAAACGCGCTTTGTGGGGCTGGAGAATTACGGCCGTCTGCTACAAGATGACGCCGTTGGTTTTCTCATCATGGCCACTCTCAGCATTGCCATTCGCACCATCCCTCTCCAGTTAGCCGCCTCCATTCTGCTGGCCGCATTGCTCAACAGCCCCCGGCTCAAGGCCCGCACGGCGCTACGCACTCTTTTCTTCCTGCCCAGCATCATCCCCAGCGTGGCCATCCTTTTCATGTGGTTCGGTTTTGCTGACCCCACCACCGGCTGGCTCAACCGCTTTATTTTGCAGCCATTAGGACTCACCGGCTTCAATGATCTTTATTCCGACGCCGCCTATGCTTTACTCATCACCATTAACTCCCTCTGGGCCATTGGGCCGGGCATGTTGATTATGTTGGCCGCCATGCAGAGTGTCTCGACAGAAATTCAGGAGGCGGCCCGTGTGGACGGCGCCGGCCCGCTGGTGCGCTTCTTCCGCATCACCCTGCCCATGATCACACCGGCTATCTTCTTTGCCCTGATCATCAACCTGATTGCTGTTTTTGGTGGCGTTATTTTGTTAGACCGGGGCAATACCTTTCGTGGCGGCGGTTCACCGTTTGACGGCTATATCACTTATTGGATTTTTGATGAGTGGCAGCTAGGGTATGCGGCCGCCCTTTCCTGGCTCTTTTTTGTGCTGGTGATGATTGTGATTGTGCTGCTCTTTTCCACCTCGCGCCGGTGGGTTTATTACCCGGATAGGGAAGGTTAACCATGCGTACATCCTCTATTTTTAGCAAACCCCTCATTCCCCACACCTACATCAGCTTACGGCGATGGGAGACAGTGGGCACGGCCGTATTCAACCTGTTCGTCTTCACCCTGCTCATCGCCTACCTGTTCCCCCTGCTCTACATCCTCTCCGCGGCCTTCATGGAAAGCATCCAGTTTCGAGATCGCCATGCCCCGCCCTATCCAGCGCGGCAGGTACGCTTTGAATATGAGGGCAAAGAGCGTATGGTCTACAGTGTCCCCTTTGCTGATGGCGAGCGCCAGTTAGCGTTGGTCGCGCCCGGCCGCACCAGTAGCCAATTCATTGACCCCCAAAATCCAGAGGCCGGATTAGTAGAATGGCAGGGCAATTGGCGCACCCTGATAGGCGTTTACAAGTTCCACTGGACGCTAGAAAACTTTAGCATCCTCTTTCGTTCGCTCCGCTTGCCAGAAATGCTCAAAAACACCATCATGCTGGCGTTTATCACCGAAATTGGTGTTTTGCTCTCCTCCATTGTGGTGGCCTATGGTTTTGCCCGCTTCCCCCTGCCCGGCGGCAACTTCCTCTTTTATCTGATGATCGCCACCATTCTCATCCCGGAAAACGTCACCCTCATCCCCACCTACTACATCTTTGTGCGTGTGCTGGAATGGGATGGCTCCTGGCTGCCGCTCGTCGTGCCCTTCTTCTTTGGCAACGCCGTCTATATCTTCCTGCTGCGCCAAAATTTCAAGAGCATCCCCAAAGACCTGGACGAAGCGGCCATGCTAGACGGTGCAGGGCCAATTCGCACCCTGTTTTCGGTCATTTTGCCGCAATCATGGCCGGTAGTGATTACTGTCTCTCTGCTCCATTTCTTCTACATGTGGAATGAAACCCGGCAGGCAGCGCTTTATCTCAGTACCCGCCGTGACCTGATTCCCGTCTCTTTTGGCATCCAAAACTTCCAATCACTCTCGCCAGTGATCAACCAGTTGGAAGCCAGCGCGCTGCTGATTATGATTGTACCGGTGCTGGTGCTGCTGTTTTCGCAGCGTTATTTTATGCGCAATCTGGTGATCACCGGCGCGGAGAAGTAACAACGCGACGAGACCCTAAGTAACCGTGCAGCAATTATGTAATTGAGTAATTTGGTAATTAACCGCTTCCATTACTGAATTACCCAATTACCCAATCGCTAACTTATTTGCAAACGATCACTTAGGGCCTAACTGGCTTGAAGAAAAATATATGTCTATATCTCCCTCCAAACGTACCATGTTTTTCATCTGGTTGGGGTGGGCTGGCATTATGCTGGCCTACCATGTGCTGGTGCCGGCCCGCTTTACAGTGATGCGGCCGGATAGAGCGTTAAGCTGGACGGCCGATTCCACCAGGCTGGGTGGCGCGCAGGCTGCCAAACATTACTTGAAAGAGCCATTTCTTAACCGGCAGGTGGCCTGGGATTCTGAGTATTACATTGCCATTGCTTTAGGCGGATACGAAGACCCCCATGTAGATCGGGTAGGCGAATCGTTTGGCGTGGTGAGTAGTGGCGGCGGTTTCTGGCCCTTCGTCGTGCCTCAGGGTCAGGGTGGCATACGCGAGGGAATTTCACTCAGTTATGCTTTTTTTCCTTTTTATCCTTTTCTGATGCGCCTGCTAACGCCGATCTTTGCTTTGTTTGGGCTGGCACCAACGGCCGCCGCTGCTTTAGCCGGGGTGCTGGTGTCGCTGCTGGGCACGTTGGCGGCCGTTATCTCCCTCTTTGAACTGGGCCGCGATGAACTGGGCGAGGAGGGCGGTTTACGAGCCGCCTTTTATTTGCTCATTTTCCCCAGCGCCTTCTTTTTGTCGGTGGTTTATACCGAAGGATTGTTTGTGGGGCTGGCCTTTTCCAGCCTGCTGCTGATGCGGCGGGGGCACAGAGGGTGGGCGGCCGTGCTGGCCGTGCTGGCCACTTTTACACGGGCGGCCGGGGTCCTGTTGGTTATTCCCTTGCTCATTTCCTGGGTGAAAGATGGCGAATGGCTGGAACTGGACATGGAATGGCGGCAGATTTATTTTCGTGGGCTGCCCTGGAAAGCGATAGCTCATAGCCTGGTGGTGTTTGCCCCCCTGTTGGCGTTCATTGTCTGGCGGTTTTCATACTTTGGCATGGCTTTTAGCCGGGTGGAAGATGAGTTTTTTGGGCGCGGCCTGATGAATTTTGAATATACATATTGGGCCTGGCGCGAGGCGTTTTATAGTTTATTTGGGGATAATCCACAGGCGACGGCCTATTATGTGGTGGAGTTTGGGGCCATTATTCTGGCGTTCACCGCCTGTATTGCCGGGCTGCGGAAATATCCTGACCTGGCCTGGTTTGGGCTGTTGGTGGTCTTTCTCTCGTTTACCAGTGGCCCGGCCCAGGGGATGCACCGCTATGTGCTGGCCGCGCCGCCGCTCTTTTTGTTTTTGAGCCAGTGGGGGCGGCGGCCAGCGTTTGACCGGGTGTGGACGATAGCCAGTGTGCTGCTCATGGGGGTGATGGCTACGATGTTTATGTTTGATATGTGGGCGGGGTGATGCGTGATGCGTAATGCGTGAGATTTCTACCACGCATCACACAGCACGGTATGACAATCCTCACGGTAAAAACAGGCTAAAGGGCATCACGGCCGTACCCCAATCCCCAGTATTATCCTTCAGTAGTTAAGGGCATATTCCCATACTGGAGGCAAAAGATGAACCCGACAGACAGTACACATCAGGCAGGGGCACGGCCGTTTCCCATCGGCGTAGACCTGCTGCATGATCCCATTCTCAACAAAGGCATGGCATTTACGGCCAGCGAGCGCGAACAATTCCATCTGCGCGGCTTGCTGCCGCCGCGTGTCCTCAGCCAGGAGTTGCAAGAAGAACGGGTGCTGCGCAATTTCCACAAAAAGCCCAATAACCTGGAAAAGTATATCTTCCTCCTCAGCCTGGAAGACCGCAACGAATCCCTCTTTTACCGGGTGGTGCTGGACAATCTCATGGAGATGATGCCCATTATCTACACCCCCACCGTCGGGCAGGCGTGTCTGGAATTTGGCAATATCTACCGCCGTCCGCGTGGGCTGTATATCTCGGCCGATGACCGGGGGCAGGTGGCCGAAATTCTCACCCATTGGCCGCATGATGATGTGCGCGTCATTGTGGTGACGGACGGCGAACGCATTTTGGGGCTGGGCGATCTGGGGGCGCATGGCATGGGCATTCCGGTAGGCAAGCTGTCGCTGTATACGGCCTGCGCCGGGATTGACCCGGCCACCACGCTGCCGGTGACGCTGGATGTGGGCACCAACAATCAAAAGCTGCTGGATGACCCGTTTTATATTGGCCTGCCACAAAATCGGCTGCGTGGGGAGGCGTATGATGCTCTGGTGGATGAGTTTATGACGGCCGTTACCGCCCGTTTTCCCCAGGCTCTCATCCAGTTTGAAGATTTCTCCAACCAGAACGCTTTCCGCCTGCTGCACAAATACCGGCACCACTACCGCACCTTCAACGATGATATTCAAGGCACGGCCGGGGTGGCCCTGGCCGGGTTGTATTCGGCGCTGCGGCTGACCGGCGGCAGGTTGTCTGACCAGCGGCTGCTCTTTTTGGGGGCCGGTGAAGCGGGCATTGGCATTGCTGATCTGGTTGTTTCGGCGATGATGCAGGAGGGCACAACGGCCGTTACCGCCCGGCAGCAATGCTGGTTTGTGGATTCGCGGGGGCTGGTCGAATCCAGCCGCACCGATCTGGCCGAACACAAACGGCCGTATGCCCACAAGCACACCCCGTTAACCACCTTCCTGGAAGCGGTGGAGGCCTTGCAACCCACCGGTATCATTGGCGTTTCCGGGATGCCGCGCATGTTCACCCAGCCGGTCGTAGAGGCCATGGCCCGCCTGAACGAAAAGCCGATGGTGTTTGCTCTGTCTAACCCCACTGCCAATTCGGAATGTACGGCCGAAGAAGCGTATGGTTGGTCAGACGGCCGCGCCATTTTTGCCAGCGGTAGCCCGTTTGATCCGGTGACACTCAACGGCCGTACCTACATCCCTGGCCAGGGCAATAATTCCTACATCTTCCCCGGTGTGGGGTTGGGCGTGGTGGCCACGGGGGCACGGCATGTCACCGATGATATGTTCCTGGCGGCCGCGCAAACGCTGGCGCAACTGGTGACAGAAGATGACCTGGCCGCCGGGTTGATCTACCCCTCGCTGAAACGAATTCGGGAAGTATCGGCGCATATTGCGACGGCCGTCGCCGAGATTGCCTATGCCCACAACCTGGCCACTGTGCCTCGCCCCACCGATTTGTTGGCCTTCATGCACAGCCAGATGTACCAGCCGGTCTATCGGCCGTATGAACAATAGCGGTTGATGGGTGGTGGTTGATGCGGCCGAGTAGGGGTGGGACAGGCAGGCGATACCTTTGCCTGAGCGAATCCGCTCGTTCCCGCCTGTCTCACCCCGTTATTGGTCGAATGGGTGAGGCGGCGCGGAATTAAGACCCCCCTTTACCGCCAGGCAGAACCCACACCGTCCCACCCTTACGGTAGACTGCCCCTACACGGCCGTAACCCACCCCAACTTGTGACAAATGTCACAACCGGAAAATGACAATCGCCCCTGAACGGTTCACGGCCGTCGGCCTACACTATGGGCATCTATTCGGATAAGCGAATAGATGGATGAAGACCATGACAAACACTCCCACCCTCGAAGAACTGAGCCTGCTACACGCCAACATCTGCCAGGCGTTGGGCGACCCCAAACGCATCCTCATTCTCTATGCACTGGATGACGAACCCCGCCACGTCACCGCCCTGGCCGAAGCCCTGAACATGCCCCAACCGACCGTTTCCCGCCACCTGGGTGTGCTGCGGGATCGCGGGCTGGTACAAACGGAAAGGAACGGCACCGCCGTCATTTATACACTCACCGACGGCCGTATCATCGAACTCCTCAACACCATGCGCCAGATTCTCCGCTCGGTGTTGGCTCAGCAATCTGACATTTTAGTAATGAGGTAATTGAGTAATTGGGTAATTACCCAATTACCCAATTACTTCTCCCCGGTGTTATATGCGCGATTTCAAATACATCTGGCTCCTCGGCATCATCGGCACCATTCTGCTCATCGCCGCCCCGATTTTGGCGCTGGTCAGACCGGCAGAAACAAAACCTACGGCCGATCCCTGGAACAACGTCCCCCAACGAGTCCCCCACACCGACCACACCGAATTGATGACCGGCCCTTACGCAACGGGCCAGGAAGTGACGGCCGCCTGCCTGGAATGTCACGAAGATGCGGCCGACCAGGTGATGCACACCACCCACTTCACCTGGGAAAGCGAGCCGGTGCTACTGCCCGGCCGTGACGAACCCGTCACCATCGGCAAAGCCAACCAGATCAACAACTTCTGCATTGGCATCCAAAGCAACTGGACGGGCTGCACCCGCTGCCACGCCGGGTATGGCTGGGACGGCGCGGACTTTCAGGAAAACGCCACCGAAAATGACGTAGACTGCCTGGTTTGCCACGCCGACACCGGCCTCTACAGCAAAGGGGCGGCCGGGCTGCCCGCCGAAGGGATAGACCTGGCCGCGGCCGCCCAGAGCGTCAATTACCCCACCCGCCAAAACTGCGGCAGCTGCCATTTCAACGGCGGCGGCGGCAACGCCGTCAAACATGGCGATCTGGACGAAACGCTCTACTTCCCCACCGAAGATATTGATGTACATATGGGGCGCTATGACTTCCAATGCACCGACTGCCACCAGGCCGAAGACCACCAGATTACCGGGCAGGCCATGTCCGTCAGCGTGAACAGCGAAAATCAGGTGGCCTGCACCGACTGCCACGCGGCCGATTTGCACAGCGACGAGCGCATCAATGCCCATGTGGACAATGTGGCCTGCCAGACCTGCCACATCCCCGAAGGGGCGGTGCGGGACGCCACCAAAATGCACTGGGACTGGTCAACGGCCGGGAATGATACCATCCCCGAAGACCCCCACACCTACCTGAAAATCAAAGGCAGCTTCATTTATGAGCAAGGTTTTATGCCCACCTACCTCTGGTATAACGGCACATCTGACCGCTATATTTTGGGCGACCCTATTGACCCCACCGTTTCCACCCCCATCAACAGGCCATTGGGCGACATCGCCGACGACAGCGCCAAAATCTGGCCCTTCAAAGTTCACTTTGCCAACCAGATTTTTGACGCGGGTTATAACTATCTGATTCAGCCACAGACGGTTGGCGAGGAAGGGTATTGGACGACATTTGATTGGGATCAGTCGGCGCGGTTGGGCATGGCAGCGGCGGGATTACCTTACAGCGGTGAATACGGTTTTGCCCCCACGGAAATGTATTGGAATCTGAGCCATATGGTGGCCCCCCAAGAGAATGCGCTGCAATGTAATGATTGTCATGGGGAAGACGGCCGTATGGATTGGCAATCCCTCGGTTACTATGGCGACCCTATCCGGTGGGGCGGCCGTGACCAGCAGGGCTTAACCGGGAATTAGAGCGCGGACGAACGCGGATGGACGCGGATTTTCGAGATAAAAATCTGCGAAAATTCGGCAAATCCCTGAAATCCGCGTTCCATTCAACGAGTAAGAACGATGCGCACATTGAATCGCTTTCGACACAAGAAAGAACGAGGAGTGTGGGACGCCCACGTCCCACATGGGGCACGAGGGCGTGCCCCACTCCTCTCAAAAAATCACCTTTTTGCGATGGGAGTTGCGCTCATTTTAACGGCCGTTTTCCTGGCCGCCAGGGGCACGGCCGTTGCCCAGGAGCAAACCCCCATACAACCAACCGGCTCACCATTGCACCCCACCTTTGCATTGTTGGATGCGGACGGCCGTAACGTCCTCGACTCCGGCGCACCCATTTCCACCATGCAAACCTGTGGCCAATGCCACGATACCGAATTCATCGCCGGCCACAGCTTTCATGCCGACGTGGGCTTGAGCCAGTTTGGGCAGGGGGGCGTGGCCAGTTGGGATAGCAGTCCGGGGCTGTACGGCCGTTGGGACCCCCTCACCTACCGCTACCTCTCTCGCGAAGGGGACGACGTGCTTGACCTGACTACCCCCGAATGGCTGATGACGTTGGGACTGCGACACGCGGGCGGCGGCCCGGCCACCACCAGCCGCGATGGGCTGCCCCTGACCAACCTGGCCGTCGCTCCCCACGACCCCCAAACGCACATCGTAGACCCGGAAACGGGCGAACTGGTCGCCTGGGATTGGGACGAGTCGGGCACAGTGGAAATGAACTGCTTCCTCTGCCACACCGCTAATCCGAACAACAAAGCGCGGGGTGAGATGCTGCAATCTGGTCAGTTTGCCTGGGCCAACACCGCCACCCTGTTCAACAGCGGCATCGTGGAACCGACGCTGGAGGGCTGGCATTACAACGCGGGCGCATTTGCTGAAAACGGCGAACTGCTGCCCAACTATATTTCCATTCAAGATCCCACGAACGAAAATTGCGGTGCGTGTCATGGCACGGTACACACCGATTTGCAGACGCCCCTCACTCTGGAGACATCCGACTTCTTCGAGAAGTTGGATGTCTACTCCACCCTGACCACCGGGCAGGTGATGTCCGGCCAAAAACTGCTGAACTCTGGCCTCAATCTGGCGGACAAAGAGAGTCTGAACCGCTCCTGGGACATCCACACGGAGCGGGTGCTGGCCTGCACCGATTGCCATTATGCCCTGAACAATCCTGTTCACTTCCAGGAATTGGGCGAGACACAGCCGGAGCACCTGACCTATGATCCGCGCCGTCTGGATTTGGGGGAGTATCTCTACCGGCCGCTGCACCAGTTTGCCAAAGGGCAGAGCGCGCAAAGCGCCATTGCCCAGGAACTGGATAACACCTTGAGGCGGTGCGAAAGCTGCCACAGTATCGAAAATACCCACAACTGGCTGCCCTACAAGGAGCGGCACACGGAAGCGATGGCCTGCGAAAGCTGCCACACGCCGCAACTGTACGCACCCGCGTTGGAATCGGTGAACTGGACGGCCGTACACCCGGACGGCTCCCCTCTGACCACCTGGCGCGGTATGGAGGGTAAACTGGGCGACCAGAACGCGCTCATCACCGGCTATGAACCGGTGCTGTTGCCCCGCCAAAATGAGGACGGGAGCGCCCCCCTGGCCCCCTACAACCTCATCACCGCCTGGTATTGGGTTTATGGCGACCCGGAACGCCCCGTCCCACTCCGTGATTTGCAGGCGGTCTGGCTGGAGGGCGACGGCTATGAACCGCACATGCTTCAAGTGTTTGATGCGAACGAAGACGGCCGCCTCTCCGAAGCCGAATTACTGATTGACAGCCAGGCCAAAGAGACGCTCATTGCCACCCGGTTGGCGGAACGGGGGCTGGCAAATGCGCATATTGTGGGGGAGATACGGCCGTACTCCATCAACCACAACACGGCCACCGGCGACTGGGCCACCCGCGACTGCCGCACCTGTCACGGCGAAGAGTCGCGCATTACCCAGGCCATTTCCCTGTCTGGCAGCACACCCGGCGGAGCAACGCCCACCTTTGTCAACAGCGGCGGCACGGCCGTGCGCGGCGATATTCTCAACCAGGATGGCACACTCTTCTTCAAACCGGACACGCAATCAGACGATACGGCCGCGCCCAGCATTTACATCTTCGGCCACAGCAGTGTTTATTGGGTGGATTGGTTGGGTGTCTTCCTGTTTGTGGGCGTGGTTTTAGGGGTTGTGGGGCATAGTTCGCTGCGCGTCTATTTCCGGCGGCAGCAAACGCCAGCCCACGCGCCTACCGGGCGGGTGTATATGTATGGCGTGTATGAGCGGCTATGGCATTGGGTGCAAACGGCCGTCATCCTGGGCTTGCTCTTTACCGGCCTCATCATCCACAAACCAGACAAATTTGGCCTCTTCAGCTTCAACTACGTGGTGCAGGTGCATAACATCCTGGCGCTCATCCTGCTGGTGAACGCGGCGCTATCGCTCTTTTACCATCTGGCCTCCGGCGAAATCCGCCAATACCTGCCCCACCCGCGTGGCTTTATTGACCAGGCGGCCGAACAAGCCATTTATTACCTGCGCGGCATTTTCCGGGGCGATCCGCACCCCTTTGAGAAAACGCCCGACCGCAAACTGAATCCGCTGCAACAAATCACCTATTTTGGGCTGCTGAATGTGCTGCTGCCGCTGCAAATCCTCACCGGCATTCTCATGTGGGGAGCGCAGCGGTGGCCGGACATCGCCGCCCGCACCGGCGGCCTACCCTTCCTGGCCCCGTTCCACACGCTGATTGCCTGGATGCTGGCCGCCTTTATCGTCATGCATGTTTACCTGACCACCACCGGCCATACCCCTACGGCCGCCATTAAGGGGATGATGGTGGGGTATGATGAGGTGGTAATTGAGTGATTGAGTAATTGAGTAATTGAGTAATTGGGTAATTGGGTAGTGGCTCGATTACCCAATTACAAATCTGAGGAAATATGACTATATTAACCAATCAACCAACCCAACCTAAAAGCAGGCGTTTTTCGCTGACAAAGCGGGAAGCGAAGGAGTATATCAACCCGTATGCGGCCGCTATTGCGCTGGGCATTGTGCTGTTTCTGGCCTTTTTTATCACCGGCAATGGACTGGGCGCGTCGGGCGGGCTGAACCGTATCCTGGTTTTTTTTGAAGACCTGATCGCCCCGGAACATATAGACCGCGTGGCTTATCTGGTGACGATGGCTGGCGGCGAAGCCAACGCCCTCGATAGCTGGATTGTGATGCTGACGGTGGGCACGATAGTTGGCGGCTTTGTGAGCGGGTTGGTGAACGGCCGTGTCAAAGTCGAAACCAATCGTGGCCCCCAAGTCTCCAAACAGTTGCGCTGGCTCACCGCCTTCGTCGGCGGCGGGCTGATGGGCTACGGCGCACGGCTGGCGCGGGGCTGCACCAGCGGCCAGGCCCTCTCTGGCGGCGCGGTACTTTCCGTTGGCAGTTGGGCCTTCATGTTCGCCGTCTTCGCCGGCGCTTACCTGCTGGCCTATTCCCTACGCAAACTCTGGAACTAAAGGAGGAATTAGGAATTAGGAATTAGGAATTATGAACTTGCCTCCCTTTCATAATTCATAATTCATAATTCATAATTCATAATTCATAATTCATAATTCATAATTACAACATGTTTCCCTTACCTCTCACCCAATTACTCGGACACTACGGTGCGTATGTCGTCTATATTTTGATTGGTTTTAGCTTTGGTTATGTGCTGGAAAGCGCCGGTTTTGGCAACAGCAAAAAGCTGGCCGCCCAGTTTTATTTCAAGGACATGACCGTGCTGAAAGTGATGTTTGGCGCGATCATCGTGGCCATGCTGCTCATCTTCACCGCTTCCGGCCTGGGACTGCTGGATTACAACCTGATCTGGGTCAACCCCACCTACCTCTGGCCAGGCATTGTCGGCGGGCTGGTGATGGGCTTTGGCTTTATCATCGGCGGTTTTTGCCCCGGCACGTCATTGGTAGCGGCCGCGACTGCCAAGCTGGACGGGGTGTTTTTCGTCCTGGGTGTGTTATTCGGCATCTTCCTCTTTGGCGAAACGGTGGGGCTGTATGAGGAATGGTGGCACAGCAGCTACCTGGGGCGCTTCACCTTGCCAGAACTGTTTGGCCTGCCGACGGGCGTGGTGGTGCTGGCGATTATTGCCATGGCGTTGGGCATGTTTTGGGTGGCCGAGAAGTTGGAACAACATTTTGGCGATGCTGACCCGAACACGGCCCCACGCTGGCGTTATGTGGCGGCGGCCGTCATCTTCCTGGGTGGCATTGGCCTGATCATTCTGGGGCAACCAACAACGGCCGACCGCTGGCAGGCCATTGCCGCGGAAAAGGAAACCACGCTGGCGGAACGGGCTGTGCAAATTCACCCCGGCGAACTGCTGGCGACTTTGCACGACGCTCAGATCAAGGTGCGGCTGCTGGATGTGCGCAGTGAAGGGGATTACAACCTGTTCCACATTCAGGACGCGGAGCATGTGCCGCCGGCGGAACTGCTGGCGCTGACGCCAGAATTGATTGCCGAGCCGGAAAATACGGTGGTGGTGGTGATGAGCAATGACGAAACGGCCGCCACCGCAGCCTGGAAATTGCTGGTGGCCGAAAGTGTGCCCAATGTCTACATTCTGGAAGGCGGCATCAATAACTGGATCAGCACCTTTACCAAAGATACGTTTGGCGCGGATTATGTGGCGGTAGACGGCCGTGACGACGAACTGCGTTATGCGTTTACGGCCGCGCTGGGGGCCAATCATGCGGCCGCCGCCCCCGAACCGGAACTGTTTGAACTGACTTATACACCCAAAATTCAGCTACAATTAAAACGCGCGCCGGGCAGCGGCGGCTGTGGGTAAAAGCAGGAGACAACACAGGCAATAGCCCATCAGCATACAAGAAAATCCACAGATTACACCGATGGCACAGATTTTTTAATCTGCGAAATCTGTGCAATCTGTGGATTATTTCTTAAGGAGGAACTAGCTTGAAATGGGATAGGTTTGTCGGCAAACGGGGGGAGGGGTATGTGGTGGTGCAGTTTGGGCTGTTGGGACTGATTGCGCTGGCGCCGTTTGTGGCACGGCCGTCGGCCTCCTGGCCTGAACCCTGGCACACCATTAGCCTGGTTGCCGGTCTGGTATTGATGGGAGGTGGGCTGCTATTGGCGCTGGCGGGGGTGTGGAGTCTGGGGGATAACCTGACGGCCGTGCCCCATCCCAAAGAAAACGCGCACATGGTGGAGCATGGGGCGTATCGCCTGGTGCGCCACCCCATTTACAGCGGCATCATTTTGGGAGCAGTCGGCTATGGACTGCTGATGAACAACTGGCCCACCCTGTTACTCGCCTTGCTTCTCTTCCTTTTTTTTGACGCCAAATCCCGCCGCGAGGAACAATGGTTGGCGGTAAAATACGCCACTTACACCTCATATCAGAAACGCATCCGTAAACTGATCCCCTTTATCTATTAAAACTATCTGTTGTGGTTGGGCTTTCGGCCCACACAGATAGTTGCAGATCGTTGAGTTCCAGCCATTGTGTCTCCGGCGTGGCTATTGTGCCCCAACCCAAACGGCCGTGCCCCGTGACCACCATATATTGATTATCCATCCAACAGACAAACCCCAACGGGCCTTGGGGTGAATGAGGCGTGTGCAGGAGGGTACGGCCGTCAATCATAAACGTACACCCCTCTCGCCGCCAATCCAACCGGTACTCATGCCAGGCGGTCATATCCACCACGATCGGGGCAAACGCGATGCCCAATCGTTGCTGCACCCAGGGCCACAGGCGGCGGCGCACCCGGCCCACCCGGTTTGCCAGCAACACAAACGGGGCCAGCGGGATGAGGGGGATGGTGGACGGCCGTGACGCATCCAACGTCGCCGCAAACCAGCCCCGCCCCGGCCCATCGGCGGCCAACGGCAAATCATTGGGGGCAGAACCATAGAAAAACCAGCAGGCAGACGGCCGTGCCACCCCCCACACCGTCGGGTCGCCAAAAGGCGCATTCCAAAAACCAAACCCGGCCGTGCCGCGCAGCCCCCCTTCCCCATGCGAAAATCGCGCCACTACCCGCAGCGCCACATCCGGCCGCCAGGGATAATCAGCGCGGCGTTTGATCGTCGGCAGCCCATAATCATCCAGCTGCGCATCCGTATAACCTTGTACCGTCGGGGGAATTTGCAGGCGTAAGGGAGAGGATGGCGACAGGGCATCAAACACCCGCCCGCCGCCAATTTCCAACTTCCGCATAGAAAAGAATGAGATTGGGAGATTAAGAGATTGCCCCATCGCCTACTCTCTCAGTCTCCCAATCTCATCTTCACTACCGCATCGCCGCACCCAGCGTGCTACACGCCGGGCAAGAGCCATCCGGGCGAATGATGGCATAACCCGCCTGCGGGTCAGTTTGGGTATAGGTAGTGAGATCCACGTTGAAGACAACAACCATACGCGCCCGGCCACTGCTGCGCGCCAGGGTCACGGCTTCGCCCAGCCATTGCGCCTGTTGGCTGACGGTGGTGTTGGCCGCCCAGGAAAAATTGGGCGGCAGGAAGGGGAAGCCCTGCGGCGACAGGTAACCCAACTCTGTGAAACAAACCCGGCGAGCACCACCAAAAGTGTTGTAGTACAGGTCAAAGGTCGGGCCAAAATACCAGCTATAGTGGTGATCGCCAGAGTCCGCCGGGTGGCCGGTGGTGGCATAGGGCGAGGTGGCGCCGGCATTGTGATGCACACCAATACAATCCATATAGTTGACTGCGCCTGCGGCCGCCATCCCCTGAATATAGCGTGCATCTGACCAGGCGTTCGTGCCGTTATCAAATCCGGTGGGCGCCAACGCGCCGGAAATAACCATCACATTGGCATTAGCCGACTTGATGGCGTTGTAAGAGGGGGCCAGCATGTTATTTACATACGAAACGGGGCTGATTTGCCCGGCCGGCCATTCAAAATCAATGTTCTGTTCATTCCAGATTTCAATGGCATCCGGCCCCAACGCGGCCACGCCGCGCACATAGTTCACATACGCATTAAAGTCAATGCCGTTAGTCGGAGGATACGTTTGTGCCCCGGTAATCGAGAGCAATATCTTAAAGCCGTTGTTATGAGCATCTTGAATGACTCCAGCAAGTGCATCTGGTGATTGGCCGGGCGCCCACTTCTGCTGAATCTTGATCCAGTTCATGCCTGCTTCTTGCATCCGGGCACGATTACCTAAGTTAAGACTCTGCCCGCCCAATTCAAAACCAGATGAGGGTGGTGGATTAGGGTTGGGCGGCGGGGGCGTGCTGCCCGGCGGGGGCTGTGGCGGTGGGTTAGTACCGGTGGGAATAATCAAGACCTGCCCTACATAAATCAGGTTGGGGTTGGCAATGTTGTTGGCGGCAACGATGGCCTGCACCGTTGTACCAAACCGCCGGGCAATCGAGGACAGCGTGTCACCTGGCTGCACAACGTAGGTGGTGGAGCCACCGGGAGGTGGTGTGGGTTGGGGTGGCTGGCCTGTGGGAGGTGGCGGGCTGGTCGGTTGCGGGGGCGGGTTTTGCCCGGTTGGGATTTCCAAAACTTGCCCAACAAAGATGAGATTGGGGTTGGCGATGTTGTTAGCGGTGGCGATGGCGCTGACGGTGGTGTTGAAACGCCTGGCAATACTGAAGAGAGTGTCGCCATATTGCACGGTGTAGGCGAAGGCGGACACGGCCGTAACCATCACCACTAATAACAATAAAGCAACCAATCCGGCAAGTAAACGTGTTTTTTTCATACTTTCCTTCCTTGAGACTATACAGGGGACAGCCACTTTGGTGGACATAAGTCTTGCCAGGATTATAGACGCACTGCCAATAAACTCAAGCCAACCAGTATCGCTTCATGTATACTTACCGTAAAAATGATGTGAGCGGGGCATGAATGATAATTATGAATTATGACTTGGCTTCAAAACCCATTCCTACAAACTCCCACAGGTGAACGGTGAAATGATGATGATGATGAGTGAAACAACCACTGAATTAATTGACGAAGAGATGGAGGTGTATGACACCATTTTAGACACCATCGGCGATACGCCGCTGGTACGACTCCATTCCATCGGCAGCGATTTGCCCTGCCAGCTGCTGGTAAAGGTGGAGTTTTTTAACCCCGGCGGATCGGTGAAAGACCGGATTGGCCCGGCCATTATTGCCGAGGCGGAGCGCAGCGGCCGTTTGCAACCAGGCGGCACCATTGTCGAGGCCACCTCCGGCAATACGGGCGTGGGTCTGGCTATTGCGGCGGCGATTAAAGGGTACCGCACGATTTTTGTGATGCCGGACAAGATGTCGCAGGAGAAGATTTTGCTGCTGCGGGCGTTTGGGGCGCGGGTGGTGATGACGCCAACGGCCGTTGAACCCGATGACCCGCGCAGTTATTACAAAGTCTCCGAACGGCTGGCCGCCGAAACCCCCAATGCCATCCTGGCCAACCAATACCACAACCCGGAAAACCCGCAGGCCCATTATGAATCCACCGGCCCCGAAGTGTGGCGGCAAACCAGGGGCAAAATCGGCCATCTGGTGGTGGGCATGGGCACCGGCGGCACCATCAGCGGCATGGGGCGTTACCTGAAGGAGCAAAATCCGCACGTTAAAATTGTGGGCGTGGACCCCATTGGTTCCATCCTGTATGAACTGCACCGCAGCGGCCACTACACCAAAGCCGAAGGGTATAAGGTGGAAGGCATTGGCGAAGATTTCTTGCCCTCCACCACCGACCTGAGTGTGATTGACCACATTGTGCAGGTGAATGATAAGGAGAGCCTGCTGATGACGCGGCGACTGGTGCGGGAGGAGGGGATTTTCTGCGGCGGCTCCAGCGGCTCGGCGGTGGTGGGGGCCATCAAATATGCCCGCGAACACAACCTGGGGCCGGACGATGTGCTGGTGGTCATTTTGCCCGACTCTGGCTCGCGCTATCTGAGCAAGGTGTTTGACGATGAGTGGATGCGCGAGAACGGCTTCCTGGAACGGGCCTGGATTGATTACCGGGCGCTGGATGTGCAGGCGGCCAAACCGGATCAGACGCTCATTACCGCTCATCCGCAAGAACCGATTACGGCCGTAGTTGCCAAAATGAAGCAGTACAATGTGTCACAGTTGCCGGTGCTGGCTGATGACGGCCGTTTGTTGGGCGCTGTTACCGAAATTGACCTGCTCAACCATATGCTGGTCACCAGTCACAGCGGCCACGAACCGGACGAGACGATAGAGGCCATCATTGACCAGAATGTGCCGGTGGTACGGCCGAACACCCCTCTAGAAACATTGATGGGCATCTTCAGCCATCACAACGCCGCCATCATCGCCACCGGCGAACAGGTGCAGGGCATATTGACCAAGATTGATATTCTGGACTTCCTCTCTACGCAGGTAAAATAAAGTGACTATCTCAAACTCAAACCCCGCTTTTGGCGCACATTTGATGGCCTATGCCGGTATCCCCAGTTTTATGCGGCTGCCTGTCAGCCGTGACTTGGATGGGGTAGATGTGGCAATTTTGGGCGTGCCTTATGACAGTGGAGCAGCCAGTTGGCGCAGCGGTGCGCGCTTTGGCCCGCGCCAGATTCGCGCCAATTCGCTGCAATTGTGGGGGTATAACCGGCTGCTGGATGTGGATCCGTTAGCTGTGTTGCGGGCAGTGGATTATGGTGATGTGGATGTGGAACCGACCAGCATTGAGGTGACCAGTGAGCGAATCACGGCCGTAACTGCCCAGATCCTCGCTGCCCACACACATGTTATCGCCCTCGGTGGCGACCATTCCATCACCTACTCCTTGCTCAAAGCCCATGCCGCCCGCTACGGCCCCGTTGCCGTCGTCCATTTCGATTCCCACACCGACACATATCAGCGGGTCGGCCATCTGGAACATGGCACCCCCTTTTTGCTGGCGCTGGAAGAAGGGCTGATTGATAAAACCGCTTACGTGCAAGTGGGCATTCGTGGGCCAATGGAGGAGCGCAGCGACCTGGAAGATGCTCGTGGGCTGGGTGCAACTGTATTGACAATTGAAGAATGTTTTGAGATGGGCATGACGGCCGTGAGCCAACACATCCACCACCTCATTGGCCGTCGCCCCACCTACATCTCGCTGGATATTGACGCTGTGGACCCGGCCTTTGCCCCCGGCACGGGCACACCAGAAGTGGGCGGCCTGAGCAGTTTCCAGATTTTGCAGCTGGTCCGCAGCCTGGTCGGGCTAAAGCTGGTGGGCTTTGATCTGGTTGAGGTTAGCCCCCCGTACGATCACGCCGACATTACCTCCATCCTGGCGGCGAACCTGGTTTTTGAGTTTTTGTCTTTGCTCGCTGTGGGGCAATTGCCAAATAATAGCCAAACCGGCTAATTTTTCTCCCAAACCCCTGCCCAATTTGGGGCGGAAATTTGGCGCAAAAGGGTGGCGGTACGGCCGTTTATCCGCCAGCCGCCCGCCAATGAAATGCCCCGCTGTCAGGAAGAGCAGCACCAACCCAATCACATTGGCCCAGACGATGTTGGAGGTGCCATACACCGTCTGCAACATGCGGCTGGTGGTAAACTCAATCGCCAACGTACTCATGCCAGCAACAAAAACGGTGAAATAGAGATAGGCACGGCCGTGTGGCAAAGTTTGGGGAGTGGGGGGTTGGCTGGCGATGGCTCGTTTCTCCGTCATAACAGTTGTTCAACTTCACGAATAAGAAAAGGTAAATTGGGTTGCATAAACGACAAACCCGGCGCGGGAATTCGATGATGTTTCATATCTGGGGGAACATGTTTGTGGTGAGGGTGGGTGCTTGCCAGAGCCGCAATGTGAGGATGTGGGTGGCGAGGTGAACATCAGGCAGGGGTGATCTGAACATAGGATTGAATATGCCGGTTGATGGCATTACGGCCGTGGGGAAGCTGCTTTAGCATGGTGTGGTATTCGGCCGTTAATAGTTGCAAACTCTGGTACACGCCAGCCCATTCGGTAAAATCCATCACCCAGGCATCATCCTCCGGTTCGTTACCCGCGCTGTACCATTCGTAAAAAGCGTCTGTCAGCAAGCCATACTTGTTCTCAAACATGGCTAAACGTTCAGTCAAAAGATGGATTTCGGCCAATAAATCGGCCATTGTGGTTTCATTCATCTCACGAATCCTTTTGCCGCCAACTGTGAAGAATTATAACCAATCAACCAGAAAA
>CAZOPF010000062.1:0-34020 GCA_964581605.1 uncultured Ardenticatenaceae bacterium
GAGCAAGATGCTCGCGCTCCATTTATACAGGAGACAACATGGGCGGCAGCCCACCCACATGAATGAAAACAGGACGCTCATTATCTCCTTTTATCCGCGTCATCCGCGCCAATCAGCGTCCTATTTTCACAGGAGTAATTATTGTGGCCGCATATAGTTTGGAAACGATTCTGCACAAATGGGAAAAAGGGGATTTGTCACCAGAGCAGGCCATTGGGCAGACGTTGCTGTTGGTACAGGAGTTGACGGAACGGGTAGGGAAGTTGGAGAGGCGGGTAGTGGGGGAACGGCCGTTGTCCGACCAACGGCCGTTGTCCGACCAACGGCCGTCCCCCGAACCACGCCCCTCATCCCCCAAAGACATCCTGTAGGGAAGAGTGGAGGGAAAAAGAAGGCTCACCAAAACTGGTGAGCCTTCTGCATTTAACCTGATTACCGATCGCCAAACTTACAATCCCAAATCATCCGCCACCCAGGTCAGCCCCACATCTTCCAGTGTGGCACGAGTGGGAACGCCCGTGGCCACGTCCCAACCTGCCTGTTCAAAATACATATCCATGCCTGCCTGCAATTCCGCTTCGTCCATCACAATGCCATCGGAACGGCCACCCACAAGCGCTTTTTGGAACAACTTCTTCGGCAATGTATCCTGGTCGCGGGTCAGCCCCTCACGGGCATTGTAGGCACGCATCAAGTTTAAGCGGCGACGGCCGATCTCCTGAATGTCATCTATCGTCACCTCCCAACCGGTGGCGGCCGCATATAAATCGGCCATATCCTGTGGGCCATAAAGCTGCCAGCCAGGGCCATACACAAACTGGCAGATAGAGATGGTGTCCATCGCGCTGTAGTTATATTGAGACTTGAGAGCAAATTCTACCTTCTCGGCGTTTAACACTTTGGCCGATTGTGGTTTGTCCAGGCCAATCTGGTTCAGGAAACGGTGGTAGGTGCTTTCATACGCTTTGGGTGAATAGAGCGGGTCATGCTCTGAGGATTGGTGGTCGGCGCCAAAGGGGTTGACGGCATAAATCAGGCCCAGGCTGCGTTTGACCTGGGGCATATGCGCCGGCAGTTCTTGCCCTTTGATGGTCAGCAGGTACTCATGGCCACGTCCCAAACGGTCGGCTGCTTTGCGCGAGCCTTCGGCCAGAATGTCGCCAAAACCTTCCCGTTTGAGCGTCTTTTCCAGCATGGCGATCATCGCTTCGGCGTTGCCGTAACGCAGTTCAATACCCCCGGTATCTTCCACGCTGATCACTTCGTTTTCAAAACATTCCATGGCCCAGGAGAGCGTTGCGCCACAGGAGATGGTGTCTACACCGTATTCATTGCACAACTGGTTGGCATAGGTAATGGCATGGATGTCGCTGACGCCGCAGTAAGAGCCAAAAGTGGCGATGGTTTCATATTCCGGGCCGCCGTATTCGGGGATGAGCTTATTGTTGCGCCACTCCGATTCGACCACCCGTTTGCAGCGGATGATGCAAGCGTAACAGGTATCACGGCCGTCTTTATCTTGCCGCCCTGCCTCGGCCCCCCGCAGCAGTTCATCATAGAGTCGCTCCCCACTGATGGCTTCCGCGTCCTCGAAAAAGCCGCCATCCCAGTTGCGTGTGGGCAGGCCGCCGCCACCCTGGTTGGCCATCACGGTATCGGCCGTGCCATATTTGCCAAACGCTTCCATATCGCTGCCGGGAAGTTCTTTTGCGCCCCGCTTGTGCAAGGCACTGACAGCCTTTTTATTCCCTGGTTCAATTTTGCCTGTCCCACGCACGGCAATCGCTTTGAGGTTTTTGCTGCCCATGACTGCGCCAATGCCGGTACGTCCCCAGGCGCGGTTGCTCATATTCATCACGGCCGCAAAGTTCGCCCGCTTCTCTCCGGCAATGCCAATCTGGGCAATTTCAATCTTCTTGTCGCCTAATTCATTTTTAATGGTTTCGTCTACTTCCAACGTTGGTTTGCCCCACAGGTGAGAAGCGTCACGCAGTTCAGCTTGCCCATCTTTGATCCAGAGGTAAACGGGTGTGGCTGATACGCCTTGAATAACGATGGCGTCAAACCCGGCATATTTGAGTTCGGCCGGCCAGAAACCACCGGCCTGGCTGTCGGCTGCGCCGCCGCTGCTGGGGGATTTGCAGGTGGCGGTGCAGCGGCTCTGCCCGCTGACGGGTAGGCCGGCGGGGGCGCTGGTGGCAAAGGTGAGGGTATTTTCCGGGCTGAGAGGGTCAATGCCGGGTGGGGTGTTTTTCCAGAGGTAATATAACCCCATCAGGCTGCCCCCCGCATAGTGGCGGTAAAACTGTTCGGCCGGTTCTTCAATTTCTAGCTTGTGTTGGGTGAGGTCTACGTGTAAGACTTTGCCTGTAAATCCGTGTAACATGGGAAATGCTCCTTTTTAACGCAAAGACGCAGCGGTGCAGAGAATAAGATTTTACCTATTCTACTTGGTGAGAGAGCAGAAGCAAACAGGAAGGGACACGGCCGTTATCACCCGGTTTTGTCGTTGTCTGGGGAATCAGCAAGAGGAGCGCCAAGTTCTAGCTTTTTGAGGCGGTAGAGCGTTTCCTGGGTGAGTTGGCGGTGTTTGCTGGTGATGTCGGCCTGGATGCCAAAGAGGAAGATGAGCATCCCCACCAGGATGAGGCCGGTGCCGAAGGTGATGGACTGCGTGAAACGGCCGATCCCCCGTTCGCCAATCACCCAAAAGTAAAAAAAACGCAGCCAGAGCAAAACCCCCACCGACAAGAACGGCAGCGAGGCGTAGGTAAACGTGCGCAGTGGCTCATAAAAGGCGTAGAGGCGGACGATGGTGCTGGCCTGGGCTTTGATGAAGTGCCACATGGAGCGTTGCAGGCGCGACGGCCGTGTTGGGCCATTGGTCTGCACGGGAATACTGACAATCGTCATGCCCATTTTGCCCGCCTGGATGATGGTATCCAACGTGTAGCTGAACTGGGTCAGGATGTTTAGCCGCAGCGCCGCCTCGCGGGAGTAGGCGCGGAAACCACTGGGCGCGTCGGGCACATCGGTGCCGCTCACGGTGCGTACCGTCCAGCTTCCCAACTTTTGCAGCAGCCGCTTTAGCGGCGAAAAATGGGCGATATGGTCAACCTGCCGGTTGGCGACCACAATATCTGCCTGCTGTGCCAGCACGGGGGCTACCAGTTCGGGGATGGTGCGCCCTGGATACTGGTTGTCCGCGTCGGTGTTGACAATGATGTCCGCCCCCAAACGCAGGCAGGCATCCAGCCCGTCTTGAAAGGTGCGCGCCAACCCCATATTGTGGCGGTGGCTGATGATGTGCTGTACGCCACAATCCCGTGCTACCTGTACGGTGTTATCGGTGCTGCCATCGTTAATAACCAGCAGTTCAATGCAATCAATACCGGGCACGGCCGTAGGCAAATCCGCCAATGTTTGTGGTAATGTGTCCGCTTCGTTGTAGCAGGGGATTTGAATGATGAGTTTCATGGGTGTGAGTTGCAAGTGGCAAGTGGCAGGTGGCAGGTATTACTTGCCACCTGCCACTTGCTACCTGCCACCAAGTATATCTTCCAGTTCCATCAAGTTCGGCCCTTCCCACAGGTAGATGTCCAGGTTGATACGGCCGTGAGCATCCACCACCACCCCTTCCGCCCGCAGCAAACGGGACTGTTCCTGAGCCGCGTGTTCCCGGTGATGAATGCTGATGCGCCCCTTGTTGTTCACTACCCGCTGCCAGGGCACAGTAGCTGAAGTATACAGTTCACCGCTTTCTGGTGCGTTCAGGGCGCTCAGTGCGTAGCCTACGGCACGAGCGCCATTGGGGCGGCCAAGCATAAGAGCGATACGGCCGTAGCTCGTTACCCTTCCTGGCGGAATTTGTTGCGCCACTTTATACACCTGCACATAAAAGCTGGGCTTGCTCATGCCCGGTATCTTATCCACACTTTCCCGGTTAGACCACCCGCCCAAACGCAAATTTTCACGGGTTGTTTACCTTCCCTTTTCGCGCCCGGTGATATAACGAGCACATCTTTTTTACAACAAAGTTGTGTGTTGTGGGAGCAAGTGACTGTTATGGATGGAAGTGAGAAAACCAACTGGTCTGTTCTGGTGGTGGACGATGAACCATTGACCCGCAATTTGCTGCGGTTGATGCTGGAACCGGCTGGCTATCGTGTTTGTGGCGCTGGTGATGGGTATGAAGCCTTGTCCATGGTCAAGGAAGCCCATCCCGACATCATGATTCTGGATGTGATGATGCCGGCAATGGATGGCTTAACCGTCTGCCGATTGATCCGCGAAGATGAAGAGGTGGCGGGCATCCCGATTATTATGCTAAGTGGCAAGGTGCATCGGGATGCCGTGCAAGAAGGTTTGCAGGCAGGAGCCAACCGGTATCTGGCCAAACCAATGTCCCGCATTGGTCTATTACAAGAATTACAGGAAGTGCTGGCGGAAACGGCCGTCGCTTCCTAACCCAACCCCAAATCCGTTTCCACATCCACCCAACTACCTAACCGGTCAATGTGCAAGGCTTCGTATAATTGGTGTGCCTGCTCTGGCGAACTGAGTTGCGCCAACAAAACCAGCGCTGCCCGGTAACTGACCAGCCCCCCATTAGCCGTCACCCGCCGGTTATCGAGTACCACTGGCGCGTCAAACTGCACCTGCACCTCTGGAAACTGTGCCTGTAACTGCGCTTCGCCGCCAAACCAGGTGGTGGCTCGTTTCCCGGCCAACACCCCCGCCTGCGCCAGCAGAAACGCGCCGCTACAATTACTGCCCATCCACTGTGCCGTCTCTTCCTGCCGTCGTATAAAATCATTCAACGGCTCATTTTGCAGCAGATGATCCATCTCGTAAGCGCCCGGCACCAGCAGCACATCCAGCATCATGTCGTCGCTGATGGTCGCGTCCACGCCCAGCGTAATGCCTTCGGCGGTGGTAACGGTGGGCTGGTTTTCCACGCCAATGAGCAGGAGTTCCCACCCGGTAAACCAGTTTTGTCGTCGGGCGATGCCAAAAACCTCTGCTGGGGCAATGACCTCGCTGGTCAACACGCCGTCAAACACAATAATGCCGATTTTTTTGGTTGTCATCTTTTTATTTCTCCAGGTATGATTGTTGTTAAATCAAACCTGAGCTTAACCGATTGCCTGATGAGCGTATTGTAAATTTTCGACATTTTGGGTATGGATATGACACAAGACACGGCCGTACACCCCACCTCTCCCCTGCCACACCTGGGTTTGGTATTGGCCTCTCCTTCCCCGGCGCTGGCCCCCTATGTGCATAGCTACTGGTTCATCAACCGCACCTGGACACGGCCGTACCCCCTGGAAGAAAATCTCTATCCCGAAGGCGGCGTGGGCATCATCTTTAATGCAGGTGACCCGGTGCTGGTAGATGGCACGGCCGTGACCGCGCCCGCTTTTCTGGATGCCACCAACAGCTTCAGGACCCGGCTCGGCTTTCAGGGGCGGGTAGCGTTGGCAGGCATTCGCTTCCACCCCGGCGGCGCGTTTCCATTCTTGCCCTTACCGCTCAAAGAAGTACATAATCTGCCGGTGGCTCTGGACCAAATTCTGCCTCCGACCCTCATTTCATGGGGTACACAACTGGCTGATTTACCCACCCTGGCCCAAAAAGCTGCCCATCTGGAAGCTATATTGCACCGCTGGTACCGCCCTCAACAAGAGCTATCCCCAGACATTCACACGGCCCTGACCGCCATTCGGCAGACAAAAGGGCAGATCAACCTGCACGCATTGGCCGAGGCCAACTTCATTAGCCAGCGACAGTTGGAGCGTCATTTCCAGGCACAGGTTGGGCTGTCTGCCAAAACATATGCCCGGTTGGTGCGGGTGCAAACGGCACGCATCCGGTTGAGGCAGGCGCAGCCAACTGCCCATCTTAGTCAAGACCTGGGTTTTTACGATCAGTCCCACTTTATTCGTGATTTTCAGGCGATCATGGGGCTGACGCCGCAGCAATACCGGCAATACCGGGTGCTGCGCCAGCAAAAATGGCAGTTGGCAGAAGTAACCCAGAAGGACAGCACATGAATTGGTGGTACTCTATGAATCGGCGTATTGCCTCCAGTGGCCCAGGGGCCAAATTGTTCTCGCACATTGCCCACCATTTGGATGGCCCCAGTTTGCGCTGGAGCAACGGCCGTTTTGCTCCCGGCGCATTCCTCACTGGCGTGCCGCTGCTTACGCTCACAACCATCGGCGCGAAAAGCGGCCAACCCCGCTCCGTCCCCCTGCTGGGTACACCCGATGGCGACAATATCATCCTCATCGCCTCTAACTGGGGTGGTAAAAAACACCCGGCCTGGTACCATAACCTCAAAGCCAACCCCCAGGCGCAGGTGGCCCGCAAGGGGCAAACCCAAACCTTTATCGCCCAAGAAGTGACCGGTGCAGAATACGGCCGTTGCTGGCAACAGGCCATCGCCATTTATCCGGGGTATGAACTGTACAAGTCGCGGACTGACGGCCGTGCCATCCCTATTTTTCTGCTGACCCCTTCCGCGTAACGAGGACGCAGAAGAGCCTGATGCGTAGATAAAATCAGGCTCTTCTGCGTCTAACTTCATATATTACGGGGCCTGTTGTCCATGAACTTGCCAGATCAATTGCCAGAATCAATGGCACTAACCAGCAAGTGGGCGAGCGCCTGTGCGCCAGCCTCTTTTGGCACATCGCCAAAGGCGACCACAAAGGCGGTATCGTCATTCGCCTTCACCCACAGCTCGCGGGCGGCCGCACCATTGTTAAAATACGCCTCCTGGCCCAAACCGCTTACGTCTGCCTCCAGATACAAGGGCTGGTTTTCATAGGCTTCTATGGGCGTCAGGACCACGTAGCCAAAATTGGCGCTACCATCAGCGTCGCTGGCGGCCACATATGCGCAGCCGCTTTCTCCTGGCATACCGTCATAGTCGAAGATACGTTCCGGGGCGTTGACCAGTTCGCTTCCCATTACCGCTTCCAGGTTTTCTTGAGGAATAAGCTGGCAGAGATCGATCTGCGTGAGGTCGCCACTTAATGTGATGGGGGGAATGGGTTGCAAGATGAGCTGCATATTCTCGTCGCCGTTCGTGTTATTGTTCACGTTCGTATCCACAATACCACAAGCCAGCGAGGCCAGTGCCAGCACAGTCAGGTATAGGGTAATTCGTATCCTGTTCATCTTTTTCCTCATTCGCTTATTTGACCACAACCGGCAAATAAAGGAGCGGTGTGGGAATGTGTACGGCCGTAGTCGCCGTCGCCATCTGTCCGTTTGCATCAGTGACGCGCAGAGTGATGGTGTTGGGCGCAGGCACACCGGTTTTGCTGTTGTCGGTGAGCAGCACATTTTCCAAAGTAGCCCCACTGCCCAGGAAACCATCCACACTGGAGAACCATTCATAGCTCAGCGGAGCAACCCCGCCGCTGCCACTGCCGCTGAGGGTCACGGTTTCGCCAGGCAGAATGACGGTGTCAGGGGCTGGAGAGAGGATGGTAGCCTGGGGCACGGCCGTTGGCTCTGCCGCCGCCGGGACATAGATTTTGGCATCATCCACTAGCAGACTTTGACCCAAATTTTGGCCCCCTTCGACCGCCACGTACAGGTCAGCCACAAAAACCCACACCGGAATCAACTCTGCCTGCCCGATGGTGGACGGTTGTTCGTAATACGCCAGTGTAGGTGCAGGAGCAGTCTGCAGTTCGTAGGTGTCGGCAAAAGGGAGGTGGGCAACGGCCGTGCTCGGATTTGCCAGAAATGCCTGCCACGCCTCGTCCGCACTCCGTATCGCCACCGACGCGCCGGAAACCATACTCACCTCGCGCCAGCCACCCTTGATACCTACCACCTCGTTATCACCACCGATAGTCACATTCTGGCGTGAACCCGGCCCCACAATTGAAAGTTTTTCGCCACCCGGTAGCGTTACTGTGCGAGCATAACTCACCGTCACGTTCATTGGCTGTGTCAACCCGCCCGCCTGCGCTCCCTGTGCCTGCCCGCTGAGACCCATCGTTTGCCCTTCAAACGCCACTGTCGGCAAAATGGTATCATCAAAAAAGAAAGCGCCAGGCAGGGTATCATGCTGCGCCAGAAAGTTGAGCGAAATATCCCGCGCCTCGTCATCGTTGGCGGGAAGCTGCTGCGGCGCCTGATGCCACAGGTTATTTGCATCCAGGTAATAGAAACTGCCGCTCTCGCGTGAAACCATCAGCAGTAAATTGTTGCCACCCCCGGCGACAGAACTGCCGGTCATCCAGTAAAACTCACCATCGGGATCGGCGAACACTTCTGGGTTAAGCCCCAATGATTGGCCGATATTCTGCATGTACGTGGCGTCAACCTGGCGGGGCACAATCTGAAAAATGGGTAATGTGGTGAATCCGCCGAACAGTGACGTGGGCAGGGCAAGTGGTTCGGGCGTTCCAGAGACATGATCCCATGACCAGTAATCATCGTCTGGTGGATAGTCCGGGCTGACGTAACCGACACCCCATATGTAATCGTTATAATTGTCGGCTTCTTCAGCCAGGATGCGGGCGCGTACGCCGGCGGGCTGGTTCCAATCTGTGCCGATGAACCAGGATTGGGTGACGGTGAGATTGGGACAGAACAGGCACCAGGGTTTGGGAGTCATCAGATAGCCCCAATAATAGCCATCACCCGGCGCATTGACGTACATGGTGTTGGCAAACCCCAATAACTGGTGCAGACCGTTGAAAGAGGTAGCCCAGTAACCCAGGCTGTTGTCGCGCAGCACGGAGCAAGAATCAAAGGCCAGCCATTCCAGGTCGCCATCGCCATAGGCCAGCAGCGCTTCGCCGGGGCTGAGATGCTGGTCATCGTGCATCGTGCTAAACCAGACGGAACTGAGCACCTGGCCCCAGAAGGAGTCCCAGGCAGAGGAGCCATGGGTGCCCACCAGCGCCAGGTCTACGCTGTCTGCATACAAGTATTCTGTGCCCCCGTTGGCAGCTCGTTTGAAATCTTCTTCCCACGTCAGGCTGTTGGCATATTTGAAGCGTCCCTGCCAGCCGGCAATTTGTAGCCAGGCATAGAGGTTAGCAGCGGAGTTTTCCCAATACGGCCGTGTCCCCCCATCCGTATCCCACTCGACTCCTATCTCATTCACACCGTCGTCGGCGTCTATGGCATACGGGGTGGTGGGGGCGGTCACGGCCGTTCCCGCCACTATCCCCATGCCCAACAGCAACACACCCAGAATCATCATCATTTTGCGCATGACTGAATCTCCTTTACCTGGCAAATGACAGATAAGGCACCTGACTTGCCGGGTCTTATGACCTCACTGCCCCATGTGGGCAGCAATGGTCTACGTCAACTGTGGCGTCCATTGTCTGTCTCATCTGCTCCCCCATCATTAGTGGGAGACTCTTCAATGTTGGGGTTGGTGGGCTGTGGTTGGTGGTCGGGAACCCGTTTGGGAAGCGCAGCAGACTCCTCGTTTGTGGACGAGACAAAATCCGTTACCTCTTCATTCTCCACCACGGTTACGCGCATGGTCGTAACCGCCGTCACGCTTCGTTGAATGCGTGCTATAATTCTTCTCACGTGGGCAGTATATTGAAATAGAGTCAACAAAAGTTGACTTTTCTTGCCAAAAATGGCTACACCCCATTTGCCCGATGATTTTGGCAGTCTTCTCAAATTCCTGCGTCGCCGCGCACACCTGACGCAGCTGGAGCTTGGTCTGGCAGTCGGTTACAGCGAAGCGCACATCTCCCGCCTGGAACACAACCAGCGCCTGCCTGATGTGGCGACTCTGGCTGCCCTGTTTGTCCCTACTCTCAACCTGAATCGTGAGCCTGAACTGGCGACCCGTCTGCTGGCGCTGGCCGAGGCTGCGCGGGGGGTAGGGTCGGTGGAAGTTGCTTCCGATCAGGCCGTGCCAGAGAGCATCGAAATCGTAGGCGCTATTGAATCCATTCCACCGCTTCCGGCCGATTGGGTACAGCGGGCGGCGTTGGAACGGCTACGCGACCAGCTAGTACACGAGCGCCGGGTGGTCGTATACGGTCTGCCAGGTGTGGGCAAGACAACGCTGGCTGCTACGCTGGCTGATGAATTGTCTGCTACATCGCCTGTTTTCTGGCTTACCTTTACGGAGGGGCTGACGACTTCCGTAGAAAGTCTGATCCGGCAATTGGCACTGTTTACCCTTACGTTGGGGCGAGACACGGCCGTGCCCTTGCTCACCCCACGCGATTTGCATACACGGCCGTTGCCGCTTGAAGAACAAGTGGCATTGCTCAACCAGGCCCTGGCCGGGCAAGAGTGCCTCCTCTGTTTTGATCATCTCTATCTGGTGTATCAAAATCCATTTCTCCTCCAGGTGCTGCAACATCTGGCGGCTACCACCCAGGCACATCTGTTGCTCATCGGCCGTGAGGAAACCACCCTGACGGGTTTCACCCCTTTGCATGTGAAAGGGCTGGAGTATCAAGAAACGGTGGAGTTAGTGATGCGCCTGGGGGTTACGCTGTTGCCCGGCCAGATTGAGCAGCTCTTTCTCAAAACGGCCGGTAATCCTATGCTGCTGCGGCTGGCTGTTGCCCAACTGCGTGAAGCGCGAACAGAAGCTGAGCTTTCTGCCTTTATTGCCCATCTGGAGACAGTGCCCCAGGTTTCGGCATTTCTGCTGGAAACGGTCTTGCGCCCTCTCTCTGAACCGGCCTGGCGGCTTATTGAGCTTCTCTCCATCGTCCGCTCCCCCATTGATTTGACAGATGAAAGGTTAATCGAGCGCAGCCACACCATCATTGGACATGAAGCGCAGCGGTGGGGTGAGGCGGTAGCAGAGTTACAACAACGACATCTGGTAGAACACCCCCGCACCACTATCTTGCACTCGCTTTTGCGCGACTATATTTATACCCGGTTAGGGAACGAACCTGAGCGGCGTCGTGAGCTGCATCGCCTGGTAGCGGAATGGCTGGCCGAGACCCCCGATGAAGCATTGCAGGCTGCCTATCATTACGGCCGTGCCCAGGAATTTAAGCGTGCCGTTGAACTGTTAACCGATCAGGCCGAGACCGTGTTCGATCTGGCCCAAACCGAGGTCGCCCTCCCGCTTATAGATGAATTGCTCGGTCAGGCCCGCCGCTGGTCGCCGACCGATTGGCTACGCGCCCTCTTAACCCTGCGCGGCGACCTGCTGACCCGCACCACACGCACGGCCGAAGCCGAAGCCAACTACCATGAGGCACTGGCCCTGACCAATGAACAGGCCGTACGCGCCCATATCGCCGTTCGCCTGGCGCAAAACCTGCTCTTACGCCAGCGTGCGGCCGAAGTGTTGGCCTTGTGTGATACGGCCGTCAAGGGTTTGTCATTGCCGAAATATCCTCTCCTACATGCCCAAATCGCGGTGATCAAATGCCAGGCTCACCTGACCCTCTCCCAATTTGACGAGGCTGCGGCAGCGGCCGAACAAGCGCGGCAACAGGCCCGGCGTATTACCCTTATCGCTCCCCTGCAAACACTCCAGTTGCAGACCCAAATCCATCTGGCGCTAGGGGCACTGGCCGGCATTCATGGAGAGTTGCAGGCGGCACAGGAACAGTGGCAAGAAGCGATCACAACGGCACGGGTCACAGGTTCCAAGAGCCTGGAATACCGTGCCCATACCAATATGGGCATCACGCTATATCAGAAAGGCGATTTCCCCAACGCACTGGAGCATTATCAGATTGCCTTGTTTGGAGCGCAATCCTTTGCCGATAGCATCCTGGCGGCGCGTGTGTTGAGCAACATGGCTATCTTGCATCACCTGTGCGGCCAGTTTGACACGGCGCTGGCCGAAGCAGAGCAGGCGCGCCAGCTAAGAGTTCAGTTGGGCGACCGGCTGGGCGTGGCTAACCTGGACAATACACGGGCCAGCATCCTGCTGGCGCAGCACCGTTTTGCCGGGGCACACACCATTGCTGAAAACGTGGTACGGGAAGCGGAAAGCCTTCACCACCTTCGTTTGTTGGGTAGTGCTTTGGACACACTGGCTCAGATTCACCTGGCTCAAGGGGACGGGAAAGCGGCCGAGGCTTCCCTCAAACGTGCCCTGGAATTGCCGTCCGCCCAACAGGATACCTCCCTGTCTGGCGATCTTCGGTGCCATCTGGCTCTGGTGCAACTGGTAGATGGCGAAGTAGACGCGGCTAAACATACCCTGGTTGGTCTGCCTGAAGATGAGTCACCGCGGGCAGCCATTGAGCGAGCTATCCTAGGTGGTTGGCTGGCACTGGCACAGCAAGAAACGGCAACAGCTTACGAACACCTTGCTCTGGCACAGACACGCATCGAGACCAGTGGTTGTCGCCTTTACCAACATGCGGTGGAACGTCTGGCCGAGGCTTCAACCGGAAATCAAACTTACGATCTCAGGCTGGCACTCCTATAAACAGGCGTTTTTCTCTTAACCCCTCACCCTCCTACAAATTTCACCTTATACCCAAACGCCTGTAAAGCCGCCGCCACTTTGTCGCGGTGATCCCCCTGAATCTCGATAGTCTCGTCTTTGATGGCCCCGCCAACGCCACAACTCTTCTTCAAACTGGTAGCCAGCGCCTTTCTATCTTCCGGCGTCAACTGCAAATTCATCACCACCGTCACCGTCTTGCCGCCACGCCCCTTCTTTTCGCGGCGAATGTGCGCCGTTTGTTCGGAAGGGGGTATGCTTTTGGGTTTTGGGCAACGACAGGGGTAACTACCGCAACGTTCACACCGTTTGGCAAAGGCTGAATCTGTCGAATAGACGATGTTGCGTTTCCGTTGGGACATAAACGGGTTATTTCCAAAGTACACAAGGCTCAATTTTGACCCTGTAATGTCACCGTATTGACACCGGGCTATTACTGTATTACAATGAGCTCGTACTTCCTCCTCTCAATACCGATGGTCTGGACAGCAGGTTCAGGGCAGAGGCAAAATGGGAGATGGGCGGGGTCAAGGGGTTGCCCCGCCCTCCTGTTTTTTTATAGCCACGTTCGCCGCAGCAGATGGAGCCAATTCCCACCCAAGATATTCTCAATGTCCGTTGCGGTGTAGCCCCGTTCTTTCAGCTTGTCGCCAATTTTGGATAAATCGGCCACCGAATCCAGTTCGGCGGGAATATCGGCCGCGCCGAAACCGCCGTCCAGGTCGCTGCCGATGCCCACATGCGCCGCGCTGCCTGTTAGCTGGCAGATGTGGTCAATGTGGGCCATTACGTGGTCTAGTGTTACCAACTCTTTGTGTTCACCACGACGATGCCCCGCTTTCAGAAAGGAGTTGCTGAGGACAACGCCGATGACGCCCTGGCGCTCGCCGATGAGCCGGATTTGGGTGTCGCTGAGTTGTCGTTCGCCGGGCACAAGGGCGCGGGCATTGCTGTGGGTGGCAACCACCGCGCCGGGGTAGCTGTCTAGCGCTGCCAACGACGCTTTTTCGCTCATATGCGTCAAATCCAGGATGAAGCCAAATTGGGCCATGACTTCCAGCAATTGACGGCCGTCGGCCGTCAACCCATGTTTGCTGCCCCGCCACGCGCCGGAAGCGTAGCGGGTATCATCCCAGGCCAGCCCAATCAGGCGCAGGCCACGTTCATACCACATCTCGGCCTCTTCCGGCTGGCGAATGGGATCAGCTCCTTCCATCAACGGCACAATGCCCAACAAATGGTTGTTGGCGGCAAAGCTGGCAACCACTTCATCCAGACTTTGCCGGTCGGTGACGAGGCGGATGTTCGTTTGTTCGTCGGCCAGGCGGTGGTAATAATCGAGTTGAGCCATGCCCTGGTGATGGGCTTCGGCCGCATCCTTGTAGCCAACTTTTGTGCCAATGGTGGCCAGATGGCTGGCGGCAGGCATGACGAAGATGGTGCCAAACACCAGCCCGACGTTCCCTTTTTGCAGTTCGGGCAAGGTGACGGTGGCAATGCCGTTGCGGCTTTGCCCTTTTTCGGCGGTGCGGATGGCGGCCAGGGGTTGGGCCAGGTCACGGCCGTGTTCCAGCACGTTATAGGCCAGGTCAAGGTGGGCGTCTACAATCATGGGTGTGTTCATGGGCGTATCAACGCCCGCAGCCGTTTCAAGTTTTCTATGTCCATGTCCATTTCATTGCCGTCGGCATCCTTTTCTGTTTTGGGCGTTTCCAGATGGGCGGCATGATCTTTCCAGCGGGGGTCATTCACAAAATTGGCAAACCCTTCCCGGCCAATGTGTCCATCGCCGATATGCTCGTGCCGGTCTTTGCGCGAGCCGAGTTCGTGCTGACTGTCGTTGAAATGGAAACATTTAATCCAGTCCAGCCCAATCACCCGGTCAAACTCGGCCATTGTTTGTTCATAGGCGGCGGGGGTGCGCATGTCGTACCCGGCGGCAAAGACGTGGCAGGTGTCGAAACAGACACCGAGCCGTTCGTGGCGGTCAGCCCCGTCTAGCATGGCGGCCAGATGGTCAAAGGCGCGGCCGAGGTTGGTGCCCTGTCCGGCCATGGTTTCCAGGCAGATGGTGACGTTTGGGGCGGTCACGGCCGTGTCCACCACCAATCGCCGCAAGGCCCGCACGATCTGGGCGATCCCCGTCGCCTCGTCCCCTTCCATGTAGGAACCGGGGTGGAAGGTGAGCAGGGGGATGTCAAACGCGGCCGCCCGCTCCACTTCATCGCGCAATGCCTGGTATGATTTTTCCCACAACGCCTCATCCGGCGAGGCCACGTTGATCAGGTAGCTGGCATGGACGGCGACGGGGAAGATGTGGCTGTATTGGGTCTGTGCCTGCCGGTACTTTTCCATGTCTTCTGCCGTGATCGGTTTGGCCGCCCATTGCCGGTTGCTCTTGGTGAAGACCAGCATCGAATCACAACCGGCTTCATCGCCCCGTTTGAATGCTTCGTGCAGCCCACCGGCTGCGCTCATGTGTGCGCCTAGTCGCATACGTTCTCCTGTGTAGCGCGATTTTCCAAATCGCGTTACCTATCGTATTCCAACGGCCGTTCGCCGCCCAAATACCCGATTGTCTCCGCACCGTTCAGCGAATAAATGCCATCGCCAACTAATCGCCACATGCGGTTTCCGGCCATGTCCAAAATGTACTCCCCTTCAATATATCCTGTCGGTTCGCCATCCAGCGTATACACATTGTGCCCCTGCACGTAGGCAAACTGTTCTCCTTTCCGATCAATTACGCCACGCATGATATTCCCCCTTGTCGGCAATCGGTTACCAGTAATCGGTAATCGGTGTTTCACAAACCGGTAACTGACTACCGTTCACCGATTACCGGCTCATTCAATGGGTACAGTAAAAGTAGCCATGATGTTGTCTTGCCCGTCGAGCAGCGTTACCAATTCTCCCGGTTCCCAGACCGGCTCGGAAAGACCCCAAAATACGTCTGTGGCCCCGTCGCGGCCGGTACCGGTATGGAAGAGGATGCCGGCGCCGTCGCCAAAAAGCGTCACCTGCTTGAAGGTGTAGATATGATTTTGCAGGTCAACGATTTTCCAGCCGAGCAAGGCGATGGGATTGCTACCGCTGTTGACAATTTGTACCGCTTCGTTTTCCAGGTCGCCGGGGGCGATCACGGCCGTAATCCCCACCACCGCCTCACTGCCTTCTGTCACCGTGATGGTGGCGGCCGGAATGGGGGTGGGCGAAGTGACCGGGGTGGGTTCTGGCGGCGGGGGGGTAGCGGTTGCCAATCCACCCACGGGAATGATCAACTGGTCGCCCACCGACAAAAAGTTGGGGTTTGCCAGATTGTTGGCGGCGATAATATCTTCCATCGGTACATCATAAATTTGGGCGATGGTGGCCAGCGTGTCACCGGCGTTTACCACATGGATGGGTGGGCCTTCCGGTTCGGCCGTTGGTTCCGGTGTGTTGGTGGCGGCGGAGATGAACGCGGAAGAGGTAGGGGTGGTGAGGGCGGCGCCGGCAACGGCCGTTTGCCCCGCCAGGGGTGCATTTTCCGCCCGCTGATTCTCCCAAAAATACAAAATTGCCAGCACCACCACTGCCGATACGATCACGTTAATCAGGATAAATGGCAACATGCGTCGAGCAGACATTCGTTTCTCCTGCCGGTTATTGTACCGGCAACCAGGCAATTGGTCATGTGACAATGCAGCAATTCTCAATTTAGCTTATTTGCTCACCAAATGGAATTCGGCATCTCTTATACCCAAACGCGGCCGCACGCTCTTACCCGTCACCGTTTGCTTATTGAGACCTTGAAACCGGAGATTCAGCATGTTATATTCCTTTAGCAGTCAACAACATCGGCCATCGTGTATACATTTTGCTCAAACATCAAAAGAGGCAGCCAGTAGGTTGGAAGTCCGGTTATTGGGCCGGTTTGAAGTGAAACTAGACGGCCGTACCGTCCCCCTCCCCTCACGCCCCGCCCAATCCCTGTTCGCTTACCTGGCCCTCAGCCCAGGCACCGCCCACCGCCGCGAAAAGCTGGCCGGGCTGCTCTGGCCGGACAGCAGCGACGACAACGCCCGCCGCAACCTGCGCCAATCCCTCTGGCACATCCGCAAAGCATTGAGCGAGGCCGCCCACCATTACCTGCACAGCAATGATATGACCGTTGCGTTTGCGGCGGCCGCTTTCTGGCTGGATGTGGCCTTGCTGGAAAAACCGGTTGGCGCGGCGGCCACACCAGAGGAACTCATGGCCGTTGTGTCCGTGTATGGCGGCGAACTGCTGCCCGGTTTTTATGATGATTGGGTGGTGTGGCAGCGGGCACGGCAGCAAAACCTGTTTGAGCGCAAGATGGAGCAACTGTTGGACAGGCTGACGGCCGTGCACCGTTGGGATGACCTGTTGGAGTGGGGCGAACGCTGGCTGGCCTTCGGGCAGTCGCCGGAAGCGGCCTATCGCGCCCTGATGGTGGCCCATGCTGGCCGGGGCGATTTAGTGCGCATGGCGGCCGTCTACCGCCGCTGTGTGGATGCCCTGGAAAATGAACTGGGCGTCGAGCCATCACCCCAGACCAAAACACTGTATGAGCGGCTCTCACGAGGCGAGGAAGGGGATGCGTTGGCCGCCGCCCTGTTTCCACGGCGCTACCAGCTTTTGGAGGAAGTGGGGCGTGGCGGCATGGGCGTCGTGTACCGCGCCCATGATACCCGACTGGCCAGGGATGTGGCTGTCAAAATGCTGGCTCCCAACGCCCTGGACGCCGACGGCCGTGCCCGCCTTCTGCGCGAAGCCCAAGCCATTGCCCGCCTCAACCACCCCAACATTGTGACCGTCTTTGATACCGGGGAGGTGGACGGCCGTCCCTGCATCGTCATGGAACTGGTGCCCGGCCACTCCCTGCGCCAACACAAACCACAAAACCTGGATGAAACCTTTTCCATCACCCGCCAGATTTGCCTGGCCCTGGAACACAAACATCGAGTTTGTCATGCCTATTATCGTTTAGGAAGTTTAGCATTCAAGCAGAAAATGTATACGAGAGCCAGACCTCTTTGGATGGAGGCTCTGGCAAATGCCCAGGAGGTAAATGCAAAATTCTACTCGGCCGTTTTATGGATTAGTTTAGGGGAGTTAGCAAGGCAACTTGGTGATTACCAACAGGCTACTACATTTTATGAGGAAGGCCTGATATTGGCACAGCAAATTAACTACACAGGGGCTATAGCTTCAATACCTATTGGTTTAGGATATAATGCTCTCTATCAGGAGGCTCTACCCCAGGCGAAAGTTTTATTTAAAGAAGCTTTGATCCTCGGAAGAAAGTTTCGGGACCACATAGCATTCCTAGCCCCTTCCTTAGTAGGAATGGCAGGAGTCGCCGGAAAAGGAGGTCAGGCTGAGCAAGCAGCACAACTATTGGGGGCGGTAACGGATTTGTTGACGGCTTGCAATGAACTACTTGATCCGGATGACCAGGCAGAATATGACCGGTATTTGGGGTTGGTTCGCGCCCAACTCAACGCCGTCACCTTCACCAAAGCCTGGGCCGCTGGGCAGGCCATGTCGCTGGACGAAGCCATCGCCTTTGCTTTGGAAACATAAAACCTGAATCTGTTTGTAGTATAATCCTTCAAGTAGTGCCAGGCACAGGGTAAGACCGCTCTGGTTGACCAAATACTGGCTGCCCTGTGCCTGGCACTGCACGAGGGGAAAGTTATTTGAGGCGTTCATGTTAACAGAGGCGCAACTGAACCAGGTGTTACAAGAGGTTATTGACACGCTGCAAACGGGTTATGAACCAGACGAGGTGATTTTATTCGGCTCATATGCTTACGGCCGTCCCCACAATGACAGCGACCTGGATTTGTTTATTGTGAAAGATTCGGCCGACCGTCCCCTAGATCGTCGGGTCAAAGTTCGAGAGTTACTACAACGGGTAAACGGCCGTATGCCCCTGACGTTGTATGTTTTGACGCCCGTTGAACTCAGGCAGCGGTTGGCAATGGGAGACCAGTTTTTACAAGAGATTGTTGGAAAAGGGAGAGTATTGTATGTCCGGGATGGATTCTCTTATTCCAACTGACTGGTACGCTAAAGCAGAGGAAGATTTGCGGGCTGCCAGAGCCTTATTGGATGACAAGGTTCGTTTGTATGGGGTGGCCGCCTTCCACATACAACAAGCCCTGGAAAAATATATGAAAGGTTTCTTGTTATCCAAAGGCTGGACGCTACAACGCATACACGACTTAAGCAAACTCTTGAACGATCTTGTCGCTTATGAACCGGCATTTGCCAAATACAAGTCCCTTTGTGTGCGGGTGACCGAGTTTTATTTTGAGAGTCGCTATCCGCTATTCCCTGCCTCAGTGGCGGTGGAGAAAGAAGTCAAACAAATGTTGAGTGAGGCGGAAGAGCTAATAACCGAAATACAAAAACGTATAAAGCCAACCACATGAAGGTATGGACGGCCGTCCCGTACCCCACTAGACGATGACACCTTCAACCAGACCTGGGCGCCGGGCAGGCCATGTCGCTGGAAGAAGCCATCACCTTTGCCCTGGAAACATAAAACCTGAATCTGTAACGCAGCCATCCTCAATTTGAAATCAAACGTTCGTAGGGGTGGGACGGCGCGGGTTCCATTTGGGCAAAACTTGTGTCCCGCCTCCGCGCCGTCTTACCCTAGCTCACCCCAACCGGCCCAAACAGGGTGAGGCCCCGGATGGGGGTGGTTCCAAGCGGGGTAAGACAGGCGGGGTGTGCTGCTTTTCTTCGTAGCCAAGGTACTACCCGCCTGTTCCACCCCTACTACAAATCTTAAAATGCATAAAGCCAGCCACTTGAAGGTATGGACGGCCGTGCACCCCCAATCAAATTGAGAATTGCTGGTGACAATGATCCATTGTCAATGGTCAACGGCCAATGATCATTGGTTATTGACAGTTGACAGTTGACCCTTGACAATTCAGGTCATTTGGAAACTGCCATAAATTGTGGAAAATAGGGGTACTTCACCAATAGAGGCAACCGATTGATGGCCGAACAACGCAAAATACTCTTTCTCAGTGCCGAAGTAGCGCCTTTTGCCAAAACCGGCGGCTTGGGCGACGTGGGTGGCTCGTTGCCTAAAGCGTTACACGCGCTGGGCCATGATGTGCGCGTGGTGATGCCCGCCTACAAGAAAATTGAGGACGGCTACCCTGGGGTGTCGCCTTTGCCCGGACTGCTGCATGTGCCCACCGGGGTCGGCTATTTGCCGGTGGGGGTGTTCACTGGCAAGCTGCCAAACAGTGAAGTCCCCGTTTATTTTATTGCCGAGCAAAATCTATTTAACCGGCCCAATGTGTATGGCTACAGTGATGATGCGTATCGCTTTGCTCTGTTCAGTCGGGCGGCGTTAGAACTGACGCTGGCGCTGGAGTGGAAGCCGGACATTGTTCATGCCCATGACTGGCACACGGCCCCGGCCATTACCTGGTTGTCTACGGCGGGGCAGGGGGACGGCCGTTTCCGTGGCATCTCCACCGTTTTCACCATCCATAACCTGGCCCACCAGGGGCGCACCAACTGGCACATCTTCGATTACCTGGGCATCCAGACCCACGCCCTGGCCGAAGAGGGGTACGGCGAAGTGAACTTCATGGCGCGGGGCATTTACCACGCCACCATGGTCAACACCGTCAGCCCCACCTATGCCCGCGAGATTATGACCCCGGACGGCGGCGCCGGGCTGCACCATTTGTTGCGCCACCGCCACTATGATGTACATGGCATTTTGAATGGGTTGGATTATGAGGAGTGGGATCCGGCGAGTGACGGCCGTATTGCTGCCCATTACAACGCCGATCACTTGGAAGCCCGCATCCACAACCGCCGCGCCTTGCAAGCCCGCGCCAACCTGCCCCAACGCGACAACATCCCCCTGGTGGCCATGGTCTCCCGCCTGGACTGGCAAAAAGGGCTGGACATTACCGGCCATGCCATCCATCTGTTGATGAATGGTTTTGCCGGAGAGGCCCAATTCATCGTCCTGGGCACAGGTGCAGCCGAGTATGAAGGGATGTTTGCCCAACTGGCGCATTATCACGCCGGGAAGATGACTGCTATTCTGGATTACAGCGCCGGTTTTGCCCCCCTGATTTACGCGGGTAGCGATATGTTCATCATGCCTTCCCGCTTTGAACCGTGTGGCCTGGGGCAGCTCATTGCCATGCGCTATGGCAGCGTGCCCGTTGTCCGCGCTACCGGTGGGCTGGTGGATACGGTGATTGAGGGGCATACAGGTTTTACTTTTCCCGGTTACAGCGCCGAAGCGTTCTGGCAGGCGATGCAGCGAGCGATTTATGTGTATAACGTAGACCGCCCCCGCTGGCAGCAAATTCAGCGCAATGGCATGGTGGCCGACTTTTCCTGGCGGCGCTCGGCGCTGAGTTACCAGCAGCTTTATGAGTGGGCGATAGCCCGGACATTTGGCTAATTGAGTAATTGGGTAATTACCCAATTACTCAATTACCCAATTACTCAATTACCTCTAAGAGGAAACATGCGATTTAAACGTGCCGCAGGTGTATTGTTACATCCTACTTCTTTGCCCAGCCGGTATGGGATTGGTGACTTTGGGCAGTCGGCGTATCGGTTTGTGGATTTTCTCATTGAGAGCAAGCAGGCGCTCTGGCAAACGCTGCCGCTGGGGCCAACGGGGTATGGTGATTCGCCGTACCAATGTTTTTCGGCTTTTGCCGGGAATCCGCTGCTGATCAGCCCGGACCGATTGGTAGAAGAGGGGTATTTGCCGGCAACGGCCGTGCTCAACATCCCTTTTTTTCCCAACCACCAGGTAGATTATGGCCCCGTCATCACCTACAAAATGAATTTACTGCGGCAGGCATTTGCCCATTTTCAAAGCTATGGCACGGCCGAGCAGCGGGAAGGGTTGACCCAATTCAGCAAAGAACAGGCATACTGGCTGGACGATTATGCCCTGTTTATGGCCCTCAAAAATGAACACCAGCATATCGAAGGTGGGGTCTGGAATACCTGGCCCAAAGAGATCGCCTTGCGCAAACCGAAGGCAATGAAGGAGTGGGGCAAAAAGCTGGCTGATGAGGTGGCGCTGCACAAATTCTTGCAATTCCTCTTCTTCAAACAATGGCTGGAACTGAAAGGGTACGCCAACATTCGCGGCATTCAGATTATTGGCGATATTCCCATCTTTGTGGCCTATGACAGCGCCGATGTGTGGGCGAATCCCGACCTTTTTTTCCTGGATGAGGCGGGGCAACCCACGGTGATTGCCGGGGTGCCGCCGGATTATTTCAGCGAAACGGGGCAGCGCTGGGGTAATCCACTCTATCGCTGGGAGCGGATGGAAGCGAACGGCTACGCCTGGTGGGAAAAGCGGCTGGATATGAGCTTTGTGCAGGCGGATATTGTGCGTATTGACCATTTCCGGGGGTTTGATGCCTATTGGGAGATTCCCGCGAGTGAACCAACGGCCGTTGTGGGCCGATGGGTGCGGGGGCCAGGCGCACATTTCTTCCGTACCTTGCAGGAAAAATTGGGGGAACTGCCGCTGATTGCTGAAGATTTGGGAGTGATCACGCCGGAGGTGGAAGCGCTGCGGGACGAGTTTAAATTTCCGGGCATGAAAATTTTGCAGTTTGGCTTTGGCGGGGAGCGCAACAGCAGCTTTTTGCCGCACAGTTTTGGCCGTAACTGTGTGGTGTACACTGGCACACATGACAATGAGACGACGGTTGGCTGGTATCTAAACGCCAGCCAACATGAGCAAGACCATGCACGCCGCTATATGGCCGTTAATGGGCATGATATTGCCTGGGATATGATCCGGCTGGCGCATGGTTCGGTGGCGAACACGGCCGTTATCCCCATGCAAGACTTGCTCAGTTTGGGCAATGAGGCGCGGATGAATTTCCCTGGCAAGGTGGGCGGCTATTGGCGCTGGCGTTATCGCGCCGACGCTCTGAGCGACCTGCTGGTTTATCGGTTGCGAGAGATTACGGAATTGTACGGCCGTGCCCCCGGCCAACAGCAAACGGCGAAGGTGGAGGCGATAGTAACAGAGACGGCGTGACCTGACTACTGATTACCATCCCCCGCGTACTGTCGCTGATATAGATCGCGGTAAAGGCTTGAATGGGCCATTAGCTGATCGTGTGTGCCCTGCTCCACAATACGGCCGGTTTCCACCACACAAATCCTATCTGCATGGCGAATGGTACTCAGCCGATGGGCAATGACAATGGCGGTACGGCCGTGCATCAACCGCTCCAGTGCCTGCTGAATGAGACTCTCTGTCACCGTGTCCACACTGGCCGTAGCCTCATCTAAAATGAGGATGCGGGGATTAACCAGCGCGGCGCGAGCGATACACACCAACTGCCGCTGCCCAACGGATAGATTTACGGCCCCCTCCAAAATCCTGGTGTCATAACCGTCTGGCAGGGCAGCGATGAATTCATCAGCATTTGCCAGTTGGGCGGCCGCCCGAACCTCATCCAGTGTCGCATCGGCCCGACCAAAGCGGATATTGTCAGCAATGGGGCCGGCAAATAGAAAGGGGTCTTGGGGCACCAGCCCAAGCTGCCGGTGCAGCGACGCCTGGGTGACGCTGCGCACATCTATGCCATCAATGAGGACACGGCCGTCGCTGGCATCATAAAAACGGGCTACCAGATTGGCGATAGTTGTTTTGCCTGCCCCTGTTGGCCCAACCAGTGCTACCGTCTGGCCTGGCGCAATGGCCAGAGACACATTGTGCATGATTTCTGGGCTGTCTTCCCGATAGCGGAAGCTCACATTTTCCAGTTCAACCGCGCCCATAATTGGCGGCATTTCAGTGGCGTCTGGCGCGTCCACTACATCTGGTGGGGTTGCCAGCAATTTGAGCACTTGCTCGCCGCCGGCCATGGCCGATTGCATGGTGGTGTAAATGCGGCTGAGTTCCTGAATGGGTTGGAAAAAGCGGGTGACATAGGCAATAAAAGCGACCATTACGCCTAAGGTAATCTGGTCGGCGGCTACCGCCCGGCCGCCGAAGTAGAGGACTATGGCTGTCGCCAGCACGCCCAAGAACTCAATAGTCGGCAAGAAAATGAAGGAGAGGCGCATCGCTTCCACATGGGCGCGACGGTTGGCGTCGTTTACTTCGTCGAACTGGTTTTCAACGGCCGTTTCCTGAGCAAACGCCTGAATGACCCGTATCCCGTTGATATTTTCCGCCAGGTTGCCCACTAATGCCGCTACCCGCCGGCGTGTTAATCGGAATGCGCCCTGTGCGCTGCGCGAAAACCAGACGGTTACTAACACCATCACGGGCAGCACCGCAAAGGTATACAATGCCAATTGGGGACTCATGGAAACCATGATGACGATAATGCCCATCAAAACGAGCAGATCGCCAATGAGGGAGATCAAGCCCTGTGTCAGCAGATCGTTAATGGCGGCCACGTCGTTAATGACGCGGGAGACGGTGACGCCGATAATGGTGCGATCATGGTAGCTGAGGGAGAGATGTTGCAAATGGGTAAACAGGGTTGCCCGCACATCCGCCAACACCCGCTGCGATGTCCAACCCAGATAATACTCTTGCCCGGCCGTTGCCACATATAACCCCAGGTAACAGACGGCGATCAGAACGGCCAGGCGTGTCAACCCGCTAGCATCGCCAACGGCAATATGTTCATCAATAGTGACTTTGATGAGATAAGGGGTGAGCAGGGTGAAAGCGGTAGCAAAGAGCATAAAGAGAATGGCGGCGGCCATTTTGCGGCGATACGGCCGTATAAAAACCAGCATCCCCTTGACCACGCCTTTATCAAAATAACGGCCGTCTTTCTTTTCCTGCCCAAACTGCTCAATGATGCTGCGTGGCCCCACGCCGGGGCTAAAACTGAAACTCATCACTAAATCCTTATTTCTCCACGCATCTGCGTGGCACAAAATTGCCGGTATAGGGCTGAAGTTGCCAGTAATGTTTGGTGTGTTCCCTGGGCAACCACACGGCCGTGTGCCAGCAGCAAGATCAAGTCGGCACGCTGCACGGTGCTGAGACGATGCGCAATAACAAAAGTGGTACGGCCGTGCATTAGCCGTTCTAATGCCTGCTGGATCAGCTGCTCCGTTTGCGCGTCTACACTGGCAGTGGCATCATCCAAAATGAGGATACACGGGTCGGTGAGCAGAGCGCGGGCAATGGCCAGCCGCTGCTTTTGCCCGCCAGAAAGGGTGATGCCCCGCTCGCCGACATAGGTGTCGTAGCCATGGGGAGCGGCCATAATAAAATCGTGCGCCTGAGCATCTTTGGCGGCCTGGATTATTTCTGCTTCGCTGGCGTCTGGGCGGCCGAATGTGATGTTATCGCGGATGGTGGCGGCAAAGAGCAGCGTATCTTGCAGCACAAACCCCATCTGGCTGCGCAAGGAGTAAAGCGTGGCCTCCCGAATGGGACGGCCGTTAATGGTAATACACCCGTCCGTTGGCTCATAAAAGCGTGCCAGCAGATGGATGATAGTGGATTTGCCAGAACCGGTAGCCCCCATCAAAGCAACAATCTGGCCGGGTTGGGCTTCAAATGTAACATCGTGCAAAACGGAATGGTGCCCCTGGTAGGCAAAGGAGACATGATCAAAGCAGACGTGTGCTGCCAGCCGGGGTAACGGCCGTGCAGTCGGATCATCGCTGATCTCTACAGGAGCATCTAAAATGGCAAAAATGCGCTCGGCGGCCGAGGATGCAATAGCCAGCACAGGCACAATGCGCCCCATCAGGCGAATAGGGCGCACCAGCATTGCCAGATAGGTGATGAAAGCGACCAGCTCTCCCAATGAAAGCTCTCCCTGGATGACCAACCAGCCGCCATACCAAAAGATGAACACGGTGCCCATATTGGCAATCATGTCCAACATGGGCGCCTGTAACGCCTGCACCCGCGCCGATTCGGCCGAGAGGCCAAACCATTTTTCATTTTCTTGCCCAAAGCGTTGGATTTCTGCCTGTTCCTGGGCAAATGCTTTAACGATGCGTGCCCCGCGCAAATTTTGCTCCAATTGCGTGGTAAGCGTGCCTGATTGATCCTGAATTTCCAAGGAGAGGGGACGAAACTGCCGCCCAAAGCGATAGGCGCGGTGCATCAGCAAGGGCAGTGTGAGCAGAATCAAAAAACCGAGGGTGGGATTCATCCAGAGCAGGATGACGGCCGTGAACACAATCAACATGCTCCCTTCCACCAGCCGCAAAATGGCTCGCCCCGTCAGGAAACGAATGCGCTCCACATCTTGCATGGCCCGTGACAAAATTTGTCCGCTTTCACTGCGATCGTGAAAGGAAAAGGAGAGGGTGGATAGCTTTTGCAGCAGGGCATTGCGCAGGTCATAGGCCACATTTTGCGAGGCCAGTTCCGTCCATTGCCCCTGATAATAGATGAAAACGCCTTTGAGGAGGGTGATTGCCAGCAGTAGACCGGTTGCCTGTCCCAGTCGGGTCAGATCGTTGTTATAGATACCCGCATCTATCCCCCAGCGAATCAGTTGAGGTGAGAGGATGTTTATCAGGTTGATAAGCAGCATGGTGCTATAGATGCCAATCTGCAATTTTCCATACGGCCGTAAATACCCCATGCTGCGCCAGAGCAATTGCCGATCATTTTGTTGTGTGCCTTGCGATGACATCATGGAGGATTATAAAAAGGTTTCGTTTTGTTGCCAGTGAAGCTATATAGCCACGCGCCCGCATGAGGTAGAAACTCATCCCCTACTCCTGTGATAGTTTTGCCTGGAATTGAAGCCTGGTATATGACCGGGAGCCTTCATCAGACAACGAATCCCAACTGCATTGTTAACCAACATTTTAGAGGCGAAGAGATTACACAAAACATAACCACCTGATGTAAACGTCCAGGCTCTTCTCTGGCAATATTCCATCCAGTGGCATAACGGCCGTCAGGCCATATCAGCAAAAAATATCCACCCGTTTTGCAAAATTGGGTTGAAATGTAAAACCATATAGCCTATAATTGGTTTATTATTACAACCTGATTCGCAAAAGTGGTTATAAAATGGAAGTTGAACTGGATGACGTTGATCGGGCATTGTTAGCTTCGCTCCAAGAAGATGCCCGTATTACCAATACCGAATTGGCCCGCCGTGTTGAGCTTTCTCCCCCTGGCCTGCAAAAACGGCTGAAAAAGCTGGAAGATGCGGGCGTTATTGCCCAATATGTAACCCTGATCAATCGGGAGGCCCTGGGTTTTGACATGCTCTGTTATGTGCAGGTGACGCTGCAACGGCATGAGCCAACGGCCGTGTCCAATTTCCGTGAGGCCGTCCAGCATATGCCGGAAGTGTTGGAATGTTACCATCTGACGGGTGAATACGATTATCTGCTCAAGGTGATCTTGCGCAACCGCCGCCACCTGGAACAATTTTTGCTGGAAACGCTGACCCCGGTGCCCGGTATGGACAAAATCCGCACCAGCCTGGTACTCAGCGAGATAAAAACGACAACGGCCGTGCCGCTCAACGGAGTAATTGAGTAATTGGGTAAATACATCATTACCCAGTTACCCAGTTATCCACTTACTTCCCATGATATTCACCCAAACCCCCGAACCCCATTTAGCCAATTGGACACACTCCATGCAACGCTCCGTGCTGCGGCAGATGATTGCCGTGGTGTCGCGCCCCGGTATTTTGTCATTTGCCGGCGGGCTGCCGGACCCGGCATTGTTTCCCACGGCCGATTATGCCGCTGCATGTGCCCATGTGCTGGCAACTGACCCGAAGGCGCTGCAATATGGGATGCCGTATGCGCCGTTGAAACAACACATTGTGCAGTTGATGGCGCTGCGCGGCGTGGCCTGCACCGAGGAGCAGATTTTCCTGACCACCGGGGCGCAGCAGGGGTTGGATGTGCTGGCGCGGTTGCTGCTTGATCCGGGTGGGGAAGTGATGTTCGAGGAACTGGTTTATACCGGGGCGCAGCAGGTGGTGGCCCCGTTTCTGCCCCGAATCTTGCCCGTTTCCACTGACCTGGCAGAGGGGATGAATGTGGATGAGGTGGCAGATTACCTGGCCGGTGGGGCACGGCCGTCCGGAGCTTCTCCGGCCTTCATCTACACCATCCCTGACGCCCATAATCCATTGGGCGTGAGCATGAGCCAGGAACGGCGCGAACGGCTGGTGGAACTGGCGCTAACGTACAATGTGCCCATTATTGAGGATGACCCCTATGGGTTATTGCAGTATGGAGATTGGGAGATTGAGAAATCCCAATTTTTCAATCTCCCAATTTCTCAACCTCTTCCCCTTCGCGCCCTCAACGATTCCCACGTTTTCTACCTCGGCTCTTTCTCCAAAATCATGGCCCCCTCTTTGCGGTTGGGTTGGATTGTGGCCCCGGCGGCGTTGGTACCCAAGATTGCGGTGGTGAAAGAAGCGGCCGATCTGGAATCGTCGGCGCTGACGCAGCGAGCGGTGGCGGCGTATCTGGATGCGGGCCATTTGCCGGGGCATTTGGCGAAACTGCGGCGGGCATACGGCCGTCGCCGGGATGCCATGCTGGCCGCCCTCTACCGCTATTTTCCGGCCGAAGCGCGTTGGACGGAGCCACAGGGGGGTATGTTCATCTGGGTGGAGTTACCGGAGGAGATGGATGCGGCGCGGTTGCTGGACACGGCCGTGAACCAGGAAAACATCGCCTTCATTCCCGGCCACGCCTTCACCGTGCCCGGTCACCACATCCACAATTGTCTGCGCCTCAACTTCTCCAACTGCACGGAGGAGATGATTGAGGATGGAATTAAACGTTTAGCCAAAATAATCAATTATGAATTATGAATTATGAATTAGGAATTATGAATGAAGAGACCGCTTCATAATTCATAATTCCTAATTCATAATTCCCCAAGGAGTTCCCGCTATGTCTGAAGATTTTTTACCCATTAAGGGCATGGACCACGTGGAGTTTTACGTGGGTAATGCCAAACAGGCCGCGCATTATTATCGCACCGGTTTTGGGTTTGCCCATACCGCCTACAGCGGGTTGGAAACGGGTAACCGGCAGACGGCTTCTTATGTGATGGAGCAGGGCAAAATCCGCCTTGTCCTGACCACCGCCTTGGGGCCAGACCATCCCGTGAGCCGCCATACCTACCTGCACGGGGATGGGGTGGCGGTGATTGCCATGGAGGTGCCAGATGCGGCCAGCGCCTACGCTGAATCAACCAAACGAGGGGCGACGGGGGCGATCCCACCTACGGCCGTTGAAGACGACCACGGCGTTTTCCGCTATTCCGCCATTCGCTGTTATGGAGATACGATCATCAAATTTATAGATCGCCGTGATTACAATGGGCCGTTTGCGCCGGGGTATGTGGCACGGAATGGGGGGAATGGGTATCGAGGGGGCGACGGCCGTCAGGAGAACAACGGCCGTCACAAAGGCGTTGGCCTGGCTTCCATTGACCACATGGTGGGTAATGTGGAATTGGGGGCCATGAACCGTTGGGTGGAATTTTTTGCCCGGACGATGGGTTTTAGTCAGCTCTTGCACTTTGACGACAAAGACATCTCCACCGAATACTCCGCCCTCATGTCCAAAGTGATGCAAAATGGCAACGGCAAAGTGAAATTTCCCATCAACGAGCCGGCCGAAGGCAAGAAGAAGTCCCAAATTCAGGAATATCTGGATTATTACTACGGCCCCGGCGTACAACACATCGCCTGCACCACCGGTAACATCATCGAGACGGTGACGCAGTTACAGGCCAACGGCATTGAGTTTTTGCGTGTGCCCACCACCTATTACGAGGTGCTGGAAGAGCGCGTGGGCAAAATCAACGAGCCAGTAGACAAACTGGCCGAACTGGGCATTCTGGTAGATCGGGACGACGAAGGCTACCTGCTGCAAATTTTCACCAAACCGGTGGAAGACCGCCCGACGGTCTTTTATGAGATCATCGAACGCCACGGCTCGCGTGGCTTTGGCAAAGGTAATTTCAAAGCCCTCTTCGAATCCATTGAACGCGAACAGGCGTTGAGAGGGAATTTATAGGAATGGATACGCGGATGACGCGGATTTTGCGGATGAACACGGATTTTTTGAGGTTTGAAAATGTTGCACGAAGCATTGACGGGGCAGATTCTTCAGGTATTTTTCAAGGTTTATAACACCTTGGGGTATGGCTTTCTGGAAAAGGTTTACGAAAATGCGCTGGTGTATGAGTTACAGAAATTGGGCCTGGATGTCCGTCCACAGTACCCGATCAAAGTTCACTATAATGGGGTCGTAGTTGGTGACTATTTTGCGGATTTGTTGATTGAGGGGCTGGTCATCGTGGAATTGAAGGTGGCTGAATCCATCGCCAAAGCTCATATCTCTCAATTGGATAATTATTTGCGGGCTACGGCCGTTGAGGTTGGTCTGCTCCTTAATTTTGGCCCTGAACCTGCCTTCAAACGCCGCATTCTCACCAACAACAATAAGCCCCACCTAAAGACAAATCCGTGAACATCCGTCCAATCCGTGTCATCCGTGTATCTGTCAAAGGAGCAGAACATGACGTACTATTACAAGTTGGGTGAGGTACCGCAGAAGCGACATGTGCAGTTTCGGCAGGGGGATGGCTCGTTGTACCATGAGGAAGTGATGGGGATTCATGGTTTTGCCGGTATTCAATCTATTTTGTACCACATCTATCCCCCTACGGCCGTGCGCCGCATTGAAGCTGGCATTTCCACCTGCATCGAATATGTGGACGGGCATCCGTTGAAACACCGCCACTTAAAGTCTGCGCCAGTGCCGATGGGGGGAGATGCGGTGGACGGCCGTATCCCCCTCATGGGCAACAACGACGTGGTGCTCTACGTGGCCCGCCCGGATAAAGCCATGGATTACTGGTACAAATTCGCCCACGGCGACGACATTCTCTTTATCCACGATGGCACGGGCGTGTTGGAAAGCCAGTTTGGCCTACTGCATTACCGTCCCGGCGACTATCTGGTTATCCCCACCGGCGTCATCTGGCGGCTGCTGCCGGATGCGGGCGTGCAGCAGCGGATGTTGGTGGTGGAAAGCTACGGCCACGTCACCCCACCCAAACGCTACATCAACAACTACGGCCAATTTTTGGAACACTCCCCCTACTGCGAACGAGACATTCGTACCCCCGAACAATTGGTGACGCATAACGAAAAGGGCGAGTTTGAAATTCGTGTTAAGGCACGCAACCTGATCACCCGGTTCATCTATGACCACCACCCGTTGGATGTGGTCGGATGGGACGGCCATCTCTGGCCGTTTGCCTTCAATATCGCCGATTTTGAACCGATTACCGGCCGTATTCACCAGCCGCCCCCCGTTCACCAGACCTTTGACGGCCCCGGCTACGTGTTATGCTCCTTCGTGCCCCGTCTGTTTGACTATCATCCCCAGGCCATTCCTGCCCCGTACAACCATTCCAATGTAGACTCGGATGAAGTGCTCTATTATGTGGAAGGCAATTTCATGTCCCGCAAAGGGATCGAACGCGCCTCGCTGACCATTCACCCCAACGGCATTCCACATGGCCCTCATCCCGGCACCTATGAAGGCTCCATTGGCAAAAAAGAGACGCACGAACTGGCCGTGATGGTAGACACTTTCCGCCCGCTCCAATTGACCCGGCAGGCATTGGAAATGGAAGATACGCCATATGCTTATAGTTGGATAGAAGAATGATAGTTACCAGACATCCGATTTCTTTGAGAAATTGGATGTTTAAACCAGTTTTGTTGTTGGGATAATTGTCTGTTATCTTTCCTGTTTAGAAACATAAAAAGGCGGGCAGGATGGAATGAGGACAATTTTTAGTTTTTTGTTACTGTTTTTGATTATTTTTCTGGTTGGATTTGTGTTTCTGGCGCTGATTATTGGTTGGTCAGTGGGGATAGGCTGGCTGCTCACCCGGATATTCTCATTCACTCTATTTGAGGCCAGCTTGTTGGCGATGATTGCCTCTATTGCCGTTGGTTATGGCGCTGTCAAAGTTCTGGCGACCAATGTGCCTATACCCGGAGACACGCCTTATCTTTCTACTACAGAAGATGAACCCATACCACCGCGCAGGTTCTATGGAATGGAAGCAGAAAAAACGCATGAAGCCTGGTTTCGGTATGAAATGGCAAACGCGATTTACTGGGATTTTGAACAGGACGACGATATTAATACCAGTATGAGTGAAACGGAGATGAAGGAACTGGCAATTCGGCTCTCGGATGTTTTGGTTGGTGCGCTAAAAAGCCAAAAACCCAAGACCAGCGGGCGGGTGCGGGTGACGGTGATGCAGTTGAAGAAGCAGATGGACAAGATGGGCCAACGGCCGTATGACGATGACATTATGCTCACGGCCGTGTCCAGCATTAACGAAATGTTCGATTATGATGATGAATTAGTGGCCATTGTCCTGAAGCAGAGCTGGCACGAAATGGCTGAAGATTGGTAAATAGCAACATGATTATCAACCCCCAAGACCTGCACCATAATGACCGTTATAAATTGATTATTGGCGCGGTTGTGCCCCGCCCCATTGCCTGGGTCAGCAGCATGAATAAGGCGGGGCAATTGAACCTGGCGCCGTTTAGTTTCTTCACGGCCGTCGCCTCTGACCCCATGACCCTGCTCTTTTGCCCCGGCTGGAGCAGCCACCGGGGGCGCATGAAAGACACCCTCTACAACATCCGCGAACTGCCTGAATTTGTGATCAATATCACCGACGAAGCCACCAAAGAGGCGATGAACCAGACGGCCACCGAATTTGAAGCAGATGTGAATGAGTTTGAATGGGCGGGGCTGACGGCCGTGCCCAGCCAGGTGGTGCGTGTGCCTCGCGTGGCCGAAGCGCCCATTGCCTTTGAGTGCAAGTTACAGCAGATGGTGGTGGTGCATGAAGGGCCGGGGGGCGGCACGGCCGTATTCGGCGAAGTGCAGTCCATCTATGTGCGTGATGATGTGGTCGTCAACGGCCGTATCTTGCCCGAAGTGTTGCAACCCATCGGCCGTCTGGCCGGTTCCACCTACGCCCACATCAATAACCTGTTTGAAATGGAGCGCATCCCGCCACCATTGATAAGCCTGTAAATGGGTCATGGCGTCATGCGGCAACTGCTCCATGATGCCATGACCCCAAGGCCCATCTCATTCGGGCAAATTTAGCCGATAAATCGTGTTGGGAAATTCCAGGGCATAGAGGCGTCCCTGGTTATCTTTACCAAACGAAGTAAGCATGAAGCCTGTGCCAGAAAGAGTCCCCAACAATTCTACCGAAGCCGTATTACCCGTCCGCGTCAGCAAATAAAGCTCACGAGTACAGGCATCGCCAAACAAAAACTGTGGGTTTGCCTGCCCCGGTTCATGCAAAACATACCCCCCAATCACGGCACATTGCGGATGATGAGGATAATAATGAATGGGTAAAATGCCCGTGCCAACAGACTGGCACTGCGCCTGAATGTGGAATCCAATAAAGTCAGGCCCCTCCATGCACGGCCAGGCAAAATTTCGTCCCCAATCACCATAAGGAATATAGTTCACTTCTTCCCAGGTATTGTCATTTACATCCCCAATGTAGATGTCACCATTGATCGGATCAAAATCAAAGCGCCAGGGATTGCGCAACCCCTTGGCAATGCGCTCGCCGGAAATAGAAAAACATTCGCCATCGGGAATATCATTGATGTTCAACCTGACCAGTTTCCCTTTGTAGCTGTTATCGGCCTGGGCAATAAGCAGTCCCTGGTCGTCGCCTACCCCTACATATAAACGGCCGTCAAAAGGATGAATGCCTAACCCACCACCCACATGAATGGGATTGTCCATACGTACACCAAAAATGCCGCATTCAGAATCTGGATTTGCCACTCCGTTTATCACCTGAAATCGGGCTACCTTAAACCAGGATTCATCCGGCGTATAACGCCAGCCGGTATACGTCACATAAAAATAGCCATTAGTGGCAAAGTCTGGGTCTAGTACCAGGTTAAACAACCCTTGTTCGGCCTGATGAAGCACACGGTCACGAATATCCAAGAACATGGAAATTGTGCCATCAGGGTTCAATGTCTGGATAGTTCCCTCTTTTTGCAGCACAAAGAGCCGGTTATCCCCCATGTGCGTGACAAATACAGGAGAATCAAAAGCCGATATCACTGGCTCCGTTAACGGCGGGGGTAGTGGTTTCATAATCAATGGCAGATAGGCCAATGGCTGCCCCAAGGGACTCTTCCCGCCAATTTGCGCCATGGCTGACTGCCATCTGGAAAGGCCAATAATGCCCACCAGCATGACAGCCAATATCAATAGCAACACGGCCGTCGGTCGGGCAGCTAAACCTTGAAATCGTTTATTCATTGTTCCTCCGAAGAATCAAAAATAGCTGACGGCCGCTAACGGGATCATAGATAAAACCCTGGTTTGTGCCGCCAGAAAGGGTATGGCGCGTAGTTATACGGCCGTTCTCCCCGGAAAACAAGCGGCCATTCCGAGCTTCTAAATTATTATTTGAACAAACACCTACCCAAATTTCCAGGTATGTCCCCACA
>CAZOPF010000063.1:0-5549 GCA_964581605.1 uncultured Ardenticatenaceae bacterium
CAATGTGGCGAAAGAGGAACCAATTGCCATCCGGCGACCAGTTCAAAAAGTAGCCACGATCCAGAGCCAGGATGGGCACAGTTAACTTGGTGAGATCATAAAGGAGGATAAAAGCGTTGGCGTGGCAGTTAAATTCCAAAATCAGATGGATGCTGTTGGGCGAGGGAAAGAGATGGTCAATGTCACAATCGGACGAAACAGGGTAACTGAACAAGGTTTGTGGTTCGATGCGGGGGCCATTTGGCCCGACAGGATAGACAATCAGAGATGCGGATTGGGTATTTGTAATGGCAGCATTCTCTCCCGCTTCGTTTGTGGGAATCATCACAAAGGCCAGATGCGTGATCGGCGCTGGCTACGCCAGCGCCGATCCGGGTAAATTGCCATTGGGGAATAAAGCGTTTGATCGGGGGGCGCCAGCAAAATGGAACAACAGGAATGTGACTGTGCCGGCGATGATAGCCACATTCAATAACCACCACAATCGTTTGTGCATGAGATTAGCTCCTTATAAAACACACAGACAATTTTATGGATAGGCAACGGTGTTTGCGTTAAGAGAACGTAACAAGATTATGGTTTATGCCCCCAAACGTGTCAACCTACGTTTCAGGTTGGAAATATGCTGCCCTCTTTGTGGATCATTTCCCTTTCAACCGCGTCAGGCGGTGTTCCAACTCCGGGCGCACCAGGGCGGCCTGGGCGGGCGGCCAGCTTTGGGCCAGCCGGATGGCCTGCTCTGTCCAGTAGATGGCTTGCGCGGTGTTTTTCTCATGCCATTCGTAATACTTGGCCAGTTCGATGTGGGCGGAGACATCGGTAAAGCTGGTGGCGGCGATTTGCTGCCAGAGGGGGACGGCTTCGGCGTGACGGCCGTGCCGCTTTAACAACCACCCCAGTTCAAATAAATTCTGGTGATACAGGTCGAGCGGCAAATCCCCTTGCGCGGCCCAACGCAGGCATTGTTCGGCGACGTCGGTTTGCCCCAGGCTGGCCTGCCAGCGCCCCAGGCTAAAGAGGTCAACAGCATCATCATCAGCCTGCGGCTGGCTGAACTGCTGCGCCACCCGCGCCGCCAGTGTGACCATGGAGAGCAGGTCTATCTGGTTATGATAAAAGACGCGCACCAGTTCACGGCCGTCGCCCGTGCGCAAATAGTCGTGATACAGGCCGGGGATGAGCCAGCCGGGCACATCATCCTGGGTGCGGCGCACCCCGAGGAGGGGCGATTCCAATGCGCTCAGCGCCACCGAACCAAGCCGGGCACGCCACAGGCGGCGGGCGGGCGGCAGCAAATCCAGGTGGGGCATGTGGGGCAGGGGGCTGGGCTGGCGGTTCATCAGGTGGCGGGTGTCCAGCAGAGGGATGTCGAAGGTACGGCCGTTGAACGTTATCAGCCCCGCCTTGCCCACCAGCAGTTCATCCAGCAGGGTGAGCATAGCTGCTTCGTCGCCCAAATCGGGCACGAAGTATTGGCGTGTGACCAGCGCCTCCCCTTCAAAGTAGGCCACGCCAACCATGAAGGCGATGGTGGAGGCCCCGGCCAGCCCGGTCGTTTCCGTGTCCAGAAAGAGGAAGTCGCGGAAATCGAGTTCTTGAAAACGGCCGTCGCGGGTCAGCGGTGTCAGGCTGGCGGGCTGGTGGTGCAGCAGGTCGGCCAGGGCATGACGGCCGTGCTGGTAGGGCAGCGGGTACACCTGGTCTACGATGAGGGTCTGGCCGACGGCCGTGTCCACCATTTCCGCGCCGGGCAGCAGGGTGAGGAGGGGTTGGGCGGGCGTGTGGGGGGAGGGGGACGGCCGTGCCGGGGCCAGCAGTTCGGGCTCAACGGGCGGCGCGGGCTTGAGCTGCCGTGCTCCTTTGACCACGCCTAATTGCCGCAGCCGGTTCTGAAATTCTTGCTCATCGGCCATGGGGCGATTGTATGCAGGGGATACGGCCGTTGCAACTTTCTGGCCCTTCTCCCCCGGTACATATCCATAATCAGATGCAGAGGCAAAGGGTTTCAATGAATCCTCTGGCTCTTTTGCTCCGTCATTTGATTGCCCCGTTCTCTCGCGCATTGGTAAAATCCCTTTAGCACAATGAATGAGAAGGAAGATATTATGCGAAAGATGATGACCCTTTTATTTTTGTTCGGCGGGGCGTTAGTCGCGGCCGTAGCCTGTGATGATGTGCAAGTTGTTGTTGAACCGGCGCCCTCCGATAACGGCAGCGGGGGCGGTGATTGGTACGAAATTTACTTCATTAATCCCACCTGCCCTGACGAAGAAGACCGAACCGGCGGTTTGGACGAAACCATTGCCGCCGACCTGCTCAACGCGGAGCTACAGGTGGATGTGGCCGCTTTTGATTTTGACGCGCCACCCATGATTGACGCGCTTATTGAATTAGAAGAACGGGGTGTGACGGTGCGTGTGGTGACGGATACAGATAATGCCGACCTGGACAGCATCGCCCGGCTGCGCCGCAACGGCGTAAGCGTGGTAGAAGACGACCGCTCGGCGCTGATGCACAACAAATTTATTGTGATTGACGGCCGTTATGTCTGGATGGGCTCCACCAATTTCACCACCAACGACATTTATTGCTATAACAACAACCTGGTGCGCATGGATTCCCCCCCATTAGCCGCCAATTATACGGCCGAAATGGACGAGATGTACGATGAGCGCGCATTTGGCCCCACGTCACCAGAAGCCACCCCCAACGACCAACTCACCATCGGTGGGGTGCGCGTGGAGAACTACTTCGCTTCAGAAACTGAAGTGGCGCCCATCATTGGCGATTTGCTGTCGCAGGCACAGAGCGATATCAAATTTATGGCGTTTTCCTTCACCCATGAGGATGTGGGCGAACCGATGATTGAACGCGCACAGGCAGGTGTGAACGTGCAGGGCGTTTTTGAAACAACCGGGTCAGAAACGGAATACAGCTATTACGGCGAGATGCTGGATGCCGGGTTGGATAATTTGCAGGTGCGGCAGGATGGCAACCGGCGCCTGATGCACCATAAAGTGATTGTCATTGACGGCCGTATCACCATCTTCGGCTCCTTCAACTTCACAGGTAACGCCAATGATAGCAACGACGAAAACCTTCTTATCGTCTATGACCCTACATTTGCCAGTTACTTTTTAGAAGAATTCGAGGCAGTCTGGAAGGAAGCTCAATAGGCAACCATATAAAAGGGCAATCATGTTACCAGGAGGAGTTTGGCATCCTCAGATGCCAAACGGTTCGCATCTGAGGATGCGAACTCCTCATTGATTACTGATATAAATTTTTCCTTTTCATCAGGTGGCTCTTGGACACACAAATGGGAAATTTATGAAGCAGCGTGTTTAGTGGAGAAGGCGTAGCTTTTATCGGCTTGAAGGGCTTGAATAATTTTTTGCACAGCCCATCGTTTCACCTCGCTCTCTTTGGCTTTACGCAATGGTTCGCCATTGACCACAACCCACATCTGGTTTCTGATTTCTTGTAATTGCATTGTATCCCTCATTTTTGGTTGATCCCCAATCAACTACGGCGAGGGTAGGCAGTGAGGCTTGCGGCAAAACTTAACAATACGGCCGTTCCTCGTTTATTTGCGCCCTTTTCACTGTCGTCCCCCAATCGGCACAAGATCCAATAAATGTGAAAGTGAGGAAATATGATGTACATTGGCTGGAATATCTTGCATGGTTCCACGATTAGCTCTATCAAGCCAGACACCGCAGGCATAGGCTCCCTGTTCCACCGCCCCAATCGCATCCACATTCAGGTTATCGCCCACATACATACACTGCGAGGCAGGGGTGTGCAGCCGAGCGGCCGCCCGCCGAAATATGCTCTTGCTGGGTTTATGCACACCTACTTCTTCGCTGATGGTGATATGCGTACTGGGAATAAAAGAACCCGCCAGATGCTCCATCACCGGGCGTACTGTCGTCGAGTGGTTAGAAAGAATACCCAAAACGATACCAGCCCGCCGCAGTTTATGCAGGGTGGTCAGCACATCATCATACAACGAGGTGGGTAATTGCCCATACGCAATATACATCCGATATGCCAACTCCCGGCTGGTATCGGGATAACCTAAACGGCCGAGTATTTGCTGGTAAAATCCCATAATTTCTTTCCGAGTCTGAGGTTTAATGGCCCCCTCTGCCCGGCCCAAAGCAATATCTGCCAGGAGAGATTCTCTGGCGGCCTGGAAATCTTCTAACGGGTAATGGACGCCCTGGTGCTGGAACAACACGGCCGTGCGTTCAATGTGAGACATATCCGGCTGCAACGTATAGGCCAGGGTAAAATCCCAGTCAAACAAAACGGCCGTCACGCCAGGTGCAATTATCTTCATAGGTCAACCGTTTCCATTTCTGCTCTTACTTACACTGATAAACACCCGAAGCATTGTAAAAACATCTCGTTGATTGTTAGGTGAAAAACACGATGATTTTACGAGACCAACAAAAAACCAAGTCAAATATGCCCTGCCCTCTACAGCTTCTTTGGTGTTGGCGGCCGTCAACCAAAACGCCGCCTCCTGGTTGTTACTGCAATTAGCGGGTGGATCACGGGGAGGGGGTGATGTAAATCGAATGTAAAACGGCTATATTTTCAGCAGCTGTCGGACCAACGGCCGTCAGCCGTTCCCCTGTTTCACGCAAATACAAACCAGCACGCAAATCGTAGCTCCCCCCTGGCAATTCAGGCGGCAAGGGCAGGGTGACAGAGTGCCGGATCACATCGCCGGGTTGCCATTGGCTGGTGGGTGCTAATCCTTCCACCGGCTGCTGATCAACCTGAGATGCTAGATTGCCATGCTCATCCAGCAAATGCACAAACAGATCATAATCAGCCATTACCGGGGCCAGACTGCGCCAGTAGAAAGTGAGATTAACGGCCGTCTCCGTTACCAGTTGATCGTACCCGACCAATTCAATCGCATTGCCAAAAATGGCGTTAACGGCCGTTTTCGGCTGGGCGGAATCCAGATAGGGCCAGGCGGCCGTATACACGACTGCTTCTGGCTGAAAAACAATGGTATGTGTGCCGGTTTTGACAGTGTGCAGGGGGTGGGCAACGACCCTGTTTTGCGTCAGCGGCCAATGCCATAGCGGAAAGGCAGCAATGTAGTCAGGTTGGCTTTGGGAGAGGGCGCGGGTCAGGCGGGTATCACGTGGCAGACCAACCGGTTGGCGCACGGCCGGCCATACCTCCGGCGAAATCAACCCATTCATATCCACAATCTGCCGTTCAGACAAAAAGGCAATCGCCCCAATATCGTCTACCGCAATCAGCGCATCAGATGGTGTGTTTTCCGCCAGCCATTTGCCCAATGCCACATCAATTTCCAACACTTCATTCACATTTTGCGCCAGCATATTGGCCCAGGGGCGGAACTGCCAGGAAGCACCCAGGAGTAGGAGAAACGCAGAGGCGAAAAGGAGCAGAGGGGCAGAGGCGAAAAGGAGCAGAGGGGCAGAGGAGAAAAGGGGCTGAGGGGAAATCTCTCCTGCTCTCCTGCTCTCCTGCTCTCCTGCTCCCCCGCTCCCCTGCTC
>CAZOPF010000063.1:5649-32851 GCA_964581605.1 uncultured Ardenticatenaceae bacterium
AAATCTCTCCTGCTCTCCTGCTCTCCTGCTCTCCTGCTCCCCCGCTCCCCTGCTCTCCTGCTCCCCCGCTCCCCTGCTCCCCTGCTCCCCTGCTCCCCCGTTCCTCCGCTTTCTGCACCAGCCACCACACCCCCACTGCCGCCACGACCATCTGGAAAGGAATAAGGGGCATAGTGTAACGGCCGTGATGCCAGGTCTGGTCTATGAGAACGGCCGTGAGCAGCGGCAGCCCCACCAGCCATAACACAGTTAACCGGCTGCGCCGCCAGGTGGGGATGAGACCAATAAAAGCCAGCACCAATGCTACCGGGTTATCGCTCCAATGCAGCCAGGCCGTCTCCCGAAAGGTACGCCAGCTAAACAACTGCTCTGACCCCACTTTGGCATAAAAGGTATTGGGCAACGGCCGTCCCGTCACACTCAGGCTAAACAGCACATATGGCAAGGCCACCGCCAGATAAATTGCCAGCGCCACCCCCACCTGCCGCGCCATTGCTTTCAAATTGACCATTGACCATTGACCATTACCCATTAACCATTGCCCGGCGGTATCCGCCAATGCCAAGGCAAACAGCGCGTGCCCTTCTGGCCGCAATTGGCTGGCCAGAGCAAAGAGGAAGGTGGGCAACGGCCGTAATCCCTGCCGCGCATACAACCAGACGGCGGCCAGGCTCAGCGCGGCAAAAGCGGTTGTCTCCATACCCGCCAGCCCGGCCCACAGCAGCCGCCCCGCCAATGCGACTCCCAACCCCGCCGGAAATCCGGCCCACCAACTGTCGGTGAGCCAGGCGGCAAAACCATAACTCAGCCAGACCGTCAATAGTAAAAAAAAGGTACTTAGCAGCAGGGCCGGGATCAAAAATTCATGTGTGAATAATCCTACGGCTGCCAGCAGCAACGTCCACAAGGGAGCGGTGGAACCGGGCTGAGGTTCGCCGGGGTTATAGCTGAAACCGTACCCCTGGCTGAGGTTACGGGCAAATTGAAAATGAATCCAGGCATCGTCGAGTGGTGCGCCTATCTGCCCCCCGGTAAAGGTCAGTTCCACGTGCAGGTAATAGAGCAGAGCAACGGCCGTGACCACACCCAGTACCAGCAGCAGCCACACATGCCGCCGCCAATTATCCTCTTTGGGAAGCTCTCTCATCTCTGTCACGGGCTGCATTAAAACATAGACGCCGCCGGTCGCCAAGTCGCCACAGCAATTCGAAATATGAAATCAATGAGCTGTAGGGGCGGGACGGCGGGGGTTGAACTGGCTCTGATAGCGGCCCTTTTGCCCGCGCCGTCTCGCCCCATGTGGCCGCAAAACGGGGTGAGACAGGCGGGAACTACTTCCTTTGTGCAAAACCAAAACGTGGCCCGCCTGCCCCACCCCTACGGTTTAGACCATATTTCGAATTGCTGAAGTCGCCAAATTTGCCTTGACACGGCCGTACTCCCATGCTACCATCCCGCCCAACTTAACAACCAACAACGTTGAACTGGAATAGTACCCAACACAGCGAGTTTTAGAGAGTCAGCCACTTTGGTGCAAGGTTGATAACGGCGCAGTTGGCGAATGGGCCAGGGAGTTGCTTTGATGAACTGTTTGTAACAACTCAGAAGTTGTTGCAAACCAAGTAGCCAGAGCCGGAGTTGCCACCGTTATCAGGGCAAAGCCTTTTCAATTGACAATTAACAATTATCAATTGACCATTGAGAAGGCAATATGAGTGAAGCTGGCTAACAAACTCGACGCGCTTTCATCGGCGCGTTTTTTGTTTAACCAACAACCAGCTTAAACAGGGTGGCACCGCGGGAGATGTTTATTTTGAACGCTCTCGTCCCGTAGGCGAAGATAGTTTCGCCTGGGACGAGAGCGTTTTTATTTGGCGTAATTGGGTAACTACGTAATGACGTAATTACTCAATTACCCAATTACAAAAAATGGAGGATACGATGACCGAAACAACCAAATATCAATTAGACGAAAGCAAACTGCCCAAAGCCTGGTACAACATCAACGCGGACATGCCCGTGCCGCCGCAGCCGGTATTGCATCCGGGCACAAAGGAGCCGGTAACGCCGGACTTTCTGGGTGTGCTGTTCCCCATGAGCCTGATCCTGCAAGAGATCAGCACGGAACGGTATATTGAAATCCCGGAACCGGTGCGCGAGATTTACAAACTGTGGCGGCCCACGCCCCTGTTCCGCGCCCACCGCCTGGAAAAGGCGCTGGATACACCCGCCCACATCTACTACAAGTATGAAGGGGTCAGCCCGGTGGGGTCACACAAGCCGAACACGGCCGTGCCCCAGGCCTTCTTCAACAAAGAAGCGGGCACCAAGGCGCTGACCACCGAAACCGGGGCCGGGCAGTGGGGATCGGCGCTGGCCATGGCCTGCAACTTTTTTGGCCTGGATTTGGAGGTGTACATGGTCAAGGTCAGTTACCATCAGAAGCCGTACCGCCGGGTCATCATGCAAACCTTTGGCGCGGAGGTATATGCCAGCCCAACGGACCGCACCCAGTACGGCCGTGCCCTGCTGCAACAAGACCCCGATTCCCCCGGCTCGCTGGGCATCGCCATTTCCGAAGCGGTGGAAGTGGCTGCTACCTCCGGCGGCGCCAAAAAGTACAGCCTGGGATCCGTGTTGAACCATGTCCTGATGCACCAGACCGTCATCGGGCTGGAAGCATTGGAGCAACTGGCCATGGCCGGTGAATATCCCGACGTGGTCATTGGCTGCGCCGGCGGCGGTTCTAACTTTGCCGGATTCACCTTCCCCTTCATCCGCGAGAACCTGACCAACGGCCAGAAAACGCGGGTCATTGCTGTGGAACCGGCCTCTTGCCCGACGATGACACGTGGCCAATATGCGTTTGATTTTGGCGATACGGCCGCCATGGCCCCCATTGTCAAGATGCACACACTCGGCCACACCTTTGTGCCGCCGGGCATCCATGCCGGCGGGCTGCGCTATCATGGCATGGCGCCGCAGGTGAGTGCATTGGTAGACGCTGGCTACATTGAAGCCCGCGCCATTCAGCAATTAGCCACGTTTGAAGGGGCGGTGACGTTTGCCAAAGCGGAAGGCATTATCCCCGCGCCGGAATCGTCCCATGCGGTACGGGCGGCCATTGATGAGGCGCTGGCTTGCAAGGAATCGGGCGAACAAAAGGTGATCGCCTTCAACCTGTCCGGGCACGGCCACTTTGACATGATGGCTTACCAGGCGTACTTCAACGGCGAATTGGAAGATTACGACTATCCGGCGGCGGCGATTGCGGAAGCGATGAGCCATTTGCCGGAGGTAAGTAATTAGGAATTATGAATTATGAATTAGGAACGCCCTTCATAATTCATAATTCATAATTCATAATTTCGATTATGAACACAGTGTATACACCTACTTTGGCAGCATTTCGGGAACTGGCGGCGGGGCCGGCGAATTTGATTCCGGTGTACCGGGAGTTTGCCGCCGACCTGGAGACGCCGGTTTCGGTTTATTTGAAGTTGATGGAGCAGTTTGGCGCTTCGTTTTTGCTGGAATCGGTGGAAGGGGGGGAACAGGTGGGGCGGTACTCCTTCGTGGGTGTCAATCCGCGTGGGCTGATTTCCTTGAAAGGGCGCACGGTGACGAGCAATGGCGAAAGCCGCACGTTGGCCGAGGGCGAGGATATTTTGCATGTGGTCAAGGCGGAGATGGCGCAGTTTACACCGGCCGACCTGCCCGGATTACCGCGCTTTCAGGGGGGGGCGGTGGGGTATCTGGGCTATGATGTGGTGCGTTTTTTTGAGCGGCTGCCAGACACGGCAACCGCTGTTCTGGACATCCCCGACGCCATCTTCCTGCTGGCGGATACGCTGGTGGTCTTTGACCATGCCCGCCACCGGCTGCTCATTCTGGCGAATGCCCGTGTGAATGGGGATGTGGAAGCGGCTTACGTGGAGGCGATTCAGATGATTGAGCGAGTGGCAGAGAGGTTGTTACGGCCGTTGCCCGCCATCCCTGGGTTACGTTTTCACCGTGGACGGAATGGTAACGGGCATCAACTAACCAGCAACATGGAACAGGCCCGCTACGAGCAGATGGTGCGCCAGGCCAAAGAGTACATCGCCGCCGGGGACATTTTCCAGGTGGTGCTCAGCCAGCGCTTCAGCCGCCAGACCAGCGCCCACCCCTTCGCCATTTACCGCGCCCTGCGTATGTTGAACCCCTCACCCTACATGTTCTACTTCGACTTTGGTGAACTGGATTTGCAGGTGATTGGCGCGTCGCCGGAGATTCATGTGCGGCTGGAAGATGGCACCGCCACCGTGCGCCCCATTGCCGGGACGAGGTGGCGCGGCCAGACACCGGAAGAAGATAAAGCGTTGGAGGCGGAACTGTTGGCCGACCCCAAAGAGCGCGCCGAACACGTGATGCTGGTAGACCTGGGGCGGAACGACATCGGCCGTGTCAGCGAATATGGCAGCGTGAAAGTGAGCGACCTGATGACCATTGAGCGGTACAGCCATGTCATGCACATCGTCAGCCACGTGACGGGGCGGATCAAACCGGGCATGGACGCCTTCGACCTGATGCGGGCCACCTTTCCGGCCGGCACAGTCAGCGGTGCGCCCAAAGTGCGAGCGATGGAGATCATTGAAGAGCTAGAGGATGAACGGCGCGGCCTGTATGCGGGCGCGGTCGGTTACTTTAGCTACGATGGCAGCATGGACACCTGCATCGCCATCCGCACGATGGTGATGCAGGACGACACCATCTATGTGCAGGCGGGCGCGGGCATTGTGGCCGACAGCGACCCGACGAGCGAGTATCAAGAATCATTCAACAAAGCCCGCGCTCTGCTGGTGGCAGTGGATAAGGCGGAGCAGGGGGTTTTATAGTAAGCAGTAATCAGTAAGCAGTAATCAGTGTGGCTAGACCGATAACCGTTTACCAATTACAAGCAAGGAACATTATGACCAAAAAACGTGTATTCAGCGGCATCCAACCGACCGGGAATGTGCATCTGGGCAATTACCTGGGGTCTTATAAAAATTGGGTGGCGAAACAGGATGAGAAGGAAAACTTCTTTTGTGTGGTGGATTTGCATAGTCTGACAGTGCCGCAAGTGCCGGAACAATTGCGCCACGAAACATTGTCAATGGCCGCCATTTTGTTGGCAGCGGGGCTGGACCCGGACAAGTGTACGATCTTTGTGCAGAGCCATGTGACGGCTCATGCCGAAGGGTGTTGGCTACTCAACTGCATCACGCCGCTGGGCTGGCTGCAACGTATGACCCAGTTCAAAGACAAGTCCGCCCGGCAAGAGAGTGTGTTGACCGGCTTGCTCGATTACCCGGTGCTGATGGCCGGGGACATCATTTTTTACGACGCCCATGAGGTGCCGGTGGGTGAAGACCAGAAGCAGCATGTGGAACTGGCGCGGGACATTGCCCAACGGTTTAACAGCCTCTATGAAGAGGAGTTTTTTGTCATTCCGCAGCCGGTGATCCCGGAGGTGGGGGCGCGGGTGATGGGGCTGGATGACCCAACGGTGAAGATGTCGAAGAGTCTGGCGCAGGTGCGCGGCCATGCGGTGCGGGTGTTGGATGAGCCGGATGAGATCATGCGCTCCTTCAAACGGGCGGTGACGGATTCGGGGCGGGAGATTCGCTTTTCTGATGACCCGGCGAAGGCGGGGGTGAATAACCTGCTGGAAATCTACCAGGCGCTCACCGGCAAGAGCCAGGCCGCAGTGGAAGCAGATTTTGCCGATGCACGGGGGTATGGCGACCTGAAGGTACGGGTGGCGGAGGTGACGATTGCGGCGCTGACGCCCATCCGGGAGCGGTATCATCAATTGATGGCCGACCCGGCGGAGTTATACCGGTTGTTGGCGAAAGGGGCGGCGCAGGCTACGGCCGTGTCCCAACCCAAAGTGGACCGCATGAAAGAGATGATGGGGCTGGTGCTGCCCGGTAAGCAGTGAGCAGTAAGCAGTGGGCAGTAAGCAGTGCGGAGAGATGACTGCTTACTGCTGACCGCTCACTGCTCACTCCCAAATGGAGGAAAGCCATGATAGTCGTCATAGACAACTACGATTCGTTCACCTACAACCTGGTGCAATATCTGGGCGAGTTGGGGCAGGAGGTTCGTGTGTTTCGCAATGATCAGGTGACGGTGGAGCAGGTGCGGGCGATGGGGCCGGATCATATTGTCATCAGCCCGGGGCCGGGCGACCCACATGATGGCGGCATTTCGCTGGATTTGCTGCGCGAACTGGGGCCAACGACGCCGATTTTGGGTGTTTGCCTGGGGCATCAGTGCATTGGCGAGGCGTTTGGCGGGCAGGTGGTGCGCGCGCCGCGCCTGATGCACGGCAAAACGTCGCGGGTGTACCACAATGGCGAAGGGCTGTTTAACGGCATCCCCAGCCCGTTCCAGGCCACACGTTACCATTCGCTGATTGTGCAGGAGCCGCTGCCGGACTGCCTGGAAGTGACGGCGTTCACCAGCCAGGGCGAGGTGATGGGGGTGCGGCATAAGGAGTTTCCGGTGGTGGGGGTGCAGTTTCACCCGGAGAGTATTCTGACGGAACATGGGCGGCGGGTATTGCAGAATTTTTTAGACGGCCGTTAGGAATAGGACGCAGATAGAGAAAATCAAAGATTTCGCAGATTACGCAGATTGTTAATCGGTGAAATCTGCGTAATCTTTGATGATTCCCAAGACGGGAATGGAACGCGGATGAACGCGGATCAAGAAAATTGTCATTCCGACGAGTCCTCGAGGAGGAATCCTCTACGTTGATGAAGGCGGAAGATTCCTCGCTCCGCGGACTTCGCTCGGAATGACACGTAGCCACTATTTGGAGATGTGATGACAGTGGTCTTGGAAAATGTGGTGCCCTGGGGTCGGTCATTGGCGGAGTATCGGGGGATGTTTGCGCTGACGGCCGTAGACGAGGGGCGGCGGATTTTGGGCTGTGCCGATGGGCCGGCGAGTTTTAATGCGGAGATGACGGCACGGGGCACGGCCGTACTTTCCATTGACCCGCTCTACCAGTTCAGCGCCGCCCAAATTGAGCAGCGCGTTCAGGAAGCGTATCCGCTGATTCTAAACCAGGTGCGGCAGACGATGGCGGATTATGTGTGGACGACCATCCCATCGCCGGAGCGTTTGGGCGAGATACGGCTGGCGGCAATGACGCGCTTTTTGCAGGATTATGAAGCGGGGAAGGCGGACGGCCGTTACCAACCCATTTCTCTCCCTCATTTGCCCTTTGCCGACGGGGATTTTGGTCTGGCGTTGTGTTCGCACTTTCTCTTTTTGTATGGCGAGCAGTTGTCATTTGATTTTCACGTCACGGCCGTGCGCGAGATGGTGCGTGTGGCCGGAGAAGTGCGGATATTTCCGCTGTTGGATTTGGAATGTCGAGAGTCGAGGCATTTACGGCCGTTAATGGAAGTGATGCAGAGGGAGGGGGTGACGGCCGTGATTGAACCAGTCAATTACGAATTCCAACGCGGCGGCAACCAGATGCTGCGTGTCACCGGCGGTGTGACCGGCGGTGTGACCGGCGGTGGATTATGAATCGTATTGCGCTTTGCGTATAACGTACTATGATCCGTTTTTCAACGCAGAGACGCAGAGACGCAGAGGCGCGGAGAGGTTTTCTCTGCATCGCTGCGCCTCCGCGTTAAATATCCCACAAGGTGAGGTAATGTAATGAATTCCCATGGTTTTGAGTTGATTCAAGAGAGTTATATTGAAGAATTGAACAGCAAGGCGACGTTGTACCGGCACGTGAAAACGGGCGCGGAACTGCTGTCGGTGCAAAATGATGACGAGAACAAGGCGTTTGGCATCACCTTCCGCACCCCGCCGGAAGATTCCACCGGGCTGCCGCACATCATGGAACATGCGGTGTTGGGTGGGTCGCGCAAGTATCAGGTGAAGGAGCCGTTTATTGAACTGGCGAAGGGGTCGTTTAAGACCTTTTTGAATGCCTTTACGGCCGCCGACTTCACCACCTATCCCGTAGCCACCACCAACAGCAAAGAGTTGTATAACCTGGTGGACGTGTACCTGGACGCCGTATTTCATCCACTGATTACACCCCACCATTTGGAGCAGGAAGGGTGGCATTATGAATTAAACAGCCCGGACGAGCCGCTCATTTACAAGGGCATTGTGTTTAACGAGATGAAGGGGGCGTATTCGTCGCCGGAGGGGGTGTTGTATAAGGCGGTGAAGGAGTCGCTCTTCCCGGACAATGTGTACCGGCATGATTCCGGCGGCGACCCGACGGTGATGCCCAACCTGACCTATGAGCAGTTCCGCAGCTTCCACGAAACCTATTACCACCCATCGAATGCGCGGATTTTCTTTTATGGCGATGATGACCCGCAGAAGCGGTTGGCCTTGCTGGATGAATACCTGAGCGGGTTTGATGCCGCCAAAGTAGAGTCGGCCATCCCTTTGCATGAGCCATTTGTGGAGCCGAAACGGGTAGTACGGCCGTATGCCGTCACCGCCGACGGCGAACAAAAAGCGTATGTCAGCCTCAACTGGGTACTGCCGGAAATCCTCGACCCGGCGCTGCAAATGGCGCTGAGTGTCATGTCCTACGCGGTGGTCAGCACCCCCGCCTCGCCGCTGCGTAAGGCGTTGATGGATTCCGGGCTGGGCAGTGACACCATTGGCGGCGGTATTTCCGGGGCGCTGCGTCAGGCCACCTTTTCCACCGGTCTGAAAGGGGTGGAATTGGCAAACGTGGACAAAGTGGAGCCGCTGGTGTTGCAGACATTGGAAAAACTGGCGGCCGAAGGCATTGAGCCGGAGATGATTGAAGCGGCCATCAACACCATCGAATTTAGTCTCCGCGAAAACAATACCGGCTCCTTTCCGCGTGGCCTGTCGTTGATGATCCGGGCGCTGCGAAATTGGGTGTATGACTTTGATCCGCTGGAACCGTTGCAATATGAAGCGCCGTTAACGGCCGTCAAAACCCAACTCGCCGCCAACCCCGCCTATCTGCAAGAACTCATCCGCACCTACCTGCTGGCAAACAACCATCGCGTGACGCTGGTTTTGCAGCCAGACCCGGAACTGCAAGCGCGGATGGAGGCGGAAGAGAAGGCAAAGTTGACGGCCGTGCAATCCCGCCTCAACGAACGCCAAATTGAGGACATCATCGCCACCACGCAGCAGTTGAAGGCGCTGCAAGAGAAGCCGGACGACCCGGTAGCGTTAGCGACCATCCCCCGGCTGACGCTGGCCGACCTGGACAGAGAAAACAAACCGATCCCCTTTGCCCGCGAAGCCCTGCACGGGGCGGAGGTGATCACCCACGACCTGTTTACCAATGGCATTGTTTATCTGGACATGGGGCTGAATTTGCACACGCTGCCCCAGGAATTGCTGCCGTTGGTGGGGTTGTACGGCCGTGCCCTCACCGAAGTGGGTACCGAAAGCGAAGATTATGTGAAGTTGCAGCAGCGGATCGGCCGCAAGACGGGCGGTCTCCATGCCTCGCGCCACATGGCTTCTAAACGGGGCGAAACTGAGGCGGCTGCCTGGCTCTTCCTGCGGGGCAAGGCGACGATGGCCCAGGCGGATGACCTGCTGGATATTGCCCGCGACGTGCTGCTGACGGTGAAGCTGGACAACCGTGACCGGCTGCGACAAATGGTGTATGAATCCATTGCCCGGCTGGAGGCGGGGCTGATTCCGGGTGGGCATAGTGTGGCCGACGGCCGTTTACGGGCCACCTTCAACGAAAGCGATTGGGCCTCCGAGCAGACCAGTGGCATTGCCTACCTCTTTGCCCTGCGCCAGTTAGCGGCGGAGATGGAGAGCGACTGGCCCAGTGTGCTGGCAAAATTAGAACAGGTGCGGCAAACGCTCATCAGCCGCCGCAATCTGATCGTCAACGTCACCCTGGACGCGGCCAATTGGGCGCAGTTCCAGCCACGATTGGCCGGCTTTATCGCCAGCCTGCCCGATGTGCCCGTGGCCACGCAGCGTTGGCAGTGGCAGGGCGACACCACGCCGGAAGGCTTGACCATCCCGGCGCAGGTGAACTATGTGGCGCAGGGGGCCAATCTGTATGAGTTGGGCTACAAGCTGCATGGCTCGATTGCCGTGATCAACAATTACCTGCGCACCACCTACCTGTGGGACAAGATTCGGGTGCAGGGTGGGGCGTATGGCGGCATGGTCAGCTTCAGCCACAACACGGGCGTTTACAGCTTCCTTTCGTATCGTGACCCGAACTTGCTGGGGACGCTGGCGAATTATGCCGGTGTGCCCGCCTTTTTGCGCCAGCCCCTGCACAACGATGAACTGACCAAAAGCATCATTGGCGCGATTAGCAGTATGGATGCCTATGAACTGCCGGACGCCAAGGGGTACACCTCGCTGTCGCGCTATCTGGCAAATGTGACGGACGCCTACCGGCAGCAGCTACGCGAGGAGGTGCTATCTACGACGGCGGCCGATTTTGCGGCGTTGGGGGAGGTGTTGGCGGGGGTGAGGGAGCACGGCCGTGTGGTTGTCCTCGGTTCCGCCGAAGCCATCCAACACGCTAACAGCGAACGCGGCGGCAACTGGCTGCGCGTGACGAAGGTGAAATAGGAAATGGGATCACGGATTGGACGGATAAAACGGATAAACACGGATTTTTTCTTTTTTCCGTGAAAATCCGTTCAATCCGTGCCATCCGTGTATCCATTTTAGAAAGGAGTGGTCGTATGCAAGTGACGCTAACAATTCCAGATGCCTTGTATCGGCGGGCGCAGCAATTGGCGCTTAGTCGCCAAAGTGATGTGGTTGAGGTGATTACGGCCGTGTTAGATGAAAGTTTACCGGCTGTTGCTGAGACCGACACGATTGATTGGAGTGAGCCAGATGAAGCGGTGGACAGGGAGATGGCTGCCTACATCGCTCTGCATCCGATGTTGAAGGAAAGGTATTTGGGCCAGCATGTGGCCATTCTGGGCGGCCAACTTGTTGACCATGATCACGACCTGGAAGCGTTGAGCCGTCGTATCTATGCCCAATACGCAGGCCAGTTTGTCTGGATCACGGCCGTGCGGGAAATGCCCATAGATACATTCCGCAATCCCTCAATCCACTTGGTAACCGAGACCGGATAATGAACGTGTATACCTACCAATACGACAACACCTATGATCCGCCCATGCCTGTCGCCGAAACGACCATTTGGGGCATGAACGGTGACGAGAGATTGACCCTATCAGCGATCGTTGATTCGGGTAGTGATGCCACGATGGCACCATTGGTCTATCTGAAACAAATTGGCGCTATCAAGGCGGGACGGCGGTGGATGCGTGGGATTTCTGGCCCCAGTCATCTGGTTGATGTGTACCTGGCTTATGTGCGCCTGGGCGATTACCAGGTGTATTTGCCGGTGGTAGCTGATCGGGAAAACCAGCAAATGATTCTGGGGCGTGATGTGTTGAATGATTGTGTGGTAACGCTGAATGGGCTGGCCAATACCGTTGAAATTGCCCAGTAACTTCGATGTTTACCAGCTCTTTAACAGGGTGCTGACAGCTATGTCTTCGTCCACGTCTTCCCAGTGGATGCCGATGCCACGGGCGATCAAGCGCCAGTTATGGCGCTGCTCGTCGGTGGCGTCCCGCAGGCGCGGGAACCATTCCAGCGGGGCAGAAATTTCACGGCCGTCAGACAAGCGCACCACCAGGGCTTCATCTTGAAAACGGACATGGGTGGCGAGGACGGCCGTTGGGCTGCCCGAAGTTGTAGGTTTAACGGGGGCTAAAGTGGTCATTCCATTTCTCCAGAAATTCATCTACATGTTCTTCTACCAGTTCTCTCAATCGGCGCAATTCTCTGGGATTATAACCAACGGCCCAGGCCAGTTCGACCGGAATCAACCAGAATTTGGCGGCATTATCGGCCGTTTCCACATGAATATGCGGCGGCTCGTTTCCTTCACGGCTAAAGAAGAAAAAACGGTGCGGCCCAACTTTCAAAGCATTTGGCATAGTTTACTCCACCAGTCATTGGAGCCATTGGTAAGAAGGTTTATGCTTGAAAATTATACAGACGATACACCCAAAACAAAAACGGCGATGGTTGAGCAGGTCATTGCGGTTTTATTAGTTCATGTGATACTTTGCCGTGTGGTTGTTCTCGGTTCCGCCGAAGCTATCCAATACGCCAACAGCGAACGCGGCGGCAACTGGCTAAAAGTTATAAAAGTGAGATAGGTGTTGGGGGTCATGGGCACATCCAATTTCTTAAAGAAGCCGAATGTTAGCACGGCCCCAATACCGTGATTCAAAGCTTCCATTATGCGGATCACCAGCAAGTAAGCGTTCAAGTCGCTTCCAATGTATACTTGCGTTCAACACACCACTCAGAGGTTTTTAAGGAGTAGAAGATGACTCGAGTATTTGAAAAAGACAATCACACGGTATATTGGGGTAATGCACTTCAAATCCTCTCAGATGAAATTCCTGATGCTTCGGTAGACCTTGTTTTTGCTGACCCCCCCTACAATATTGGTAAAGATTTTAACGGTAGAAAGGACAAATGGGCTTCTGACGAGGAGTATCGGGAGTGGTGTTATCATTGGCTTGACTTATGCGTGAGGAAACTCAAATCTACAGGTAGCCTATATTTAATGGCCGCTACCCAGAATATGCCATACCTCGACATTTACTTAAGCAAAAAACTGCATATCCTGTCGAGGGTGGTATGGTTCTACGACAGTTCAGGTGTTCAGGCAAAAAGATATTTTGGTTCTTTATATGAGCCAATCTTGTTTTGTGCCAAAGACAAGAAGCAGTATACCTTCAACACGGAGGACATCTTGGTTCAAGCCAAGACTGGGGCGGAGCGTAAACTGATTGACTATCGAAAACCCATACCTTCTGTGTATAACACTAAAAAGGTTCCTGGCAACGTTTGGGAAATCCCTAGAGTCCGATACAGGATGGACGAATACGAAAATCATCCCACGCAAAAGCCTATAGCATTGCTAGAGCGTATTATTCTTGCTAGTTCAAACTCCGGTGATTTGATCCTTGACCCTTTCTCAGGCACTTTCACAACATCTGTTGTTGCTAAAAAGTGGGGACGGCATTCTGTCGGCATAGAAATAGAGGAGGAGTACGTCAAAATAGGACTTCGACGATTGGAGATACTTACTTGTTACAAAGGTGAAGAACTCAGACGGGAACCGCGAACCTATGAAAAAACCGCTCCTACTCAGCAACGGTTACTAGAACGCCCATAATATGGAACACGAATTCACGAGTCAAATTCAACAAGTTCTTATCTTAGCATTTGGCGAAGCATGGGAGGACATCTATGAAAAGAGCCATTTGCTTCAATACTTGAACATCAAGACCAAATCGGCAACTCGCGGTGCAAAAGCACGAGGAAGCTTTGCAAACATTTACGCTATTTACGTTCTGGTTGAGGATTATTTGGAGAATGGATTTGACAAGGGAAATGATTACCGAGACTACGAGGGGGCAAGATTTAGCGATTTGTTTCGGCGGCAACGAGAACTACCTTTCGGGAGTAAACTACAGAACCACGCGCTCAATAGTCGAATGAATGAGGAATTCAAGAAATATTTTCCGCAGGTTGAATATGTCCCGATTCTTCGAGACTCGCAAACGAACCGTTACTGGATAAACGAAAACCTTCTCAAAATTATAGTAGGGGGAAAGACATACAGCATTGCACAATCAATCATAGGAATCATACACCAATACATAGAAGCAAAACGTGGGGCGTTTGAGAAGTTCATTGAAACTTGTGAGCGTCTAAAGATCATTACGGTGGAAGGTGACCCTACAGTAGAAGATTTCATCTCAGGATTACTCGCTCCCAACGTTGACGCACGAATATTCGAGATAGTGAGTTACGCTATTCTGAAGTTTTATTATCATGACCAGCCGGTTTACTTTGGCTATAGCCTGGAAAGCATTAAAAAAGAAAACTTGAAACTCTATAAAACTGGGCGTACCAATGCAAACGATGGTGGTATTGATTTCGTTATGCGTCCCCTCGGTAGATTCTTTCAAGTTACGGAAACATTGGATGTAAGGAAATACTTCCTTGATATAGACAAGATTGAGCGTTACCCGATTTCTTTCGTGATCAAATCGGAAGAAGAAGTTAATGAGTTGAAGCGAAAACTACGAACAGCCGCGGAAAGGCAATACCCCATCAAAACGATTGTCGAAAAGTATATGAACTGCATCGAGGAAATTATCAATCTCGCTATTTTGCGGCAGCGATTCAAAGAGGCAACCGCTCAGGGTTATTTGCGAAACATCCTTGATGAAGTCATTCGCCAAAGCAGAGTTGAGTTTAACTATAGCGAAGACGAGGCGTAAATGCCTCATGGTAAGTCCTTATAGAGCTTTCAAATGTAGGGCGCGGACTAGCAGTTCAGCCGTTGTACGGAAAGCAGTGGAATGTCTGTCAATAGACCAAAACTTACCCATCGTACCCCGCAGAAGATTGCCGTTGGCGAGAAGGGGCAGTTTACCCGGACGTTGACGGATGGTGAAGTGGCGTTGTTCATCGGGGCGACGTGGGATGTGAATCCGCTGCACACCGATGATAGTTTTGCCGCCCAGACCCGCTTTGGGCGGCGGATTGTGCCGGGTCTGCTCACCGCCAGTCTGCTGACGCACATTGGCGGCCTGTGGAACTTCCTGGCGACGGAAATGCACTTTGAATTTTTAGGGCCGGTGTATGTGGGGGATACGGTCACGGCCGTAGCCACCATCACCGAACTCTCCGACAAAGGCTGGGTCTGGCTGGACTGTACCATCACCAACACCGCCGGGGAAACAGTCCTGACGGCACGGATTAAGGGGTTTCCCGGCGAGTTTGAGGAGTAATCAGTAAACAGTGAGCAGTGAACAGTGAGCAGTTTGGGTTTACGTATAACGGAGGAAAAGATGGGAATTCGCGAAGCAATTGCTGAGGTCATTAACTTCCGCCACCTGACGTTGGCGCAGGCGGAAGCGGCCATGAACGACATCATGGGTGGCGAAGCCACGCCCGCGCAGATTGGCTGTTACCTGACGGCGCTGCGTATGAAGGGGGAAACGGTGGACGAAATTGCCGGCAGCGCGAAGTCCATGCGGGCGCATGTCGTCCCTGTGCATGTGCCGTTGGCAGCGGGCGACATGATGGTAGACACGGTGGGCACGGGCGGTGATGGTAAACACACCTTCAACATTTCGACAACGGCCGCCTTCGTGGTCGCGGGCGCGGGCATGAAGGTCGCCAAACACGGTAACCGCGCCGCCAGCAGCAAATCCGGCTCGGCCGATGTGCTCATGGCGCTTGGGGGCAATCTAGATTTGACGCCGGAGCAGGTGGCGGCCTGTGTGCAGGAAGTGGGTTTTGGTTTTTTGTATGCCATCCATCACCACCCGGCGATGCGGTTTGCCGGGCCGCCGCGCCGCGAAATCGGCCAGCGTACTATCTTCAATATCCTCGGCCCGCTGACCAACCCGGCGGGGGCCGCTTACCAGTTAATTGGTGTTTTTGATCCCAACCTGACCGAGCCGATGGCCCAGGTGCTCCAGGCATTGGGCAGCAAAGCAGCCTATGTGGTGCATGGCGCGGATGGGCTGGACGAACTGTCTACGGCAGGGACGAACCGGGTCAGTCGTTTGTTGCACGGCCGTGTAACAACCTATGAACTAGACCCGGCCGACCTGGGGTTGGCACGGGGCCACCTGGATGACTTTATCGGCGGCACGCCGGAAGAAAATGCCCAGATCACCCACGATATTTTGAGCGGCAAGGACAAAGGGCCACGCCGCGACATTGTGCTGCTCAACGCCGCCGCCACCCTGAGCGTGGCCGATGATGATCTGCGCGCCGGGCTGTCAAAAGCGGCCGAAGCTATTGACAGCGGTGCCGCCCTCCGCGCCCTGGAAGCGTGGGTAAAGATGAGCAACAGCTTTGCTTAGTTGTGTTACAATGGCGCAAACAGGTAGAGACGTTGCATGGCAACGTCTCTATGAACAAAGCGAACGGGAGTGTGACAGATGGCAACATTAACACCGCCAATAAAAATAGACCTGCCGCCACAAGGGGAGTGGACATATGCCGATTGGCTGCGGCTGCCCGATGACGGTTTTAAGTATGAAGTCATAGATGGAGAGTTGTATATGAGTCCGCCACCTTCAATTGAGCATCAAAATTCAGCCACTTCATTGTCAGCCCGTATGCGTCATTATGCCGAAAAGCATGATTTGGGCCTGGTACTTACATCTCCAGTAGCTGTGCGGTTGCCTGATCAAGAAGTGCCCGTACAACCGGATATTTTGTTTGTAGCCAAGAGCAGATTAGATATTGTGGGTGAGAATAACATTGAAGCAGAGCCGGATTTAGTAGTGGAAATCCTTTCGCCAAGTAATTGGATGTATGACCGGGGTAGGAAGCAGGAAATATATATGCAGGCGGGGGTGAAAGAGTATTGGCTGGTGGATTATCGAAAGAAGACGGTAGAGGTGTTGGTGTTGGAAGAGAGTGAGTATGTGCTGCAAAATGTGTATGGGGTGGGAGACACGGCCGTATCCGTCATCCTCACCAACTTTTCCGTTCCCGTCGCCGACATCTTCCGCAAATAGCAAGATGCTAATCTCCAATCCCCTATGAGCGTCTCTAACCTAGCCAAACAACGTGGGCAAATACTGGATGAGATTATGCGCTTTCACCGGGAGCAACTGCCCAAAACGATGCGGGAGGTCTCATTTGAGAATGTGCGGGCGATGGCTTCCGTGGCCCCACCCCCGGCCGATTTGTACACGGCCGTCAAATCCCCTGGCGTCTCCCTCATTGCCGAATGTAAAAAGGCGTCGCCCAGCAAAGGGCTGCTGGTGAAAAATTATGACCCGGTAAAGCTGGCGCGGGCGTATGTGAAGGCGGGGGCGCGGGCCATTTCGGTGTTGACGGACGGCCGTCACTTTCAAGGTTCTCTGGAACATCTCCGCGACGTTAAAGAGGCGGTTGGCCCCAAAATACCGGTTCTGCGCAAAGATTTCATCTTCCATCCCTACCAGGTCTACGAAGCGCGGGCCGCCGGGGCCGACGCTATTTTGCTGATTGCGGCCGTGTTGGGGCCGGGCGACATGAAGGAATTGCTGGCGCTGGCGCACCAGTTGGGAATGCAGGTCTTGGTGGAAGTACACACCGAAGCAGAACTGGCGCAGGTGTTACCATTAGAACCGCGCATCATCGGCGTGAACAACCGCAATTTGCAGACGTTTGAGGTGGATTTTGAGAATACGGCCCGCTTGCGGCAGTTGATCCCGGCGGATGTCGCCATCGTCGGCGAAAGTGGCTTGAAGACGGCCGAGGATGTGAAGGCGATGCAGGCCATGGGCGTGGACGCCATTTTGGTGGGGGAAACGTTGGTCAAAAGCAAGGATGTGTATCAGGCGGCGCGGATGATGGTGATGGCGGGACGGCCGTAAAAATTCGGCGAATCTTTTGGCGTAAAGTAGACATCACCCATAAAAATGAGTATCCTTCTCTCGAAAATATCGGTTTAACGATCATACAACCCCGTAAAGGCACATGACTGAAGAATCCACAACACCTAACTGTCAGGAATTGTTCTACCCCAATAAATTCGGCCGTATCATCATTCAAGCCCTGGAAGATGTGATGGGCAAAAACGGTCTGAATGCCGTGCTGCATCTGGCCGGGTTAGAGCATTACATCTACAACCGCCCCCCCAACAATCTGGACAAAGAGTTCTCCTTTGCCGACCTGACGGCGCTGCAAAAGGCCCTGGAAGATATGTATGGGCCACGTGGTGGGCGGGGCCTGGCCATTCGCGCCGGCCGGGCTACCTTTGAAACGGGTCTGAAGGGGGTAGGGGCGCTGGTGGGTGTGGGCGACCTCGCCTTCCGGGTGCTGCCGCTCAATACCAAATTGAAAATCGGTTTACCCGCACTGGCCCGTATCTTTTCTCAATTTTCAGACCAGATTTCCAATGTGCAGGATGAGGGGGATCATTTTGTCTACACATTGGAACGTTGTCCCATGTGCTGTGGCCGGGAAGCCGACCGTCCCGTTTGTTACCTGGGTTTGGGGCTGCTGCAAGAGGCGCTCACCTGGGTCTCTGGCGGCAATACCTTCAAGGTGGATATGCAAACCTGCCAGGCCAAGGGGGACGACATGGGGCGATATATTATTATTAAGAAGCCGATCACGTAGTTCGTAATTCACAATCGGTAATTGGAAAGGCGCGGATTACGGCTCATGGGTTCGCACTCGGATTTCCCTCAAGCTTTCCCTCTTTGTTAACTCCTTTGCTGACTTTGCTGGCATGTCCCGTAAGATTCACGGGGTATAATCTATGCAGTCTTATCGGGCTGCCCCTGGTATGTAGTTTCGCCAACACAGCCCCGTTTATAGATTGGTTTATTCTCTAACATGGAACCAATCCCAATGGCACAACACGGAGTTCGCATCTGAGGATGCGAACCGGTGGGCATCTGAGGATGCCCACTCCTCCCTGAATCTTGTTATCAATGGGCGATCAAACTACCAACCCGACCGAGAATCAATTATCTCCTGACGAATTGGCAAATTTGCAGCGGTATTTACCAGCACCGCTGTATGAGGCGTTGGTTGCCGAAAGTAGCGACCCACCCACGCGCCTGCGTTCGCAGGTGATTACGCACCTCTCGGCGCTGGTGGAAGCGACCGAATCCCATTTGCCGGCGTCGCTGGTGAAGCAGGTATTGGAGAATCCGGCGGTGGGGCAGGCCAACGGCCGTTTCGTTTCTGGCGCGCTCCTTTTTGCGGACATCAGCGGCTTTACGGCCATGTCGGAACAGTTGAGCCGGGTGGGGCGTGAGGGGGCAGAAGAGGTCACGGCCGTTGTCAATCGTTATTTTGATGTGATGCTGGGGATTCTGCGGGAGTATCGCGGTGAATTGATCCGGTTTGGCGGGGATGCCTTGTTGGGGCTGTTTACAGAGGGGCACGGCCGTTTTAGCAGCGCCACCCAGGCCGTGCAGGCGGCCATGAAAATGCAGGCGGCCATGAGCCAGTTCAGCGAAACCAAAACTTCCCAGGGCACCTTCCCCCTGCGCATGAGCGTGGGGGCGCATGCCGGGCAATTTTTTGCCGCTCAGTTGGGCACGGCCGAAGCCATGGAATATGCCCTCTTTGGCGGTGATGTGAACGCGACGGCGGCTGTGGAATCGGCGGCCAATGCCGGGCAGGTGTTGGTGGATCAGGGCACGTATGACGCCATAGACCCGGAACTGCTGTGTACGGCCGTACCCGTGCCCGGCCATGCCGACTATCTGGCGGTGGAATACATTGACTTGCCGCCGCTGCCGCCGCCCATCGTGCCTATGGAAACCCATTTCCCACTGCCGCCCAATCTGGCGCGACTGCGGCGCGTTTTGAAGCAACTTGATTTGTTAACCCCTTATTTACCGGCCGGTTTGCTGGCTCGTCTGTCCAGTGATCCCCGCGCTCCCAGTCTGAAAGGGGAACATCGGTTGGTGGCGAACCTGTTTGCTAACGTAGATGGCCTGGGCGAGATTGCCGACCGATTGGGGCCGAGCCGGGAAGCGGACATTGTAGCCGCGCTCAACCTCTATTTCACCCGCATGAGCCAGGCGCTGCACCAATATGGCGGCGTGGTGAACAAAATTGACCTGTACGATCATGGCGACAAGCTCATGGTTATCTTTGGCGCACCCATTGCCCATGAAGATGATGCCGAACGAGCGGTGCGGGCGGCGCTGGCGATGCAGGCCGCTTTTGCCGAGGTAGCCGCCATTTTGCCAGCACAAGTGGGGCTGCCGGGTCTGGTTTTGCAGCAGCGCATTGGCATCAGCTATGGCTATGTGTTTGCCGGGTATGTGGGCAGCTATTGGCGGCATGAATATACGGTGATGGGGGATGAGGTGAATCTGGCGGCGCGGTTGATGGCGGCAGCGGCGGCGGGCAAGGTGAACGTCAGCGAGCATGTGCAGCGCCGGGTGCAGCATGTGGCGGTGGTGGAGCCGCGTGGCGCGGTGGAGTTGAAAGGCAAGAGCCGCCCGGTGCCTATTTTTACGGTGGAGGGGCTACATGCCTCGCCAGCACCAGAACGTCGGGGGATGCAGTCGCCATTGGTGGGGCGCAAGCAGGAGTGGGCGCAGTTGATGGCCGACCTGGCGACGCTAAATGAGGGGGAACACGGCCGTATCGTCACCATCATTGGCGAAGCGGGTGTGGGCAAGTCGCGGCTGGTGCAGGAATGGCAGCAGGCGGCCGAAGCAGATGGCGACGGCCGTTGGCTCTCTGCTCGCTGTTTGTCATACACCGAATCCGTGGGGTATGCCCCCTTTCAAGAACTGCTGCACCAGCTTTTTGACCTGACGGCCGCTGATCCGGCGGGCAAGCGGCAGCAGCTTCGCCAGGCTTTGGCGCACTGGTTTGCCACTGACGATGTGGATGCTACCCTCCCTTATCTGGCTAATTTCCTGAATATCGCGTTGGATGAAGCGGCGCATGAGCGCATTCGTTATCTGGATGGCGAGGCGTTGCAGCGGCGGACGTTTGTGGCGATTCGAACTGTGCTGACGGCCGTGGCCCAACAACAACCCCTGCTCATCCTCTTTGACGCCATGCACTGGATGGATCGGGCTTCGCTTGATCTGGTGGAGTATCTGCTGCCGTTGGTGGCGCAGTTGCCGCTTGCTTTTGTCTGGCTGTTCCGGCCCGATCGAGAAAAGGGGTGCTGGCAGTTGCGGCGCAAGGTGCGGCAGGAGTACCCTGACCATTATCGGGAAATTGGGCTGTATGGGTTGAATACGGCCGATACCCAACAAATGCTGCTTAACCTGGTGCCAGCGGCTCAATGGCCGCCGGGTGTGGCCGATTTGATCTTGAACCGGGTGGAAGGCAATCCGCTTTATCTGGAAGAGGTGATCCGGTCGTTGATCAACGATGGGTTGTTGGTGCGGCTGGCGGACGGCCGTTGGCAGTTCAGCGAGACTATCACCAGCATTACCGTGCCAGACACGCTGGAAGGGGTGCTGTTGGCGCGGCTGGATCGGTTGGAAGAGTTGTGCCGCTGGACGGTGCAAATGGCTTCGGTGATTGGCCGTTCCTTCCCCTTTGATGTGGTGGAACATACGGCCAATGAACTGAACAATGTGACCGCAACGCCTTACCTGGATGAACTGCAACTGGTGGAAATTGTGCGCGAGGCGCAGCGCAGCCCGGAACTGGTGTATGCCTTCATCCATTCGCTCATGCAAGAGGTGAGCTACAGTTCATTGGCGGCCAGTGCCCGCCGGGAATACCATCGGCTGATTGCGCGTTATCTGGAAGACGGCCGTAGCCAGGGTTGGGGCCGCCGCGAAAGCCTGCCCGCCCTCATCGCCCACCACGCCTACGAAGGCGAAGATTGGCCGCGCGCCCTGAAATACCAGATGCAGGCCGGGCAGCAGGCGCAAACCCTCTTCGCCAACCAGGAAGCCATAGACCATTACCGCAAGGCATTGACGAGCGCCCAACACCTCCCAGAAATGGTCGCACCTCAACTTTTACACATTCATTTGACTCTGGCGCAGCTATACATTGACACCGGCGCATATGATAAAGCGGAGTTCCACTTGCAGCAGGCATATCTGCACCACCAACCGGGAGGAGACGAGGCGACCTTGATAGCCATTTGCCGCTGGTATGCACGCCTTTACGAGATGCGCGGTGACTATACGGTTGCTTTTGAATGGATCGAAAAAGGGTTGGCAATTCAATCGCAAGCGCACACGGCCGAAAATGCCCAGGTGCGGCTGCTGGCTGGCCTCATTTATATTCGCCAGGGCGATTATGAAGCGGCGCTGGAGCAGTGCCGCCACGTTTTGCAGATTGCGGAACAATTAGGGGAATTGACTGTTTTGGCCCGTGTTTACAACTTGTTGGGCATTACTTATTTGCGTAGTGACAGTAACCAGGCGATTGAGAATTTTCATAAGGCGTTTGCCTTTTACCAGCAGGCGGGGCATTTGCAGGGGCAGGCCACGTCGCATAACCTCATTGCCAATGCCTGCTTTAATTTGGGCCGCTGGCCGGAAGCGGAATACCATTATTTGCAGGCGCACCATACCTTTGACCAGTTAGGCGATAAATATAACCGGGCCATAACCGACAATAATTTGGGGGGTATTGCCCTGCATCGCGGCCAATTTGAGAATGCGCTCTTGTTTTACCAGGAAGGGTTGCAGTTGGCGGAACAAATCGGCGGTTCGGCCTGGATGATTGGGGTTTTTCATATGAATTTGGGGGCGACATATGTGCGGCAAGGGCAGGTGGCGGCGGGGCGCGCGCATTTGCAGGCCAGCCAGGATTATTTTGCGCAGGCGCACTCACGTGACTTTTTGTCGGAGATGTGGCGGTTGCAGGCGGAGGCGTCATTGGCGGCCGATGAGGTGGTGCTGGCGGTGGAGCAAGGTACACAGGCTCTGGCGCTGGCGCGGGAATTACACCTGCGGAGTGAGGAGGGTGTGGCGCTGCGTGTTTTGGCGCGGGCGGCATATTGCCAGGCTGAACTGGAACGGGCCGCCGCGCAGCTTCAGGAAAGTGTGGCTATTTTGACGGAGGCGGCCGAAGAGTATGAACTGGCACGCAGCCGGTATTGGTTGGCGGTGGTGTTGGCGGAGATGGGGCGAGGGAGGGAGGCACGGCCGTTGCTGGCCCAATCCGCCGCTACTTTTCAACGGTTAGAAGCACAAGTTGATCTGACGGCCGTAACCGATTTACAGGCTCGTTTACAAGTTGTGTAAGTGATCGTTTGCAAATAAGTTAGCGATTGGGTAATTGGGTAATTAAGTAAGTGAAGCGGCTAATTACCAAATTACGCCATTACATAACTACTGCACGGTTACTAAGGAAGGATATTATGAAAAACAGGTCATTATCTATTTTAGCTTCCATATTCGTCAGCATGGTCGCCCTGCTGCTGGTGGTGCTCACCAGCCAGGCGGCCAGCCGCCCGGCTTTAACCCCGGCAGAGGCAACCGCCCAGACGCCAGCGCTGCTGCCCCCCGTGCCCCAGACTATACTCATTTCGCTGGCGGCCAATGGCGATGGGGCGGACGCTCCTTCAAGCAAACCGGCTATATCAGCCAACGGCCAATTTGTGGCATATTCCTCACGTGCCCAAAACATTGTTATCAGCGATACCAATCCGTTTACCGAAGATGTTTTTGTTTATGATGTAGCCAATGGGTTGAATATCCAGCTGACTCCTTATCCTGGTGGGCAGGCGAATGATGACTCTTATGAGCCTGATCTATCGGGCAATGGTGAGGTGATTGCCTTTACTTCCTATGCCGACAATTGGGTATACAACGTTGATTTTAACCAGCAAAAAGACGTGTATGCCCGGGTTTATTATGAAAACCCAAAGGATAGGGCCGGTGGGCAGGGATCAAGTTACATTTACCTGGTTTCTCATGTGATAGATGATGGTTATATGTTTGCGGCCGATAATGCTTCCTATGAACCGGCGGTGTCGTTGAACGGCCGTTACATTGCTTTCACTTCTCTGGCCACCGACCTGGTTATCAGCGATACCAACAACGTCTCCGACATTTTTGTCCGCGACCTGCAAACTGGCGAAATTGAGCGTGTATCAGTGGCCGCAAACGGTGCGCAGGCGTCAGGGCCATCATACCAGCCAGACATATCGGCCGACGGCCGTATCGTTGTCTTCACCTCGGCCGCTCCCAACCTGGTTCCCAACGATACCAACAGCGCTCCAGACATCTTCCTGCATGATCGCCTCACCGGCATCACCCGCCGCGTCTCCGTCAACTCTTCTGGCGGCCAGGGGTTGCCCACTGGCACAGCCGGCGGCCTGGCGCAAAACCCTTCCGTTTCCGCCGACGGCCAGTTTATCGTCTTTGAGAGCACTTTCACCAACCTTTCGCAAACCCCCGACACGAATGGGGCGAAGGACGTTTTCATTCACCACCCCCTGTCCGGCGAAACCCGGCTCATCTCCCACGCCGAAGATACCACGCAAGGAAATAATGATTCCGACCAGCCTGTCATCTCGCCCGACGCCCGGCATGTGGCCTACCGCTCCCTGGCCGATAATCTGATACTCACCGATACAAATGGTACGGCCGACATCTTTGTGGCCGACCTGGTGCAGCTTACTGTCACCCGACAGAGCGTCGCTTCAGATGGTGCGCAGTCACACGGCAGTTTGGGTGCGGCCAACCCCGACATCTCGGCCAATGGTGGCGTGTTGGTCTTTGATTCTGACGCCTGGGATTTGGTGCCTGTGGACACCAACGGCACGGTGGCCGACATCTTCCTGCGCGACCGTGACTTTCCTGAAGTGACCTACCGCTACACCCCCAAAGAAATAGATTTTAGCGATTACCCCATCACCGACACGGTAGCCGCCGATGCGGCCGCACAGTGGTACAAAATTCCGGTAGACGATGCCGGTTCCACCATCACCATCAGCCTTTATAACCTTTCTGGCGACTATAACCTCTACCTCTTTGCGCCAGCGATTGATGAAGAAACGGGCCAGATTCGTGATTTGGGGCAGATGAGTAACATCGGGCAGATGAGCAACATTGGGCAAATGAGCAACATCGGCCAGATGAGTAATATCGGCCAGATGAGCAATATCGGCGAATTACTGGACATGGGTTTCCTTAATAGTTTGGGGCAGATGAGCAATATCGGCCAGATGAGTAACATTGGGCAAATGAGCAATATCGGTGAGGCTGGCGGCATTGGTTCGCTGGTGAATTTGTCCATTAACCCGGATACGGCCGATGAACTGATTGTGCATGAAGTACACGAATTGTATGGGGATTATTACCTGGCGGTTGTGCCCCATAACAGCTATGCAGTTGGCACAATCTATACTCTGAACGTAGAGGTTGCCCCGCCAGCCCAGTATTGGGACCCGGCTACCTATTACCCGGTGTTAACTTATACAACCCCGGCCGTTGATCCGGCCGTCAATACCATCATTCTGGTGAACTCCACCCGCATGTTTGCTACTTATACTGACACGGTGGCTATAAACCTGTTGTTGGGCCGTCTCTATACCAACCTGGCCCCTCATCCTCAGGTCAATGGTGTAGTGGTAGACCTGGCAAATTACTATGGGTTTAATGAGCCATTCTGGGGCGCTTATGCTTATTTTGACGCGGACCCCACCAACCCCAACACAGCTAATTTTGTGGCGCGGCAGATAAAGGCGCTGCTGTATGCCCTGGCCCCGGCTTATCCCAATCTGGAAAACATTGTCTTGGTGGGTGAAGATTTGATCATTCCGTATCGGCGGCTGCCGGATGAGGCGCTGATCGCCAATGAACGGCATTATGGCGATATTGCGTACACGCCTGCTCTTTCGGGGTCGCTCAATTCACGGTACATGCTGAGTGATGATTATTATGCGGGGCTGGTGCCGCTGCCGATGCGCGGCCGTGAGTTTTATCTGCCGCAGGTGGCTATCGGCCGCCTGGTGGAAACGCCAGCCGAAATGCTGAGTATGGTGAATAGCTTCCTGGCCGATTCGGTCATTGAACCTGGCGATGCGCTGGTGACGGGGTATGATTTTCTGATTGACCAGGCCAATACGATTACGGCTTCGTTAGCCGCGCAGGGGATTCCGCTGGCGAACCAGACGCACCTGATTGATAATAGCTGGACGGCCGTAGACTTTGCCAACACCCTCTTCACCCAACCGGTCGCCCCAGGGTTGATCTCGCTCAATTCGCACTTTGAGCATTACCGTTTCTTCCCCAACGGGCCACAAGTTGTGTCTGCCACTCAGATCATCGCGGCCACCGATTATGAAGGGTCGCTCATCTTCTCTGTCGGCTGCCATTCCGGGCTAAATGTGACCGATCATTTGATACCCCAACCACTCCAGGCCAGAGATTGGCCGCAGGCATTCAACCGGCAGCAAGCCACCTTCCTGGGCAATACCGGCTTTGGTTATGGCGATTCTGACCTGGTGGCCTACTCAGAACTGTTGATGACGAATTTTGTGGAGGCCCTCGGTGATTGGAGCGAGGGGCCGCAGACGGTAGGCCAGGCGATGCAAATGGCGAAGTTCCGCTATTTCAACAGCCTGGCGGCCGGATCATTTAGTAATTATGACGAAAAAGTCATTGGTATTATGACGCTGTATGGTCTGCCCATGCTGCGCATCAATATGCCTGTTACCTCTACTGTTCCGGCTGGTGGTTACTCGGTCGCCGGTGAAGGACGGTCGGTGACCGGGGCTGGTGGGGTGCTGAGTACACCCGTCAGCCTGGATTTGACGTTTGAACGGCATGATGTGGCCGGCCGGGGCAGTTTCTTTACACTGACTGGTGAAGACGAAACATATGCGGCCGGCGGCCGGCCCATTCAGCCGCGGGGTAGTGTGGACGTGAGTATGCCTGGGTATCTGGCGAAAGGGGTATTATGGACGGGTGGCACGTACAACGATATTCCCCATTTTAATCCCCTGGTCTCCCGCGTGATTACGGATGAACGGTATATTGATCCGGAGCCTGGTTATGGCATTGGTTACTGGTTCCCGGTGGGGTTAGGTTCGATTAACCGCTTCCTTTCCATTGAAGGGGAATCGCTGGATCGGCTGGTCTTTGTGCCGGGGCAATTTAAGCTGGAGGGCAACGCCCAGGGAACGCAACGGCTGTATTCTCATTTGGAGTTTGAAGTGTACCATGCGCCGTTTGACAATACGGACTTTGTGGCCCCCAGCATTTGGAATGCGGCCGCCTGGCGAGATGGCGACGGCCGTACCGTCCATTTTGATGTGCGCGTTACGGACCAGAGCAGCCCCATTGCCCGCGTGGTGGTCTTATACCGCATCCAAAACAGCCGCACCTGGCAGTCGCTTGATCTGACGTATGAGCCGACGACACAAATGGCGACGGGGGGTGTGGAAATTGTACGGCCGTATGAATTCCTGGTGCAGGCTGTAGATGCCAGTGGTAATGTCTCCCTGGCCCTCAATCACGGCTTCGGTTTCAGCGGCGATCTGCCACCGATGTGGTACATCAATCTGCCGGTTATCCTAAAACCGTAGGTTTGTGTGGTGTATGGCGTATTTTCGGCAGAATACGCCATACACTACAATCTTTTAGAGGAGCGAAAGAATTTTGTTTTGGCATTATAATAT
>CAZOPF010000064.1:0-30722 GCA_964581605.1 uncultured Ardenticatenaceae bacterium
GTACACGGCCGTCCACTCCACCGGCCACGCCAGTTCCCGTGCTAATAATTCATATGACATCAAATTACTTCTTCGGTATGATAACAGCATCGAATTTAGCATAAACGATTTTACCTGAGACCGTTACATGTTTCGCCAATTTCAATACTACAAATTATCCCGTCAAGAATACAAACAGGCACGCGGCACGGCACACAAGCAACTATTAGTTGAAACCCGCCAGAAGGCACAATCGCTTTATCAGGAGAATTTGAATTATCATCGTAACGCCGAACAAGAGTTAAAACATTTGCAAGAAGCCCAAAAGCAAGAATTGGAAGCGATTCTGGTACAGCACTTGCTGGAAAGTCGGCTGAACGAAATCAAGGGTATTGGCCCACAGCGTAAAGCGGCTATTATCCAGGATGTTTTTCGAGGAAAATTAAGTGATCTGCAACAAGCATCCAAAATTCCAGGCATTACCACAACAATACAAGTGGAGATTAATCGTTGGGTGGCTCATTACCAACAAGAGTTGCCTCATTTGCTTGAACAGGATTTTTCCGGGAAATCAACAATTGAGGCCAGGTTCAAACCCAGGATTGCCCTCCAAGAACAAATACTCCACGATACGGAAGCGAAAAATAGTTCTTTACAGGCGCGAATCAGGCGGATTGATGAAGAATTAAAATGGCTAAACAAGATTACAGTACGCACTTTTTTACAAGCGTTGATAAGACCGGAGCAATCTGCGCCAGAGCTAGATAGATATTTGTGCGGTGTTTTTGCTGAGTGGGAACCTGTACCGGAATGGTTTCAGGAAATTGTCTCATTTTCAAGTATGCCGGTTACGACCTTACAACCTGCGACATCAAAGCCCACATCAGTGACGCCGGCATCTCGGAAAACTGGTGAGCTAATTCATGGGGATTCACGGCCGTCCCAGCCAACCAATACTCTGCGCAAGGGTTTTGAACTGCTCATCATTATTGGGGCATTAAGTGGCGTTTGTTTTGTTTGTTTTTTCCTGATGATAATGATGGTTTCACGAGCAGATTCCAAAGCAACACCTACAACAGTTTTGCGGGTTAGTCCAACTGTCATTGCCACAAATACCAGGCGGTCATCCGCTACTCCACCCCCAACGGCAACACAAAGCTTTGCCACGGCAACTTTTCCACCTACGGCAACACCCACCACCATACCCACAACAACACCCACAAGCACTCTTACGCCCAGTGCTACGGCCGTGCTGCTGCCTCAAGTGCGCGTGCTCATAGGGGCTGCCAACTTACGCGCTGGCCCCAACCAGGATGAGTCGGTTGTGGGGATTGCCCGCGCAGATGAAGTGCTTGTGGTGATAGATATGAATGAAGAGGGAACATGGTTGCTGGTGCAAACGATTGATGGTTTAGAAGGATGGATTGGTAGCACGGTTGTTGAACCGATTGATAATGACACAAATTAAAGGAGAGCATAATGTTTGACTGGCTGCGTAAACAAATCCGCCGTACAGAGCTTCATCCTCTGCCCTTAACATTTGTAATGGACCGCACTGATAGCGATCAACACATCGTCCAGGTATATAAGCATATCAACGGCCGTGACGAACCCGTTACCCACATCGAAACCATCTGGCAATATGGGTATCAGGAAGAACAGGAAGGGGAGCAGGGCACAATTGCGTACCGAATCAACGAACAAGACCGACAAACTTTGTTGGCGCTGCGCAGCTTAAACCCTCGCATTGATGGTGACGGCCGTCTCGTTTTCCCCTTTGCTCCCCCTATGCTCAATTACCTTCGTACCAAAGATAACCTGGACGAAACAGAGAGTTCGGAAAAGCTACAGGTGAGTAGCAAACCGCCACAGCCAATAGCACAAGTTGATTACAACCCCGGTGTTGACCTGACGGTAGAAATTGGCTATCAGGTAGAGGGAACAAAAGATGTCATTCGCCCAGAAAACCAACGAATCACGGCCGATGGCAATTACATGATTGTTGAAAACACATTTGTCCCTGTGCCAAAGAGCCAGAATACTACTATACAAGAGTGGCTAAAGTGGCCTAAACGAACCATCCCCTATCAGAATATTCCTGAGTTTTTTCAACGTGATCTCGTGCTGCTAAAAAAGGAGTTTACGGCTGTTCTGACTGATTTGGCCGCCCAAATTCGCATTGTGCAAACACCACTCACCCCAGTTATCAAGGTAGACACGGGAGAGCGCGGCTGGTTAGATTTTGACGTGAGTTATCAGGCAGGGGAATTCACCTTACCGCATAATCTGTTAGCCGAGCACAAAAATGAGCTATTTGCCCAGGTAGATGAGTACACCTGGGTAAAGAATGACCAGAAAACCGTGCAAAAAACCGAAAAACGGCTGCAAGAACTGGAAGCAGACCTGACCACTAAAGGTTATCGTGCCCCCATTTCCCAATTTGCCTCGTTAGAAGATTTTATTCAAAACATTGGGGGCAAAGCCGAGTTGAGCGCCGCGTACCAGGCATTTTTGAGCCAGTTGACCGGCTTTCAAGCTAATGAAAATTTCCGCCTTTCCGCGGCCGCCGAGCAGCAATTGCAAAAGGCGGGAATCACGCTATATCCGTATCAACGCGCCGGCATCCACTGGCTAGACTGGCTTTTTAACAACCATCTGCACGGCCTTCTTGCCGATGACATGGGATTAGGCAAAACACTGCAATCCATTTCCCTCCTCCACCGCGCTTATGAACAAACCAACAGCCGCCAACACAGTCTCATCCTGGCCCCAAAATCCGTCATCCATCATTGGAAACGTGAACTTGATCGCTTTTTCCCAAACATCCGCACCTATGAATACCATGGCGCCTCCCGACGTAAGGATTATCTCAACGCAGTGGAACCCATCATCTTTATTTCCACTTACGAAACAATCACCAATGACCTGGAAATACTCAAAACCATCCCGTTCTTTTACATCATCCTGGACGAAGCCACCCGCATCAAAAACCCTGAATCCAAACGTACCCAGGCTGTCAAAGCCCTAAACAGCGCCCATCGCCTGGCTCTCAGTGGCACGCCTGTTGAAAATCGCCCTGCTGAAATGTGGTCGCTGTTTGATTTTCTCATGCGCGGCCATTTAGGAAAATACGGTACCTTTCAGCGCGTTTTTGAAAATCCCATCACCACCGGTGATAAAAAAGCAGCAAATAAGCTGGGCCGACGTGTAAAACCGTTCATGCTCCGCCGCACAAAAGAAAAGGTAGCCAAAGATTTGCCCGATAAAATCCTTATGGATGAATGGTGCGAATTGTCCCCAGAACAACGTCGACTTTACGGTGCGTTGCAGGACAAAACAAAACAAATCCGTGAATCTTTGCAACGCGGCGAATCGGTGAATTATGCTGCTACCATCTTGCCGGTACTCACGAAACTCAAACAAATTTGTGACCATCCCGCGCTGGTGACAGAGCAAGATGAACCCCTTATGGGTCGGTCAGAAAAGTTTGATTGGATCGTGAGCAAAATTGAGGAAATTTGCCAGCAGCAAGAACAAGTAGTGGTATTCACACATTTCTTGGGAATGCTCAACCTGCTGGAAAAAGCCTTAATTTCAAAGAATACTGGCTATGTTCGCATTGACGGCAGTACAAACAACCCACAACAACTCATTGACAAGTTTAACAACAAACAAGCGTGTGTTGCCCTGTGTAGCATTAAAGCTACAAGTTATGGCATTAACCTCACAGCCGCTAACCATGTTATTCATGCTGACCAATGGTGGAATCCGGCCACAAAAGAGCAGGCAACAGATCGTGTTTATCGCATCGGTCAGAAAAAGACCGTTTTGGTCTACACCATTATGGTCAGAGAAACTTTAGAAGAAAAAATTCAACTATTGCTGGAAAAGAAACGAGACATGACTCAGCAAATTGTAGATGCTGTGGGTGAAGGTGATCGTATCTGGTCGCGTGAGGAGTTGCTTGAACTTTTACGGCCGTTAGACTAAAGTGTAGCTCAATGATCACCGGAGCGATGAGATGACAGAATCAACAAAGTTTCCGACTACTTATCAAATGAATTTGGACAAGGCCGTGCAAATACTTCGGGAAGCTGGTTGCACAGAAATTTACCTTTTTGGCTCTCTGGCAACCGGCAACATTCACGCACAATCAGACATAGACCTGGCAGTGCGCGGCTGCCCTAAAAAAGATTTTTTTCGGATTTATGGGCAACTGCTTAGTCAAGTTGAATATCCGGTTGATCTTGTTGATCTCGATACACCAGAAGACATGTTTGCCCGTTTTCTGGTAGAAGAAGAGGAGCTGGTACAAATTGCCTGATAAAACAGCCAACCTTCTTGCAGGCTATTTGAAGACCGCATGAAAGGCTGAGCGCCCATTTATCCCCAGGCGCACAACGTTTCCAAATACGCGGCCGAGCCATCGCGGAGCCAGCCGTCGAGTTGGGCGACTTCTTTGAGCTGCTGCCCCCGCTGGCGGGGCACCACCAGGTAGTGGCATTTCAGTTCCGGCACGGCCGTCATGTCCCCCCACAACTTTTCAAACTGCGCCACCGGGAAGATGTCCTCCTGCCCCTTGCCCCACCGCTTTTTGACGTCTTTCAGGGTGATGTAGGTGGGCATCCGCGCCGCCATCTGGCGCACGGCCGTAGCCACCCGCGCCCCATCCGCCAGATCCGCCCGGCCCAGCCCAAACACAGCCAACAACTGGTCAATGTCCAGCCACATCGTGTTGGAGTTGTAGTAACTCAGGGCAAACTCAACCTCTTCGTGAGGGAGGGCCAGCCCTTCAATCAGGCGCACACGGCCGTCAATCCTTGCCAGCCCCCCGCCCCGATCCTCAATGCGCCGGGTGATCACCTCGGCCGTCAGCGCCGCGCCGGCGGCCAGATGTGCGCCCAATACGGCCGGGTCTACGTTGGCCCCCAATGTGTCAATGTTGTGAACCATGAGGGTGTGGAGCGACGGCCGTTCGTCTAGCAACTCTTTGAGCACCCCATTCAGCAGCAAATTGGGAATCTCATACCAATGCCCCACCGGATGCAGACATTGGCGCGGCAAATTATCGGTGTAATCGCTGCCCTCGCCCATGCTCTGCGCCCAACCAATGAGCGCATTGTGCAGGCTCTCGCGCACCTTTTGCGCCTGCTCGTCGAGCAACTGCTGCGGCATCTCCTCCCAGGCAAAACGCAAATCGCGGGCCATGGGAATCAGCCGCAGCCCCACCGACCGCCCCGGCGACAGATACAACGGCCCTTCATAACCATAATTCCCTTCCGCCCCCAAAAAGTTGGCGATGGGATCATGCGTCAGGTAGCTGGTGGTGATGATGTGCGGCAACGCCACGCCCACCAACCGGCCGACCTGGCGGCTCTTAGCCAGATGTACCTCGATAAATGTGCGGTGACGGCCGTCCAGTTCCACAAATGGATTGAGCGCCTTCACCACGCCCGCGCCGTGTGTCCACCGGCTGCCCGCACCCCCGGCCAACGAGACCACCGCCACCGCCCCATCAGCCAACGCCTGTAATCCCAACTCCCGGAAATGGTCGGGCATCACCCCGGTCAAATCCTGCACATCGCCCGGTTGCACATCTTCAATCAGACTGCGCACCGGCAGCCGATTTTGCGCCAGGCCAATGCGCCCGGCGCGCAAATCACTGCGAATCTGCTCATGCTGGATGCGGTCAAAGCCATTTTCCGCCAGCAGCGTCTCCAGGCTTTTGCCCGTCTGCGCCCCCTCCACCACGCCGGGCAGCAACCGGTCAAACAACGCCTGCACCATGCCACCCAGTTCGGGCCGGGTGCGCGACGCAGCGGCAAACTGGTCTAATTCAGCGCGGCGAGCGGGTGGCAGTTCCCAGGCATCTTTGCGCAGCAGGGCGGGCACGGTTAGGGTGTAATAGTGGGGCGGCATAAGGGCGGCTTCACCCGCTAACCAATCCGCCCAGGTGCCGCGCTCGTTGATGGCAAAGTCATACACCACCGGCTCCATGGCAAAGGGCACGGCCGTTTCCAACCCCCGTTTCGTCTCGCTCATAATCGTTTGCAGGCGATCTTGGGCTTCTGCTTTGCGGGCAGGCGCAAAGATGAACCCCATGCCACCGCCGGCCATGCCGCCTAACATCCAGAACCCCCAAAAATCAGCGCCAAATTCGGCCTGCACCCGGCGAATCAGTTCGTCGGTGTAGCGGTTGCCCGCCCAGGGGATGATGGTGCGGATGGGGCCGTGAAAGTTGCGATGGGTGGCCGCGCCGATGGCAGGCACATCCCCGGCCCGCAAAAGGGCGACGATTTCATCGTAAATGTGGATGGCGGCCTGACGGCCGTGCCACTCCGCCGCCGAACGCAGCAAATACTTCTCCGTCACCATCTCCAAAATGGGGCCGACGTCCTGGGCCATGCCGCCATGCACCAGTACCAGACTCTCCTGTAATGCCTGGCGCGTGGCCGGGGACACTTCGTCCAGGGTGAGAATGTGATGCCCTGGCAGCAATCGCCCCCGGCTGATGCCCCATTCCGGGTCGCCGTCGGCCGCCCGTTCGCCGTGAATCATCTTCATGCCCGGCCAGACGCCGCCGGAATCCTGCCAGCCGCCGCCCGACCCGGCCAGCCATTCACCCAAAATGGCCCGCGCCGCCACCAGCCGCCGCTCCGCTTCGCTGAGTTGGCCGGTTAATGATTGCGCCTGCCCGGTGGCCCGCATACAAACGGTGATCAGGCAGGCCAGCAGATTGGTGGATACGGCCAGCCGCGACCCCTTGGGGATGCCGTTGACGCTGCTGACCAGTTCGATGCCGCGCCCCGGCCCCGCCAGTTGCGCCAGCAGGTCGCCGAGCGGCTGCCCCGCCCCTTCCATGCCCGGCGGCACGATGCCAGCAGCAATGATGGCCGCTTTGAGCAACCCCAGGTAATCGCGGGCAAAGTCAAAAATTTCGTCGAGGGTGGTGATCACGGCCGTAGCCCCCAAATCCACACTCGTCAACCGAATCACCGGCTCATCAATGACGCGCAGATAAGCTTCTACTGGCGGACGAGGGATAGAGGAATCCATCCCTCGTACCGCCAGATCAATAGAAACATTGAGGACACGCGCACCTTCGGGGAAATCCATGCCCAGGAAGAAGATGTCGCTCCAGCCGGAATGGGTGAGGTCCATGCGCACCGGTGTGCTTTCACGCAGGATGGGAAAGAGGCCGCCGCTCGTCTGGCACAGTTCTGGGCGAATGCGCAGCGGGTGGTCGGCGGGGTGGCCGGTGCGGAACATCCACTGGTTGCCGCGCACGGTACGCACACTGCGCCGCACCTGGTCGGCCAATGTCTGGAACCCGAGGCGATGATAGGCAGCAGCCAGGGCGCTGGCAATGGCGTCACTGGGGCCATCGGCCGTTTGCTGCGCCAGGAAGCTATCTATGGCCTCGGCAAAACGGCGGTTGAGCAAATGCTCGTAACCAGCGTAGGGGATGTACCCTTTGCTTGCCAACCCGGCCTTTTGCGGCAGGTGAAAGCGGTAAATGGCATAGAGGAAAAAGAGGGCGCGCACTCGTTCGTACAGGTTGTCTTGTTCGCGGCGGAATTTGTCCAGCGCGGCACATTCGGCCATGAGTTCAGGCAGGGTGGCGGCGCGGCAAAAGTCGTCGAGGGAACGGTTGCGGGTGTGGGGGTCTACGGCCGTGATAATCTCAATCAATTTGCTCATAGGGTTTTGGGATTTTTAGAACGGGATAGGGAGTTGAACGGAGATGTCAAATAATTCTTCATGCGCAAACACGCTGTCAGTGGCAAAGCCGGGTTTGATCAACAATGATTCGTCCATTGGCTTGCGCAAATCTTCGGTAGGGCCAACGTGGTAATAATGAGAGGTTACACGTTCAATGGTATGAGGCCAATATCGTGGAATATGTTCATTAACGCGGTACTGATTCTCTTTCCAGAGGGAGATGGCAAAACCGCCTGGGAGTGTTCGTACCGTTTGCGCCAGATCGATGGCATCTTGCTCCGACCATTGGTTGTAGTAATCGGTGTGACGGCCGTAATAAGGAGGATCCAGATAAACAAAATCTTCGGCGGTGGCATCAGCCAGAGCAGCACGCCAATCCTGTACACAAAATGCCCACTCTTTTCCCTGCATAATACCTTGAATGACCTTTACCTGGTTGACAATTTTGGTGATATAGGCAGGCTGGAAACGATCAGGTTTGCGGCAAAAAGGGACATTGAATTCGCCCTGTTGATTGAAACGCATCATGCCGTTGAAGCAGGCACGGCTTAAGAATAGGAAATCGAGGGGGTCGCTTTCGGCATTGAACCGTTCACGGACGGTGTAGTAGTAGCTCTGGCTATCGCTACGGCCGTTTGCCCGCAGCCGTTCTCCTTCACACTGTAGATGTTGTTTGGCGATGAGGGGGGTGATACGGCCGTCATAAATTCCCTGGTAGAAGTTGATAATGTGTGGATTGATATCGCTCACGATGGCTCGTTGGGGGCGCACGTTAAAGAGAACGACACCGGAACCAAGAAATGGCTCAATCCAACGGCCGTGACCGTCCCAAACCACATTTCCCATGATAAATGGCACTAATTTGGTCTTTATCCCCTGGCATTTAAGGGGAGGAACAATGACAGTCTCAGGTGTTCGGGGGAGCTTCATTGTGCCAGACCTTTGTACGCCATAGTTGACAACCCAATCCCCATGCTGAGTAGAAATAGCATCGTTGAAGAAACGGGCTTCTATTTGCAGAGCGGCCAAAAATTCAAATTTGTCCAACAATTCCCTACTTGTTCAGTTTAGCAGTCGCAAATCGGGCTAGATTTTACCCGGTTGGGAGGATTTTTCTACTGTGTGGGCAGCGAATGGGCGGCAAATAAAGGGATAGGCAGTTAAGCTATTGGTTCGGGTTGGGAGATGGCCGGTTTGGGGTCTGGCATCACGGCCGTGTCCGCCATCGGTAACGTGAAATAAAAAGTGCTGCCCACGCCCGGTTCGCTTTCCACGCCGACGGTACCGCCCAGCCGTTCCACAATGCGCTGCACAATGGAAAGGCCCAGACCATGCCCCTGCACGGCCGTGTGCTGGTCCAGCCGTGCGAATTGTTGGAAAAGCTGTTCCGCCTCGTCCGACGACAACCCTTTGCCGTTATCACGCACCCAAAAGCGGAGGTACGGCCGTATCCCATTGCTGCTCACAGGCGGCATATCTACCCCTACTTCCACACGCGGCGGCGCCCCACCATATTTGATGGCATTGCTCAAATAGTTGATCCACACTTGCTCTACCCAGGGGGCGTAGCCGACGGCCGTCGGCCAGCCCTCCGGCATGATCAATTCGGCCGCAACTTCACCGGAACCGGTCAGGCGATTCCAGGCGTTGTGGATGAGTACGGCCGTGTCTAACGGCTTCATCTCCACCTTTTCCATGCTGCGCACACTGGCCAGCAGCAGCAAGGCATCCACAATCTCTGCCATTTTGTTACCTGTTTTAGCAATCGTCTGCAAAGAAGCGATGGCCGAATCCGTCAGCGCCTCCTTTTCTTTACGCAGCATCAGGTTGCTATACCCAACAATCAGCGAGAGCGGGTTTTTCAAATCATGGGCCACGGTATGAGCATAAGCGCCTAGCTCCTTGATCAAGATGTCCCGTTCCAGAAGGGCCTGTTTGCGTTCCGTGATGTCATATAACAAAATAATGCGCCCGGCCAGTTTGCCATGGCGATTAGCCAACGGGGTAATTTCCAGTTCATAAATACGCTGCCCCAATGCCAATTCCGTTTTTGTTTCCCAGGTATCTTGAAATTGGTGAATTTGCACCGCATATTCGGGCAAGGCTGTCAGGGCGTCCTGCCCCACTAACTCGTCACGGGAGCGATTTAACACATGAGCGGCCGCCGGGTTGATTTCCAAAATACGCCCTTTCAGATCAACCACAATCACACCACTGTTCACATTTTTCACAACCAGATCATGGGCAACAGGTACAATGTTGAACAGGCCAAAACGAAGCATCCCCACGGTGAAGAATAGACCGCTCAAGGTCAGAGCAATGGGCGAAATATCCAAAGGAGCCAATGGATTGACGTTAATCAGGAACAGGAAATTGGAAAATAAGGGAATGAGCGAACCCAGAACAAGCATGAGCGCCTGCCCCTGATAGAGCCGCGGAAAACGAATCACGGCCGCGATCATTAACACCGCCCCGCCCAAAATCATCAGATACGCATAGGCTGCCCAAATCCAAAAGCCGATACCAAATTCGCCCTCAAAAAAAAGCAGGCCATTTTTCTCAATCAACCGGTATGAGGGCCAGAAAAAAGCGTGCCAATGGCTGGTCAGGGCCATCAAATAGGTGGCGGCAGGCACCACTGCCAATAGAACAACCGTGTACTTATTGAGCCAATGTGCATGCTGGCTATAAGAAATGGTAAACAGCGACCAGAAGTAGACCAGACCACATATCCCCAAATAAGGCAGCGTGGCAATCACATTAAATTTGGTTTCTAAATCAGTGGGGAATGTTTCTAAAGTGGTAGCTGACGCCCAGATACCGGCACAGAGCATAACCATAAACCAGCTACGGCCGTGTTCCGGCTTCATGCGCCAGGTGACAAACGCCAAAACAAAACAAGTAATTGCCGCCAGGATATACAAAATGACCGCCGGGACGAATTGCCATGCCATAGGAGGATAGTTTAACGTAAGTGAGTAGCAGCCAGGTACGGTACGTTGGTCAAGGTAGCAGGTGTCTGGTTACCCGCCATCTGCTACCCCTCTCTAGCCGCCAGCCGCCAGCATTTCCAGCAAATGAGTAAGCACCTGGTCCCGATCACGGCCGTGTAGCGCCAGGGCCATTTGGGCCATCATCAAGCCATATCGCGCCCCCAGATCGTACCGCCAATCCTGCTTTTCGAGGGCCAATACCTGCTCGCGCTGTGCCAATTCTTGCAGGGCATGAGAAAGTGTTACCTGTCGGGGTGAATCAGCCCCCTCTAATTGCTGCGCCAGAATCTCCATAATTCCCATCGTCAGCACATGCATCCCAAAAAAGCAAAGATAATGCCCGGCCCGCAACCCTGGTACGATCAACCGTTGCTCGGCTTCTGTCGGTGTTGGTTTTTCGATAACCGTTTCCAGGCGGTAGAGATGGGGGCGATTGGGCAACGGCCGTCCGCCAACCGCCCCAAAATAAGGCAGCAAATGTTCCCGCGTGGCCTGCACCGCTGAAACGGTACACGCCTCCCGTTCGGCCACCTGCACCAACTGCTGCGCACAGCCCGCCTCGCCCCGGCTAATGTAAATGTGGTCGCCCACCAGATGCAAAAACGGCTCATCCCCCACAAAATCATGGGCACACCACAGGGCATGCCCATAACCCAACGGCTCTGGCTGAGGGATAAAATGGAGATGAGCCGCATGGTTGCCAGCAACGGCCGTCAGCCCCCCTTCATCACCTGGCCGCACAACCAGCCCAATTTCCTCAATCCCCGCCCGATGTGCTTCTTCAATCAAAATTCCCAAAACCGACTTTTCTACCCCGTCTCGATCAATCAATGTTTGCAACGGCAGCGCCCGCTGCCCCTTACCTGCTACCGTTATAACAGCTTTGCTAATTTTCATTCATTCCTCCTGATGGTTGGTGCAACCAGCCACCAACCACAAATTTGCTCAATTCTAGCAGTCAGCGGCCGAAGTATAAATTCATTATCGTACACATAATAAACAGGCCGCGAAAAGTTGTATACACACCTCTGTTGCCAAGCTCCATCTGCCACGCCATCCTGTCGCGGTTATCTCTTTGCCTCGTGATATAATCCCCCCACCACGATTCCAACTGATAAGGAGATTGCCGATGGCACAAGTCACGCCCTATACACCTGTGAACAAAGTCCGTATTGTTACGGCCGCTTCCCTCTTTGACGGCCACGATGCCGCCATCAACATTATGCGCCGCATTTTGCAAGCCTCCGGCGCGGAGGTGATCCACCTGGGGCATAACCGCAGTGTGCAGGAGATTGTGACCACCGCCATTCAGGAAGACGCACAGGCCATCGCCATCACCAGCTACCAGGGTGGGCACATCGAATTTTTCAAATATATGTATGACCTGCTGCACGAACAGGGTTGCGGCCATATCAAAATTTTTGGCGGCGGCGGCGGCACTATTTTGCCGGATGAAATCACCGAATTACACAATTACGGCATTACCCGATTGTATTCACCCGACGACGGCCGTACCCTGGGGCTGCAAGGCATGATCAACGACCTGCTGCAACAGGCCGACTTCCCCACCGGCCAACTGGACGTAGATAAATGGCGCACCGCCATCCACGAAGCCTATATGGAATACGGTTCACGCATCACGGATTACGGCTCCCCCATCGCCCTACGCCCTGAAATCAAAAACTGGGTTACGCATCGCGCGCTGGCCCGCCTCATCTCCGCCGTCGAAAACGAACCGGATTTAGTGGAGCCGATCATGGACGAAGTACATGCCCGGCTGGAAGGGCTGGCCCACCCGCCCGTGTTGGGCATCACCGGCACCGGCGGCGCGGGCAAATCTTCATTGGTGGATGAACTGGTGCGCCGCTTTTTGCTGGATTTCCCCGATAAAGACGTAGCCATTGTCAGCGTAGACCCGTCCAAGCGCAAGACCGGCGGCGCGCTGCTGGGCGACCGCATCCGCATGAACAGTGTCAGCAACGGCCGTGTCTACATGCGCTCGTTAGCCACCCGCCAATCCAACCTGGCCCTCTCCCGCCACATTCCCGAAGTGATCAACATTCTCAAGGCGGCTCAATTTGACCTGATCATTTTGGAAACCTCCGGCATCGGCCAGTCGGACACGGAAATTGTGGATTTCTGCGATGTGTCGCTCTATGTGATGACACCGGAGTACGGCGCGGCCACGCAGCTGGAGAAGATTGACATGCTGGATTTTGCCGACCTGATCGCCATCAACAAGTTTGACAAACGCGGCGCGCAGGATGCCCTGCGGGACGTAAAAAAGCAGTTCCAGCGCAACCACCAGTTATGGCAGAAGCCGGTGGAGGAGATGCCGGTGTTTGGCACCATTGCCAGCCAGTTTAATGATCCGGGCACGAATGCGCTGTACACGGCCGTGATGACCACCCTCGCCCACAAAACCGGTGCCGACCTGCACCCCGACCTGGATTTGCTCACCGGCGAATCGGAAAAAATCGAGATCATCCCGCCGCGCCGTACCCGTTACCTGAGCGAGATCGCTGAAACGATCCGCCAGTATGACGAGTGGGTAGAAAGCCAGACAGCCATCGCCAACCAGTTATACGGCATTCAGCAAGCCATTACTGCCCTACAAAAAAGCCGCCTGGATGACAAAGACCGGCTGATCAAACAGTTGCACGAAGTGGCCGCTCAGGTGCGGTTGGATTTAGACCCGCACAATCAGGCGACGCTGGACGGTTGGGCCGAATTGAAAGCGCGGTATCAGGCGGACGAGTATGTGTACCAGGTGCGCGGCCGTGATGTGCGTGTGCCCACATACACCGAAACACTTTCCCACAACCACATCCCCAAGGTGGCGCTGCCCCGCTATGAAGGCTGGGGCGACATTTTGCGGTGGGCGCGGCAGGAAAATGTGCCCGGCGAATTTCCGTACACGGCCGGCGTCTTTCCTTTCAAACGCACGGCCGAAGACCCCACGCGCATGTTTGCCGGCGAAGGCGGCCCGGAACGCACCAACAAACGGTTCCACTACGTCTCGCTGAACATGCCCGCCCGCCGCCTGAGCACCGCCTTTGATTCGGTGACGCTGTACGGCGAAGACCCGGCCACGCGCCCGGACATTTACGGCAAGGTGGGCAATTCCGGCGTCTCCATTGCCAGCCTGGATGACGCCAAAAAGCTGTACAGCGGCTTTAACCTGTGTGACCCGGCGACCTCCGTGAGCATGACTATTAACGGCCCGGCCCCCACGGTGCTGGCGTTTTTCCTCAATGCCGCTATTGACCAACAATGTGAACTCTACATCCGCCAACATGGGCTGGTGGACGAGGTGCAAGCCAAAATTGCCAAAATTTACGAGGAGCGCGGCCTTCCCCGGCCGCACTATCACGGCAACCTGCCCGAAGGCAATGACGGCCTGGGGCTGCTGCTGCTGGGCGTCACTGGCGACCAGGTGTTGCCCCGTGAACTGTATGAAGAGATCAAGGCGCGGACGCTGACGGCCGTGCGCGGCACCGTGCAGGCGGACATTCTCAAAGAAGACCAGGCGCAAAACACCTGCATCTTTTCCACCGAATTTGCCCTGCGGCTGATGGGGGATGTGCAGCAATACTTTATTGACCACCACGTGCGCAACTTTTACAGCGTCTCCATCTCCGGCTACCACATCGCCGAAGCGGGCGCCAATCCCATCAGCCAACTGGCCTTTACCCTGGCAAACGGTTTTACTTTTGTGGAGTATTACCTGGCGCGGGGGATGGATGTGAATGAATTTGCGCCTAACTTTTCCTTCTTTTTTTCCAACGGTGTAGACCCGGAATATGCGGTGATTGGCCGGGTGGCGCGGCGCATTTGGGCCAAGGCGATGAAGCTGAAATACAAGGCCAACGAGCGGGCGCAAATGCTCAAATATCACATTCAGACGAGCGGCCGTTCCCTGCACGCCCAGGAAATCAGCTTCAACGACATCCGCACCACACTGCAAGCGTTGTACGCCATCTATGACAATTGCAACTCGCTGCACACCAACGCCTACGACGAAGCGATTACCACGCCTACGCAGGAATCGGTGCGGCGGGCGATGGCGATTCAGATGATTATTAACCACGAGTTGGGCATGACGAAGAATGAAAACCCGCTGCAAGGGGCGTTCATCATCGAAGAGTTGACCGATCTGGTGGAGGAGGCGGTGCTGCTGGAATTTGACCGCATCACCGAACGGGGCGGCGTGTTGGGGGCGATGGAGACGATGTACCAGCGCGGCAAAATTCAGGAGGAGTCGCTCTACTACGAAAGCCTGAAACATTCCGGCGAACTGCCCATCATTGGCGTCAACACCTTCCTCTCCGATGAAGGGTCGCCGACCATCCTGCCCAAAGAGGTTATCCGGGCCACGACCGAGGAGAAGGAGCGGCAGATTGCCAATGTGGAGGCTCTGTACGGCCGTGATCCAGACAAAACGGCCGTTGCCCTGCACGACCTCCAGGATGCGGCCGTCCACAACGAAAACACCTTTGAATCGCTGATGGAAGCGGTGAAGTTCTGCTCTCTCGGCCAGATTACGCAGGCGATGTATGCGGTGGGGGGGCAGTATCGGCGGAATATGTAGTCAGAACGTGTTAAAATGAACACAGAACAAACAATTCGGTGGACAGTGAAAGATCGCTTCGGCAACGAAATTTATCTCATGCAAGACCGGTGTCTAATAATTACATCGTCACGGCTTATCAGAAAGAAATATGGTGATGCAATGAATGAACCAATTTTAAACTATGATGAAACGAGTGATACGCTCTATATCTCTTTTGCGCCTGGTGAAAATGGGACAGGTGTTGAACTGAACGATCATTTGCTCCTGCGGTTGAATAAACAAGAGAAGCGAGCCGTAGGGCTAACGATTTTTGAATACTCTGTATTGGCGCAGCGTACTGACCTGGGGTTACGGAATGTGCCTTTAACCGGGCTGGAAAATTTGAGTGAAGAAACACGACAGATGGTGCTGGCAGTGTTGCAACGAGAACCAGTGAACCGATTTTTACGCTTATCGGCTTATACGCCATCGGTGACAGAACTGATCCCAATTACTTCGGTCGAGCCGCTGCCTGTTGCCACTTAATGCGTTGGAGAAATCAAATGAATCCATTACTTAAGCGCATCACGATTGACCCTAACATATGTTTTGGCAAGCCTACCATTCGCGGGACACGCATTTGGGTATCGCTGTTGTTGGATTTTCTGGCAAATGGTATGTTGCCAGAAGAAATACTGGAAGAATATCCGCATCTGGAACTGGATGATATTCGGGCGGCCATTGCTTATGGGGCAGAGATGTCCCGCGAGCGGTATGTTGAGATTCCAATGGCAAGCTAAGTTCTTGTCAGGCGTGGCAGTTGAATGAACCTTTTTTGCCCTCAAAATCCGCTATCCTTCCACTCATATTGTTTTGTTCAACGTGACGGCCGTACCCACAACCACTATCAACCAGCCGTTTTACCAATGGACTGCTGCCCGCCTCTACCCCTTCCACGCCCCAGCCGCGTGGGGAGCAAATGACAAACGGCCGTACCCCACCGGATACGGCCGTAGCTGTGCAAACTAAAGTTGAACGCTTTCTCATCCCTTCATTCTAACGCCACCCCACTCACAGACTCCGCCTCCCGCTCGTCCTTTCGCAGCGCCCACGCCGTCCACAGCGCGGCCAACAAATCTACTACCCCAAACAATATCAATATCGGACTGACCCAGCCGGCCAGCACAAAAGCGGAAAAGAAAAAGATAACGGCCGCTCGTGCATACACCGTCCACTGAATGAAAATCCGCAGGTCAGCCCGCGCCGCCAGAATGTAATAAAAGGCCAGGATCAGCGCCAACACGCCAACCACCCGAATCCAGACCTCCGTTGTTTCCGGCAAACCAAAAAGGCCCAACAACATATTAGGCATCAGCACAAAGCCAACACCCATCCCCACCAGATAAAGCCCAAAAAGGAATAATGTTTTGGCAGACGTACTCATTGGTTCCTCGTTTTGGAGATTAGAGATGTGGAGATTGGAGATTAACCCACTCTCTCACTCTCTCACTCTCCGATGACATTCTTTTACTGTTTCTTGCACACTACTTGCCCCAGTTTAGGCCCGGTAATGGGTGGTCGTCACCACCCATTTGTGGGTAAAAAAGGTGGCGTTGTTACCCGTCCAGTTCAATGTTATGATAAACAGAAAGGTAGCGTCGCCGTCGTTTAGCGGCCGCAAGCAGGAATAACCATCAAATGCCAGAGCAAACCATCTGGAAACCACGCGAACGGGAAATTCTGCAACTGCTGGCTGAAGGTTTGTCCGACAGCGAAATTGGTATGCGGCTGCACCTCTCCCACGAGACAGTACGCTGGTACAACAAACAGATTTACGACAAGTTGACCGTCAACAACCGCGCCCAGGCCGTTCGGCGGGCAGCGGCATTGGGGCTGATTGGCAATCTAACTACGTCGCCACCAGCACCGCCAGCCACCTCACCCCCGCCAGTCAAATCGTCGTTGCGATATGTAAACAATGGCGGTGTTCACATTGCTTACCAGGTGATTGGCGACGGGCCGATTGATTTGTTATTTATTCACGGTTTTCTCTCACACCTGGAACTGGCCTGGGAAAATCCAGAATTCACCAGCTTTTTTGAGCGATTGGGACGGATGGCCCGCGTCATATTGTTTGATAAACGGGGCATGGGGCTGTCTGATAGAGTGCAAGGCGCACCCACGTTGGAAAACACGATTGAGGATGCCTGCCGCGTTTTGGATGCGGTTGGTTCCCGGCAGGCATTTGTGATGGGCACATCAGAGGGTGGGGCCGCGGCTGCTTTGCTGGCCTCTACCTACCCAAATCGTGTTCTTGGCCTTATTTTGTATGCCTCTACGCCTAAACTGGTACGCGAAGGGGATGAGCCAACCTGGGCCATGACAGTGGAACAATATGAAAACATGATCGCCCGGATGCAAAGTTCATGGGGTCAGCCCTGGGCCGTGGAAAACTTTGCCCCATCACAGGCACAGGACGGCCGTTTCCGCGACTGGTGGGCCAGGATATTGCGGACCGCCGCCAGCCCATCATCCGTTAAAGCCATTCTGAACATCCAGCGAGATATTGACATCCTTGATCTGCTCCCCCAAATTCGCGTTCCTACATTGGTCATCCACAAAACACATGATCGCTGTGTGTCGCTGGCAGCCGGACGCTATTTTGCCACCCATATGCCCAATGCCACCTGGGTAGAGCTACCGGGGGCCGACCATATCTACTTTATTGACAGCGAGGCGATAGTAACGGCCGTTACCCGCTTTTGCCAGGAAACAACCATAACCACCCCTGTTGATAGCTGGCTGGCGATTGTTTTATGCGCCCTTGCCCAGCAGCAATCTATCCAGACGCAAGCAGAAATCATTGCCTGCCAGCCACGCCACACAACCCAAACGGCCGCTGGCCTTATCGCCCTGTTTGACAGCCCTACCAGGGCCATGCAGTGTGCCTTACGGCTGCGTGACACCATCAAACCGGTCGCTCCCCAGATCAGCCTGCATGTCGGCGAATGTAGCCTGGCGGATGGCAGGCCCACCGAAGCCGTCGTGGAAACAGCAACGCTGGCAGCCGGATTAGCTGCGCCTGGGGAAATCATTCTCACCCGCACCTTGCGTGATATTCTGGCCGGGTCTGAGTTTGTTTTTGTGGCCAGGCATGACGGCACTGCCCAGCTATCCCCCTCATTCGGCCAGGTGGGGAGCAGGTGACACACGGCCGTAAAGCATGTTCAAATGTAAATTATGCAACCAAACTGTGCCTGCCCGTACCTGGCGCATCACCTGGTAACTGCCACCCACCCCAAAACCTATCCACCCGGCCCCCAGGCGAATCGTGTCAGGTTGAGATGCCCGTTATTTCAACCAATTCTTTCCCGCCTGGCCATCCTATTCCTTCAGGCAAATGCCCTACGGCCGTACCCCATTCCCCTTTGTTCCCTCTACCTGCCAGCGTTACAATAACAACACGGCCGTAATCTGATCCGCGAAGAATACGAAGAAGCGCGAAGGAGAAAATATGAACTCAATTATCCACACCCTCACCCAGGCCAAATGGTTTGACCTGACCCAACCACTCAGCATTTTCACCCCACCCTGGCCCGGCGAAATGCCCCTGCAAGTCCACTTTTTCAAGCGGCTCACTGGCGCGTATGGCGGCGGGCAGGGGGCCAACGGGCAGCTTATCGAATGGAGCAACAACACCGGCACCCATCTTGTCGGGCCACGTGCCTTTCATTCCGGGGCACAGGCCATCGCCGACATTCCACTCGGCGCCCTGTGTGGCGAAGGCGTGGTTGTGGACATCAGCGATGCCGTCTCCGATTACAGCCTGTACACACCGCAGATGATCACCGACCGCGTGCCGGTAAAGCCGGGCGACATCCTTATCATCAACACCGGCTATCACAAATATGCGTGGGATCAACCAGACACGCCCAATCCGCAGGCGCAGGGCGGCATTGAAAACAAGGAATTTGGCTACTACGTGCGCCATCCGGGGCCATCACCACACTTTTTCCAATGGGCGCTGGACATGAAACTGAAGCTGATTGGCGTGGATTGTGGCTGTGCTGAACACCCCATGAACACGAACATTCGCAATTTACACGGCCGTGAATTTGACAAAGCCGAAGCGAAATTGAAGGAGACACACGGCCGTGCCTGGGACGAATTGTTCCCCCCCGACCAATACCACGAACTGACGCACATCACCATGCCCAAAGCCGGGCTGCTGCTGGCCGAATCCCTCGGCGGGCAAATTGGCGAACTGAGCAACCAGCGCGCCTGGATCATGATCCAGCCCATCCCCTTCATGGAAGTAGAATCCGCCTGGTGCCGCGCCGTCGCCCTGCAAGCGCCCGCTGGCATAGGCCAGACAGAGTTCTTTGCCGCCATGCAGCAGGCGCAGGTGTATGACATGACCCTGCCTTTCAGCGTACAAACGCCGCAGTGGGCAAACTATGAGCCATTGAGCATCAAATATACCAAACGAGTGGGCGGCCAATACTTTGGTCTGGGGCGCAACAACGCCCACTGCCGCGCCAGCTTCCATCTGGCATCGCACATGGACGGCGAGAAACATTTCTGGGCCGCCGGACGCACCATTGGTCAGGTTCCGCTCGACTACTGGCACGGCCCTGGCGTTATCGTAGATATTTCCGATGTGGTCAGCAATTCCAGCGTCTACACGCCACAGATGATTGAGGAGCGCGTGGATTTGCACGACGGCGATATCCTGATCATCAAAACCGGCTGGTATCGTTACGGCTGGAACAGCCCGGACTCCGACGAATTCCGCTACATGATCAAACATCCCGGCCCCTCGCCGGACTTTGGCGACTGGTGCATTGCCCGCAAAATTAAGTGGCTGGGCATTGACTGCGTGGCCATGGAACACCCCATGAACACCATCCAGCGCAACTGGCATCCTAAAACGTTTGCGGAAGCGAACCAAAAGCTCATTGAACAGTTTGGCAAGGATTGGGACGAGATGTATCCACTGGATAAGTATTACCAGGATATGCACCTGAATTTGTTCCCGAAGGGGATTGTTCATGCGGAGAATTTGGGCAAGGAGATAGCGGCGGCGAGCAACGGCCGTTACTATCTGGCCGCTTTCCTCCAACGAGGTATGGACAATGCCTCCATGTGGGGCCGCTTTGTGGCCTACAAATAAAAATCCCCGGCAGCGCTACGGTCCGCTGCCGGGGATTCTTAATGCCGTTGTACCCCCCATTTCCTTAATGATTGTAAATTCCCTTTCATCTCATTATGTGTGCGAAATTCAATCTTGAAAGAGGCAGGGCGTCGCTGGCTCTGGTATTTGTTGTTTGTTAACCTTCCACCCGGCTGGCAGTTTTTTTACTATTCAACCTCCGCCGGCTCAAACACTGTCTGCCTATAAAATAGATACTTTTTCTAACGATCATTCTGGCGTTAGTAAAATTTGCTTGACGCATCAAAAAAACAGGTGGGATATGGAGGAAGGAGCATGGTCTATAGCTCCATCCCCATATGTGCCTTACACAAACTGATGATCGGTATCACTCCAAAAATCACGTTTTTTTCGCCAGGTGGCGAACCAGAAACGGCCGCCGACCGCGCTGACAGCATCCGCGAAAATCTGGACGATTTGCGTGGGCAGTTGACCACGCGCATTGCCTTGCTGTCACTGGTGACGTCCCAGTTGATGTTGCTTTTTTATGACCCTCCGGTGAGCTTCCCACTGAATATGCTGTTCTTCTGGGCTATGCTCACCGGGTTGTGTTTGCTGGTGCTGGTGTTGAACGGCCGTCGCCCACGCTGGGCGCGTCGTTTGCTGGCCTGGGGGCTGGTGGGGGCGCTGGCATTGGTGATGGTGCTTTTTCCCATGCTCTGGCTGCCGTTTGTGGGCGTCATTCTCATTTTTGTAACGGGGCTGTTGGTAAGTGGTGGGGAGGTGGTGACGGCCGTGACTATTGCTGGTACGGCCGTATTCCTCACCAACCAGGGCGGCCGTGCCTATGACCTGACCGGCATCCTGACTGTGCTCGCGTTGGCATTGGCTGCGGCCTGGCTCACTGCCCGCCAGCTCACCATCACCCTGGACTGGATCTGGCACATGAACCAGCGTGCCGCCGAACTGCTGGAGACCACACGTAGCCAGCAGGCCGACCTGCGACTGGCAAACAAATCGCTCAAAATCGTCAACGACCTGCGGGAACATGCGGAAAACGAACTGCTGCTGGCACACAAGCAGCTACGCGAAGCGCAGCGGCTTAAAGAACAATTTGCCGCCAACATCAGCCACGAACTGCGCACCCCACTAGCTATCATCCTCGGTTTTAGCGAAGTGATGGTGCTGTCACCGGAGGTTTACGGTGGCGAAAGTTGGCCGCCCAAACTGATGCGTGATGTGTATCAGATTTACCGCAACAGCCGCCATTTGCTGGCGTTGATTGATGACATTCTCGATCTCTCCCGCTTTGAAATGGTTGGCTTTACGCTGCACAAAGAGCCAACAGCCTTAGGGCCGCTGCTGCAAGAGACGGCCGCCATTGTCACCAACCTGTTTGAAAGTTCGCCCGACATCGTGCTGCGGGTGGAGATTCCATCGGATTTGCCGGTCGTGGAGGTTGACCAGACGCGCATCCGCCAGGTGGTGCTGAACCTTTTGAACAATGCCCGCCGGTACACAGAAAGGGGCACGGTGACATTAACAGTGGAAACGGCCGTCAATGAAGTCATCATCCAGGTGCAAGATACCGGCCCCGGCATCCCCCCGGAACAGCTGGCCAACATCTTCACCGAGTTTTATCAGGTAGACCATTCACTCAGCCGGGCGCATGGCGGCGCGGGGTTGGGATTGGCGATTTGCCAGCGTTTTGTGGAAGCACACGATGGCCATATCTGGGCAGAAAGTGAACCGGGCATTGGCTCCACCTTTTTCTTTAGCCTGCCGCTGCCCCATGTTCGGCCGTTGCCCAAACCATACCAGACGCGCCCCATTGAGCCGCTGCCGCAGATGGTACGGCCGTATCTGCTCGCCACCGACCCTGATCCCCTGGTCATTAGCCTGCTGCAACGCCATCTAACCGATTTTGAGATCATCCCGGTCGGGAATCCAGATGAGATGGCCGACCAGATCACCGCCTATCATCCATTAGCCGCCATTTATAACCTGCCGCCTGGGGAGGCAGCCCCGGCCAAATGGGTAGATGGTCTGACCGTCCCCATCATTGAATGTTCGCTGCCCAGCCAGGCCTGGATGGCCGACATGTTGGGTGCAGTCGCCTGCCTGACAAAACCCATCAATTTTGAGCAGTTACGGGCAGAAATGGCGCAGCTTGGGCCAATGCAGCGGGTGTTGGTCGTAGACGACAATCCCGGCATTTGCCAGTTGGTAGAGCGTGGGCTGGCGGCAATTCAGGCGGAATTGGTAGTACAGGTGGCATACGACGGCCGTGCTGCCCTCAACGCCATGCAACAAGAACGCCCTGATCTGATGATTCTCGACCTGATCATGCCCCAAATGGACGGTTTGGCCGTGCTGACCACCATGCAAAATGATAACTCCCTGGCGACCATCCCCGTTATCCTGCTAACAGCCACCAACTACATGGAAGACCGGCTGGCGCAGGCCGGTAGCCAGATTCGCGTCAGTCAAGCCACTCCCTGGCCACCCGGTGATACACTGCGCTGCCTGGAGGGGATATTACAGAGTTTGCGGCCGATGATCAGTAATCGGTGATGCGTGACCCGTGAAATGTCACACATCACGCTAAAACCTATGAACGAATCAACCAACCTCCCCCCCGACGAATTTGTTGAGCAGGTCAAACTGGCGCTCGAGCATCTGTATGATTTTGCTTTTTTGCAACGACTGCCGCTGGCGCAGCAAATGGCCCGGCCGCAAAACAGTCAACCGCTCAGTCATCAATTGCGGCGTGAGTTGATCACGGCCGTTGAGACCCTCAGCCCGGACGCCCGCCTCACCCAGGAAACGCCAGACGCCCGCATGTATAATCTGCTGCACCTGCGTTACATTGAGGGCATTACGGTGCAAGAAGCAGCCAACCGATTGGGCCTCTCCACTCGTCAGGCCCATCGCTCCCTGCGTCGCGGCGAAGAAAGTGTCGCCACCCTCCTCTGGAACCATCTCCCTTCCTCTCCTCCACCCCTCCGACCCTCTGCTCCCCACTCCTCCGCCCAAGAACTCTCCTCCGTGCAGTCTGAAATGGCACACCTGGAAACCCGGCTAGAACCGGCTGATATACGGCCGTTGCTCCATGAAGCGCACACGGCCGTGCAGCCATTTGCCCAGTCGGTGGGCATGACGTTTGTGTGGGAACTGCCGGAGATACCGGTGATTGTGCCGGTGGACACAACCGTGGCCCGCCAAATTTTCGTCAGCATCTTCAGCCGCATACTCAAAACCGCGCAGAAAAACAGCCTGCATGTGCGCCTGGCGCAGCGTGAAGAACAAGCTACATTGACAATTGGCTACAACCCACAAACTGACCCGGCCACGGCCGTTTTGGATGATGTATTAAGCCGACTCATTCAGCGATTGAGCTGGAGTGTGCGGTTAGAAGGAGGGCTGGACGGCCGTCGCGCCCTCGTCTTAAACCTGAGCCAGAGCGGTGCGCTCATCCTGGTGGTAGATGACAATGAAGGGTTGGTGGAATTGCTAGACCGCTACCTTACCGGCCACAACTGTCGTGTGGTCACGGCCACCAGCGGCGCGGTTGGCCTGCAATTGGCTCAGGAACTCATTCCCGATGCCCTCATTCTGGATGTGATGATGCCCGGTAAGAGCGGTTGGGAAATCTTACAAACCCTCCGCAGTCAGCCCGCTACGGCCACCACCCCCATCATCGTTTGCTCCGTCTTTAACGATCCCGACCTGGCCTACGCGCTGGGTGCATCTCGCTTCCTCCCCAAACCCATCAGCCGCGACCACATCCTGGCTGCTCTACATGAATTAGGCGTCGTACAAATGTGACAGTGAGTAAGACCCGAAGGGTTTTTGAAACCCTTTGGGTTTTACCCACCCCCATACAACAACTGCTGGCGGTACGATTGCACTTGTTCCGGTGTAATCTCAAAATGGCGCAGGGCATCCAGCGCTACCCCATCTTCTACCCTGATCAGCCCCAACAACAAATGCCCCGTACCAACCTGCTGCTGGTTAGCTGCCTGCACCTCCTGAATCGCATAGCCCAAAAGCTCCTTAGCCGATTGGTTCAGCTCTGGTTGGACCGGTTTTTTAAGTTCGGCCGTATGTTTCAGCCGTTCCTCCATCAATCGCGTCGGCTCTAGCTCCAACCCCAATCGGTACAAAACTTCTCCGGCCGCACTTTCTTGGGTCGCAATCAAACCCAGCAAAATATGTTTGGTGCCAATTTCCTGGTGGTGCAGCCGCACAGCTTCCTGGTGGGCAAACCGCAAAGCCGCCTGTGCCTCCGGCGTAAATGGGAGATGATTCACTGATTCCATTGTCTATCCTCATCCTTTCCCGCGCACACTACACCCATGCGGGCATACAAGCCTCGCACCTATTATAACCAATTATCCTTACTGATTACCGATCCCCTCACCATGTCACATCTCTGTCAGCCAGATGGCATAAAACCCATTGAACCAGCAACTACTTATGAGTACAGTAAACTTGCCACACCATTTTTCCCGGTGACGGCATTTTATCCACCCCTTTAGTTTGTTTGAGGAGAAATGCAATGCAAGTCAAAAATTTGAGATTTACCCTTTTTGTACTTTTACTGTTGTTTGGCATGTTGTTGGCGGCCTGTGGCGGTGGTGACACAGAAACCGAGACAACGACAGAAGCCGAAACCACCACAGAAGAGACAACCGAAGAAACCACTACAGAAACCGAAGCAACTGAACCAGAAGCCGGCGGCATGGAGGCCGTGGAAGTTTTCTCTTGGTGGACGGGCGGCGGTGAAGCGGCCGGCCTTGACGCCATGATCGCCCTCTTCAAAGAGAAATATCCCGATACAGAGTTCATCAATGCGGCCGTAGCCGGTGGCGCCGGTACCAATGCCCGCGCCGTTTTAGCCACCCGTTTGCAGGCCAGCGACCCGCCGGATAGCTGGCAGGGTCACGCCGGGCAAGAACTCATCGGCACCTATGTCGCTGGCAACCAGCTAGAACCGCTGAACTTCCTCTATGAAGAAGAAGGGTGGTATGATGTGATGCCCGAAACCCTCATCCCCTTGATGTCTCAGGACGGCAATATCTACTCTGTGCCGGTCAACATTCACCGCGCCAACGTCCTATGGGCCAACCCCAACGTCCTGGCTGAGTATGGCGTAGAAATGCCCACCTCACTGGAAGAATGGTTTGCCACGATGGACGAATTGCAAGCGGCCGGGATGGAAGCCCCGCTCGCTTTAGGTGAACAATGGACGGCCATGCACCTGCTGGAAACTATCCTCCTGGCTTCCCTTGGCCCGGATGGGTACGAAGCGTTATGGACAGGTGGTGATTGGAGTACGCCAGAGGTAGCCCAGGCGTTAGCCAATTTCGAGAAAGCCCTCAGCTACACCAACAGTGACTCTTCGGCCCTGAGCTGGCAAGATGCCGGACAGTTGGTGGTGGATGGTGACGCCGCTTTTAATGTGATGGGTGACTGGCAGGAAGGGTTCTACCGGGAACTGGGGCTGACGCCACAAGAAGATTACATCTGGACGGCCGTACCCGGCACTGATGGTAATTTCCAGTTCCTCTCTGATAGCTTTGTGCTGCCGGTAGGTGCACCCCATCGTGAAGCCGCTATCAACTGGCTGCGTCTGGCCGGTTCTAAAGAAGGGCAAGACGCCTTCAATCCCGTTAAAGGCTCCATTCCGGCGCGGAACGACGCCGACCGCAGCCTGTATGGTGAATATCTGCTGTCGGCAATGGATGATTGGGCCAGCAACCGGGTGGTGGGCAGCCTGACACACGGCGTAGTCGCCAACGATAGCTGGAAATCGGAAATTGATACCGCGTTGGGACTGTATCTGGCGGGCGGCAATGTGGCAGATTTCCAGGCAGCACTGACGGCCGCTGCCACCGGCGCAGACCAGGAAGCGATTGATACCACCGCCCCATCTGAAGAGACGGCCGCCGTGAGCGGCCCCGTAGAGATCTTCTCCTGGTGGACGGGCGGCGGCGAAGCGGCCGGTCTGGAAGCGATGATCGAAGTATTCCAGGCACAATACCCCGATGTAGAGTTTATCAATGCGGCCGTAGCCGGAGGGGCGGGCACGAATGCCCGCGCTGTGCTGGCTACCCGCTTGCAGGCCAATGACCCGCCAGATAGCTGGCAGGGCCATGCCGGGCAGGAATTGATTGGCACATATGTCGCCGCCAATCAGCTTGAGCCGGTGAACTTCCTCTATGAAGAAAACGGATGGCTGGATGTGATGCCGGAAACACTCATTCCGCTCATCTCGCAGGATGGCAACATCTACTCCGTACCCGTCAACATTCACCGCGCCAACGTGCTGTGGGCCAACCCCACCGTGCTGGCCGAGTACGGCGTAGAGATGCCGACGACGTTAGATGAATGGTTTGCGGCGATGGACGAATTGCAGGCGGCGGGTATGGATGCACCACTGGCGATGGGCGAGCAGTGGACAGCGATGCACTTGTTTGAAACCATCCTCCTGGCCTCCCTCGGCCCGGATGGGTACGACGCGATCTGGAATGGCACGGATGACTGGAGCAGCCCAGAAGTGACCCAGGCGTTGGAGAACTTTGCCAAAGTGCTGACCTATACTAACAGTGACGCTTCGGCGTTAAGCTGGCAAGATGCCGGGCAGTTAGTGGTGGATGGCGACGCCGCTTTTAACGTAATGGGTGATTGGCAAGAGGGGTTCTACCGTGAACTGGGTCTGGCGCCGCAGGAGGGGTATGTGTGGGCGCCTGTACCGGGCACGGGTGGCAACTTCCAGTTCCTCTCGGACAGCTTTGTGCTGCCAGTGGGCGCACCCAACCGGGACGCGGCCATTGCCTGGCTAACGGTGGCCGGTTCACAGGAAGGGCAGGATGCGTTTAATCCGGTGAAAGGCTCGATCCCTGCCCGCAGCGATGGTGACCGCAGCCTGTACGGTGAATATCTGCTGTCGGCAATGGATGATTGGGCCAATGACCGCGTGGTCGGCAGCCTGACGCATGGTGTGGTAGCTAACGATAGCTGGAAAGCGGAGATTGACACGGCTCTGGGACTGTTCTTGGGCACTGGTGATGTAGCCGCGTTCCAGGAAGCACTGGTCGCCGCCTGCGCTTCGTCTGGTGCGTGTAAATAACTGACATCAATTGTAGGACAGGTTGCATAACCTGTCCTACAATTCCCCCCATTATGACTCTGAAAAAAGTTGATCGGGATACGGTCACGGCCGTACTGCTCATCTCCCCTTCCATCATTGCCCTGGCGATCTTTGTCTACGGCTTTATCTCCTGGACAGTGCGCGTCTCCACCAGCAAGTGGGTGGGGCTGAATGCTGACTTTAGTTGGGCCGGGCTGGACAATTATGTGGGGCTGTTCAATGACCCTCGCTTCCACATTGACGTGCGTAATACGGTAATCTTCACCCTGCTTTTTGTGATCGGTTGTTTACTGTTGGGGCTGGTGCTGGCGCTGCTGTTGGACCAGGGTTTGCGCGGGGAATCTTTCTTCCGCAGCCTATTCCTGTTTCCTATGGCTATCTCTTTCATTGTCACCGGCGTGGTGTGGCGCTGGCTGATGAACCCGGCCGGTGGATCGCGCATTAGCGGCCTGAATTTGTTGTTTGATTCGCTGGGGCTAGATTTTCTCATCAACGAATGGCATACCACCGCCACCTGGGGCATTGCCGCCATTGCCATCCCCGCCATCTGGCAAATGTCCGGTTTTACGATGGCGTTGTATCTGGGCGGCCTACGGGCTATTCCTGATGAACTGCGCGAAGCGGCACGGGTAGATGGGGCATCGGAGTATCAGATTTACCGGGGTATTATTTTGCCACTGCTACGGCCGGTCACACTCAGCGCCATGATTATTTTGGGCCACATTTCGTTGAAGGTGTTCGATTTGATCGTGGCGGTGGCCGGGAAGCAGGTGGCGCTAGACGTACCGGCCGTGTATATGTGGACGACAACGTTTGATGGGCTGTTTTACGGCCGTGGCGCATCCATTGGCATCGTCTTGCTCATCACCGTCGCCATACTGGTCATTCCTTATCTCTATTTCACCTTGCGGCAGGAGGCAGAAATATGACCCTTTCATACCGACGTGTGCCGACTCGTGCCCTGATCTACATCCTGCTTCTTTTCTTTTCCATGTTTTACCTGATTCCCATGTATGTGATGCTGGTAACAGGGTTTAAGAGCTTTGATGAAGTCAGCCTGAAAACGATGTGGGATTTACCCACCGGGCTGGCGCTGGAAAATTTTCAGGCCGCTTATGAGGTATTGGCTCCTCACCTGTGGAATAGTATCCGGTTGGTTATTCCTACTGCGTTAATTTCAGCTTTCATCGGCTCCATCAATGGCTATATTTTGACCAAATGGCGTTTTCCTGGCGTGGGTATTTTGTTTCCACTCATTTTATTTGGCATGTTCATTCCCTACCAGAGCATCATCATCCCGCTGGTGCAGTTTATGAGTTGGATTGGGCTGGCGGGCAGTATTCCGGGGCTGGCGTTGGCGCACATCATTTATGGCATCCCCATTACCACGCTGATTTTTCGCGGCTACTACGCCAGTGTGCCCAACGAGATGGTGGAAGCGGCACGCATTGATGGCGCGAGCTTGATTCAAACCTACGTGAGTATCTTCCTGCCGCTGTCTATACCCGCTTTTGTGGTGGTATTGATCTGGCAGTTTACGGCGTCATGGAATGACTTTTTGTTTGCCGTCATCCTGACCAGTTCGGCCAACTGGCCGATTATGGTGGCGCTGAATAATATGGCAGGTAGCCAGATTATTGCCTGGAATGTGCAAATGGCTGGCTCGTTCATGGCAGCTTTGCCTACGTTGATTGTGTATATTATTTTGGGGCGATATTTTTTGCGAGGGTTGATGTCGGGGGCGTTGAAAGGGTAGGAGAGGGCAGGTGGCAAGTGGCAAGTTTCCAACCTGCAACCTGCTACATGCTATATGCAACTCAGACGGCTCGTTCTCATCTTTGGGGGTGAGGGTGGGCCGTTTTGGGTTTACGGCCGTTTGTCGCCGCATAGCGGGCACTCAGGTATAATTACGGCCGTTAAGGAGACGCTCTGTATGGAATTAACCTGGTATGGATTAAGCTGTTTTCGTTTCACCGAACGGAAACTTACCACCGTCGTCACCGACCCATATAACGGCCATTTGGGGTTGCCCGCACTCAAATTGAAGGCGGATGTCGTCACCATCAGCCATGACGCCCGTGGGCACAACTTTGTAGACGGTGTTAGTGGAACCACCCATCAACTAACCGGCCCTGGTGAATATGAGATTGGCGGCGTGTTTATTACCGGCATCCGCACCATCAGTGACGCCAAGGGCAATCGCAATGTGATCTATGTGTTTGATTATGAGGGGCTGACCATTGCCCATTTGGGCGATATGCAGTCGGTACCGTCGCAGACGCAAATCGAAGCATTAGAGCAGGTGAACGTGCTGCTGGTGCCCGTGGGTGGCGGCAAAAGTCTGAATGCGGCTCAGGCATCCGAACTGGTCTCCATGCTGGAACCGAACATCGTTATCCCCATGCACTACCGTTTGCCGCAATTGCAGCTTGAGTTAGACGAGGTAGACCGATTCTTAAAAGAAATGGGCGTAACAGACATTCGGCAAGAAGAGAGTTTGAAAATTTCTCTGGCTAACGTACCGGAAGAAACGGAAACGGTGCTGCTCATGCCCAGAATTTAGAATCCATGAAGGGTTGATTTTGGTGAATTTATGCCCACAAAACTGTTGATGCGCTGGGATATTCGGCCAGATACGGAAGCAGAGTATTTTGAGTTTCTGGTTCACGAGTTTATCCCTGGCCTGAATAAACTGGGCATTATGGATATTCAGGTGTGGTATACGCAGTATGGGGATTGTGAGCAGAAGTTAGCCAGCGGCATTACGCCCAGCCCGGAAAAGATGCGAGAAGCGTTAAGCAGCCCAGAGTGGGAAAGTCTGTCCGGTCGGTTGCAGCAGTATGTGGATAATTTTCACAAGAAGGTGGTGGCGGCGACGGGGGGGTTTCAGTTATAGCAATTGCTGGTAGGTCGCCGATTGCAAATCGGCGTCTGATAGACACAAACCTGCTGAAGCAGGTTGACATGAAGATATATCAAAAAAGCCTGCATGATCATGCAGGCTTTTTATTTCGGGGGCACGGCCGTTCAAGCTGGTGTGGCTGCTTTTTCGGCCGGGGCACTGCTTTTGGCGGGTTCGGCGGTGGATTCGCTTTTAACGGCCGTCCCATTTTCCTTGCTCTCGGTCGTTGTCTTAGCGGCCCCGTCGCTCTTGCTGCTGGCAGGTTG
>CAZOPF010000064.1:30822-32849 GCA_964581605.1 uncultured Ardenticatenaceae bacterium
ACCCCTGTTTGACAATGTGACACCGGTATGCTATAGAGGCCGCGTAAAATTTGGGTTAGATTTTGGAATGGTCAATTGTCAATTTTCAATGGGCAATGATCAATGATAGAGAGCGATGGGTGAAAAATGGACGAACAGAGATTACGCAATTTTATTAACGGCCGTTGGCAATATGCCAACACAGAGGAGTATCTGGGGGTGGTGAATCCGGCAACGGCCGTGACCCTGAGCCATGTCCCTCTTTCACCCGGCGCGGATGTGGACACGGCCGTGCAGGCCGCCCAGGCCGCCTTCCCCGCATGGCGACGCACCCCGGCCGGCGACCGCATCCAATACCTCTTCAAACTGAAGACGTTGCTGGAAGCGCATCTGGACGAGTTGGCCCGGATTATCACCAACGAATGTGGCAAAACCTATGCCGAAAGTGTGGGCGAACTGCGGCGCGGCATTGAAAACGTGGAAGTCGCCTGTGGTATTCCCTCGCTGATGCAAGGGTACAACAATGAAGACATCGCTCCCGGCATTGATGAGCATCTATTTCGCCAGCCGTTGGGTGTGGTGGCGGCCGTCACCCCCTTCAACTTTCCGCTCATGATCCCGCTCTGGTTCCTGCCTTACGCCATTGCCACCGGCAACTGCTTCATCCTGAAGCCGAGCGAGCGGGTGCCCATGTCCACGCAGCGATTTTTTGACCTGGTGGCGCAAACCGGCCTGCCACCGGGCGTTCTGCAACTGGTCAATGGCGGCAAAGAAGTGGTAGATGCCCTGCTCGATCATCCGGCGGTGCGGGCCATCAGTTTTGTGGGGTCCACACCGGTCGCCAGATACATTTACGGCCGTGCTGCCGCCAACGGCAAGCGCGTACAATGCCAGGGTGGTGCCAAAAATCCGGTGGTCATTATGCCCGACGCCGATATGGAGACGGCCGTGCGCATTATGGCCGATTCCGCGTTTGGCTGCGCCGGGCAGCGCTGCCTGGCGGCATCGGTGGCCATCACCGTCGGCCACGCCCAAACCACCTTCACCGAAGCCATCGCCGACGCCGCCGCCAGCCGCAAAGTGGGCTATGGCCTGGACGCGGGTGTGCAAATGGGGCCGGTGATCAGCCCGGCGAGTAAAAGCCGGATTGAGCAGTTGATTGGCCTGGGGGAACAGGAAGGGGCGCGGGTGTTGGTAGACGGCCGTGCCCGCCACGTTTCCGGGTATGAAGAGGGCGCCTTTGTCTTCCCCACCGTCCTCAACGGCGTACATCCCCAGAGTGAACTGGCGCGCACGGAGATTTTTGGCCCGGTGCTGAGCCTGACGCCGGTAGGGGATATTGAGGAGGCGATTCGGGTGGTGAACGGCCGTGCTTTTGGCAATATGGCCTGTATTTTCACCAGCAGCGGCGCGGCTGCGCGCCAGTTCCGCTATACCGCCGATGCCGGGAACATCGGTATCAACATTGGCGTGGCTGCGCCCATGGCCTTTTTCCCTTTCAGCGGTTGGAACGAGAGCTTCTTTGGCGACCTGCACGCTCAGGGGCGGCATGGCGTCGAGTTTTACACCCAGACCAAAGTCGTCGTCGAACGCTGGCCCAGCGAATGGAGCCGCCAGTTCTGATCCGCGAAGGGACGCGAAGAAACGCGAAGAGAGATGGCATGGACAGACGTGACAGGTTTCCAAAAACCTGTCACGTCTTTTGTTTAGGGGGTGCGCAATGCCGAACCACTTGTGTTGACTGTGAGTTGGTATGGTGGAGAGGTAGCAAAACCGCCAGTCGAATAGATGCGTATGTAGTAACGGCCGTTCGGGTTATTGGGCAATTCAATGTGGTAAGGTGGTTCGATGTCCTGGGCGAGGTGACTGGTATTGGTGTCAAAATAAAGCAGCAACTGCAATCCCTGTCCTACATGATTCGTCAAATCTACGGTGATTGACCCAGGGGATCCTAGATCAAAATAGAAGTAATCATTCGCATCATCCGGCCGGCCCTGATATTGGCGACCAAAACAAAGGGGGCCGTTGGCATCGGTACGGCCGTTATT
>CAZOPF010000065.1:0-20852 GCA_964581605.1 uncultured Ardenticatenaceae bacterium
TGACCTCATGGATCAGGTGCAGGTCAATATACAACACCGCCGGGCTGCCCGGCTCCTCCGCCACCACATGGCTCTCCCAAATTTTGTCAATAATCGTCTTTGGTGTACTCATCCTTCTCCTCGTTTGATATTTTCAGAGACTTGTTTACTCTTGACTAAAAAGCATTTCATAGGTGGGATCAGCGTATTCCCATTGCTCCTTTGTCTGTGATAAAAAACTACTGACTGATTCAAGGTTTACAGATGGAGGAATATTTATCGAAATATATCTCTGATTTGCCCCTTCATAGCTACAACCCATTACAATCAAATTATCTAATATCTTTTTTGACACTGGCGACTCGTTAGCAGGTTTCTCAAGAACGATTCTGATTGTGCGATTCCCCGATTTTTCTACAACTTTTGAGAAGACCAGCATACCTTTTTCTTGGCTGAATTCAGCCTCTACAACGTCATGCCAGGAAACACCATAAAAAAAGAAGGGGCTGTTATCTAACTTGTACCGATTATCACCCAACGGTATTGCCCACAAGGTCTCATCATATTTCTGATTTTCATCGGGAAATAGAATCTTCGCATGCTCATCCATAATTCTTATTTACAACGGTTTGACACCAGCAAACACGGCCAGTTCAAAGTATTTCAAATAACAATCCACATGAATAAAGCCGATTTCGCGCAGCCAGTCGCATTGGGTTTCTTGTCAGACATCCGCTTTCTCAAAGAAATCGGATGCCTGGTGGCGACAAATGTCACTTTATTTTGGTATGTTTTGTTGCAACGCTGCAATAATCGCGGTCAGGATGATTTTGAAGGCATCGTCCTTCAAGATGGCAATGCGTTTGACGATTAAACTGCTGTTGGCTGTGAACAATTTGAGAGGGCGAGCAAAACTGACCGCGTTTAATGTGCCCTTGCTCAATTCGGCGTTTGTCAGTTGCACGGCCACCGGGTCAATATACGCATTGCTGGTAATCTGGCACAGTAGCCAATCACCCTGGCCTGTGTCGGCCAACACAACGGCCGGGCGCAGTTTGGCGGCGGATAGGTCTGAGAACGGAAAAGGAATTACAACGATGGAAGCTGGGCTAAGTGTGACCACGCCTCATCCTCCTCCGGCCGTTCCCAATCCCGCGCCAATGCCGCTTCACTCAACAAAGCCAGATTGATTTGCTCATCGCCCGACAGAGAGTCGGCAGGCTCTTCGTCAAGAATGGTGATAATGACCTGGCGTGATGCGGGCAATTTGACCGGTTCTAGAATTCTCACCTTTCCGTTTTTATCAATAATCCCTCTAAATGTTTGGAGCATCATGTACTCTCCTTTTAGGGAAATTATAGCCCGCAGTGGGCATTATCTGATATTGATCCTGAGAATGAGATTGGGAGATTAGGAGATTGGTGCGCTCAAAATCTCCCAATCTCTCAATCTCCCAATCTCGGTTTTACTCCCGCAAACACGGCCAGTTCAAAATACTTCAAATAACAATCCACATGGATAAAGCCGATTTCGCGCAGCCAGTCGCATTGGGTTTCTACGGCCGTCAGCTTATTCGCTGCTTTGTCCGGCCGGTTGTACAACTCGTGGGCGATCTGCTCGCGGGCCTGGCCGTTGCCATTTTGCCGGTGGTAGGCCACCATCGCATCCACAAACGCCTCCTCAAACAGCATCTCCCCCCACTTCGAGCGAGAAGCGACGTGTTCCACATTCACAAAAATACCACCCGGCGTGAGCAAATCATACAGTTCGGTGTAGAGTTGGCGTTTACGGCCGTCCGGCTGATGGTGTATCGAAAAACCGGAGACAATAACATCAAACCAGAGGGGCGGAGGGGCAAAGGAGCGGAGGGGAGCTTTCCCCTCTGCTCCTCCGCCCCCCTGCTCCTCTGCCAGTCTCACGATCCAATCTCTATTCCCATAATCCACTTCCACCAGCCGCGCCCGCTCCCCATACCCGGCCAGCCGTTTTTGCGCGGCCGTCAGCATCGGCTCGGAGAAGTCGGCAAAGATGCCCCGCGCTGCCGGATATTGGTCGAGGACAGCCTGCCCCAAAATACCATCACCGCAGCCCAGATCGAGTACGGCCGTGACCTCCTCCTGCGACCAGCGAATTAGCCGCCGCATCGTGTCCATCTGCGCCTGCGCCAACGGAATTGCCCCGCGCACCCCGTTCAGGTAGCGATCAGTTAGGTCGCCGCCCTGCCAGACGGTATCGTTAACCGCATCCCGTAATTCGTAATCCGTCGTGGTCATGCTTTCTTGCCCTTTACCGTCTTTGCCCCTTTGCATTAAAAATCAATCGGTCAACAACTTAGTTGGCAGCCCATCAATACTGAATGGATTGTTTTCGGCCAATCCGTCCAGCAACGGCCGTTAAGCAGCCAACGCCTCTCGCACCACCTCTGGATTGTGGGCAATCACTTTAAGCAATGTCCGCGCCGCTTGATCAGGCTGAGTCCGTGCCTGTTCCCAATCCCTCAATGTCGCTAAAGAAAGATGAAACACCCCGGCAAACTCCTCTTGTGTCATGTCAAGCTGTCTGCGGATCTCCTTGACATTGACCACACGCTCGAACCTCTGCAAATCTACCGCGGAGGTCGGCGGCGCATCGGGATCGCTCTCGGCCAAAGCCAGCACTTCTTCATCCGAGAGGTTATCAAATGCTTCCCAGCCGCCTTCATCCTTCCCAAAATCTTCCGCCGAAACCTTAACCCTTGTCATATCTTCTACTAACAATTTGGTCGGCAGGCCGTCAATGCTGACTTGGTTCTTTTCCGCCCAATACTTCGCCAGACCATCGGTGCCCCGGTTCTCGACCTATTCGGTCAGCAACGGCCAGGCGTCGCGGCCTTCCTATTCGGAATTAAGGCACAACTTCTGCTATGTTTACCATCTTCGGGACCTCCTCCTGCAAAATGCGTCGAAGCATAGATTCCGTTACGGCCTTTTCCGAACTCTGGCTAAGATATTCCTTGAGAGCCTCGTTTATCAAGGTCTGATAACCCGTGCCTGCCATCTCTGCTCTGGAGCGGAATTCTTCAAGAATCGCGTCATCCAGATAAATCGTGATGCGCGTTTTACCTTTGCTAGAAATAATTGCCCCTCGCTTGCCTGTTGAAAAATCATATTCATCCTTCATAATCTTTCACCTCACGCCGGGTGGCCCGCCGCGCTGAAATAAGCCTGATTTCATCATCACGGAGTGTATAAACAACGACAAGAATCTGACTTATGCTGCTCATGCCCACTGCTATCCATCGCTCTTCATCTTCAGAATCAGGTTCTTCCTGGTGTATCGCCAGCGGATCATAAAAAACTGCTTCAGCATCGGCGAAAGAGACTTTGTGCTTTTTAAGATTACTCTTTGCTTTTGCTGGATCAAATTGAAACTTCATTGCCATCCATTATATGTACGATATGCATATACTTCAATCGGAAAATGAGGGGGATGACTCAATCAATTCCTTATCTACAAAAACAGCATCTACAAAAACAGCCCCGTGAAAGTAATCGGTAATCGGCAATCAATTATCGCTAAACTGACCACCGATAACCGATTACCGATTACCTCTCCACCACACTCACCTCTTCCTCCCGCGCCGCCAGCATCTTATTCAACGCGCTCAGGTAGGCGCGGGCCGAGGCGACCACAATGTCCGTGCTGGCCCCATGCCCGCTAAACGAGCGAATAAACGCCTGGCTCGTCTGGGGATTCAGGCCATATTCCCGCTCCCCATTCTCCGGCTGGATGCGAATCGTCGCTTCCGCCTGCGCGTCCAGTCCTTCCGTCACCGCGTTAATGGTGAACTCCATCAACCGGTTGCGCACACCAATAATGCGGTTGATCGCCTGGTAAGCTGCATCCACCGGCCCCGTGCCCAACGCCGCGTCCCGGTGCTGCTCGCCATCCGGCCCCACCAGGCAGACGGACGCCGTGGGGATGCTGTGGTCACCGCAGGAGATTTGAATATGTTCCAGCTTCCAGATTTCCGGCGGCTGGAACACCTCATCGGCAATAATCGCCTGAATGTCCGCATCGGTGACCACCTTCTTTTTGTCCGCCAGCCGCTTGAACCGTTTGAACGCCGCGTCCAGTTCATCCTTGTCCAGGTCGCCGTAACCCAGTTCCTCAATGCGGGTACGGAAAGCGTGACGGCCGCTATGTTTGCCCAACACCAGCCTGGACGCATTCAGCCCCACCGTTTCCGGGCGCATAATTTCATACGTCTGCTGGTTTTTGAGCATCCCGTCCTGGTGAATGCCCGCCTCATGGGCAAAGGCATTCGCGCCTACAATCGCCTTGTTCGGCTGCACCACCATGCCGGTGTAGGCGCTGACCATCCGGCTCGTTTTGGTAATCTGCGTCGTGTCAATGTTCGTCTGCACGTTAAAGTTTTGCGGCCGTGTCTGAATGGCCATCACCACTTCTTCCAGCGAGGTATTGCCGGCCCGCTCGCCAATGCCATTCACGGTCACTTCCACCTGCCGCGCTCCGTTTTGCACCCCCGCCAGCGTGTTGGCCGTGGCCAACCCCAGGTCGTTGTGGCAGTGAACCGACCAGACCACGTTATCTGCGCCAGGTGTGTTTTCGCGTAAATAGCGAATCAGTCGGCCAAACTCTTCCGGCGTGGTATAGCCCACTGTGTCGGGGATGTTCAGGGTTGTCGCCCCCGCCTTGATCGCTTCGCCCAACACCTGCACCAAAAAATCGGGATCCGAACGCCCGGCGTCTTCGGGCGAGAATTCCACATCTTCACAAAGGGAGCGGGCAAAGGTCACGGCCGTAATCACCTGCTCCACACACTCCTCCCGATCCATCTTCAATTTGTGTCGCAAATGGATGTCACTGGTCGCCAAAAAGGTGTGGATGCGATGGCGCGGCGCCACCTTCACGGCGTCATACGCCCGCTGGATGTCCTCACGGTTGGCGCGGGCCAGACCGGCAATGGTCATCGGTTGGCCGGATTTACGGCCGTCGGTAAGCGGCCCCACTTCCTCCGCAATTCGCCGCACCGCCTCAAAGTCACCCGGCGAAGCAATGGGAAAACCCGCCTCGCAGATGTCCACACCCAACCGCGACAACTGCCGGGCAATCTCCAGCTTCTCCTCCACATTCAACGTCGCCCCCGGCGACTGCTCGCCATCGCGCAGCGTCGTATCAAAGACCACTACCGTATCCATCGTTATCACTCCTTTCCATGAGCAGGTGAGGGGGTGGAGGGGTGAGCAGGTGATCACCCCATCACCCCCTCACCTGCTCACCCCATCACTCTATCTCCACAGGATTCAACCACGGCATCATCTGCCTTAACTCTTTGCCCACCTGTTCAATTTGCGAACGGCGGGCTTCGGCGCGGCGTTGTTCAAACCAGGGACGGCCGTTGGCGTTTTCATCAATCCACCCTTCGGCATACGCCCCCGTTTGAATATCCGCCAGGATCTGTTTCATCGCCCGCCGCGTCTCGTCCGTCACAATTTTGGGGCCACCGGTATAGTCGCCGTGTTCGGCCGTATCGCTGACGCTGTAACGCATATAACTCAGCCCGCCACGATAAAACAGGTCTACAATCAATTTCAGTTCGTGCAGACATTCAAAATAGGCGATCTCCGGCTGGTAGCCCGCTTCCACCAATGTATTAAAGCCCGCTTCCACCAGCGCGGCCACACCGCCGCACAACACCACCTGCTCGCCGAACAGGTCTGTCTCCGTCTCCTCAGCAAAGGTCGTTTCAATCACGCCAGCGCGGGTGCAGCCCAAGCCTTTGGCATACGCCAGGGCAAATGGCTTTGCCTGCCCGGAGTAATCCTGATGCACCGCCAGCAGTGCCGGTGTGCCCACCCCTTCCACAAACACCTCGCGCACGCGATGGCCGGGCGCTTTGGGAGCGATCATGCTCACGTCCACATTGGCCGGGGGCACAATCTGAGCAAAGCGGATGTTGAAACCGTGCCCAAACATCAGTGTCTTACCGGCCGTCAGGTGCGGCTCAATGGACTCTTTGTACACCGCCCCCTGCGTCGTGTCCGGCAGCAGCACCATGATCACATCCGCCTCAGCGCAGGCGTCGGCCACGCTTTTCACCGTCAGCCCGTCCGCTTCCGCCTTCGCCCAGGATTTGCTGCCGGGGTACAAGCCCACACGCACATCCGCGCCGGAATCGCGCAGGTTCAGCGCATGGGCGTGTCCCTGGCTGCCATACCCCAATACGGCAATCTTCTTGCCATTCAGCAAGCCTAAATCTGCATCCTTGTCGTAGTAAATGTTTGCCACTCTTTGGTCTCCTTCTTTGTAAATAAAAGTGAGCAGTCAGCGGTGAGCAATGTTCTTTACCGCTTACTGCTAACTGCCCACTGCTCACTATCACTGATGCCCATTCCCATACACCGGCACGGCCGTCTCATCCTCTTCCCCCACCTTCTTGGTATTGCCGCGCACCATGGCCACCCGCCCTGTACGCACCATCTCGATAATGCCAAAGTTGCCCAGCAGATCAATTAACGAATCCACCTGATTTTCCTTGCCCACAATCTGGATAATGAGCGAATCCAACGTCACATCCACAATCTGGGCGCGGAAAATATCCACCAACTGCATCACCTCGGCCCGGTCTTCACTGGTCGCCTGCACCTTAATCAGCGCCAGTTCGCGCATAATCGGGTTCTGGTACGTCACATCCTCAATGTGCGTCACGTTAATCAGCTTGTCCAACTGTGTGCGTACCTGCCGCATATCCCGGTCGGTGCCCCGCGCCACAAAAGTCATGCGGCTGATACCCGGCGTCTCGCTGTGCCCGACGGCCAGACTTTCGATATTAAAATTGCGACGGCCGAACAGCCCCGCCACCCGGTTCAACACGCCCGGCTTATCTTCCATCCAGGCAATCATCGTGTGTCGTTTCATTCCATTTTCTGACATAGTTTCTCTCCCGTTTGTAGTAGGCACTTTAGTGCCTACTACGAACGCTCATACTGCTCACTTCCCACTCCCCATCGCCGGCGCCGGCCGCCGAATCATGTCCGCATTGCTCTTGCCGGGCGCCACCATGGGATACACATTGGTAAACTCCTCCACCTGGAAATCCAGCAGGTAGGGGCCGTCATGCGCCTGCGCTTCTTTGATGGCATCATACGCCTCCTCGCGGCGCGTCACCGAGCGAGCGCGAATGCCATACGCCTCAGCAATCTTCACAAAATCGGGGTTGAACAGGGGGGTGCCAGAGTGCCGTTTGTTGTAAAACACATCCTGCCATTGGCGCACCATGCCCAGGTAGCCATTGTTGATAATGGCGATCTTGATCGGCAGCCGTTCCTGCACCACCGTTGACAGTTCGATCATCGTCATCTGGAAGCCGCCATCACCGGCCACCACCCAGATTTCCTGGTCGGGGTTGCCAATTTGCGCGCCAATAGCGGCGGGCAGGGCATACCCCATCGTGCCCAGACCGCCAGAGGTGAGCAGGCTGCGCCGCCGGTTGTGGTGGTAATACTGCGCCTCCCACATCTGGTGCTGGCCCACATCGGTAACAACGGTGGCACGGCCGTTGCCCTCCCCCGTGGCGTGCCACAAAGTCCGCATCACATAGGGGGCCACCAGTTCATCTGACTCCTGCTGCAAAATGTCGCGGTAGCTCGTTTCTGATTTCCACTCCGCAATTTGTTCCAGCCAGGCCGGGTGTTCATTTGGCTCCACCTGGGGCAGCAGCGCCCGCAGCGCCAGCAGCGCGTCGCCAATGACCGGCGTGTCAATGGTGATGTTTTTACCCATCTCCGCCGGGTCAATGTCCACATGGATAATTTTGGCTTTGGGGGCAAAGGTATCAAACGCGCCCGTCAGCCGGTCATCCAGCCGCGCCCCCACGGCCAGCAGCACATCACACTCTTGCAGGGCGTAGTTGGTGTACGCCTCGCCGTGCATCCCACCCCAACTGATGGAGAGCGGGTGCGTAGCCGGGAAGGTGCCAATGCCCAACAGGCTGGTAGCCACGGGGATGTTGGTCTTTTCGGCCAACTGGCGCAGTTCCGCTTCGGCGCGGGCAATGGAGACGCCCTGCCCAGCGACGATGACCGGCCGTTGGGCTTCATTGATGAGGCGGGCGGCGCGGGCTACGGCCGTTGCGTCTGGCGCACTTAAATTAGGGTTGTAGCCCGGCAAATTGACCGTTGTCGGATAGCTAAAGGGCATCGTCTTTTGCTGCGCGTCTTTGCATACATCTACGAGCACTGGCCCCGGCCGGCCGGTGCGGGCGATATAAAACGCCTCTTTCAGCGCGTCCGGCAAATCGCGCACGTCGGTAATCAGGTAATTGTGTTTGGTCACGGGCAGCGTCACCCCCTGAATGTCTGCCTCCTGGAAGCCGTCCCGCCCCAGCAGCGAGGTGGGTACCTGCCCGGTGATGGCTACGACAGGCGTGGAGTCCATGTACGCCGTCGCCAGCCCCGTCACCAAGTTGGTGGCCCCAGGGCCAGAAGTTGCCATACAGACACCCACCCGCCCGGTGGAGCGGGCATACCCATCGGCCATGTGGGATGCGCCCTGCTCATGCGTTACCAGCACATGATGAATGGGGTATTCATATTTTGCCAGATCATCATAGGTGGGCAGGATGGCCCCACCGGGCAGGCCAAAGACCACTTCCACCCCTTCGGCCAGCAGGCTTTCCCAGATGATCTGTCCGCCAGTTTTCATTTCGCTCATCAGATTGCTCCTTATTGGGGAGATTGGAGATCAGAGATTAGAGATTAACGTTGGCAAGCAATCTCTAATCTCCAATCTCTGGTCTCCAAAAATAAAAGAGGCAGAAAACAGCTAAATTCCGTTTTCTGCCTCTGGCATAACGACTTGTGCCCTGTCGTGCGGGCTTGTTGCATGTGGGAGGAGGAGGGCTGGTGGCAAGTGGCAGGTGGCAAGTGGCAGCTACCTGCCACCTGCCACTTGCCATTTGCTACCTGCCACTTGTTACTTGCCACTTTTACTCATCCTGAGAACAAAAAAGCCGCCCTGTTGGGGCGGCTTTGTGGTTGTTCTGCGTCTTGTTCTTTGCCTTAACCTTCACCCAACAGCATGTGATCCTTATTGCGAATAATAAGGACGATAATAAGGACGAGGCTAAGTACAAATACGTTCATAAACTTCTTCTTACAGGCTGTGTAAGTTCTACCGTAAGTTTATCTAGTGTACCCCTAAACATGCCAGACGCAAATTCACAAAAGAGGGGTGTCTTTTTTGTGCGGATTGTACAACACGGCCGTACCCTTTTTTAGCCTTCTACAATGGCTATCCGCAACAATACACTAAATTGCCGGATAAGCATTATGTCAATTTATGCAGATCGTAAGCACATAGTACCATAATAATGTTCGATTATTTCATTATTTTATAGACAAGTCTGTTTTGTCGGCAGTCGGTCATCGGCTCAGACTTTCAATTGAAACAAAATAGGCACTGTCATGAAATCATATTATCCCCCATCAACTGCCCAAGCAATTTCCTTTTATTCTGCAAACCCAGACAAACAACGCCATCCAAAAATAGAGGCATCCTCTTGCCAACAAGGCCAGGGGTTAGTTGAGTACGCCTTGCTGCTGGCTCTGGTGGCTCTTATAGTTATTGCCATTTTGAGTCTGCTTGGTGGCAAAGTGGGCGCGGCATTTCAGGAAGTTAACTGTGCATTAGCAGACTATCCGGCAAGCTCGCCGCCATTAACCATCCTCTCTGTGACCCGTGTGGATGAAGATACGATCCGTATGCGTTTTCGCTTATCTAGCAGCACACAGGTCACGTTTTGGGATACCAATTCTGGCTTCCATGAGACATTTGATCTGGGGGCAGGAACCTACAACTGGATTACGGATGATGACGATGGCAATGGGCATGGCGAGCCTGGCCCTGGTACGTTAACGGCTAACACAGGTGACGGACAACTGGTTTGCGGCCGTTATATGAATTAGGCGCGTTATTATCCTATATGCCGGCCGTCAGATTTCCGGCCCGTGTTTCCTGTCATCATACAGATGAGAACGAACATGTTCCAACACGGCCGCCGCCTGGCGCATACTGCCCAATCGAGACGCTGATTCCTTCATCAACAGTTGCTCCAATAAACTGCCTAGAGTCGGCGGAACGTCTGGGCGGGCGTTCAAAACAGGGGGGAGGGCATCATGCAACACGGCCGTGACCGTTGCCGCCACATGCCCCTTTTCAAATGGATTGCACCCCGTCAGCATCTCATACAGCAGCACCCCAAACGACCAGATGTCTGTTTGCGCCGTCAGCCGTTCCCCCCGGCACGCTTCGGGACTCATGTAGGCAAACGTGCCCAGCGTCGCCCCTTGTTCGGTTAGATGGCTACCAGAGTGAGCCAGCCCGGCAATGCCAAAATCGCTCAGTCGCGGCGTACCGTCGGCCGCCAGCAGCACATTTTCCGGCTTCAAATCGCGGTGAATAATCTGCAAATGATGGGCGCGGGCTAACGCATCGGCCAGCTCCAGGGCAATGGTTAGCGACTGCGGCAGCGGCAGCAGGTTCCCGGTTGAGAGCAGTTCGCGCAGGGAGCCGCCGGGCACATATTCCATGACGATCATCATCTGCCCGGCCGTTTCCAGGGTGGTGATGATCTGGACGATATTGGGGTGGTTCAGCCGGCGCAAGACCTCGGCTTCTCGTTGAAAGCGCGCTATTGCCTCGGAGTCTGGTGATAGCAGGTGGGGCAGCAGTCGTTTGATGGCCACAGGCTGCCCGGTGTGGCTGTCGGTGGCGCGGTACACTTCGCCCATGCCGCCGCGGGCAATGAGTCCTTGAATGGTAAAGCGTTCGGCATCTATCGGGGACAGCGATACAGGCAGCGTCGCGGCGGCTTCTGAAGGCAGTGTCAAGGCGGCGAGATTGGTCAGAACGGCCGTGGGGTTCACGGTTTGGCTGTGCTGCTGCACGGCCGTTATCTTTTCTGGTGACCAATTCGTCCACGTTTCCGCCAGCAGCGCCTCCGCTTTCAGCCGATTTTCCGCCTGCACGGCCGGGTGCTGCGTCACCCACCACAACAGCGGCAGCGCTTGCTCGCGGCGGCCCGTCGCCACATATAACATGCCGATCTCATACATCACCAGGGGAATCAGATACTCATATTGTTGGCTGATGGCCTGCGCCAGTGCCTCTTGCAAAACCTGCTGTGCCCGGCCAAACTGCCCCATTTCCCGGTAAACGGCCGCCAGATTGGTATTACATTGCACCACCGATTGCAAATGGTGCGCCTCCTGAAACAGCGCCAGGCCACGCTGCAACTGCTGTTCGGCCAGGGCAAAGTCACCGGCTTCCTGGGCCAACGTGCCCAGATTGCTCAAGACGATGGCCTCAGATAAACGGTCGCCTACTTTTTGGCAGAGGGGCAATACTTCCTCATAAAACATTTTGGCCTGGGCGTGGTTGCCCGTCAGGTAATGAACATTGCCCAGATTGGTGAGCGAGGAACGGAGGCGGTCTTCATCCTGTAGCTGGCGCGACAGGGCCACGCTTTCCTCCAGATAGCGCTGCGCCTTCACCCAGTCACCGGTTATATTGTGCAATGCGCCCAACGCGCTCAGTGCGTCGGCGATTCCGGGCGACTCTTCCGCCAGGCGGTAACAATCCACGCTCTCCTGAAATTGCTTTTCGGCCGTTTCATAATCGCCGGTGACAACGGTGAGGTAGCCCATATTGAGCAGTAAGAAACCGACTTCGGCCGGATCGCGGAAATGGCGGGTGAGGGGGAGTGCCTGCTGGAATAACGCTTCGGCCTGGGTGCGCTGGCCCAGCCAGGCACAAAAGGAGGCGCGGCGGGCCAGCACTTTGCCCAACAATTGGTGAACCGGGTGGTCGGCGTCACTGGTTTGGGCGGCGAGCGATTCCAGAACAACGGCCGTGCCCGCCAGCCAATCCTCCCCTTCCTGCAAACGACTCTGGATGTTGTAGAAGGTGCGCAGCGTTTGTAACCCCTGTGTTAACCAGGTGAGTTGTACCTGGGCCAGCGCCACCTGCCAGGCGGCGCGGATATTGTCGTGGTCGGCGGTGATGGCCTGGAAAATGGCGGTTTGGGCCGGTGTATTGAGCAGCGGTTCTTGCTGTTGCAGCCAACCGGCGTAGTAGGCGGCGTGCTGCTGGCGCAGGTCTGTGGAATCGGTTCGTTTTTGGGCGGCGTATTGGCGCAGGGTGTGGTGAAGTTGGTAACGGCCGTCACCCGTGCGGCGCAGCAAAGATTTATCCACCAAAGCAGCCAGCCGGGGTGGGGTGGCCTGGCAGACCTGGCGGGCGGCTTCCTGGCTAAAACTGCCGCTAAAAACGGAAAGAGCCGAGAGCAAATCCTGTTCAGGGGGCGTGAGCAAACCCCACGAATAATCAAACACAGCCCGCAAACTGCGCTGGCGCGGCGGCGTATCGCGGTAGCTACTCGTCAAAAAGTCGAGGTTTTGGGCAATGGCGGCGGCAATTTCGGCGCAACTGTAATGGCGGCTGGCGGCGGCGGCCAATTCCAGCGCCAGCGGCATCCCGTCTACCAATTGGCAAATCTGGACAATGGGCGACAGCGTTTCCGGGGTCAGGGCAAAATGGGGCTGGATGGCGTGGGCGCGGCTGGCAAAAAGCTGCACGGCCGTAAACTCTGCACTTGCCTGATCGTCAGGTGTGGGGGGCACGGTCAACCCGGCCAATGCCAACGGCCATTCCCACTGAATGTTGAGCGTTTCGCGGGAGGTGAGCAGCAGTTTGACGCCTGGGGCATGTTGTAAAAGCCGCACCAGCCAGTGCGTTTCCGCCAACAAATGTTCAAAATTGTCCAGCGCCAGCAGCAGCTCTTTTGGCTGCAAATGAGCCAACAACTGCGCGGTGGGGTCTTGTTTGCCGGAAAAATGGTAACCGATGGCCTGGGCGACGGCCGTTGCCAACAGCAGCGCCGAATCTACCCCTTCCAGCGGCACAAAATAGACGCCATGCAAAAACAGCCCGTGCTGGTATGCCCGTTCGGCGGCCTGCAAAGCCAGCCGCGTTTTGCCCATACCGCCCGGCCCCACCAGGGTGACCAGGCGCGTTTCCGGTTGTTGCAGCAGCGTTTCAATGTGGGCCAGTTCCGCGGTACGGCCGACAAAGGGGGTTGGCTGCGGTGGCAGATTGTGGGGCGGGGTGTTGTCGGCGGCGCGAATGCGGTCAAAGAGGGCGGTGGTTTCGGGAGAGGGGGGGACGCCCAGTTCCGCCTCCAACAGGCGGCGGCAGGTTTCGTATTGGGCCAGGGCGGCGCGGCGCTGCCCGCTGCGCGCCAGGGCCAGCATGAGCTGGCGGTGCGCTTCTTCGCGCCAGGCATCCAGCGCCAGTAAGCGGGTGGCGCTGTCTATGGCCCGGCCATATTCGCCCCGGCTGAGGTGATGGTCGGTGAGGGTGTGCAGGGTGTGCAGGGCCAGTTCGCGGTAACGTACCCGCTGCGCTAATGCCCATTCTTCAAATTCGGGGGCATCACGCACAAAAAATCCGGCCAAAAAATCGCCGTGATACAGGGCCGCCGCCTGGCTCAGGTGGTCAAAGCGGTGGTGGGATTGGGCACGGCCGTTTTGCAGATGCGTTTCAAATTGGGCGGTGTCGAGGTGGCAGGCAGCGGTGGGGTTGAATTGCACGGCGTCGCGGGTGATGATCAGGTGCGAGTCCACCAGTTTGCGCAGATTGGTCAGGGTTTGGCGCAGATTGTTTTTGGCGTCGGCGTCAGACATTTCGCCCCAGAGCAGGGCGGCGAGCGCCTCGCGCTGATGAGCGCGGCGGGTGACGGCCAGGTAGGCCAGCAAGGCGGGCGCTTTGCTGGAGATAAAACCGGTTAGAGGCGTGTCATGCTGGCTAATTGTTAAGCCACCAAATAAGTGGATGTGAAGTACGGCCGTCATCGCTATCCTACGGAACTTGTCTGATCACCCTTCCTAAATAACCGCGCAGTAATGATGTAATTGAGTAATTGGGTAATTAGCCGCTTCCATTACTTAATTACCCAATTACCCAATCGCTAACTTATTTGCAAACGATCACTAAACGGATCAAATAGTAATAATCACTCCTTCACGACGGGCGATCTCAATGATAGGGCTGCTGTTGTCGCTTTGATATTGAAGCTGCCCAACAGGGATCGGTTCAATGCGATTATCTGTTTGAGCAGCAACACGCCAGAGCAGGTTCACATCTTCCCGGCGGCGCTGACCATCAAACTGTGCCGATACAACTAAGAGGTCAATGTCACTCCATTTATGTGGCTGCCCCTTGGCCCAGGAGCCGAAGAGAACGCCGTACTGCACGGGAATACCCCGCTGCGTTAAAAGGCGCAGGTATTGTTTTACGGAGTTGATAACTGATTCTTCAGCCATTCATACACCTCCTGAGCACGAGCCAGATATTCATTTGCCTCTGTTGGCGATGGGGTGAGGTGAGTAAATCTGGATAACGCCCCTCTAAATTAAAAGCGTTCATATGGGCTTTCCACTCGTTCGTGCCAGACACCCGATTTCTTTGAGAAATCGGATGTCTGGTTGCGACTTAATTACCCAACTACGTTCTCAATAAATGATCTCTAAATGATCGCTATTTAAGATGGGCAAAGATTAACACAGTTAACCGGGAAGGGAAAGAATGGAAGGAAATTTTGGAAAGCGGCCACTTCGACGCACAGAGCAGGCGTTGCGCCATCACAGTTTCATCCTCAGTTTGTGGCCGGAAGGGGGTGCGCAACCGAACGCCCCGCCCGTCTGGCGTTACAGCCTGGAAGACCCGCACACAGGGGAACGGCGCGGCTTCAAAGAGTTGGCGGAATTGATGCGCTTTTTGGAGGAATGGACGGCCGTGTCGCCAGAGTAAACGTCATTTGACGAATAACTGAAAACCCGTTTGAAAAAACGATCAAATTCAAAAAAGGAGATTTCTGATGAAAAAATTACAGTGGTGGTTCCGTATTGTGGGCGTGTTTTACCTGCTCTTGACTCTGATGAACGTCTATTTCCTGTTTTTGGCTGACGGTAATCAAATGTTTGCCGATACCCTGCCCGCACCAATGAACACCGAACCGTTGGCGGTGCGTGCCTTTATGGATGCCTGGCTGGTGTTCGTGCTTGAATTAGGCGTTCTGGGCGCCATGGCGCTGGTTGCTTCACGAGCGCCGTTGCAAAATAAAATCATGGTCTGGGTCATCATCTGGGCTGAGGTGTTTCGCGGTATTTTGGCTGATGGCATTTGGATTATGCGCGGCTATGACGCTGGCAGTTACATTCCCTTCATTGTGATTCATTTGATCGTGATAGTTAGCGGCTTGTGGGCTATGCGGCAGGCGCAGGCGGAAATGGAAACGGCCGTGTCGCCCAACCTGGCTGCGGGTGATTAAGATGATGTGGCGCAAACGGCCGTTTAGCTTCCTGATGATGCTGTCCCTGCTCCCGCTGCTGGCTGGCTGTGGCCTGGGCGAACGCGCCAAGACCATCCAAACCGAGGGGATGCGCTTTGTGCAGGATGAGGTGCGGGTGAAAGCCGGCCAGCCGGTGACGCTGCGCGTGGTTAACCGGGACGGTTACGCCCACGCCTTCGACCTGGACGAATTTGGCATCCACACCCCGCTGGCCGCCAACGAAGCGGTGGAAATCACCTTTATGGCGGAAGAGAACGGCCGTTACACCTTTTATTGCAGTTCCCCCGGCCACCAGGCTGCCGGCATGTCCGGTACGCTAATTGTGGAACCGTAGGTGCAACGCACTTCCAAAGTGCGTTGCACCTGGCGACAAAACTAATTCAAGGAGAGACAACATGATTGGCAATATGTTGATTTTATTGGTTGTAATTGGTCTGGCGGTATTGTTTGGCTGGTTGACTTACCGCGCCATCCGCGCCAAAAAGCTGTGGGTGAAAATTGTGGGCGGATTGGGCGCGGGGCTGCTGACGCTGCTCTTTGTCGCCATCGCCCTCGCGGGCGCCAAGGGCATGGCCGACACCTACTTCCCCGGCGCAGACCCGGCGCCCGACCTGACGGTAGCCGGTACGCCGGAGCAGATCGCCCGCGGCGAATACCTGGTCAACATCGCCTGCGTTGGCTGCCACAGCCAGGTGGGGCCGGACGGCCGTCCCACGGGAGAGCATCCACTCAGCGGTGGCTGGAACATCGCCGAAGCGGAAGGGTTTGGCTTCATCGGCGACATGGTGGCCGAGAACCTGACACCGGGCGGCAAACTGGCCGGTTACAGCGACGGCGAACTGTTCCGCGTCCTGCGCTACAGTATTGACCAGCAGGGAGATAAACTGGGCATGATGTCCTTCTTGCCCTACCGCGAGATGAGCAACGAGGATACCGAGGCCATTATCGCCTACCTGCGCTCGCTGCCGCCTACGCCCACCACCGGCGTTACCGGCGACAAGCTGAGTTTCCTGGGCGCGGTCATGTCCGGGGCGGGCATGTTTGGAGAGGCGCCCCCACCGGCGCCAGCCGTCGTCACCGCGCCGCCGCAGGGTGTGAATGCGGAATACGGCAAATATGTGGCTACCTTTGGCGAATGCCGCGGCTGCCATGGCCCCGATGCCACCGGCACGCCCGCCACGTCGGTCAGCGCCGCCATTCCCAACCCGCGCCCGCTGGTGAGTACGATCAGCCAGGAGCAGTTCGCTGAAATGATGCGCAGCGGTGTGAAGCCGGACGGCCAACCGTTCCCGGAGACCATGCCCTGGCAAAACGCCAGCAAGATGAACGACGATGACCTGGCGGCCCTGTATGCCTATCTGACCGCGCCGGTAGAATGACGAAATCAGGTGTCAGGTGTGACGCACTTTTGAAGTGCGTCGCACCTGGAAGATGATGCTTGAGATTGAGGCAACGGCCGTTGCCTGAGCAACAGTTACACCAATAAGGAACATAAAATGTCTGAAAACGGTTTACTCCCTGTCATTCTTACCCCTGGCGAAGGGCAGCTATTTAACGCCCTGGGGGTCTCTCTTTTATTCAAAACCACTGGCGCCGACTCCGGCGGACAGTGGTTCGTGATGGAATACGCCGCTCCGCCCAACTTCCCTGGGCCGCCTCCGCACTGGCATAAGGTAATGACCGAGATTTTTTACGTAGTGGAAGGGAAGATTACCTTTCGTGTGGGTGAACAAACCCTGGAAGTTGGGCCGGGTGGGTATGCTTACGTACCACCGGGTACAGTACATGGTTTTTCCAACCAGACGGGCGTGCCCGCAAAATTTTTGGGGATTGCCACGCCCGCCATCCTGGAGCAATATTTTTACGAAATGATGGAACTGGTCAAAAACGAACCCCAGTGGCCGCCCCAAGATATGGGCAAGATCATTACGCTGATGGCAAAGTACGACACGTTCCAACCAGAGTCGGCATCACCGCCTAACCAAAGGTGAATGATGAACAGTGAAATAAGCACCAATACCCTGGCACGACCCGATGTGGTTGGCAACTTTTTGCTGACCGAGTTTATTACCCTGACCCGCAGCGGCGCGCCGGTGTGCTGGCCGGTGTTGTGTGAATTTGTAGGTAGGCGCATCGTTGTCTCCACCCCGTATATTTTCCCGACCAAGGCCCACAATGCCCGGCGCAACCCCCAAGTAGCGGCTTTCTTCTCTGATCCGGCGGCCGCAGCCAGCCCTGGCGATTATCCATATGTGCTGGTGCAAGGCCAGGCCGAGGTGTTTGACCAGGATTTGCAGGCCAATACCGAACGCTTCTTCGATGGCATGTTGCGCTTTCCCAAGACGCCTGGCTATTACAAGCTGTTGCTGCGTATTCCCGGCCTGATGCAATCTTACGTGGGTTACATGGCCCGCATCTACATCGAAATCACGCCGCAGCGCGATGTCGTGTGGCCGCGGGGAACAGAACCGCCCACAGCCTTACACGCTGTTCGTCCGGCAGCGTTCACCCCGGCGCCCGGCATCCGCCTACCGGCGCAGGTGGAAAGCTGGCTGCCCCGCTACACCGAGCCGCCGGTATTGGCGTTTGTGGATGAAGCGGGTTATCCGGCGGCCGCGCGGGTGCAGGCCACGTTGGAACGGGAGCGGGTAGTCATCCAGAACGGCATAGCCACCAGCGAGGGTGCGCCGGCCAGCCTGACCTATCACCGGGTCGCCGCTGACATGATGTCCAATGACAGCTTTATGATTCGCGGCCATTTTGACGCCGACGGCAACCTGGTTCCCGAAAAGGTGGTGGGCTGGCAAGGCAGCGAGGATGATCGCGGCGCGGGCAGTAAAAAGGCGACCAAAATGTTGGGCGATTGGCGCAAACAGCTAACAGCGCAACTGGCAGAAGAAGAACGGCCGTTACCCCGTGTACGGCCGTCTGCCCACCGAAAATAAGCTGTAAAACCAATGGGTACCGCAAACCAACTCTCCCATTTTCGCCCGCTGGGTATCGCCCTGTTGGTAACGGTGATTGTTTTCATGATCGGAGCATTTTCGGCGGCCTACTTCCGCCAATGGCCGCTGCCTAATACCCCGCTGGAAAAGCTGACGCTTATTGCCAATGACCAGATGGGCTGGACGGCGCAGGCGATATTGTTTCCGGTGGCCTATTTGGCAACGGCCGTTATCTTCGCCCTGATTACCGCCCAATTACCGGCCTCCGGCCCGCGCTGGCTGGCCGCGGCCGCTACCCTGCTCTTTTTTGCTGGTTTTCTCTGCTGGCTACCCATCAGCATAGACCGCCTGCAATTGGGGGCCAATGCTGCTGAATTGATCCGCACCTACAATCCGGCCGCGCCGCCAGCCATCATGGTCAATGTTCGTGGGGTCTTTTGGGCAAGCACGCTGTTCATCCTGGCCGCGCTGGCCCTGATGGGCGCGGCGCTGGCGCTGGCAGGTGTATTGCCCGTGCTGGGCTGGGTGGTGCTGGGCACGGCCGTTGCCGCAGCCATCATCGGCGCACTGGTCTGGGGCGATTGGCCACCGTTTATGAGCTACATCATTGTGTTGGTGCTGGCAATGGGGTTGATGCGCACGGGGTAACGGCCGTTGCCCCCCAAGGTGCTAAACTTACGGCATGTACGATATTTCACACACGATCACAGATGGCATCGAGCGGATTGTTTACACACCACACACGCGCCGCTTTGAAACGCCGATTGTGATGCAGCACGGCATGTGGCACGGGGCGTGGTGTTGGCAGGGGTGGCAGGAACTGCTGGCCGAATGGGGCTGGGAGAGCCACGCCCACAGTCTGCCCGGCCATGCCGGTTCGCCCATGCAGCGGCCGATTCGCTGGTGTACACTCGGTTATTATTTGCAATTCCTGAAGGCGGAGATTGACCGGATGGCGCATAAGCCCATTTTGATGGGGCACAGCATGGGCGGCGCGCTAACGCAGTGGGTATTAAAGGAGCGGGACGATTTGCCAGCGGCCGTATTGGTCGCCCCCTGGTTGTCGCACAGTATGGTTGGCCCCATTTTGCAGACCATTCCGCGCGACCCTGGCGGTTTTGCCCGCTGTACGCTGCATCTGACGACGACGCCGTTGGTGCGCAATCCGTTCCGGTCAGCGCAGATGTTTATTCACGAGGGGGCCACCTTTTCACCCGAAGAATTGCATGAAAAGCTGGGGCCGGAATCACTGTGGGTGCTGCTGCAATATAACCCGCTGCTGTGGCGGCCGGCCAAACGGCTGAAAACGCCGCTGCTCTGGCTGGCGGGGGCGGCGGATACGCTGATTCCAGAAACGGCCGAGGCGAAATCAGCGCGACATTATGGGGCGACGTATGAGGTTGTGCCGGAAGCGGGGCATAATGTGATGATGGAGAAGAGTTGGCGGGAGACGGCCGTTCTCATTCATAACTGGCTGGTGGAGCGGGTGGGGTAACGGCCGTTACGCCTTTCCCCCCATTTTTCGGCGCGCCCGGCGCTTTTGGCTACAATACGGGCATGTTTGCGCAGCAACTGACGCCCACAACCGATGATTGGCAGGCACAGGTGGCCCACTTGCGGGCCGAACTGGAAGAATTGATGCCCCAACTGGTAGACGCCGAAGCGGAACTGGCGGAACGTCACGCGGTCATTAACGCTTTTGAGTTCCGGCTGCGGGCGCGTCTCAGCCCGCTGACGCGCAAGTTGAGCGCGTTGGACGAGGAAATTCGGGAATTGCGGCGGCAGTTGCGCTGGTTTGGCGAGGGGTGGTATGCGGAAGCGGCCAACGATGCCGCTGCCTGGGCGCGCGGGCACAGCGCCACCGAAGATGGAGAGTACCGTTATCGGGAAACGCCTACCAGCGCCCGCCCAGAGCAGGATGAAGATACACGGGCGGAGATGAAGAAGCTGTACCGGCAGTTGGCACGCCGTTTTCACCCGGACACGGCCGTTGACGAAGGCGACCGTGATTATCGCACCCAACTGATGATGGCGATCAATGCGGCCTATGCGGCCGGCAATCTGGATAAGCTGCATGAACTGGCCGAATCTCCCGAAACCAATCACCAACTCGATTACAGCCGGGCAGATCAGAAGCTGGCGGAAACGCTGCTGCGCGAAGTGACGCGCATCAAACGGCGTCTGGCGGAAATCAAACAGGAGATGGCCCGGCTGGAAAAGCACGAAAGTGCCAGGATGATGAAAAAGATGGCCCAGGCGGAGGCGGACGGCCGTGACTATCTGGCCGAACTGGAAAAACAGATGCGCGATTTGCTGGCCGAACGGCTGGCGCAGCGGGACAGTTTGCAGGTGCAGGTGGAAAGTTTGGAGACGGGGGAGGGCGCTGATCTCTCCGAGGAAGACTTCGCCGATCTGGTCTGGGACGTGAGCCTGGAAACGAGTTTTGAAGACGACATCTCCCCCGAATTCGACCGCTACCTCCAACGCCGCCGCGACCGGGTTTATTTTGAAGAAGA
>CAZOPF010000065.1:20952-31973 GCA_964581605.1 uncultured Ardenticatenaceae bacterium
CCGAATTCGACCGCTACCTCCAACGCCGCCGCGACCGGGTTTATTTTGAAGAAGATTTTGACGACGACTATGACTTTGAGTGAACAGTCAACAGTAAACGGTGAACAGTTTTGCTATGTCACTGCTCACTGCTCGCTGTTCACTGCTCACTGTTCACTGCTTACCGATTATGCACCCATCCGCTCAAAAAGTAGCTGATGCCGCCCAACAATTGGGTCTGACCATTGAGATTGTAGAATTTGCCCAGACCACACGCACGGCGCAGGAGGCAGCGGACGCCATTGGCTGCACGGTAGCGCAGATTGTGAAGAGTCTGTGTTTTGATGTGGCGGGCACGGCCGTGATGTGCCTCGTCTCTGGGGCTAACCAACTAGATGAAAAAAAGCTGGCGGCAGAGTACGGCGTCGGTCGTAAACAGGTCAATCGGGCCAGTGCCGAGTTTGTGAAGGAGCAGACCGGCTTCAGCATTGGCGGGGTGCCCCCGTTCGGGCATAGCCAGCCCCTCCGCATCTTCATTGACGAAGATTTGCTGGCCTTTGAAGTTGTCTGGGCCGCCGCCGGTACCCCCTTCGCCGTCTTTGCCATTTCCCCCACTGCCCTACAATCCGCCAGCAACGGCACAGCCGCCGATTTGAAAAGGAGTGATATGGTATGATAACGGCTATGAATGAAGGGAAATTGCTGATTCCACAAGAACAAATTGAACAGCTTTGCCGCCAATATCACATCAAGAAGCTGGCGTTGTTTGGGTCTGTGCTGCGGGATGATTTTGGTCCGGATAGCGATGTGGATGTCTTGGTGGAATTTGAAGAAGGGTACACGCCGGGATTTGATTTTTTTGTTATTCAAGAGGATCTGGCTGAACTAATCGGACGATCAGTAGATTTGCATACCCCTGGTTTTCTCAGTCCCTATTTTCGGGAAGAAGTGCAAGAATTAGCCGAGGTGCAGTATGCCAGAGCATGAGCGGGTCCGATTGTAGCATATGCTGGATGCCGCCCAAAAGGCAGTGGCTTTTGCCAACGGCCGTACCCGTACCGATCTCGATTCCGACGAAATGTTTATGTTGGCCGAAGTACGCCTGATTGAAATTATTGGCGAAGCGGCAACGGCCGTGTCCGACACCACTCGCCAACAACTACCTGACATTCCCTGGCGACCCATTACAGCTACCCGTAATCGGCTTATTCATGGTTATTTCAATGTAGACCTGAATGTCGTATGGTCTATTCTTCAAAATGACTTGCCCCCACTGATTGTCGCGCTGCAAAAGCAATTATCAACGAACGATTCATAATTCATTCTTCCTAATTCATAATTCCAAAGAGGAGAAGTACATGGAAGCGACGATTACGTTATTGCCCGGCGACGGCATCGGGCCAGAAATTATTGTGGAGGCGAAGAAGGTGCTGACGGCCGTAGCCCACCAATACGGCCACACTTTCCACCTGCCCGAATATAGTTATGGCGGCGCGGCCATTGACGAACTGGGCGATCCGCTGCCGGAAGAAACATTGACTGCCTGCCTGAACAGCCAGGGGGTGCTCATGGGGGCGGTAGGACATCCCAAATTTGACGACCCCACCTTGAAAGTGCGCCCGGAACAAGGGCTGCTGCGGCTGCGGCAGGCGCTCGGCGTCTTTGCCAACTTGCGACCAGTAAAGGTGTTTGACGCGCTGGCCGACGCCAGCCCGCTCAAGCCGGAGCGGGTGCAAGGGGTAGACATCCTCTTTGTGCGGGAACTGATCGGCGGCATCTATTTTGGCTCGCCGCAGGGTAGAACGGTGGGGGAACACGGCCGTGAAGGATTCAACACCATGCGCTACAACGAAATGGAAATCCGGCGCGTGGTGCAGGTGGCTTTTGACCTGGCCCGCAAACGGCGCGGCAAAGTGACCAGCGTAGACAAGGCCAACGTGCTGGCCGTCTCCCGCGTCTGGCGCGAAGTGGCCCACGAAGTCGCCGCCGAAAACCCGGACGTGCAGTACGAGGACATTCTGGTAGACGCCATGGCCATGTACCTGATCAATCGTCCGGCCGATTTTGATGTGGTGGTGACGGGCAACTTGTTTGGGGACATCCTCTCCGACGAAGCATCCATGATCACCGGCTCGCTGGGGATGCTGCCCTCGGCGGCGTTGGGCGAAGCGGGCGGCGTGGGGCTGTATGAACCCATTCACGGCTCCGCGCCGGACATTGCCGGGCAGGGCATTGCCAACCCGTTAGCGACTATTCTCAGCGCGGCCATGCTGCTACGGTCGAGTTTGAATCTGGATGCGGAGGCGGGGGCGGTGGAAACGGCCGTGTCCCAGGTCCTGGCTCAAGGTTACCGCACCCGCGATATTGCCAGACCGGGTGAAAACGTGGTGGGCTGCGCCGAAATGGGCGATCTGGTGGCTGGACTGATTGCCGGGTAGCACGATGACGAACATTCCGCTGGATATTTTGCTGGCGCTGGTGGTTTTGTTATGCCTGCTGTTTGCCTTGTTTGTGTGGGTGCGGCAAAGGCAGCGTAGAAAGACGACGGCCGTGTTGCCCACAGCCGCGCCCCCATCAACCGTCCAACGCCTGACTCTTTATGTCCTGAAGTTGAGCGGGTTTGCCATTATCTCCTTCCTCATCATCGCCTTCTTGATGACTATGTACCTGAATGTGCGCACCGTGATCGAAGAAACGGCCCCCGCGCCCAGTGTGGTGGAAATGCCGGCTGATCTGGCCTTCCCGGTGGAGGAAATTACTTTTACCAGCGGCGACGGTCTGACTCTGGCCGGCTGGTTTGTGCCGCCGCAAAACGGCGCGGTCATCATCTTGCTGCACGGGTATGGTGGCAACCGCACCGGCAATATCTGGTACGCCGAGCAGTTGTACGAGGCCGGTTATGGCCTGCTGCTGTATGATCAGCGGGCTTCTGGCGAAAGCGAAGGCGACCACCGTTCTTATGGTTGGGAAGACCCGGCCGACGTGGGGGCGGCGATGGCGTATATTCACGGCCGTGCCGATTCTCAGGACGCCGCCATTGGCATTGCTGGTTGTTCCACAGGTGGGCAAATTGCCGTGCAAAGCGCGGCGCAATATCCGGGCATAACGGCCGTATGGGCTGATGGGGCATCCAGTGTGCGTGCTGATGATATTCCGCCGTCCGGTCACCCCTTGATCTTCTTGTTTCGGGCTTCCAATTACCTGCTTGACTGGATGTTCGCCCAAAAATTGGACATCGAAGCGCCGCCACCGCTCATCAGCCAGATTGGTCAAATTGAACCCCGCCCGGTGATGTTGGTGGCCGGTGGGCGGCCCCATCCGCTGTATGGCAGCGAATCGCTGATAGTCAACCGGTATGCTACCTATGCTGGAGAGGGTACGGCCGTGTGGGTGATCGAGGAAGCATTTCATTGTGACGGCCCGGCGCATCGGCCGGAGGAATATGCGGAGCGCATGGTGGATTTTTTTGATGCGGCGTTTGCTGACGCAGCAAAGTGAGGTTGCATGATGGAGATGATGCTTGCGGCCCGGCCCCCATTTTCACTGGCAACGGTGGTCAATTCACACGGATGGGTGCAGTTGGCCCCGTTCACCGGGCCTGACGCGGAAAATGGGTTTGACTATGTGCTGGAACTGACTTCTGGTCAGGTGATTGCCTTTCATGTAAGCGCGGCCGCAAGTGGTGTGCGTGTTTCCACGGAAGCCGCGCTGACAATGGCCGAACGCGCCGAAGTGGAGCAGGCCGTCACCTGGATGTTGGGGCTGGATATGGATTTCAGCGATTTTTATGCCGCCACCCGCCATGAACCAAAGCTGGCACACGTAGAGGAACGAGCACAAGGGCGGCTGCTACGGGCAGCCACCCTGTTTGAAAATGTGGTCAAAACCATCCTGACCACCAACACCACCTGGGGCGGCACGAAGCGTATGGCGCTGGAACTGACCAACACCTTTGGCGCACCGCTGCCCGATGACCCACAGCGCCGGGCCTTTCCCACCCCGGCCCGACTGGCGGCCGCCGATGTGGAAACGCTGCGGAATACGGCCCGGTTAGGTTATCGCGCTCCCTATGTGCTGGAACTGGCGCAAAAAGTAGCAAGTGGGGAGTTGGATTTGGAGAGTTGGCGGACGGCCGTGCTATCAACGAACGAACTGCGCCAACGTCTGCTCTCGCTCAAAGGGGTTGGCCCGTATGCCGCCGCTTCTCTGTTGATGCTCATGGGGCATTACGATTCCGTGCCAGTGGATTCCTGGGCGTTTAAGTTGGTATCGTATGAATGGTATGACCAGCAGCCGGTCGGCCGTGCTGAAGTGGAAAAAGCGTTTGCCGATTGGGGGCAGTGGAAAGGGCTGGCTTACTGGTTCTGGGATTGGTCGTATCATCACAGCCTGCTGGATGGCAGCGTTTTACCGGAGCAGCCATGAGTAAAATTAGCTTGAATCCCGATTCATTGTTTCCGAGCCGTCAGTACGGTTTCTCGCAAATTGTGGTGGCACAGGGCCGCCGCACCATTTACTTTTCCGGGCAGGTGGCCTGGGACGAACACCAGAACATCATCGGCGAAAACGATTTGCGGGCACAGGTGTGGCAGAGTTTGCGCAATGTGGAAATCGTAATGACCACCGCTGGCGGCACGATGACCGACATAGTGGCCTTGCGCATCTACATTGTCCACGACTGGATGGACAAAACGGCCCCGGTGAGTGAAGGGCTGAAAGCCTTTTTCCCCGGCGACCATCCCCCGGCCACTACCTGGATCGGCGTACAATCCCTGGCGCGACCGGAATTTTTGATCGAGATTGAGGGTACGGCCGTGTTGGATTAGGGCAAATCCTTTTATGAGCCTGGTTGGTGATACAATATAGTTGACAACCTTATCAGAGGTGAATAATGGATAACATGACGTATACGCCACAACAAGCACTCAAATATCGTGTAGAAGTAACCCGTGACGGCCGTGTCGAGCTACCTGTGCCCTTTGCGCCCGGCGATCACGCAACCATTTTTGTCGTCGCTGAGAAAGGCGAATCATTCTGGGAACTCATCCATGCCGCTGAAAGCAGTCTGGATTTTTGGGATAATCCTGAGGATGATGAGGATTGGAACCATGCTAACCACAATTGAAATTATCCGAGAGCCGCAGCCCAAAAAAACAATTTACCGGGCCATTCAGGGCGAAAAACAGGCTTCCGGGAAGACGGCCGGTCAGGCACTTGATTCTTTAGAAAAGCTGTTAGCCACTGCCGCACCAAATGAGGGCGAAGGGACGCTGGTTATCTTACAGCGATTTAATCCTGATGTTTTCTTTTCGGCTGAACAACAAAACCGAATGCAGGCATTGATGAATCGTTTTCACGATGCCTTGACTGCCAACACATCTCTGTCCGCCGAAGAACGACAAGAACTAGAGCAACTTGTCAACCTGGAGTGGCAGGCAGCCATAGCCCGTGCCGCTACTTTTTTGGCGCAGACTGGACATTCAGACACTTAAAATATTGTGAACCCTCATTACGCCTTTGTTGCCGAACGATCTGCACATCGGTGCGAATACTGCCATGCACCAGAGGTCGTCTTTAATGTCCCTTTTGAAGTAGATCACATTTTGCCCCCAGGTAAAGGTGGAGCAGATAACCCAGATAATTGGGCGTTGGCCTGCCGTGCTTGTAATTTATGGAAATCGGATGTGGTAACGGCCGTAGACTCTGAAACTGGTCAGACTGTTCCCTTATTTCATCCGCGCCAGCATCTCTGGGGCGATCACTTTCAACCACAAACCGAAGCCCCCTTTCGGCTTGTCGGCAAATCAGCCATCGGCCGTGCCACGATAGAACAGTTGAAAATGAATGTACCTTTACAGTTAATGGCGCGTTCGCAATGGATCGCGTTAGGAATTTTTCCATAAGGAGAAGGGAGATGGATCAGCAACTCAATAAATATAGTTCACGCATTACGCAAGTAAAATCGCAGGGGGCGTCGCAGGCGATGTTGTACGCCACCGGCTTGCAGCCGGCCGATATGGACAAGGCGCAGGTGGGCATTGCCAGCATGTGGTACGAGGGGAACTCTTGCAACATGCACTTGAATGACCTGGCGGCGAAGGTGAAAGAAGGGGTGCAGGCGGCCGGCCTGGTAGGGATGCGCTTCAACACTATTGGCGTCAGCGATGGCATCAGCATGGGCACAGATGGCATGAGCTACTCCCTGCAATCTCGTGACCTGATCGCCGACTCGATAGAAACGGTGGTCAGTGCCCAATGGTATGACGCGGTGATTACCCTGCCGGGCTGTGACAAGAACATGCCGGGCAGCATCATGGCGCTGGCGCGGCTGGACCGGCCCGGTTTGATGGTGTATGGGGGGACGATCCGGGCGGGCTGCACGGCCGTACACGACAAACTAGACATCGTCTCCGCTTTCCAGAGCTACGGCGAATATCTGGCCGGGCGTATCACTGAAGAAGAGCGGCAGGACATTGTGCGCTACAGTTGCCCTGGCGCCGGGGCATGTGGCGGCATGTACACGGCCAACACCATGGCCTCGGCCATTGAAGCGTTGGGCATGAGCCTGCCTTATAGCTCCTCCTACCCGGCCGATTCACCAGAAAAATTGGCGGAATGTGTGCGGGCGGGTACGGCCGTGCGCCTGTTGCTGGAACGGGACATCAAACCGACTGACATTATGACCCGCGCCGCCTTTGAAAATGCGATGGTCGTGGTCATGGCGACCGGCGGCTCTACGAATGCCGTGCTGCACCTGATCGCCATGGCCCGCTCGGTGGGCGTGCCGCTGACAATTGACGATTTCCAGACCGTCAGCAATCGTGTGCCCTTCATTGCCGATTTGAAGCCAAGTGGCAAATATGTCATGGAAGATTTACATAACGTGGGTGGCATCCCGGCCGTGATGAAATACTTGCTGGCGAACGGCCTGCTCAACGGCGACTGCCTGACCGTGACGGGCCAAACGATTGCCGAAAATCTGGCCGATTTGCCTGGATTAAGCGAAGGCCAACCGATCATTTATCCGTTGGAAAACCCGATTAAGGAAACAGGGCATATCCAGATTTTGCGCGGCAACCTCGCTCCAGATGGGGCAGTTGCCAAAATCACCGGCAAGGAGGGGCTGGTCTTTACCGGCACAGCGCGTGTGTATGATTCGGAAGAAGCAATGCTGGCCGGGTTGGAGCAAGGGGAAATTCAGAAGGGGGATGTGATTGTAATCCGGTTTGAAGGGCCAAAGGGTGGGCCGGGGATGCCAGAGATGTTGACACCAACGAGCGCGATTATGGGAGCCGGTTTGGGACAGGATGTGGCGTTGTTGACGGACGGCCGTTTCTCTGGCGGCTCTCACGGGTTCATTGTCGGCCACATCACCCCGGAAGCGCAAGAAGGTGGCCCCATTGCTCTGGTGCAAAATGGCGACCAGATTACGATAGATGCCCAGAAAAACCGCATTGACGTCCTCATTTCCGAGGCTGAAATGGCTGCCCGCCGGTCAGCCTGGACCGCGCCACCCTACAAGGCCACACGCGGCACACTCTACAAATATATCAAGAGCGTAAAATCTGCTTCCGAAGGGTGTGTAACAGACGAGTGATGAGAAACCCGGCTTTACAAAAAGCCGGGTTTTTCTTTTCACGGCCGTTAGCCAGTCGTAAGTTTTTCATAAGGTTCGTCGTAAGGGGGGATGCCTATACTTCCCATTGTCTTAAGGAAGAAACCCGATTTCATTGAACAACTTAATTTTTACCTGGTAGTTCTCAGTGGAGAGTAACAAACCATGATCGCATCACAATCCATTTTCACCACCCGCTATAACACCCACATCAGCGCACAACAAGCATATGCCGGTTTGAAAAGCCTGGTTGATTATGCCCTGGTTATCCCGGCGCTGCTGGTTTTGTGGCCGTTGTTTTTAGGGTTGGCGCTGGCGGTGAAATTCGATTCTCCTGGCCCGATTATCTACCGGCGGCGGGTGTTGGGGCGCGATGGCCGTGTCTTTGATGCCTTCAAATTCCGCACCATGTACGTGAATGGGGACGAAATTCTGGCGCAGCATCCCGCGCTCAAAGCGGAATTGGATCGCAATTACAAATTGAAAGATGACCCGCGTGTGACCAAAGTTGGCAAACTGCTGCGCAAATTCAGCCTGGACGAACTGCCGCAACTGTTCAACGTCCTGTTTCAGGACATGTCCCTGATTGGCCCGCGTATCATTGCCCCGGATGAAATCGAAAAATATGGCGCTTATGGCCCCGATTTGTTAGCAGTAATGCCCGGTATCACCGGTTTGTGGCAGGTGAGCGGCCGTTCCAACACCACCTATGACGAACGGGTGAAACTGGATATGCAATACGTCCACAACTGGTCACTGGTACTGGACATTAAAATCCTGTTCCGTACCTTCCCGGCCGTGATGAAAGGCGAAGGCGCTTATTAAATCTGCGAAGCAGCGCGAAGATCAAATTGCTAGCAAAACGGCCGTATCCCGGCCGTTTTTTTGTTTTGTAGCGGTGTGCGCACACCGCTCATGCCATAGAAACAAAAACGCCTCAACCAGAACAGGTTGAGGCGTTTGATTGTGTCAGTTCTGAAAATTAGACGCCCGTGTTCTGAATCTTGCGCTGCCGCCGTACCGCTTTTTTCTTTTCAATGCGGTCCAGTTCGCTCTTGCTTACATACCAGCGCTTGCGGCGCACGTCGGTCAGAACCCGGCTTTTCACCACAGACTTTTTGAAACGGCGGAACAGTTGCTCCTGCGTTTCATTCGGTCGCAAATCAACCTTTGGCAATACTCTCACCCCCTTGAAATAAGATTGGATTACTCATAACTCCAAGTTTACCGCGATAAATCGGAATTGACCAGACCAGATAGCTGTTTCGCCAGGGAAGTAATTGGCAAACACAAATCAACATCAATCACCGGCCGGGGCGGGCAGGGGCGCGCCCTGCACATCGGCCAGCCACTGTTTGAACTGGCGGTAGACGGCGGCGGCTCCCACCAGTTCCGGTTCGGTAATGGGCAATACTTTGGGGTGGAGGATAAACGGCCGTGTCTGATACCCCCCCATGCCGCCGTGACAACCGATCAACTCTTCAAACGCGGCCACTTCATTCGTTTCCACGTTGTAGAAACTGTTGATGTACAAATCAGGCGCGTCCACAAACTGGTTGTACCGTTTCAGGTGACGGGCAGCGTTGGGGCCAAAGCCGGTCAGGGGATTGTCGCCTTCGATGCGATCATCGTTCAGGTAGTAACGGCCGTTTTTCCCAATCACCACCCCTTCATATTCACGGGACTTCACCATCACCCAACCAATCCCTTCGTGTTGCACCAGGTTGCCCAATAAGCCGGGGAATAATGCATCAATTTCTTCCAACGTCACTCGCTCATCCCGCTGCGTGCCGTAGACCAGCCCCAAATTGCCGGAGGCCAGCACGATGATATTTGCGCCCGGTTCCACTTCGTCGGCCAACTCTTCTTCGCCGACCTGCACCTCGCCATCCTGCACATTCTCACCGGCCACCCGTTTGATCCACTTGCCGGACTTGTTGTCATTTTGCATGACATCATTCACCACGACATTCACATGGCCCCAGGATTCGTTGGTCTCCAAAATGCCCTGCACCAGGAATTGTTTGGCGTGTTGCTGTACCAACTGTTGCAGGTCGAGGCCATACCGCTGTTTGAAGGTCGGCCCGCCGCTCTGCCCATGATCGGAGAGGACAACCAGGTGATACGGCCGTGCCGCATCCGCCGCCACACTCTCCAGCCGGGCAAACTGCTCATCCAACTTGCGCAAAATATCCAGCGCATCCAATGACTCCACGCCAGAATGGTGCGCTACCTCGTCATACCCCACAAACGTAGCATAGGCCGACTTTACACCGCCAAACATATCGCCAATGAGCGTATACACATTCAACTCGCGCATGATGATGGTGGTAAAAACGCGCAGCAAGGGATATTTGCCACCGCGATGATGTTTGTCCATGATGGGTACGACGTTCTTTTTGCGCGCCTGGCGGAACTGCCACTTTTCCAGCACAATGTCCCAAACCATCAGCAACATGGTGCGGGTGATGTTGTACGGGTTGGCAAAATAGGCGTAATAATCGGTCATGTGCAGCCGCGAAAAATCTTTCATGGTGCTGGCCGTCACACTGACAACAGGGGCGTCGCCGGAGACCAGATTGCCCCGGCTGGCCCCATGATGCACCAACAGCCCATTGCCGTCGGAATGTTCTTTTTCCAGGCGGGCCACTTCATCCGGGTTGCTGGAAGCGATAATTTCTTTGCGTTTGCGGTCATACCAGCGGAAGGCAGGGATGTCTTTGTTGGAGCCGTGCAGGATGCCTAACTGGCTGGCGGAGGTTTGTGAGGACATATCCGTCTCCCATTCCACCAGTTCATAGTCGCCCGATTCCAGCCACCGTTTCATGTTCGGCGCATAACCGGTGGTCATGGCTTTATCCAGCACCGGCCGGGACAGCCCATCAATTTCCAGGAAGATGATGCCCGGCATGTCGGTTTCTTCCGGTTTGGCGATCTGTTTAGCCCGCCGTTTGACCACGTTGCGGTAGTAGGAGTTGTCGTCGTCAATGGTGAGGAAGGAACTCATAATGGCGTTCACGGCCGTCAGCCCCAACGCCACCCATATTGCCGTGCCCACGCTGTCCACCTGGAAACCAGGTGCAATCTCGCTCGCCAGCCAGATGATGACGCCATTGAGGATGAGCGCACCTATTCCCAACGTCAGCACAGCAAAGGGCAAAAGAATATAACTGAGCAGCGGCCACAGCAGGGCATTGAGCAGGCCAATGAGGGCGGCCGCAAACACCGCGGCCCCCACTCCTTGAATCGTCAAACCATCTAAAATCCACGCCAACAACACCAACGCCAGCGATTCAATAGACCAGATCAACAAAATACGCCACACGGGCTTTCTGCTTTTGGGTTGGGGTCTTGTTTTCATCCTCTATTCTCCTTGCAAACGGGTCTCTCAGATTTCTGAATCACAAGAGATACGTGGACGGCCGTC
>CAZOPF010000066.1:0-31806 GCA_964581605.1 uncultured Ardenticatenaceae bacterium
CAATAAAATGACCTATCATTTCAGCCACTAATTTTTCACAGGCATTAGAAGGTTTCTCCCCAATCAAGTTAAGCAGAAACTCCCAAAGATAGCCTATGGCTTCTAAAGTTGTTCTATTTTGTTATTCTGATTCTGTGATTGGTTGTGTAAATAGTGTGCTCAGGCACGGGTGACTTATTTTTAGGCTTCTCCTGCCTCCCATTTCACATCAATCACCATCCCAATTTGAAATGCCTCTAATTAACGACAAGCAGCACAATTTTAGCTGAGAAAACAATAGCGCCCATAAAATCTCCATAGAGTTTCAAAATTCGTCACCCCCTCACCCAGCACCTGTGGAATTATGAATTATGAAGAGAGATTGCATCACCTCCTCACCTCATCACCATTACCCCATCTACCATGATCCCCACCGAAGTAAGGGTTGCCCTCCGGCCCATTTGTGTATATAGTCTCTGGCATGGCAGAACCTGGGCAAATACAAGCCCACTTAACGACAGACACCGGACTCGTCCGGGAACACAATGAAGATTACGTCGCCTGTCGGGAGCCGGTTGATTCACAAGATTTAGCACAAAATGGGTGGATTTATCTGGTAGCCGATGGCGTCGGCGGCGCGGATGCTGGTGAAGTGGCCAGTCACTTCGCCAGCGAACGCATGATCGCCCACTTTGTGGAAAACCACCAGGAACCGGATTGGGGCCGTCGTTTGCTGGATGCCATGCAGGCCGCCAATAGTGATCTGCGCCAACTTGTGGCTGAACGCAACAGTAACAGCCGCATGGCGACGACGATGGTGGCGGCCGTATTACAAGAAAATCAGGTCTTTATCGGCAATGTCGGCGATAGCCGGGCGTATCATTGGCGAAATAGACTAATACAACAAATTACAAGAGACCAGAGTCTGGTCGCCAAACTGCTGGAAGAAGGGGCCATTACCGAGGCCGAAGCTGAGTCCCATCCCCGCAAAAACGTGATCCTCTACAGCCTGGGGTCAGAAAACAAACCCAAGATCGATCTGTTTACGTTGACGCTGCTGCCCGGAGACATCCTGCTGCTTTGCTCGGATGGCCTGACACGGCACGTCAGCGACAGGGAAATCAATGACATGCTTGGCCAGAAGCCCCCACATGAGGCCGCCGGCCTGCTAACGCAAATGGCCCGGCAGCGCGGCGGCGAGGACAACATTTCCGTGGTGGTCATTCAATATGGGCCGGCGGAAGGCAAAATGGTAACGAACACGGCCGTGCCCCACACCTATTATGCCCCTACCCAACCCCACCGCTCCTTCCTCTGGCTGTACACCGGATTCCTGGCCGTTTTTATGATTTTGTTGATATTTCTCGCCTGGCTCGTATTGCGCGTATAAGGCGGATGCCAGCCCACCCACCACTATCCTGGTGGTGATGGCCTCCGCCCAGACTTGCCGGTAAAGACCATTTTTATTAAACACAATTTTTATAAGAGGCTTTTTTGTGTCATGTACCAGGTGTCACATATCACCTGACACCTGACACCTGACACCTGACACAGATTACAGCCTCAGGAGAACCTATGCACCCTAAAGTACGCATTATCCCTTTAGGCGGATGTGGCGAAATCGGCAAGAACATGACCGCTATCGAGTATGAAGATGAAATCGTCGTCGTAGACGCCGGTATCATGTTTCCCGAAAACGACATGCTTGGCGTAGACGCCATCATCCCCGACTATTCCTATCTCAAAGAGCGGCTGGATAACATCCTGGCCGTTCTCATTACCCATGGGCACGAAGACCATATTGGCGCCGTCCCCCATGTGATGCAAGACATCAAAGCGCCCATCTACGCCACCCCGCTCACGGCCGGCCTCACCGAAGTGAAACTGCGCCAGGGTGGGCTACAAAACCAGATCGAGATGCACACCATTGAAGCCGGCGATAAATTCCACCTGGGCCGCCACTTTACCATCGAACCGTTCCACGTGGCCCACAGCATCCCCGACTGCGTGGGTTTTGGCATTACCACCCCCGCCGGGCTGATTGTGCATACCGGCGATTACAAATTTGACCATACGCCATCCGATGGCTGGCCGCCGGACTTCGCCAAACTGGCTGAATTTTCGGAGCGCGGCGTGTTGGCCCTGCTGGCCGACAGCACCAACGCCACCCGCCCTGGCTGGACCAAATCGGAAAAAGAGATCGAAAAGGCGTTTGACAATATGTTCCGCCACGCCCAGGGGCGCATCATCGTGGCCACGTTTGCTTCGCTCATCTCCCGTATTCAACAGGTGGCGAATATGTGTGTGAAACACGGCCGTTACCTGGCTGTCACCGGCCGCTCCATGCGTGAAAACGTCAAAATTGCCCAACGCCTGGGCTACCTGGAAATTGACGAAGCGATCCTCATTGACATTGAAGATGCCACCTCGTTGCCCCCGCACCGGGTAGCCATCATGGCCACCGGCTCACAGGGCGAACCGTCCGCTGTCATGGGCAAACTGGCACGCGGCCGACACAACCGGCTGCAAATTCAAGAAGGGGATACAGTGGTCTTTTCCGCCCACGCCATTCCCGGCAACGAAGAACTGGTCTATCGCACCATCAACCAACTGCTGCGGCGCGGCGCGAACGTGTTATACGAAGGCATCGCCGATGTACATGTCTCCGGTCACGCCAGCCAGGAAGAGATGAAACTAATGATCAACCTGGTGCGCCCCCAGTATCTGGTGCCGGTTCATGGCGAACTGCGTCACTTAAAACAACATGGCGTTATGGCCGAAGAGCTGGGCATCCCCCGCGAAAACATCGCCGTCATTGAAAACGGGACGCCGCTGGAGCTGAGCCAGGACAGCCTGACCATTCTGCCCCGGTTGAAAGGTGGTTATATTTTTGTGGACGGTGGCAGCGTGGGTGAAGTGGATTGGCCGGTGCTACGCGACCGTGAACTACTGGCGCAGGGCGGCGTCTTTTTTGCTTTCCTCACGCTGAACGGCGACGGCACGATGATTGGCGAGCCAGAAATTCTCTCACGTGGCTTTTTGGACACACGCGACGGCGCAGAGATTATCGAAGGTGCCAAAGAGACGGTTGACCGGGTGATCAAGCTGCACAAGGAAAACGGCGGCGGCAAACTCAGCACCAAAATTGAGGATGCCATTACTCGTTATCTTTATTCGGAGACGGGGCGACGGCCGTTGGTGCAGGTCGTCATCAAGTAATCAGTCAACAGTAAAAAGTGAACAGTAGGCAGTAAAAAGGGTGGTCACAAAAATGTGACCACCCTTTTTTGTTAACCTGGCGTGGGTGTGGCCGTCGGCAGCACCTCATCTATGTCCGGCGGCAACGTCGGTGTAGCCTCAGATGGTATGGGGGCAGGTGTGAACGGCGTGGGCGTCGCCGTTAGCGGGACTGGTTCAAAAGCTGGCGTCCCGGTAGGTGACACCGGCAGCGGCGTAACCCGTGGGCCATACTGCGGCGCAGGTACACCACCGTTTATCGCCGCACCCGTTACGTTGATGTTCACCGGGCCGAAGTTATTGTTATGCTCGTTCGGGCACTCATTCACGTGTCGGTCAGTGTCTACCTGCGCCCATAGCTGGTGTGCCCCGCCACCAAAGGTGTATGGCGCCTCATAGGTGCGGCTGGTTCCGGCCGTCATATCCGCCCCTTGAATACCCCAGACAAGGTCTCCCACCAGATACGGCTGCGGCGTCCGGTCTACATAGAAGTCCAGGAAGAAGTTGTTGCCAAAGGGTACATTTTGTGTGCCCTGGTTGCGGATGGTGACGTAGATGGTGGCTGGCTGCCCGGCAGTGGGCGCGCCGGGAACCACCTGAATCTGCGTCACAATCAGGTCAATGCCAGTCGGTGGTGAGCAAGGCGTGGGTGATGGCGTAGGCGTCATCGGTGTACCGGTGGGTGTGGGCGTTGGCGTGCCGGGTGTACCGGTAGGTGTGGGCGTTGGTGGTGTGGTGGATGGCTTCAGGATGATGGGCAGATAGACCGTTGGCGGGGCAATCTCCACCTGGACGGTGGTGGTATCTCTGGCCAGGTCTTGAATGCTGTTGTCAGAAAGGGAGACGGCCGTTACCGTCGTCACATCCACCATCCCATCCGTCGCCGTGCCGGGCACCGTCACCCGCGCAATCACGCTGACAGCCTGTCCAGGCGCTACCCGGACAAAGCTGCCGGACGCCGGAACGGTGACAATCGTCCAACCCTGGCTGGACACGGCCGTGATCTCATAATCATCCGTAATCGTGCCCGTGTTCGTCAGCCAGTGCTGGTATTGAATCACATCATCGGGGGCAGCCACGGCCGCATTGTCCGGCTCCAGCATAACGCCTAACGTACCGAAAACGCCGTTGACATTGGTGGTATCAAAGGCACTGTCGGTGGCGGTGGGATCGTTGATGGACACGGCCGTAACCGTCATCACATCCGTCGTGGTAATGGCCGCCGCCGGTACCGTCAGCGTGACTACAATCTGCGTGAACGCCCCCGCCGCCAACGTCACCGGCGCGGGATCAGGCGTCAGCCAGCCATGATCACTCACAGTCGTAATGTTGAATGTGTCTGTACCATTCCCCGCATTTGTCACCCAATGGGTGTAGGTAATGGTGTCGCCCGCATCGGCCGTACTGGTATTATCCGGGGCAATAACCACGCCATACATTTGCACGCCGGTCACGCTGGTGGTGTCCTGAGCCGTATCCGAAACATTGGCGTCCGTCTGCGACCGGGCCGTCACTACCGCTACATCGCTGCTGCCCACGCCGGCCGTCAGCGGAATGGTGGTCGTCACCTGTACAAAAGCCGTTTCATCAGGGCTGAGAATGATGGAATCGGGGGAGACGCCCACTACCCAACCACCAGCCGATGTAATGCTCAACAAGAATTCTTCGGCAATCGTACCGGTGTTGGTGATGGTGTGCAGGTAGAAGAGAGTATCACCAGGATTGCCCGAACCGGTTCGATCAGGAGCAATTTCCACGCCCAGTTCACCAGGCGTACCGGTGACGTTGGTGGTATCAATCACAAAGGCGGTGGCGGTGGGGCTGATGAGCGAAGTAGCGGTGACGGTCATAATCTCCGTGCGGCCGGCTGCGCCAATGGGCGCCAGCAGCGAGATGGCCACCTGCATACCGGCCCCAGGCGGCAGGGTCACGGCCGTTGGCGGGGTGATCGTTTGCCAGCCATTTTCAGTCACGGCCGTGATCATAAAGCTATCCGTGCCATTGCCCGTATTCGTCAACCAATGGGTATAGCCAATCCAATTGCCCGGATCCACTGTCCCGGTCAGGTTGGGGGTGAAGATGAGGCTGTGGTCTTGCCGGATGCGCGTTTCGTCAATGGCCGTATCAAACACGGCTGGATTGCTGCGCGACCGGGCCGTCACGGTCGTGATGTTAGGCGAATCGGGCACCGCTTCCGGTGGCACAATCACGGCCACCTGCACCTGGGCCGATTCATCAACATCTAACGTCACTGAAATCGGGAAAACGGTGGTTGTCCAGGTAAGCGTATTCACATAGCTCAGGTCGAATGTATCCGGGCCATTGCCGGTGTTGGTAACGGTGTGGAAGAAGAGGACGGTCAGGCCCGGATCGGTCACGGTCATGTTATCTGGCTCGATGATGACGCCGGGCAAGACGAGGGCGGTAGTGGTATCTACGGCCGTCGCCCGCACGGCCGGGTCTTCTTGGGCAGTAGCTGTAACCAGGCTGGTATGGCTGATACCACCGACATTCGGCGGCACATTCACCGTTACCGTTACCGGCACCGTCTCCACCGGGTCTAGCTGAACGCTGGCCGGTGCCACACTGACCACCCAACTGGCCGGAACGCCACTGATGGTCAGGTCGGCCGTCACGCTGATATTGCCGGTGTTTTGGAGCGTGTGCAGGAAAACGGCCGTACTGTTATCCGGCACATTCTGCGTCTGGTCGGTGGGCAGCAGCAGCAACCCGGCCGCCTCAAGCACCGTCGTCGTATCAGTCAACGCATCCGTAGCCGGAACGCCTAACGTATTGAGCGACGACGCTTCCACCTGTACCTGATGCACCACATGGGGCGGCGTGCCCGGCGGCGGCGTCACGCTCACCGTAAAGGGCATATCTTCGCCGGGAGCCAGGAAACTGGTTTGGGTAGGCGCGATGGTGACGCCCCAACCAGCCGGAACCACATCCACCACCTGCAAGGCAAAACGGTCCAGGCCATTGCCGGTGTTCGTCAGCCAATGGCTGTAGACAATGGGCACGGCTGGTGCAGTCGCCCCGCTCTCGTCTGCTTCAATATCCACATCGGGGTCAAAGCGGACGGTAGTGGTATCGGTGGCCGTAGCCATCAGCGGGTAATTATCTGATGTAGCTGTGATGACGGAACGCAGGATGGAACCAGCCACATTGCCAGAGATGACCAGGGTGATGGTGATGCTTTCGTCGGTCGCCAGCAGGCCGGTATTGGCCGGAGGCGTCATCACCACATGCCAATTGCCGCCAGGGGTGACATCTTCGTTAAGCAGGCTGAGGGTGTAGCTATCGGTGGGGTCGCCGGTGTTGGTGAGCAGGTGTTGGTAGGTGTAGGGTTGTCCGGCGGTGATCACGGCCGTTGCTGTCACCGGTATCAGCGTAAAGGACGGAATCTGCACCCGCTCGTCCGCGCCCATGTCAATGGTTGGCCCCTGGATGCGCGACTGGATGTCATAATCTACTGCCCAATCACGAGAGGTGGCTTCTGTTCCGGCATCTTTGGCCGGAGAAGAGGCAGCGATGTGGAAGAAGGCATCCAGGAAATCCGGCTCGCCTAACAGGCTGTTGGTGCCGGTGATGAAATTGACGTTGTTGAGCCAGTAGAGATTGTAGTCACTGGTGATGACGGCCGTTGCCGTCACATAAACGGCCGTGCCCGTCACATTGGCCGCCAGGTTCTGGCTAAAGATATTGTTCAAGGAGGTCAAGGACACGGCATCACCCGCATAAACCGCCCCACCGTACCCTTCAGGACTGTCATCGCCAATAGCATTGTTGGCAACAAAGGTGTTATTTTCCAGCACGGCCGTGGTCTGATCAAGATAAACGCCGCCACCAGCGCCATAATCACTGCCCACAACCATATCGCCATTCCCGGCAAAGACAGAGCTATGGACGGCCGCCCTCCCCCCCTTCTGGTAAAGCCCGCCGCCAAAACTGGCCTCATTAGAAATGAAAAACGTGGCCGTTATTGTCAGGTTGGCGCCAGCATTATAAACGCCGCCACCATACAATAATGCCCCACTTTGAGAAGAGGCATTACCACTCTCGATGAACAAACCACTCAACGTGACCGTAATACCCGGTGTGATATACAACACCCGCCGCAACCCTTCGCCATCCAGGCGAGTGCTCTGCGTAATGGGGTACTGCGTGGTGAAATCATCCAACGTACTGTAGCCGCCGTAGATATTCACCGATTTGCTGATGATCACATTCTGCACAAAGGCCGTACCGCTAATGATTTGCGAGGAGAAATCGGTATACGTGCCCTGCGCCACAAAGATGTCATCGCCCGGCTCGGCCGCGTAAATGGCATGTTGAATGGTGCCACAAGGAATGGCGGGAACACGGCAATTATTGTTGGCGTTCTGGCCACCGGGCGCCACATAACGCGGGCCGGGTTCACCCAGGATCAGAATGTCGTTTTGCACAGCGCCCGAATTGAGCGGGTCATCCACCTGCACCGCTACCACACCGGGATTGGCTTCTTCCCCACGTAAGGCGGTGTCGAGTATGGTCACTTCCAGCAAAACATCGGTTGTCTGATTACGTGCCAGTGTGGCCACCGTCTGGCTAACCGGCTGCCCATTCTCCAGCAACACGGCACTGGCATGGCGGATACCGGCGCTGGGCAGAATGTTGAAACTGTGTGTGTCGTTGCCCACGTTTTCAACTGTGTGGGTGAAGGTGAGCACATCGCCCGGTTGGGCGGCATCGGTGTAGGACGGATAGACAATAACGCCAGAAACCAGCCCCACAAAGGTGTTGGCCCGCCCTTCGTTGGTGCGGTCGGGGCGGCTTTGGGATTGGCAATGGATGATAGAGGTATCTGACTGTCCATTTTGCGCGTCGGTGGGGGCGGTAACGGTTAAGGTGACCGGTCTGGTTTCGTCCCATTGCATGTCCACAAAGGTTTGCACAGCGCCGCCTTGCAGGCTGCCCCAATTGGCGCTGGTGGTGAGGGAGATGACGATGGTGTCAATGAAGCCGTGTCGGTAGTCAGCGGGCGGGTAGGGATAGCCAGTGTTGGTAACGTAGAAGATGTAGTTGACTTGATTGCCGGGTGATAATGTTTGCTGCTGCGGCGTAGGGGTGACGGTGCAGCCAAAATCTTTCCACCATTCAATGGCGCCCACATCAGAAGCACGTGTGCCCAGGTGGTCGGTGCCACCGTCTGGCCGGGTCACCAGGCGAGCATCGAAGTCTATGGGGTAAAAACCGCCGCCGGGCACAGGCACACCGGGGGTTAACAGAGCGGGATCGGCTTCGTCAATGACGGGCGAATCCATGGGCGGGATGACCGGGTAGTAACCACGCAGGTCGGGGTCGCCGCTTACCTGGTTTGTGCCAAAGCCGACGGTGGAATCGTTGTTGAAGAAGTTGTTGTAGGCCAGGGTGGGGCCAAGGCCACCGGGCATACTCAAACCGCTGCCGCTGCCGTTGGGGGCCAGGTTGCTATCTATGATGCTGCTGTTGAGGATGAAGCCGCTACCTTCATTGCGGATGCCGCCACCATTGCCGTTTTGGGCGCTGTTTTCGGTGAGGGTGTTGTGGTAGAGCGACAGGTTATCCCCATTGTTGAAGATACCGCCGCCGTTGGTGACGGCCGTGTTGCTATAAAACAACCCGTTGATAATGCGCAGATTGTCGGCCGTGTTGTAAACCGCACCTCCGTTGGTGCCCGCATCATTGATATACATCGCCACATCGGTGATATTGAGTTCGCCGCTGTTATAGATGCCGCCGCCGCTGCCGCTGGCGCTGTTGCCCAGAAAGGGGAGTGGCAACGCAGACAAGACGCTACCATCGTCATCTTCTTCCACGTAGGCGGGCCAACATTCGCCGATGGTGGAGCCGGTGATGAAGTTTTCCCGGTCAGCGCCGGAGGTGGCGCTGAGGTAAATACCGCCGCCGTTGGTGGCCTCACTTTCACAGACGTAAGTGGTGAATAGATGCACGCTGCCGTTACCGGGCACCAGGATCGCGCCGCCATTTGTGCCGCCGCCGGCCGGGGTCGCGTTGCCATTCACAAAGGCGATATGGGTGAAGGTGGGGTCGGCGTTGTCGTGAATGTAGATAGCACGGCCGTTGTATTCAGCATTAATGATGGTGCTGAGTGTGCCCACGTCCTCGCTGGTGTAGTCGCCCACATATTGGAAGTCCAACCGGCGCAGCGAACCTTCAAAGACCAGGTCACGATGAACCGAACCGACCTGCCAGGTATTGCTGCCGCTATCCAGCCTCACGCCGCTGCACTCACCGCGCGCTATTTCGATGGGTGGCAATAATTCATCTGTCAATGTAATTGCTTCCGTGAAATCAATGGCGTCTTGCAGCACACCAAAGAGGTTTTCCTGGCCAGGCGGGAAGATCACCCGAATGAGGCAGGAGTTGATCTCATCTGCACCACGATCTGGGCCGCCGTTGGTTGGCCGCAGGTCGCCATCAATGTCGTTATTGAAAGGTACGGACGGATCGCCATCATCCACCCCGGCCGAGTAGCTGCGCAGGTGGAAGTCGCCTAATACAGCGCTGACGTAATCGGGCGAGATGTGGATGTCGTTTGCCCCCGCGCTGGCCGTGCCACTGTAATCGGCCGGTATACCGTTGGCCAGATTGTCTACCACGATGTTGTAATCAATGTTGGGGTTGGCCTGCCCGGTGACGTGGATGCCGGAGCCCTGGCTGGCATGGACGATGTTGCTATGGATGAGTACCGGCTGGCCGGTGGCGCTGTAAATGCCGCCGCCCTGTTGGTTGGGGGTGTTGCTGGCCGTGTTGAGGTAGAAGGTGTTGTGCCAGATGGGGGCGTCGGTATTGTGGTTGTAAAGGCCACCGCCACGAAAGGCGCTGTTCTGGTAGATGAAGTTGTTGCGCACGGCCGCTTCGTTGGCTACACCACTCGCCAGGTAAACGCCGCCGCCGTTGCCCACGGGGGCGGTGTTTTCGTAGATGCGGTTGCCGTCCAGCCATAAGTCGCCGTTGGCCTGGTGCACACCGCCGCCGCTGCCGGTGACGCTGTTGTTGGAGATGCGGTTTTTGTCGGTGAAAACGGCCGTGCCGCCATTGTTATAAATGCCACCACCCTGCCCGGCAATGTTTTCTTGCACAAAGCTGCGGCGAACGGTCAGGTCGCCCAGGTTGTAAATACCGCCGCCGTTGGTGGCTATGTTGGCCAGCACAGCCACATTATCCAGCCAGAGTGTGCCGGCATTGTAGATACCGCCACCATGTTCGCTTAACCCTGCCCCGGCAGCATCGCCGTTGAAGAGGTGGATGTTGGTGAGGGTGAGGGCGCCGGAGGCAGACACGTAGAGGACACGGCCGTTACCCAGCGCATTCAGGGTGGCGGTGAGATTACTTTGGGGCACCAGGTCGGATTCCCAATCGCCGTCAATGGTAAGGGGAATGTCTACAAAGAGGTTTTGCACACTGCCGCCGCTGTCCGGGTGGGCGCGGGCATTGAGGCACACCCCATCCACTTGAATGACATCATTTGCCAGCGCGTCATCCACGGCCAGCTGTAGGCTGCCGTAGATGAAATCAGGCGCAGCCAGATTGCGGGCCACACAGCCCGCAATTTCGTCTGCGCCAATATCGAAGCCGAGATGTGACGGCCGTAGATGATCCTCAAAGTCATGGTCGAGCGTCAGCGCCGGATCACCTGCATCGAGCATGGGCGAGGCCAGGGTGAGGGTGTAAGCGGGCGTGAGCAGGGGGTCTACGGTGAGGTTATTTGCACCGGCGGCCGTGCCGCCCAGATTCACCTGTTGTCCGAAGAAGTCGCTGTAATTGACGGTTGGTGATGAGCCGGCGGCACCATGCACCCCATCGGTGGAGGGGGAATCATTGTTCAGGAAGATGGAACTACGGAATTGAGGCGCACCGCCGGCCACGTACGCGCCCGCTCCCAGGTTGTTGGCGTTGTTGCCGACGACGGTGTTGTGCCAGAAGAGGTGATTGCCACTTTCGCTGTAGATGCCGCCGCCGTTGGTGTTGGCGGTATTGGAATAGATGAAGTTATTGAAGAGGGAGACGGCCGTACCTGCCACATAAACGCCGCCGCCATGTTGGGAGGCCTGGCTGTTGAAGATGCGGTTGCCATCTATGAGGGCCGGGCTGTTCACACTGTAGACGGCCGCGCCGCGGGTGGCCGTGTGGCTGATGAAATGGTTGTGGCGGATAGTCGGCTCGGCGTTGTCAATGCAAATGCCGGCGCCATTGCCATTCGTGCCGCTCAATGCCCCATTGACAATGTGGAAACTTTCTACGGTGGCCGTAATACCCGGCGCGACGTAGATCACCCGCCCCAAACCGGCCGCATCCAGCACGGTGACCTCTTCGCCTTGCGTTTCAAAGTTCTCGTCCCAACCACCCTGCAAAATAACGTTTTGGGTGATGTGTACCGTCGTCATAATTTCGCCGGTATCGCCACGGCAGCCGCCGGCCGGGCCGCCGGTATCATAGGGATGCACGCCGCTGCACCGGCCGGCCACGCGGATGAGATCGCCAGGTTGGGCCTGGTTCATGGCAGCCTGGATGCTGCCATAAATGACGCCGTTCAATTCGGCGCGGCAGCCAGCCACTTCGTCTGCACCCATATCTGGCCCCTGGTTGGAGGGGCGAGTTTCGTCATCAAAGTCGCTGGTGATGGGGGAAAGGGGGTCGCCATCATCGGCGGCCGGGGCGTCATTATTCAGGTGGAAATTGCCATTTGCCGGATCGAGCAAGCCGGGCGGTGTTCCAGCCGTGCCCTGGTTGTTGGAGTTTGCGCCAGGAGCGATGCCACCAGCCAATGCAGTCAATTGCCCATAGAAGTAGTTGTAATCCTCACTGGTACCGGATGGGGCGTAGATGGCGTCGCCATTAAGCGCATCATTGCTCTGGAAGATATTGCTACGAATAGCTAACGTGCCGCTGCCGCTTTGCCGGTAAACTGCGCCGCCATCGCTGATGGCGTCGTTCTGGTAGAAGGTGTTGTGCAGCAGTTGGGCCGGGTCGGGGCCGTCGTGGAAAACGCCGCCGCCATCGGCCGTGACGTTGTTGAAGGCCATGACGGTGTTGGTGGCCGTGAGGATGCCGCCGTTATGGTAGATTGCGCCGCCGTTGACGGCCGTGTTGGATATGATCTCCGTGGCGTTGATGATGGCTTCACCGCCATAAATGGCGAAGGCGCCGCCGTTTTGGGCGGCCCCTTCCCGCACCTGGCCCCGCAGGGGAATATCGTCTGAATCCTGGGGCAGTTCAAATGTTTCTTCGGTCGCCAGCAGTAGATCGGTGAAGAGGAGGCCACTGTTCTGGTAGTAAGCTGCGCCATGTACGGCCGTGCCCGTGAGCATCGTCACCGCTCGCAGCGTCACCTGCCCATCCGCATTATAAATTTGCCCACCCGCGTCCTGGTTGGCCGGGCCACCGCCCAGGTTCAGCGCATTGCCGTTTTGAATGGTCAGATATTCCAGCGTCACACTGACGGGGCCGCTGATGTAAAAAGCGCGGCCTAACCCTTGCGGGTCAACAAAGGTAGTGGCTTCAACCAGACGATTTTCAAAATCGCTGGCCCAACCGCCTTGAATGGTAATCTCCGTTGTGCCGGTGATGTGTACCGTCTGGAAAAGGGTCTGCCCACCCACGTCTATGGCGTTAACGCCACGACAAATGCCGGAGACGAGGATAAGGTTGCTCTGCGGGTTTTCCATATCCAGTGCGGCCTGGATGCTGCCAAAAATAGTGTCGTCGCGTTTGGCTGAACATCCCGCCAGTTCATCATAACCCAGGTCATATCCTTCATCGGAGGGACGGCCGTCATCTTCAAAATCCACATCCAACTGGTTGGCCGGGTTGCCTGCATCCCGGTCGCGGGCGTCTACCATGGCGGAGTTTGCCAGCAGGTGGAATTCAGGATCACCAGGCACAAAGCCGGGGGCAGCGTTGAACTGGTTGGTAATGGCGATGGTCCCTACGTTGGCGGGCGTGTTGTTGAAGAAGTTGACAAATTCGCCGTTTACACTGCCCGCCTGAACGTGCAATGCGCCGCCGCCGGTCACGGCCGTGTTGTCGGCCAGGATGCTGTTGTGCAACTGGAACGGTTGGCCGCCGCCGTTATTGCTGTAGATGCCGGCGCCATTATCAGCCTGGTTGTTGATAATGGTGGCAAAGTTGACACTGGTGTTGCTGCTTTGCACAAAGAGTGCGCCGCCATTGGTGACGGCCGTGTTTTCATTAAACAATGTATTTTCCACAATCACCAGACTGTTGGTGGCATACACCGCCCCGCCATTGGCATTCGCGCCTGTAGCGGCATTGGCATTAAACGCACTCTGGCGCAGCACCAGCGTTCCATTCTCCACATGAACCGCCCCACCCAAAAATGAAGCCGTGTTGCTGATAAACCGGCTGCGTTCCACAATGGCCAGACCACCATTCCACACCTGCAACGCGCCGCCACGTTGGGCGTCATTACCGGCAAAAGTGATGTTAGTAAAGTTCGCCTGCACGCCCGTGCCCACACTGACCGCACCACCCCGCGACGCGGCGGCCGCGCCGTTTTGTAGCGTCAGACTGTCAAAGGTGCTGTTGTTGGATGAACCAGACAGTAAAAATATCTGGAACGCGCCCGTGGGTTGGATAATGGTTTCTTCCCCTTCAATTTGGTCATCAAAATCACGCTGCCAGTTGCCGGAAACGTAAATGGTTTCATTCATTTCCACCGGGGCAGAGACAGTGTAGTTAACGCCATAAGAAATTTGCACAGCGTCATTGGTTACCGCCTGGCCAATGGCGTGTTCAATGGTGGCACAGGGCAAGTCCGGGTCGGTGCAGTTGTTGTTGAAGTCATCGCCGCCGGCTGCGGCCGGCCAGACGTAGCGTGTGCCCACCGTTTCCTCAGCGCGTACCTCATCCACCACTTCGGCGTAAACATCCTCGTCATATTGAGAGGTGGCGCGAATGGTGGTGATGTTGGGAATAATGCCGGCGGCGTTCGGCGGGATGGTAATGCGTACTTGAATATCCGTGCTGGCGTTGATGCCCAAGGGCACGGTCAAAAATTCTGTAGGGATCAGGTCGGCCCAGCCAAATGTATCACCCACAATCTCCACCCGCAGCGTGTCTGGCGCATCACCAGTGTTGGTAAGCGTGTGCGTCAGGGTAATGATTTCACCGGGTGGGTTGGTGAGGGAGATGTTGGGCGTAAACTGGATGCCGGGGATGGGGCTGACGATGTTGCGCACCACCACCGTATGTTGCAACAAGGGCGACACCGTGGATGTGGCTGTAATGACCGTGTTTGCCGCCTGGAGAGCGGTAGCCGAACCAGGGACATTGATTTGTGTGGAGACAACCACAAACTGCCCAACATTCACCGTTTGGGAAAGGGGACAGGTCACGCTCCAGCCACGATCATTGGCGCAGGTGAAAGTATAGGTGTCTGGTTCGGTCGTATTTTCGTTGACCAGCAAATGGTCGTAGCTGGCCAGGCTGCCCCGGTTGACAAATTCTTGAGTGAACAATGGCGTAAAGCTGAACGCGGGGATATTGGCATAAAATTCGTCTGCACCGATGTCCGGGATGTTGGTATCCGGGTTGGGGCGCTCTTGTTGGTCAATGTCCTGGGTGATGGTGGAATTACCAGCGTCAATGTTGGGGCTGGTCTGGGCCAGATGCAGGTTGAGGAAGTTGGTGTAATTGATAAAGGTGGGATCGCTGGTAATGGTGGTGACAAAGGAGACATTGCTGGTATTGTTAAAGAGGTTGATGTAATCGCCAGTCACGGTCCCGCTGGTGCGGTCAATGCCGCTGAAGCCGGTGGTGGCCGTGTTGGAAGCGACAATGGTGTTGCCAATTTGCACCGTGTTTGCGCCGCTGACGATGTTGAAACCGCCGCCGCCGTTGGGGGCTGCGTTACCAATAACGGTGTTGTGCTGGCTGGTGAGGATGCCAAAAATATGAAGGCCGCCGCCTTCGTTGCTGGCGCTGTTGGCGTAGATCATGTTGTTTTGGGCGGTGACATTGCCGCTGCCAGCGATATAAATCCCGCCGCCCAGATTGCTGGAGCCGGAACTGGCGATGTTGTGATGGATGAGGTTGCCTTCCAGGAAAGCGGTGGAGGTGTTGTTGACATAGACGCCGCCGCCTGTAGCTGCGCCAGTCGTAGCCGTATTGTGGTGGATGTTGTTAAATAGGATGTCAGCGTTTGCACCACCGAAGCTGACAAAAACACCACCGCCACCGGGGGCGCTGTTGTTGTAAATTTCGCTGTTTTGGATGACGGCCGTTGCCCCCGTATTGACAAAAATGCCACCGCCGGAAGTGGTGGCGGTGTTGCTATAAATCCAGCTATGGTCAATGGTCAGTTCGCCATTTTCAATGGCCACACCGCCGCCGGTAGCTACAGTGCCACCGTTGCGGATGTGAAAGCCATCCAGAGTGGCAATGGCGCTGTTGAAGTGGCGCACGGCGCGGTTGTTGCCACCGCCATCAATGATGGAGGGGTGTAAGGCGGGGTCAGGGCCGCTCCAGTCGGGAGCGATAAATCCGCCGCGGATGGTGACGCTGCGGGTGATGCTGAGGGTGGGCTGGCTGGCGCTGCTGGTATACAACCCTTCCAGGACATAGATTTCGTCCCCGTTGGCGGCAAAGGTGACGGCCGTTTGCAGATCACAAGGAGCCACTTGAGAACAGGCTGTGCCGCTGCCGGTAGGCGCAGCGTAACGAATAGCATTGGGCGTCTCTGGCGTCTGGGCCAACGAGGCGATAGGGCTGATGTGCCAAAAAAGCAACAATAGCCCAACGGCAGCGATTATGGGAACAAAAAACATCATGCCTAGTCGTCGGGTGGGCACGGCCGTTGCTGTGGAATGTTTTACTGGGGGATGGATTGTTGGGGAATAGTTACCTGTTTGCATGAAACTCCTCCTGCTTCACTGAATGATGACAGGTCTGGCAAGAACTGTCTGGTGGGGTGGTGGGGGCATGAGGCTACTCTTGTATTGGTCGCCCCATGCCCGTGAACTGGACTTCTCTGGTAAAAAACTGTTGGGGAATTGGGTAATTATACATTTACCCAATCACACAATCACTCAAGAGTGATGTCGAGGGGGCAGGTGCCACTAACAGAAAAGGGGCCGGCGGCCGTTGCCAGTCCGCTACCATTGGCTGTGCCGCTAACGGTACCCTGTCCCTGTCCATCTACCATGAGGGTGGCGGATACGGCCGCGTCGGTGATGATCTGGCCATTGCTATCTACCACGACAAAACTTACATCAGAGATGGAACCGGAACAAACGCCGCCGGTCAGTCCGCTACCTTCATAGGCAACGACAACAGCATTGTCCCCGCTTGCAGCGTCTAGCACATCTCCTTTTAGACCACCCGCAACTCGGGCATAGATCAATACAACTTGCGAGCCGAAGATGGTCAAGATGGCCACAATGACAATAGCGATAAGCACAATCACCATGCCATACTCAACTAAACCCTGTCCGTGTTCTTCTTTTGAAATGTTCATAAAGACTCTCCCAATACATAAGTGCTGTGGAAAAATTGGTGATGCGCAAATCTCCAATCAATCCAGGTTAATAAAATAGGATAAAACTTTGGAGACGACCGCTTCTCACCACCAAGAGCCTTACTGCTATCCACTCCAGCCAGTTCTTTTATTTCTGAAACAGCCGCCACCAGCAATGAATGAAATAAACAATAACCATTCACGGATTATTTATGTCGAGGTGCATTATACAGGTTTTCACAACGAATGGAAACAAAGCGGTGGAGCCGTAGAAGGTGGGGAACAAGGCTGCTCACAGGAGTAATTTTTACCCAACTTGCTTGCCAGTACGGCCGATGGCCGGTAGGAAGTTAGTCCTTATAGGGCGGGGCAGCGGATGGGAACGGGTAAACGGATGGCCGACAACCGGTGGCTAATTATCAGGCGGTTCGGGGAAATAGCATCTGATAAAGGCAGGATAAACCAGATAGTAAACAGTGAAGAAGGGCACAACCGTCATACAAGCAAAGAGGCCGATAAAAATAGTCGCCGCCCATACGGTTTTTCGCCTGTCCTGGAGCATGAGACGGCGCCTCCTGAAAGTCAGATCAGGTTTCGCCTGGCAGGGTGTAGGTGAGGAAGAGGGGGGAGCGGTAACGGCCGTCTACACTTTCCACTACCCCACCCGGATATTGCTGCTGCACGGCCGTTAAATCCCCAAACCGCTCTGGTAAAAAGACAAAGACCTGATTGGGCGCGGGCGTACTGACTGTGGGCAGCGGTTCGGCTACGTCAAAAAAGTTCACCCCTTTGTGAAAATCGGTCAACAGGTAGGGGAAAGTGGGAAAGTCGGTGTACATGACCGGCGGGCCATAAAAATAAGCGGTCCAGTCACCCTCCAAAGAATTGAGATATTGAGAGATTTCGTGCGCCGCTTCGGTGTTGGCATCGGCAAATTCGTTGGTGGTGGGGTAACGGCCGTAGTAGAAGAATATCTCGCTCAGGGCCAGGAGCAGAACGATGAGGAGCAGGGGGGCGGAGGAGCGGAGGAGCGGAGGAGCGGAGGAGAAGGTAGGGGTGATGAGGTGGATGATTTCGGCCAGGGCCAGGGCGGCCAGCAGAGCGATAGCGGGCAGGGCGATGAGCAGGCGATGGCTTTGGGGCGGGTCGAGCAGCAACGCCCCGGCAAACAGCACCGTCGCCAAAAACCAGATCGGCAACATGGCAAATTTCAATTGGCGTAACCGGAACAGGGAGATCAGGAGGCCAAGCAGGAAGAGCACGGCCGTGCCAAATCCCAATAGCGGCACATGCGGCTTATAAACCGGGCTGAGGTCTTCGCCGCCATTGAACGCCAGCGCCGCCAGCCGGAACTGCTGCCAGAACAGGGCAAACTGGCTTTGCCCGGTGCTGATGGCTTGCTGTGGCAGCCACTCCGTCTGCACAATGCCCAATACATTCACCCGTTCCATGAAAATGGCCGGGTACTGCCGGTAAAAAAGGATGGCGGGCAGGGCGATAATGAGCGCCAGCACCAAGGCCGCCAGCCAATGCCCCGCCTGCGCTCGCAACGTCTTCCGATCTAAAAGCAGCGCCCAGAGCAGCAACGCCAGCAAAATGAGCGGCAACAGGCGAGCGGTAGTAAATTCGTAGGCGTTAAAGCCAATAGCCAGACCGGCAGCCAGCCAGAGAAGGCGCTGCCGGGGGGCGTTGGCAGGGCATTCCCAGGCCACGGCCGTCAGCCCCAAGGCCAGCAGCACCAGCAGCGGCGACCAGATATTGGTCAGCCCCAAATGGCTGTAGTGCAGGTGCAAATGGGAGCCAAGCAGCAAAATGGCCGCGCCCAGGCCCACAACACGGCCGTACAACCGCTCCCCCAGCACATACGTTAACGCTACCGTCAGCCCGCCTACCAGCGGCGACAAAAAGCGCACGGCAACAACGGTCTGGCCAAAGAATGAAATGGGCACGGCCGTCAGATAAAGCGGCAGTGTCGGGTTGGTTAGCCAGGCGGTGCCAAACGGGTTGCGAATCTGCCCCTGCAAAATTTCCACCGCGTTCAGCCCCAGGCTGGCCTCAATGCCGCTGAGGACAAATGGCTGCTGGCTGAGGCGAAAATAACGCAGGGCGACGGCCGTGACGAAGAGGATGAGGGCGGTGAGTAATAGGCGGTGAGCAGTGAGCAGTGAGCGGTAATCGGTAAACGGTAATTGGTTATCGGTTTCCTTAGCGTCACTTCGCGTCTTTTGCGAAGCCCTTCGCGTTCTTCGCGGATCGGAGAGGGCAAAGAAGGCGAGGGGGATGGCGGTGAACCAAAGGAGGAGGGCCAGAGACGGCCGTTCAAAACCGGGTACGGCCGTGAACCGATAGGCGAGAATCGTCAACAACAGCGCCGGAATAAACCACCAGCGCCGTTCGGGAATGTCGCCCAAACGCGGCCATTGCCATTGTCGTTCGCCGCCCGCGCGCTGCCGCCAGGCCAGCGCCGCCAGTGGTACGGCCGCCAACACCAGCCAGCCCAAACCGCCTTCTCCCCCGCGCATTTCCATTTGCGCCAGCATGGCAAAGAGCAGGCTAAAACCGATAAGAATCAGGGGAAGGCTGTTGCTCTTGGGAGATTGGGAGACTGGGAGATGGGGAGATTCAGGGAGAGGGTAATTGGGTAATTGGGTAATTGAGTAATTGGGATCGGGAGCGGGAGAGGGTGATTCGGCCGTTGGCAATTGATCATTGCCCATTGACCATTGGTCATTGGCCGTTGCCCATTGACCACTCAACTCTTCCAGAGTAAACGGCCGTGCCGCCGGTAATGCTGCCTCAATTGGCCCGTTTGCTTTTTTGCGGGCGACGATGAGCAGATACGCGCCGGTTTCGCCAAAGGGTTCATCGTAGTACGGCCGTAACCAGCGATCCGTCCACTTCAGGCTGCTTTCCCAGGGGGCTACAATCCAATGCCCGGTCAGGGCGTGCATCATGGCAGAGGGGATGCCCTGGGCGTGCCCCATTTCCAGAGCGCGTAACGCTTCTTTGGAGAAGTAATACTGCCACCGTTCAATCTCAAAACCGGCCTGCGCCAGCCGCGCCGCCCACACTTCGGGCGGGTCAGTGTGGGCATGGCGGGAGATGGCGTTAAATTTCTGCCGATACCAATCGGCTAACCCCTCACTGCCCAGCTTTTCAAAAAATGCGGCCCCACCCAACCAATCGGTGAAGTAGTGGCTGGGCATGGTGATGAGGAAACGGCCGTTCAGTTGCAGCACCCGGTTCACCTCGTTCAGCACCGGCTGGATGTCCGGGATATGTTCCAACACCGAGTTAGAAAAGGCACTGGCAAAGTGGTTATCGGGAAAAGGCAGCCGGTTCCCCATCGCCTGCGCCAGCACGTCATACTGGCCCGCCTGCGCCGACTTTTTGAGTGGATTCCACCAGGGATCAATCCCGGCCGCCAGACGACCGGGAAACGTCATCTGGCTAAAATGCCCATCGCCACAGCCCACGTCTAACACCGGCGCGGGCAGTTCCACGCAGCCATAAAAACGTGCTTCCACTGCCCGCAAAATGGCCCGAAAGGCGGGAATGGTCTTTAACTGACGCCAAAGGAGGTCGTCCCCGGCAAACGGTAAATGGTTAATTGTCAATGGTAAATCGTCAATGACCGCGTCGTCCGTCACCCCATCACCTCATCACCCCTTCACCTTGCCACCGGCTCACCCACCCATCCCGCATCTGGCGCAGGCGTTCGTAGGCGGCGGGTTCACGGGCGGTGGGATCGTGACGGCCGTGCTGCAAATCCTGAAACAAGTCGGTGTAGGCGACGGCCGTTTGCGCCGGACTGAAACTGTCGGCAATCAAGCGGACGTCGCGCTGGTATCGCCGCTTATCGGAAAGGATGCGGATGATTGCCTGAGCGAGCGCGTCGTGGTCGCCAACGGCCGTCACCTCGCCCATACCCGTCATCGTCACCGGCTGGCGCACACCGGGCAGGGCACAGGCCGCCACCGGCACGCCATTTTGCATCGCTTCAATTTGCACCAGGCCAAAACTCTCGGTGCTGTTCAGGCTGGTCACACACAACACATCCAGATTTTTGTAAAAGGCGGTTAAATCAGCCCCTTCCAGATTGCCGAGCAGCCGGTAATGGTTTTTGTACTTCTCAAACAAGGGGGCGAGGCGGGCGGCGTAGGCTTCTTCGCCCAGGATATTTTTGTACGGCCCGGCATGGAGGACGATAGCATTGGGAAACCTTGCCAGCACAGTTGGCAAGGCGTTGAGCAGCACCTCCACCCCCTTTTCGGTAGCCAAACGGGCGGCAATTCCGATGACGGGACGGCCGTGTACCCCCTGCACCTCACAAAACTGCTGCGCTGCCTCATCCGAACAATACGCCAGTTCCACCGGCGGCGGGATAATGTGCAGCTTTTGGCCCAGATATTGCGACAGATACGGCGAGTGCGTGCCATAATCGCGGGTATACGTCACCACCGCATCCGCCAGATTACCCGCTGCTCGGTTCATGGTATGCACCACTCTGTCTACCAGCCGGTTAAAACCGCCCTCCGGCAGTTGCAGATCACAATGGTAGGTGAGCACCACCGGTTTGCCCATCAGCCGCCCGCGCAAAGCCACGCCGGGCGCATCAAACTGGGGCAGGTGCAGGTGAATGACGTCCGCCTTTTGCGCCAGTTTCCAGGCCATCGGCCCAAAACCGGGCATAATCACCCCCTTGCTGACGCGAAAGGTGACAGGCACACGCACAATTTTGACGCCATCCTGCAAATCATAGAGCGGCAGCCTGGGGTCATACTGCGCGGTGAGTACGGTGACATCATGCCCCTGCTGTGCCAGCGCCCGGCTGAGCCGTTCCACATAAATCGTCAGCCCACTCACCCAGGGGCGATAATAAGTCAAAACTTCCAGAATTCTCATGCGTTTGTCCTGTTGTTCATGGTGTTGTACACGCTGTTTTCTCGTGATGCGTGATGTGTGATGATCACGAGTCACGCATCACGGCTCACGCCCTTCTCCCGTTTCATATAATTCTGTGTGGTCCGCACCACCGCGCCAATGGTGGAGCCGGTGGCGGCGATGCCGATGAGGCCGAGGATGGTCAGGACAACGTAGTTCATGGCGTGGTAGGCAAAGGCAAAGCTGGCGGAGGCGGCGGCCGGTTGGCCCAGAAGGGCGAGTGCGGCCGTCACACCCGCCTGAAACACGCCCACACCACCGGGTGACGAGGGAGCGGCTATACTCAAGGCGGCCGCACAGACGACAAAAGCGGCCATCGGCACAGTGACATCCAACCCCACCGCCTGCATCCCAATCCAGTAGGCAAAGATGATGGGCAGCCAGACGAGGATGCTGAGGAAGAGCAAGATGGCGCCATCTTTGAAGCGGGTCAGGCTATCCAATCCTTTGAGGATGTCATCCACGCGGCGCACCCAGGTTTCGGTATTCAGCCAGGGGATGCGGCTCAGGATGGAAGAGGCCAGGCGGCGGAAGAACGGCCGTTGGTTAGCGGCCACAATCAACACCACAATGGCGATCACGGCCAATACGCCTGTCATCAGGGCCGCCTGGCGAAATTCTGGCGGCAGCGTGGGTGCATAGGCCAGCGTGAAGGGCAGCAGCACCACAATGAACATCATGTCCAGCACTCGTTCCACGACCATGGTGGAGATGCTTTGGGAGATGGTGAGGGGCGGTACACTGCCCATGAGGACGGCGCGAGCCACGTCGCCCAGGCGAAAGGGCAGGTACATATTGAGCATGTAGCCAATGTTTTGCACATGGAATACCTGCCCGTATTTGACCTGATTACCCATCATAAAACGCCAGCGCACCGCCCGGATCAGCATGAACAGCAGCACCCCCAGGCCGGTCAGCCCCAGGTAAGCGTAATTGGCTTGGCGAAAGGCATCAATGATGTCACGGGGATCAATAAACAGGAAGATGGCAATGAGGCAGAGGAGGCTCACGGCCGTGCCAATCCACAACTGGCGGCGATCTTTTGGGCTACTTTCCATAGGGGCGGGATTATAACAGGTTGCCGCCGGTTTGAAACCGGCGTCTGCTACAAAAAACCTGCTCAAGCAGGTTAGAAGGCCACCCCCCAATTGCTAATGCTGGTTTGTGTCAGCAAGTAAAGCGGCGTATCATTGACAAAGAACATATCTGACGGTTGGCGCTCCCTGCTCTCTTTTTCTTTACCCCCTTTGCATCTTTGCGCCTTTGCGTCAAACATTTCGGAGGTCATCATGCAGTTTGTTAATTTGGGTAAGTCTGGTTTGAAAGTGTCCCGTATTTGTTTGGGGATGATGAGTTATGGCTCGGCGCAGTGGCGGGAATGGGTGTTGGATGAGGCATCGGCACGGCCGTTTGTGCAACGCGCGCTGGAATTGGGTATCAACTTCTTTGACACGGCCGATATGTATTCCCTCGGCGTCAGCGAAGAAATTACCGGCCGGCTGCTCAAAGAGTTTGCCCGCCGCGAAGAAGTGGTGGTAGCCACCAAAGTGTTCTTTCATCACAATGAGAAAGACCCCAACTCTGGCGGGTTATCCCGCAAACACATCATGGATGGCATTGACGCTTCCTTGCGTCGTCTAGGCATGGAGTATGTTGACCTGTATCAGATTCATCGTTGGGATTACACCACGCCGATTGAGGAGACAATGGAAGCATTGCATGATGTGGTGAAGGCGGGCAAAGCGCGGTATATCGGCGCGTCGAGCATGTTTGCCTGGCAGTTTGCCAAAGCGCAGTATACGGCCGATGCTCACGGTTGGACACGCTTTGTTTCCATGCAAAACCATTGGAATCTGGTCTACCGGGAAGAAGAACGGGAAATGGTGCCACTTTGTCTGGATCAAGGAGTTGGTCTGATTCCCTGGAGTCCACTGGCGCGTGGTTTCCTGGCGGGCAACCGCCAGACCAAAGCGGAAGGCCCCACCACCCGCGCCAAAACTGATGCCTATGCGCACAGCATGTATTATGCCGAAGGGGATTTTGAAGTGGTAGCGCGTGTGGGGGAAATTGCCGAACAACATGGGGTGAAACCGGCGCAGATTGCGCTGGCCTGGCTGCTATACAAACAAGGCGTGGCGGCGCCTATTATTGGCACGACGAAGATGTACCAGTTAGAGGAGGCGGTCACGGCCGTAGACATCACCCTCTCCGCCGAAGAAATCCGCCTGCTTGAAGAACCGTATCGCCCCCACCCTATTTTGGGGCATTCATAAAGGAGGACACAAACATGAACAGATACATCATCGAATCGCCGCATGAAGCGGAAGAGTGTGACCGTATCCTGCGGGATGTGCTGGCAATGGGTTACATCCACCATTTTGAATGGGGATGCAAAGCCGGCGACCACACCGGCTGGGCTATTGTGGAAGTGGAAAATATCAATCAGGCACGGGTCATGGTGCCACCGCTGGTGCGTCAGCGTGCCCGCATTGTCCCCCTGACCCGTTGGTTTCCCGAAGATTTTCAGGACAAATAGGGTAACACTGGTTTGTAGCAGGCGATTCATCGCCGTCAAATGGCGATAAATCGCTTACGACAAACCAGGATTACTTGGCAAAACTGAGAGCGCGGGTTTCGCGGATGACGGTCACTTGAATCTGGCCGGGATACTGCATACTCTCCTCAATGCTCTTGGCAATGTTTTTCGAGAGGCGCATCGCTTCCAGATCGTCAATCTGTTCTGGTTTGACCAAAATACGAATTTCCCGCCCGGCCTGTAGGGCATAGGCACTTTCCACCCCCTGAAATGAGGTGGCAATCTCTTCCAAGGTGCGCACCCGTTTGATGTAATTTTCCAAACTTTCGCGGCGGGCGCCGGGCCGGGCGCCAGAAATGGCGTCGGCTGCTTCCACGATAATGGCTTCCACCGATTCTTGCTCAACCTCGTGATGGTGCGAAGCAATGGCGTTGATGACGGCCGGGGGCACATTAAACCGCTTACAGAATTCCGCGCCGAGCATGGCGTGGGTACCCTCTTGTTCATGATCCATCGCCTTGCCAATGTCATGCAGCAGGCCACCCATTTTGGCGATTTCTATATTTGCGCCCAACTCAGCGGCCAGGACGGAAGAAATTTTAGAGGCTTCTACAGCATGGAACAGTTGGTTCTGGCCGTAGGAGGTGCGGTATTTCAGGCGGCCCAGCATCTTGGTCACTTGCGGATGCAAGCCATGTACATTGGCTTCATAAGCGGCCTGTTCACCCGCTTCTTTGATGTCCTGGTTCACTTGCTGTTGGGCGTCTTTGATTAGTTTTTCGATGCGGGCAGGGTGGATACGGCCGTCGGTAATCAACTTCTCCAACGCCCGCCGCGCCACTTCGCGCCGCACCGGATCAAAGCTGGAGATCGTCACCGCTTCCGGTGTGTCATCCACCACAATATCCACCCCGGCTGCCTGTTCAAAAGCGCGAATGTTACGGCCGCTACGGCCGATGATGCGCCCCTTCATCTCCTCGCTGGGCAAGACAACGGTAGACACCGTGATCTCGGCTACCTGATCACTGGCAATTCGTTGGATAGCCATCGCAATCAGTTCGCGCGCTTTTTGGTTGGCCGTCTCTTTGGCCTCATCTTCAATTTCGCGCATGATACGGGCCATGTCCTGCCGTGCTTCTTTTTCCACATCCAGTAACAATTGCTGCTTGGCCTCGTCCACCGTCATATTGGCAACCTGTTCTAGCTGGCCGCGAATGGTCAATTCCATCGTTTCCAGTTCGTTGTGCCGCCGGTCTATACGACTCTGGCGTTTGTTGAGGATTTGTTCGCGCTGTTCTACTTTTTGTACCTGTTTATCCAGGTTTTCACTGCGCCGGTCTACCCGTTCTTCGGCTCGCGCCAGGTCAGCATAGCGGCGTTCGATCACCTTTTCCGCTTCAGCACGGATTTGTTTGGCCTCCTTACGGGCGGCTTCAAGTGAGTTTTGGTTTTCAACTTCGGCCTCTTTTCGCTTCTCTTCCAGTTCTATTTCTAGTTTTTTCTGGGCCTCCTGCACACGGGGTTTGAGTACCATGTAGGTAATAGCTGCGGCCGCAACCGCCCCAATCAACAGGCCCACAATAGCATATACAATGGGCATAATCGCTCTCCTCTATTCAAAGATAGTGAACAGTAAACAGTCAACAGATGTCTGTTCACTGTTCACTGTTCAATTCATTCCAACTTTCCTTCACAGTTTCGTCGATAACTCCGTAGGAAAAACCACGTCGCTGGAGGAAACTGCCCAATTTCGCTTTGAATTCGGCTTCGGGCAGGCGCTGCCAGCGAGCGGCTTGTTTTTGGGCGGCCTGAAGGGCAACGGCCGTCTCGTCTACTTCGGTTATTACCATGTCAATAATGTCGCGGCTCACCCCTTTTTGGAGCAGTTCCTGGCGCAAAGCCATTTGGCTGCGGGGTTTGAATGTTTCGCGCTGTTCCACCCAATAGTGGGCAAAAGCGGTATCATCCAGTAAACCAACTTCTTGCAGTTGTTCACAGGCGTGGGCTACGGCCGTGTCCGCAAACCCTTTATTGCGTAAATGGTCCCGTACCTCAGCGATGCTGCGCGGGCGGTAACTAAGATAGTGGATGGCGCTTTGTTTGGCGTTTTCCAATTCGTCGGCCTGTTGCAATTGGTCAATATCAACGGCCGTTAACGTCTGGCCTATGCGCAAGGATACGGCCGTGATCGCTGCCAATCCAAACGCAAACTCCCCATCCAGGAAAACAGTTACCCGGTTGGGGTTCCGCTGTTGGGTTGTTAATGCCGTAATGGTGCCCATAAAACAACAAAGCCGTAGCGTAAACCGCCACGGCTTTACCAGTTCGTTTCCTCCGACGAGTAATTCAGGTTGTCTTTTCAGGCAAGAAACCACCCATCAGGCGGGTGGATGACTGTACGCAGTTGCTAAATCAAGTCCCCTTTTTCGCCAGATTTTCTGGGCAAAAGGAGGCTGTCCAAATGACATTGCACGGATTTGAATGGTTACCATACAGCAGGTTGCAAACCATATTCAACAATTCCTGACAAGGCGTTGGCGCCTTTCGTTCAAGATCATTTTTGTAAAAAGTGCGTTTCCCACCAAAGAGTGGTCAGCGCGTATGCTCAATCACTCACTTGCTTTCAATCACTTGCTTCAGACAAACGGTTAATCGTCGGTTTCAATCTGGTTGCCAATGGCAGGGCCGGAATTGGTCAGGTTACACGGCCGTTTCATGTCGGCTGCAACTCTGGCAAACCGGCCTCCTGACGAATCAGGTTCTCCAATTCAACTAAAAGTTCAGGATGTTCGGCCAGGTACTCTTTGGCATTCTCACGCCCCTGGCCCAACAATGTTTCGCCATAGCGGAAAAACGCGCCCCGTTTTTCCACCAGACTATGCTCTACTGCCAGATCTAACACGCACCCTGTTTTGGAAATGCCCTGGTTATACATGATGTCAAAACCAGCTTCGGTGAAAGGAGGGGCCACTTTGTTCTTTTTCACCTTCACCACCGCCCGGCTGCCCACCACGTCGCTGCCCGCTTTGATGGTTTCTGTGCGCCGAATATCCAGACGCACCGACGCATAAAATTTCAGGGCATTGCCGCCGCTGGTCGTTTCCGGGTTGCCAAACATCACGCCAATTTTGGAGCGGAGTTGGTTGGTGAATATCATCACCGTGTTGGTCTGTTTGATGGCGCCAGACAATTTGCGCAATGCCTGCGACATCAGCCGAGCCTGCAAACCCACGTGCGCATCACCCATTTCTCCTTCAATTTCAGCGCGGGGCACTAGCGCAGCCACCGAATCCACCACCACCACATCCATCGTGCCCGAACGAATGAGGGCTTCGGCAATTTCCAACGCTTGCTCGCCGGTATCAGGTTGTGACACATAAAGGTTATTGATGTCTACTCCACACCGTTCGGCATAGTGAGGGTCTAGCGCATGTTCCATATCCACAAAGGCACAGATGCCGCCCATCCGTTGCGCTTCAGCGATGATATGCTGGCACAGGGTGGTTTTGCCGGAAGATTCCGGGCCATAAATTTCAATGACACGGCCGCGTGGTAAACCCCCAACCCCCAACGCAATATCCAATGACAACGCTCCGGTGGGAATGGCTTCTACTTGCAGGTGGCGGGCTTCCCCCAGGCGCATAATCGTCCCTTCACCATACTTTTTAGTTAAAGTGGCGATGGTGTTTTCTAGCTGCCTATCTTTTCCCTCTTTTGCCATTTTTCCTTTTAACAAGCGCCTGTTAGAATTTTGATTATGTAGTGTACAATAGCGTTATGGAATTGGCAAACGACGTGGTTTCTCACCTCCTAGCAGAGGAGCTAAAACAGGGGATTCGGGTGGCTACCCAGGCTGATGCGGGGGCCATTACGCGGCTGTTGGAAACGGCCGTTTATCGCCACATGCACGCCGATTGGTACACACCCGGTCACTGGTTGGGTTCGGCCGGATTTGTCATCTTGCCCAAACCCATCCCCTCCCCGTTGACGGCGGCAGCACGTTTTGTGGGGGTGCGGGAGCAGGCGCTGGCCTGCCTGGCCGCCACGGCCGATGTGCCCGATATGGCCTGGGTGCGCGTAGCCGCCCTGAGTGGCGAAATACCTGCACCAGCCGAAGTGATGGGAGAGATGCTGCGGCGGGTAGAAACGCACCTGCGACGACGTGGACTGTCACAGTTGGCCTGGATGACAACGACCTTTTGGCCGGGAAGCTGGCTGGAAGAGATGGGGTTTTTGTTAGTGACCCGGATGGAAACATATGTGAAGGAAGACACGGCCGTGCCTGCTATCATCACCCCGCCAGCCCTCACCATCCGCCGCGTCACTGAAGCTGATTTTGATACATTGGCCGCCCTGGAAGAAGCCACATTCACCCCTTTGTGGCGCAATAGCACCCATAGCTTGCGGCTGGCGGCTGCCCAGGCTCTCAGTTTTGATGTGGCGTGGTGGGGGGATACGGCCGTTGGTTTCCAAATCAGCACCCTCAGTGAAAACGGCGCTTACCTGGTTCGCCTCACCGTCCATCCCGCTTACCAGGGGCAGGGCATTGGCTCCATCCTGCTGGCCCACGCCATCACCGGCTACCACCGTCATGGCCTCACCCATATTTCCTTGAATACCCAGGCAGATAATATCGCCTCACAACATCTGTATCATAAATTTGGCTTCCGCCCCAGCGGCCACCACTGGCCTTTATGGTTAAAGGAGTTACTGCATGACCCAATATGAACCCATCCAGATTCCTGACGACGCTCCCTATATCAATGCCTTGCTGCTGCAAACGATGAAAGGGATTGAAGAAGTATTAGGCAGTAATGGGCTAAATGCCGTCTTGCAGAGCAGTGGCCTGGAACGTTATGTCAATAATCCGCCGCCCAACAATTTGGAATCCAACATTGAAGCCCGTGAATTTGCCCGGCTTAATGCGGCCGTAGAAGAATTTACCGGGCGTGCTGGTAAAGGGATGTTGCAGCGCATCGGCCGTTCCTCCTTCCGTTGGGGCATTCGGGAACAATCCAGCACTATGGGGCTGGCGGGCATCGCGCTCAAGGCGCTGCCGCAACGGCTGCGGATGCGGGCCGTTCTCCTGGGCATTCGCAAGGCACTCATGGACACCGTTCCTTACGGGCTAATTGATGTGCGTGATGAAGATGGCGTGTTTGTCTTTACCGATTACGCCTGTGTCATCTGCCATTTACGCCCGGCCGAAAAGCCGCTTTGCCATATGTATCTGGGTACTCTGAGTGAGGCCATGGCGTATGCCACCGGTAAAGATTTCCGCGATTTTGAAGTGACTGAAACCCACTGCCGCGCACTAGGGCACGGCTTTTGCCGCTTTGAAATTCGGGAAGCAGCGGGATGAAGAAGGTGATCAGGTAATTAAGTAACCGTGCAGTAATTATGTAATTGAGTAATTTGGTAATTAACCGCTTCAATTACTTAATTACCCAATTACTCCATTCCACCCCTCCTATGACGATGACAAACAAGCTTTCCACCAGCAACACCGGCACTAAAACCTGGCGCGATCTCCTGTTTATTTTGCTTGTGGGTGCTTGCCTGGGTCTCCTGGGTGGGTTGGTGAATAAACCGTCCAACAGTCTCATTGGGGCGGCCGTGTTGCTGAGTCTCTTTGGCGCTTATAACAAGGTGCTGGACAGCAATCGCCGCTTGATGAGCGGGCTGGTGGCGGGCGGTATCACGGGAGCGGTGGTGGGTGAGATTGCCTTTTTGCTGGGTGGCATCCCCGAAAGCGTGGGGCAGGCAGCTTTGTTTGGCCTGGTGCGGGGCATGTTACTGGGGGCAGTGGTAGGTTTTATCACCCGTGCCCGCCCGGATGAAGGAGATTCGCCCAGTGTGGCCCTTTTCCTGGTATTTGGCTCTATTGTGGTAGGGGCCTTTTTGGGGGCTGGGGTAGGATTGGTCACAGGCTTTACGATTGGCCTGGTCAGCATCAGCCGGTGGGGGATCATTCTGGCGTTGGCGTTAGGTGTGGTAGTCGGTGGTTATTTAGGCTCTTATTTTCAAAATCGGCAGTCCATCCTATCGGGGGCTGTCATTTTTGGGTTGTTGGCAGCGGCCGGGGCGCTCTTTCAAGGTACAATGGCTGGATTGGTAATGGGCATGTTGGCCGGAGCGCTGACGCCTATGCTGGTTGTGGCGGTCATCGGTTTTTTTGGCGGCCTGACCAGCCGGGGGCTGCGGGCCGGCGCAGAGGAGGCGATAGAGGCACCGGCAGAAATGATTCAGCAAGGAGCGGTGCCGTTTTTGGCTCCAGCGATGTTGGTGGGCATTATCGTGGGTGTAGCTGCTGCCGGTGAAGGGGCGATGATTGCGCTGGCGGTGACACTGGCAATTATTGGAATGTTGATGGGGGTGATTATTGAGATTGAGCAGCAGCAGGTAAACCGGCTGACGATTGGGCGGCTCATTGAAATGATCATGTTGGGGTCTGACCGTTGGCCGATTGTGGAGATGGTGATGAAATTGGCGGGTGTGAATCGGCGCACGGCCGTGTCTGGCGCCATTGTGGGTCTGGTATTAGGCGTCTTAGGTGCCAGCATCGGTCTGCTGATTGGCTGGCAATTGAGTCAACTTTTGAGCACGTTGTGGTGAGAGATTAGAGATTAGGAGATTGAGAGATCAGGAGATTTACAAATCTCTTAATCTCCTAATCTCTTTTTCTGAGGTGCAACATGAAACGTTACCCGGTGGAACAGGCGGAGTTGGGCAAAGCCTTACAAACGTTGCCCGGCTGGCAGGTGCAGAATGGCAAGTTGCACAAGGAATATCGGTTTGCCACCTTCTCGCTGGCCATGGGCTGGATGATGAGTGCCAGTGTGGAGGCCGACAAAATGGACCACCACCCCGAATGGGGCAATGTGTATAACCGGGTGACCGTTGACCTGGTGACGCACAGCCTGGGCAACCGGATCAGCAATCTGGATATTGAACTGGCAAAGAAGATGGAGGCATTGGCGGACGGCCGTAAACCGTAATCCGATCTTGAACTTCTACACACCCAAAATAAAAAGCACCCAAATCGGGTGCTTTTTTGATAGCGGGGGTGCGATTCGAACGCACGACCTCCGGGTTATGAGCCCGACGAGCTGCCTCTGCTCTACCCCGCAACGACGGACACGAAGTATACCAACTAATCCTCTTTCCGGCAAAAAGTAGACATAATGTGTCCGGGTGTTTAAGTGTTTAGGTGTACACGTAAACACCAAGACACCAAAACACTCAATCACCTCACAGCCGCGTTTGCCCTTTTAGCTCCAGGCATTTGTTCAACAGACCGGCCCTCAGGTGATAGGCGGGAATGTCCATGGTCATTGCGCCCCGTTTTTCCAGCAGGCTGCACCACATCAGCCGCTCATCCAGGAACAGCAGTTAGCTGCTGCCGGGGCGGGGCGGGATGTAGTGTTGAATCTGCCCAGCAAAAGTGAGCATCCCCACCCGGTCGCCCCGCTTGAGCGCCACATAGCTGAACAGGAGGACGGCATTGATGGCCAGATCGAGGCGAGTGGTGCGGGCCTGGGCAATGGCCGCCAGCCGTACCCCCTGCTGAATAGCCCCATTCAATCCA
>CAZOPF010000067.1:0-29351 GCA_964581605.1 uncultured Ardenticatenaceae bacterium
GTGGCAGGTGGCAGGTGGCAGGTGGCAGGTGGCAAGTGGCAGGTGGCAAGTGGCAGGTGGCAGGTGGCAGGTGTTTTGGTGTTTTAGTGTTTGCGTTTCCATTCCTAATTCATAATTCCTAATTCATACTTCCTCCCAACCGCATGGATGGTTGGCAAGGTGGCACGTTTGGGATATTTTTCTCCGCTTGTGAAGAGACATGGAGAGAAAGACGGCCGTTTCTGGCTCTGGCTCATCCTCGGCGCTTATGGTGTACTGGCCGTTGTGTACAGCGTTGCCGTGCCACTGGCTGAGACACCAGACGAAAGTGAGCATTTTCGTTACCTGCAACATATTGTGTTGACGGGCCAACTGCCGGTAATGCAGCCTGTTTATGCGGATAATGACACCCTGGAAGCCCACCAGCCGCCCGGTTTGTATCTGCTGGGGGCAGCTGTAACCGGCTGGATCGAGCAAGAGCGTGCCGATAATTTATTACCCAATAGTTGTTTCTCTTTTGACCCGGATGATGACGGCCGTCAACATGCGTACCTGCACCGCCCCGAAGAATGGCCGCCCCAACGGGGGGTGTATCAGGTTTTCCAGTTGCTGCGCTGGCTGGATGTGTTGTTTGGTCTGGGTACAGTCTGGTTAGCCTATCTTATCGGTCGCCAGGTTATGCCGGGCGATGAGCGCGTGGGGCTGTGGGCGGCCACATTGCTCGCCTTCAATCCCCAGTGGATTCACATTACAGCCAGTTTCAACAATGATGTGCCCACTACCTTTCTGGGCGCGGCCGTCATTTACCTGTGTATCCGGGTGGCGGAAGGGGGGCGTATGCGGGATACGGCCGTGTTGGGTCTGCTGCTCGGTCTCGGCTTTCTGACCAAATTTGCGCTTTTTGCCTTTTGGCCGCTGGCTTTTTTAGCCATCATCAGCTACCAGTTATCGGTTAGCGGTCAGCGATTATCACTGCTCCATCACCTCCTCCTGGTGACGGGGCTGCCACTGCTGGTGGCCGGCTGGTGGTATTGGCGCAATGTTCGGCTGTATGATGACCCGCTGTTGTGGGAGGTGACGCTATCAGCCAAAGGCAGTGTAATTGGGCGCACGGCCCCCTTTGGGCTGGCTGATGTGGGCGAATTTCTGGTGACGCATTTTCAGTCATACTGGCTCTGGTTTGGCTGGCTCACAGTCAAAGCGCCGGTTTGGGTATATGGGCTGATTCTGGTAATAATGGTCACGGCCGTTCTTGGTCTCATCTATTTGCTCTGGCGGTGGCATCTGGCGGTTCATTGGGCCGCTGTGGCGTTTTGTGCCCTGGGAGCGGCCGCCATTTATGCTTCGCTGCTGCAATATGCCCAAACCGTCAACTGGACGGGCTATCAGGGGCGGCTGGCGTTTGCGGCCGCCGCGCCCATTGCTGTGCTGCTGGCGTTGGGGCTGTATAGTCTGAATCAGCGCTGGCTGGGTACGGCCGTCGCTGGCGGGCTGTTTGCCCTCTCTGTGCTGGCCATACCGCTTATCATTCTCCCTGCCTTTCCCCGGCCGCAAATTACCCAACCTGCCCCCGACCTGACGCGGACGTGTATCCGTTTTGCAGACGGTTTGCAACTGGAGGCGGTGGAGACGGCAGCGGCCGTGAAACCGGGCGAGTGGCTGCCGGTGACGGTGTATGGGTATGGTCTGCGGGCAACGGCCGTGCCTCAAACCATTCGCGCCCACCTGATTGGGCGAGAGGGTCAGGTGGTGGCGCAGGCAGACACCTCCCTGACCTGGGCCAAAGGCGAGGTCGTATCTGCTACTTTATCATTGCCCGTCGCGCAAACCTTACCCGCCCGTGGCGTATTAGAAGTGGGCGTGGTGGACGAAACCGGGCAATGGCAGGCGGCTACCAGCGCCACCGGCCGCATCTTGACCATTCCTCAAGGGGTAACGGTGGTGAAGATTGCCCCGAAGCGGCCGTTTAGCGCCGAACCAGCGGTGGCAACGGCCGTGCAGTTTGGCGACCAACTGAAACTATTAGGCTACGATTATGATCAGACTGCCCAGACCATCACGCTCTATTGGCAGGCATTGGTTCCTCTGACGGCCGATTACACCACCTTCGTCCATATTCTGGATGAACAGGGGCAGATCATCAGCCAGACAGACGGGCAACCGCAGGCAGGCGCATACCCCACCAGCCTGTGGGATGTGGGCGAACAGGTAGCCGACCCCAAACAACTTGTCATTCCGCCCCACACACATTCTGTCCAGGTTGCCGTTGGCGTTTATTCATTGGCAAGTGGCGAACGGCTGCCCGTTATGGCAGCTCAAGAGGAGCAGTTATCAGAAAACCGCTTCCTATTGTCACTTCGTCTGGACTAACCTCTATGAAGCAGACACAAGTCCACCGCTGGGCCGCTTTATTGCTTCTGCTCTTATTTTTTGCTCGCCTGCTACACACAGAGTCCGTCAAATCCATCACCTATGATGAACCGCCTCATGTCCTGAATGCGGTGCAATACTTCCAGCTACGGCCGATGGTTTCCACGGTGAACAACCCCCCGCTGATCCACGCCCTGATGGGTGCATTGGTGCAACTGACCAATCTGGCGTATGACATGGGTTATTCACATGATGTATGGGCCTGGGGGGATGGCTTTGACATTGCACAAATCTTTTTCTGGCAGATCAATGCCAATTGGCGGCAATTTTTCTGGGTTAGCCGTCTGGCTATCATCTTTCTGGCGCTTTTGCTGGCAGCGTTGGTGCATCGTTGGGCCGGACAGTTGTATGGAGATAACGGGGCCGCCTTGTTCGCTTTGCTCCTGCTGACCTTTGACCCCAATATCCTGGCTTTTAGCCATCTGGCCACAACCGACCTGGGCACGGCCGCCTTTTTTACCCTGGCCGGATATGTGCTATGGCGCTATTGGTCTAAACCAACGAGAGGGCGGCTGATTCTGGCCGGTGTTGCGGTTGGCCTTGCCCTGGGGGCAAAATTTTCTGGTGGCGTTTTGATTCCGGCAATTTTGTTGATGGTAGCCTATCGCTGGTGGCAGTTGGATCGCTCAAGGGCAGGAGGGTTGCGGGCAATCGGCACAACGGCCGTCATTCTGGCCGTTGCTGTATTTGTTTTTCTGGCTGTTTATCGCTTTCAATTCTCCCTTTTGCTGGCCGATTATCAGTTTCAAGAGGCACATTTCCGGGAAGGGCATGAAGCGTATTTGTTGGGTGAAATCAGCCAGGAGGGGTGGTGGTATTATTTCCCGGTATTGTTCATGGTTAAAACGCCGTCCGGTCTACTGGCCCTGTTGCTCATCGGGTCAGGGCTATTTTTGTGGTCGAAACAGGCCCGATGGGATGATGTGTGGTTATTATTGTTATCAGGGGCGATATTTGCCGCCACGCTGACCGGCAGTGTCAATATCGGCTACCGTTATTTGCTGCCGATGTTACCCCCCTTATTCGTCTTTTTAGGCCGGTTGGTTTTGCCGCAAACAGCACCGTTTTGGCGTTGGGTCACGGCCGTAGCTGTGGCAGCCTTCATCCTGGCCTCTCTTCGAATTCATCCACACTACATTTCCTTTTTTAACATGTGGGCCGGGGGGCCGGAGAATGGCTGGCGGGTGGCGGTAGATGCGAACCTGGATTGGGGGCAGGACCTGGAAGCGGTGGGGCAATATCTGGCCGAACGGGGCATTACAGACGCCTATATTTCCTGGTTCAGCACGGCCATGCCCAAACGATATGGCATTCCTGGCACCTCTTTCCTCACCTGGCCCCCGTCTAACCGTGACCTGATTTATGATGATTTGTATCTGGAACGGCCGTTGCCCGGTACGTATGTCATCAGTGCCACCCAGTTAGCCGGGCCGTATTTACAAGAAGAGGCAGCGCAAATGGCCTGGTTTCGCCAGCGTGAGCCAGACGCCAAAGTGGGTTACTCTTACTTTATTTATGAGGTGGAGCCTGCAGGGGAGGCGGTTGGTCTGGCGCTCTCTGGTATTGGGATCGCCATGTTCACACCAGAGATGCTCACCACGTTGACCGGAGGCAACAATATCAGCCTGCGCCATTTTGACGGCCGTACCAGTTTTGTATGGCCCGGCGGCGGCACAGACTCTGTCTGGACGGCCGTTGGCGACGGCCACCGGCCCACCCATCCCTTACTGCAAAAACTGTACCCATCCACAGGTCCCACCCGCATTGGTGAACGAGTGATAGATGATCAGACCTGGCGCTATCAACTCTACAACTGGTCGGAATCCCCCATCCAACCACAAACACCGGCAACAGAACCAGCCATTTTGGGCGAGACCCTTCAGTTTTTGGGGTATGACGCGGCGAATGATGAGGCGGGACGGCCGTTGGAGTTATTAACCTATTGGCGAGTGGTCAAGCGAGACGGCCGAGACCTCAAACTATTTATCCATCTCCTGGACGAGAACGGCCAATTGATCGCCCAACACGATGGGTTAGACGTGCAAACAACCAGTTTGCAACCAGGTGATGAATTAGCGCAACTCCATCTACTGCCACTACCCGCCCAACTGACACCAGGTCAATATACCCTGCAACTGGGTATGTATGATGTTGCTACTCAGGAGCGGCTACCATTCTTAACAAGTAACCAACTCGTAGACACTCTCTCGTTTTGGACTTTCACAGTGGAAAGGTGAGAAAGCCCCTATTTCTAATTGCTGCGTTGACGGCCGTGTTTGACAGTCAATAGGCTGTTGCTATAATTGCCCCTGGCTTTTTGGTCTGCATACAGGTGTGGGGTCCAACGAGCATTACCAACTACTACATCTGGCTTAAAAAGCAACCGCTTCATCCCCACAATCCGTAATCAAAAACGAACAATCGGGAAAAGCGCAGACAGAACTATCAACCCCTCTGCGTCAGGAGAAACTTGTCATGAGTGAAGAAATTGAAACAACCCAGGTGATAACACCTGCAACCAAACCACAGAGCATCCACGATCTCAAACCCAAAATGAAACTCAATGGGATTGTCACACGCATTGAGCTATATGGGGCATTTATTGATTTGGGTATCAGCGTGAATGCCCTCATCCACATTTCACAATTAGGCCAGGAACATGTGAATCGTGTCGCTGATGTGTTAAGTGTGGGGCAGGAAGTAACTGTTTGGGTAGATAAGGTTGATCCGGCCCGCAACCAGGTGATGGTGACCATGATTGAACCATTAGCGGTAGACTGGAATGACCTGGAAGTGGGCCAGGTTTACACTGGCACCGTCACCCGCCTGGAAAATTTTGGCGCGTTTGTCAACATTGGGGCCGAACGGGAAGGGCTGATACACATCAGCGAACTCAATCACAACTATGTCAAACACCCCAATGAAGCGGTGGCAATAGGCCAGGAAGTGCAGGTGAAAGTGCTGGGTTTTAGCAAACGCAAACGGCGAATTGATCTGAGCATGAAGGCTTTGCTGGAAAGACCAGAAGCGGCCGCTCCGGTCATTGCCGCAGTAGAAGATGTGGATTTTGACGAACCGGAAGAAGAAGAAGAGATGTTGTCTGCTATGGAATTTGCCCTGCGCGAAGCGCTGGGCAGCGAGTATCACAGTGGGAAAAATGCCCGTAGCCGCAACAAAAAGGCCAGTAAGAATCGCCGCCGCAATGAACGCGACAAAATCCGGGCACAGCAAGATGATATATTAAGCCGCACCTTACAGGTGCAGCAACATTAGGCAAAGAACAAAAAGCCCCGGTACCGGGGCTTTTTTATTTTAGAACACCGTTTCAGGCCAATCTAACATCCAGGCAACCAGTTGCTCACCCGCCTCTATTTGCCGCGTTCCCTCTGGGATGATGAGCAAGGCATTGGCTTTAACGAGGGAGGTGAGCATATGCGACTCTTGCTCTCCGGTGGGGGTGGCAATGTAACGGCCGTCCTGCTTTTCTACCACGGCGCGAATATAACTTTCACGGCCGTCCGACTCCATTGCCACCTGTATCTCAGCCATTATTTGCGGCCGTTCCAGCTTCGTATGCCCGGCCATCTTCAAAATCACCGCTCGTGCAAAACGTTCAAACGATACCATTGCCGAAACAGGATTTCCGGGTAACCCCAAATACGGTACACTTTTATACGTGCCAAAAGCCAGCGGTTTGCCGGGGCGCATCCGCACCCGCCAAAAACCAATGTTCCCCTCTGCTTCCAACACCGCCTTCACCACATCATACGCCCCCACAGAAACACCGGCCGAACTGATAAACAGGTCTACACCGGCGTTCAATCCCTCTTGCAACCGTTCGCGTACATCGCTCTCTGTGTCGCGGGCAATACCCAGTGAAAGCGGAATGGCCCCCAATGCTGCTACCTGTGCCGCTTGGGCATACCCATTGCTGTTGCGGATTTTGCCTGGTTGTAAAGGCTCTGTCACCGGGATGAGTTCATCGCCCGTAGCCAGGATGCCCACCAACGGCCGCCGCACCACCGCCACCGTCGCCATACCCAAAGAGGCAAGCAGCCCAATTTCTGGCGGCCGCAGGTGATGACCTGCCTGTAAGACCGTTTGCCCGGCCGCCACATCGCCCCCGGCCCGGCGCACAAAGTCACCCGGGCGAACGGAACGCCTGATCTGGATGGTCGTTGGCAACGGCCGTGTCCGGTCTCGCCAGTTTTCATCGGTATCTTCCACCGGCACAACGGCATCTGCCCCGAAGGGAATGGAAGCCCCGGTCATAATGCGCACGGCCGTGCCCCGCTCTAGCATCCCCTCTGGGGCCGACCCGGCCGCCACATCCCCCACCACGCGCAATGACACCGGCCGGTCAGCCGCGGCCTCAACCACATCGGCCGCCATGAGAGCAAAGCCATCCATCGCCGAGTTCGCAAAGGGGGGCAACTGGTCTCGTGCCACGATGGGCGCAGCCAGCACCCGGCCCAATGCCTCAGGCAGTTCCACTTGTTCAGCCGGTAAGACGGCTATAGGAGCGAGCACGGCCGCAACCGCCTCCTGCACCGTAAGATTTTCAACATGAGTTTCTGACATAAGCTTTGGCCCATTCCTCTTATTACTTTGTTACCGTAGTATAACTAAAAGCTGATGTAAAGGTTGGCAAACCCAGGTTGGGCATAGGTTGACCAGACAGAAAAGCGTCCAGGGCGGTTTCGGTGGCCGTGATGTCATCCCAGGGGTATTCAATGGTGCCGAAACACATAGACTGCTCGTGCCCTTTACCGCAGATGAGGACAAAATCATTTTCCTGCGCCAGCGTCAGGGCAAAGTAGATGGCCTGGCCCCGGTCTGGCACACGCCAGAAGGTACGCCCTTCTATCCCACCTTTGCTCTGGCAGCCCTGCGCCATCACTGCCAGAATATCGGCCAATGATTCCGTGCGGGGGTCTTCGGCCGTTAGCACCGCCCGGTCAGCTTTTTGGGCAGCAATTTCAGCCATCAACCACCGTTTTTCCGGGTCGCGCAGCCCGGCACTACCAAAAACAACGATGACGCGCCCACCAGCGCCCCGCTGCTGCAAAATGGCTCGCGCCGCCTCTATCGCTTTATCTATGCCATCTGGGGTGTGGGCAAAATCTACGTGAACGATAAAGGGTTGGCCACGCTGAATCTGGTGCATACGGCCGTGAATCAACTCTACCGCTTGCAAGCCAGCCTGAATGACATCGGGGTCTATGCCTAATGTGTACGCTGTGGCGGCCGCTGCCAGCATGTTGTAGATGCTAAAGAGGCCCAGTAATTTGGATTTGATGGGCAAATGGAAGGTGACAGACGGCCGCGACACGGCCCGGCTGTTCACTTCCATTTCAAAATAGCTGCCCCAGGGATTCGTGGTGTGGGTTGTGGTGTGCATATCGGCTGCCGGGTTTTCCAAACTATAGCTGAACTGACGGGGCACAGGCACGGCCGCCAGACGGCCGTAAGAGCTATCATCCAGGTTCAATACGGCCGTTTTGGTAATGGGGAATGGTTTGCGTGGGTCGGCCTGGCTGAAGGCCACCATCTCAAACAGGCGCGTTTTAGTCCGGGCATACTCCTCAAACGTGCCATGATAATCCAGGTGTTCGTGGGTGATGTTGGTAATGACGGCCGCATCGAACTCTACGGCCGTCACCCGATGCTGCGCCAGCCCATGCGAGGTCGTTTCCAGCACACAATGAGTCAGTCCCGCATCCACCATTTGCCGCAAATAGCGCTGCACCACTGGCGCTTCTGGAGTGCTGACGTGCAACGCCAACGGCTCTTCCTGCTCGCCAATAACCGCCTTGAGCGTACTGAGCATCCCCGTCTTATAACCAGCGGTTTTCAGGATGGAGTAGAGCAAATTGACGGTAGTAGTCTTGCCGTTGGTGCCCGTGACGCCAATCATCACCAATTCGCGGCTGGGGAAGCCATACCAGGCGGCCGCCAGCCAGGCCAGGGCAACGGCCGTGTCCGGCACTTGCAGGTAGGCCACTGCATCGGGCACGGCCGTGCTTACTTCCACAGGCGAACGCTGCGCCAGAATCATGCTGGCGCCATTGGCAATGGCCTGGGAAATATAAGGATGGCCGTCCCCGGTGGGGCGCACGCGAGCCACAAAACAGTATCCTGGCCCGGCTTCGTTACTCTTTTCAGTAAAGCCCGTCAAGGTAACATCCGGCCCATCATAGACGGGGGGTGGGGTTAATGGGGAGGCCATTTGCCAATCAGCCAACAGTTGTTTTAAGCGTCGTCGTTCGTCCATCTTGATGATACCCGGAGCAAAACGGCTTTAGCCGTGTTAGCGGCCGTTTTAGCTGAACGGCTCAAGCCGTTCTACTCCGATTGTTTTAATAAGCCAGTTACCCCTGTGCCCATAAGCCCCATGACACGGCTGGGGGCAAAGTAGGGGAAGTCAAACGAAACGGGGTCACCGGCCTGCAAACCGGGCAGGGGCATAAGGCGGGCGGTGAGCGGTTTGTTCAGGCGGGTAGCCAGCATGGCAATATCCAGCAGCACGGCCGTCAATTGCGCCTCGCTCACCTCTCCGGGCAATGGAATAGTATCCAACCCCACTCCACAAACCGCGCAATAACTGAGCAGGTCTTGGACCGACAGCACCCCCTCACCCGCTCGCCGCGCCAGTACAGAATCTTCCAATACCGGCAGCATCAACCCCGAAAATCCACAACGGCGGAACTGTGCCTGTTTAATCGCTTGGGTGATGAACCCGGCGGCAAACAAGCTGCCTGATGCTCCCACATGGGGCAGCCCCAACGCCTCCATCGCTCCCCCCAGGCTTTGGGCATCCGTGGGGAAGGGGGCCAGCGAAAAATCTATGCCGCTAAAGGGAATGTGGAATTGGGCTGCCAGCTTTTCAGCGCATTGGGTAAGGCTGGCGGCGGCCGTTTCAATGGCGTTCACCAGATTTTGCCGCGCCTCGTCCAGCGTGGTGGCCGCCTGAAACGCTTGCAGGGCCAGGTCGGCCGCCTGCACAGCAAGGGCAAAGTGAGCCGGGCCGCCCTGGTGGTAGGCAACGGGGAAGAAAGGGGAACCAGGCGGGCAGTTGGCTACGGCCGTGAGATACAAATTGCCAAAACCATTATCCAAAATGGTGCTGACCTGCCGGATGAGGCGGGCAGTTTGCTGGCAGCGGGTGAGGGAAATACGGCCGTTCTGGTCTGCAATCTCCACACTGGCAAAGAGCATATCGGTGGCGGCCAGCAACGTTGGCAAGTCGGCCAAACCGGCAGCCGCGTGGCGCAGTTGCACCGGGCCCAGGCTGGCATACGCCACGCCTACCTCGCGCCATCGTTCGGCAAATGGCCCGATACTCTTCACGTGGCCATCCCACCAATCGGGGAAAGGGGGTGTGGCCAACCGGGTGGTTTGCACAGGATAGGCAAATGCTGCGGGCGCGGCCGTGAGGAAAGGGTGATAATCGGCCGGATTGGCATGGGCATCCGTGAAAAGGGTGATTGAACGTATTTCCATAAGCTGTTTCTGGTGCTCGTTATTTGGAAATCTGTAATCCGTGCTGCATGGCCCGCCATTGACAAACTATCGGTGGGGTCATAGAGTGCGGGTTACGGATGCCACAGGCTGGGTGTGTCTTTCAGGCACGGAAATGGGCTTCCAGGCGGGGCAGATCGACACCGGTTGAGGATAACGCCACCACACTATCTGGCGGTGGGCTTCCTTTTACATATAACTCTGTTTCCAGTTCCAGGTCTGGCAATAAAACCAGGCTGCGATTACCCCGCTGCTCCAGAATAATGCCCTCGCCCTGCCAACCTGGATTTTGGAGCAGATAAACCAGTTTCCAATGGGTGTTTGAGAGGCGTTCGGCCAGACGTACACTGCTGATAACGGCATCGGCCGTACCAATTCGTTCAACAATGGCGGCCGTATCCAGCAATGGTTGGCCGCCCAAATGGGCACGCAGTTGCTGATGTACCACCAGATCAAGATAGCGGCGCAGGGGGCTGGTGGACTGGGCATACAGGTTCACCCCCAGCCCGGCATGGATACCGGGTGATGTCACTTGCTGGCTGCGTTGTAATTTTTTGCGCAGGGCGAACATGGCCGACGGCCGCGCCGGTTCCCATTCATCTGTATCGGGCGGGTCTTGAATGGTGAACGGCAGGGGGATTTGCTGTTGCACGGCATACCGCGCCACCCCCACCCCGGCCATGAGCATCGCTTCCATCACCAGGGTGCGGCTGCGCAGTGCAGGCAACGGCCGTATGACCACTTCCCCCTCTTCCACCCGCACCTTCACCTCTGGCAGTTGAATAAAAATTGCACCATTTTCCCGACGGTGTGCCTCAAACCGCCGGGCCAGGGAATAGAGCGTGGCAAACGGCTCTTCTGCCAGCCGCAGTTCCACCTGATCATAGGTCAGGCGTGCCACCCGCACCCAGCTGGGCACAACTTCTACACCGGCCACTCCACCAGCCGCATCAAAATCCAGCCCAAACGACAAAGCCGGCGAGACCTCTGCCAACCCTAACCCCAATCGTTCCGTCACAGCCGGGGGCAGCATGGGAATGGTTCCTTCTGGCAGATACAGATTAGCAGCACGGGCACGGGCTTCAACGTCGGCCGGGCTGCCAGGCGGCACCAGCGCGGCCACGTCAGCCACATGCACCCACAAACGGCCGCCATCCAGGCTGAGCGCGTCGTCCGGGTCCTGATTATCTTCATCATCAATGGCAAAAGCGGGCAGATGGGTGAGGTCACGGCGATCTTCTGCGGGTAATGGGGGAATGGGGGAATGGGGGATTTGGGTAGGCAGGCCGAGGCGTTGTGGGTAGGGGTTGACCAGCTCGTTCCAATAGCCGATTTTGAGCAAGAGGGCATGGGCCTGTTCAGGGGTTTCAGATTGGCCCAGGGTACGCAGGATTTTGCTATTTTCGCGTTGTTTGGTTGCCAAAGCCACGATTTCTTGCAACTGACCGGTGTCTTGGGGTTGGTAACGGCCGTCTTGCAACCGCCCCAAAAACTCCTGCCACTGCCGCTCTGCCGCTGCTTTGGCCGCTCGTTCTGCCTGAATTTTTGCCACCTCGTCTGGCGTATGAACAACAATGGCGGCGGGGCTGCCGGTTACATACAGCCCATCGGCCAACTGCTGCCAGATAGACCAGGCGGCTGCCGGGGAGTATTCGTCATACACCAGTTCTGCCAGTTCTGGCAGGGTGGTTATCTGGCCGGCCAGCAGTTCACAGGCGGTCTGCATATCGCCGGGCGGTGGCTGCAAACGAGAAGGGGGGGGGGTGGGGCCAGGGTGGAGCAAAAGTACATCTTTGGCACGCACACTGAGGCGGTCACCAGCTGCCAGTTCGATGAACAATTTTTTGCCGGTTTGCACCACGCGGGCAGGCTGGTTTTTGTACACAATCAACGTATCAATTTGTAATTCTTCATCAGGCATAATCTGTTTATATCATTTTCTCAGCCTGGGGCAATTGGGTGAAGGGTATCTGTACCACAAAGGTCGCGCCACTGTCTGGCACGGCGTGGGCGGTAATGTGCCCAAAGTGGCGCAGGACAATTTTGCGGCAGATGGCTAAACCGAGGCCGGAACCTTCGTATTCGTCACGGCCGTGCAGCCGCTGAAAAACACCAAAAATGCGTTCGCTTTCCCGGTGGGTAAAACCAATACCATTGTCAGTAATGCGAATTTCCAGGAGGGTACGGCCGTTAACCACTACTCGTTCACCATGCAGTTCTACTACGGGGGGCACCCCGGCGCGGTGGAACTTCAGGGCATTACTGATCAGGTTTTGGAAAAGCTGGCGCATCTGGGTTGCATCTGCTTCAATGGTGGGTAGAGGATGGATGATGACCCGGCCGTTCACCTGCTCCACCTGAACTTCCAGATCAGCCATCACCCCACGCAAAACATCCATCAAATTCACTGCCATAAACGGTTGTGCCTGTGTCTGCACCCGCGAATAAAGCAGCAAACCCTCCAACAATGATTGCATCCGCTCCGCCGAACGCTCCAACCGCTGTAAATAATCCACCCCCCGCTGGTCCAATAGATGCTCGTAACGCTGATGGATGCGGCCGCTAAACGTCAAAATTTTACGCAGTGGTTCCTGCAAGTCATGGGACGCGACATAGGCGAACTCTTGCAGTTCATTGTTGCTACGCTCCAATTCGGCCGCATAAGCCTGCATCTGCTCGTCTATTCGCTTTCGTTGCAGCGCGTTCACCAGCACCGTTTGCAGCAGCGTCAACATCGTTACCCAAATGTCTGGCCACTCCATTTCCACACCCATCGGCCCATAAAAACCTAATGCCCCCATCAATTCTCCCTGATAAAACATGGGCACAAACAACATGGATCGAAAGCCAACGGCCGCCATCCAAGTGTTAATACCGGGCAGTTTTGCCGCTTCTTCTGGATGGGACAGCACCAAATTTTCTCCGGCCGCAAAACGCATCATCGTCAACTTCAAGTCGCGCACCAGCACATTTTGCATCTGGGCTTTTTGCGAGTCGGCCGGGTCTGCGCACCACTCATGTGTATTGGTTAGCCGCACCAATTCATCGTGAAACAGAAACACAGAACTCCGCACGGCACCGGCCCGTTCGGCCACCTGTCTGAGCGTATCTTCAATACCTTCATCCACCCGGCTGGCTGGCAGGTTAATAAACCGGGCGGCCGTTTCAGCAATAAACTGCTCCATTTCCACGCGCTGCGCCAATGCCTTTTCCGCCTGCCGGCGGGCAGTCATATCGCGGTTCAGCGCCAAAACACCAACAGGTTCGCCCGCCCCATTGCGTAACAACGTTACCTTTGCCCATACATGTATTTGCTGCCCATTGCCGCACGTTTGGATAGCTTCCCCTTCGTAATATCCTTGAGTAAAGAGGCGTGCGACGGCATCATCATACGACACGCCCACCTGGTATTGGGGAATCACTTCACCTACCGATTTTCCCCGAACCTCCTCTGCTTTCCAACCATACATGGCTACGGCCGCTTCATTCCATTCCTGAATTTTGAATTGCAGGTCGGTCATTATCACCGCATCTCGCAGGCTATTCAGCAGGTCTAACTGCTGTTCTAACAATAATGGGCTGTTCATAACAATACTCTGATTGGCTAATCCCTATCCGATACTCATTCGCAAACGCTGACCGGTGCGAATGGTTAACCAACAAGCATATATCGCACTTCATCATCCGGCAAAATTACTCATGTTCCATTTGCATGTAGGGGTCATGGCGACCGCTGCCATCTGGCATCGCTTACGTTACAATAGCTCGCTTATGATAAATTTGTATGATCTGAGCTACCCGGTGTTGGAAAATGTGTTACGAAGTTGGGGTTTTAGCCCATTCCACGCCGGCCGTATCTGGGCTTATCTCTATCAGGAACAGGTGGAAACGGTAACAGCGATGGCTAAGGTGCGCCCGGATTTACAGGCGCGATTGGTTCAGGAAACGGCCGTCTCCCTCCCCACCTCTTGCCTGGACACCCACAGCAGCGACGGTTTTACCCGCAAATTCTTACTGGCATTGGCCGATGGGCAGACCATTGAAACAGTGCTGATGGGGTTCAAGGGGCGGGCCACCGCCTGTATCAGCACCCAGGTAGGTTGTGCCATGGGCTGCGTCTTTTGCGCCACCGGGCAAATGGGCTTCACTCGCCACCTGACCGCCGGGGAAATTGTGGGCCAGGTCTTATTTGTAGACCGGCTGCTACAAGCGATTCATAACCAGCGACTGCGTAACATTGTCCTCATGGGCATGGGCGAACCACTGCACAATTATGAGGCCACGATGACGGCCGTAGACATCCTCACTCACCCTAAAGGACTGGCTATCGCCCCCCGGCACATCACCCTCAGCACCGTCGGTGTGGTTCCGGGCATCATCCGCCTGGCCGATGAAGGGCGGCAAATTCGCCTGGCCGTCAGCCTGCATGGCGCCACCGACGCCGAACGGCAGGCGTTGGTGCCACCGGCCCGCCGCTGGCCCCTGGCTGAACTGCTGGACGCCTGCCGTTATTACACCCAAAAACGGAAACGGCACATCTTCTTCGAGTGGACATTGATAGAAGGTAAGAATGATTCACCCGACCAGGCGCATACGCTGTCCCAGCTTTTGCAGACAGTTCCCGCCCACGTCAACCTGATCCCCTTAAACCCGACGCCAGGATATGAGGGGTTGCCAACGGCACGGCCGTCCGTCAAACAGTTCCAGGCCATCCTCACCCAATACGGCATCCCCAGCACCGTCCGCCAACGTCGGGGCATAGACATTGCCGCCGGTTGCGGGCAACTGAAAGCGCTTTCGTAATCAGGTGTTCAAGTGTTGATGTGTTCAGGTGAACACGTAAAAACGTTAACACCTGAACACGTCAACAATGCTTTTCGCTTTACGATAAAACTGGGTATACTAGCCTTGCTATCTTCTGGAGGCGCGTACCATTCATACCAACAGAAGAGCGGGCACGAAAGATATGGAAGAATCCACTCTAACTGGAAAGACCATTGGCAAATATCACATTGAAGAACGCCTGGGGCGTGGTGGAATGGCCGAGGTATACAAAGGGTACCAGGAAAGCCTGGATCGCTATGTTGCCATCAAGGTGATGCACACCTTCCTCAGCACCGAGGATGACTTTTTGCAGCGCTTCAAGCGCGAAGCGCGGGCCATGGCCGCCCTGAGCCACCCCAACATTGTGCGTGTATTTGATTTTGACATTTACGGTCAGGACAGCTATTACCTGGTGATGGAGTATATTGACGGCGGCACACTGAAACAGACACTGGAAGACCAGGCACAAACAGGCGAACGATTTACTCTGGAACAATCCGTAAAAATGATTTCTGATGTAGCCGACGCCCTGGCGTATGCTCATCGGCGCGGTATGGTTCACCGGGACATCAAACCTGCCAACATTATGCTTCGCAAAGAGACGGGGCAGGCTGTTTTAACAGATTTTGGCATTGTCAAACTGATGGGCAGCCAGACGATGGCTTATACGGCCACTGGCGCGCTGATTGGCACACCTTCCTACATGTCACCGGAGCAGGCATTAGGCAAACCGGGGGATGAAAGGGTAGATATTTATTCGTTAGGTGTGCTGCTTTTCCAGATGGTGACAAATCAATTGCCGTTTGCCGCCGATACGCCGCTGGCGGTGGTGATGAAGCATGTGAATGAACCAGTGCCCGTGCCGGTGATGTTTAACCCCGATATTCCGCTGGATTTGCAAAATGCTATTATCAAAGCTTTAGCGAAGAACCCGGATGATCGTTTCCAGACGGCCGCCGAGATGGCGGCCACCCTGCGTGCAGTTAACTGGTCTGGCGAACGAGCCACAACGGCCGTTACCCCCCTGGCTGGTGCGACTGTCACCGCCCCCCCCACCGAGCTGACAGCCCCTGGAATGACGATTGCGGCCCAAACGGCCGTTGCCTCCCCTATGGGGCAATCTACGGCCGTCACGCCAATCCCCACTGAACAAACAGCTGTTGCGGCAACCGTCGTTGGCGCTGGCACGGCCGCCACCGCACCCCCGGCCCGCAAGATACCCGTCTGGCTATACGCCATCGGTGCAGTCCTTTTGCTGCTCATCATTGGCGGTGGGTTGTATGCCTCTGGCGCTTTAAGCAGCAACGAGGAGCCAACGGTCACACCTATGGCCGTAGCCGTCAGCGAACCAACTGAAAGCGCCACACCACCTGCGGCCGAAACTGAACGTCCACCAGCCACCACCGCCACCCCGGATGAGGTTGCCACTCAGTTAGCGGAACTTTCCATCGCGCTGACACAGGCCGCTGCCACCGACACCCCCACCACCACACCGACCCCTTCGCCCACACTGGAAGCCTTGGCCACCACCACACCTACTGAAGATGCGACGGCCGCTTTTCTGGCAAACTGTATCCCCTCTGTGCGGCTGGTTTCCGCCTCCAGAGCCAACACCATTTCCAATGGCGTATTTCCGGGAGCCAATTTCATCGCCCAATGGGTGCTGGAAAATAACGGTGATTGCCCCTGGCCGACCGATCTGGTTTGGACCTATGTGGAAGGAGAGGAATTTGGATATGAAGGAGAGCCAATTGTGGTGGTGGCGGCCGTTGCCCCTGGCGAACAAACTACCCTCACCGCCCCATTTACCGCTCCCGGCAGTCTCGGCCCGCACGAAAGCGCCTGGCAATTGCAGACCAATGAAGGCCTTCCCATCGGTGAGCCGTTGGAATTCGACTTTGTTGTTGTTCCCCGCCAGACACCCACACCTTCTCCCTCCCCCACCCCTGTTGGCCCCACCGTTACCCCAACCCTGGAAGCCGATGTTGGAACAGCCAACTACATTATTACCATCGAAACCTGCGAATATCCCGGCAACGGCCCAGACTGGCGTTGCCAGATCACCATCATCCCTTATCTGGATGGCACGCAAGCGCAAGGGCAATTTACCGTCTTCGTCTTTGATTTGCCTGGTGGGCAAGCTGTGGAATATAGGGGCACAGGCCCGTTCACGCACTTCGTTTTGGCCCGGCGCTGTGCCAGCTATAACCAGGGAATTCGAGTCGTTGAAGATACGACCGGCACAGAGAAATCCGGTCAGATATATGTGGACCCCGACGAGCATTTCCCTGGTGGTTGTACACTGCCCTGATTGCCAAACTCTGATGTCCGAAATCCGAAGCCCGGCTTTGGGCTTCGGACATCGGCTCAGGCACTCTCCTCCTCCGTTTCCCGCGCCAGTAGCTCCTCCAAAACCTGAATCGCGCCGCTGATACGCAGCAACGTTTGTTGCAATTCCAATTGGCGGCGTTCCAGGTCGGCCAACATTTTTTGCCCCGATTCATATTCGGCCTTCAATTCGGCCAATCTGCTGCTTAATTGTTCTTTCAAATTGCCGTTCTCCTTGAACCCAAGACCTCTTAAACCCTTAGGGTCTTCGCTATGCTACGATGTGCCAATACATCTGGCCCTGGCGCTGACGCCGCTTTGAGCAGACGCACCACCCAGATACCAGTAACCATCGCTGGCAACATAAACCATCACATATTCGCCGCCACCCTCAAATTTGCCCTGCACAAAGGTGAGAAAGGCCACACACTTGCTGCTATGCCCCATTCGCACATGGCCTTGCCCCTGACTCCAGGTATACTCCCCTGAGTACCATACCTTGCCTCTGATTTCGCCCGTCACCTCTAAATCGCCATTTACCTGCAAAAAGTCCCACAATTTGACGGAACGGCCTCTGGATGTACCAGCCCGGCCCAGAATCATCAGGGCATCGTAGTTGGCAGCGTTTTCAATGGCCGCGTAGCCGGCCGTATTGCCGATGCTGGTGTGGTTGTGGTCAGTCTTGGTGAAATACATGTCTGAATTACCGGCATACATGGCCCCATTAACTGTTAGATTGCCGTTATTCGCATTGACAATCATGACGTATTTGCGGAAGGTGCCGCCTTGAATGTCGCCAAAATAAAAATTGCGATCCCCGTGCAGACCAAAAAGCAAGCCGCCACCAGGATGGGTAATGGCCGAATGTTCAGAACGGCTGAAGCGAACGGCTTCTAACCAACCACCGGCGGTTGTGGCGCTGGCCGAGATTTCTAATTTTGCCGTGGGCGAAGTCGTGCCAATCCCCAGATTACCGGCAATTGAGGAATTGCCGGTTCCACTCACGGTCAGGCCACCATCTGCGCCTGTTGTGAGTGACATACGTTCATTGGTGCCGTTGTTATCACGCCAGGAATGTCGGCCATTGGCGGCGTAAAATAAGGTGCCGCCGTTAATGCCCAGGCCATAGCCACTCCACAGTTGTATTTTGAGGTTGTTGGATGTATCCGCGTCGGAAAAAAACAGTTTTTGGGCGCCGTCAAGCTGGATGTTCCCGCCACTCACGGTCAGTTTTTCAGCAGGTGTATTTGTGCCAATGCCCACATTGCCGTTTGCTTCAATCGTTAACTTGTGGGTTGTGCCAATTCCGCTGTCGGTGTAAAAGCGGATGTGACCATTATTGGTGACGAAGCGCATCCAGTTGCCGGACACCTGGGAGTACAACCCTAAATCTGAGGTGTTGGTGATGGCCGCACCGCCGCGCTGGATGACGCCGTTGTTGACGTGCATACGGCCGTTCACATCCAACGCTTGTATCGGGTCGGCCGTGCCAATGCCCACGCTGCCCCGTTCCACCAGCAGGCCGTACTCCCGCACCCCACTGATGTTGTTGGCATTGTAATGGGGGGCCACACGCAACCCCACCAGGGTGCGATTTTGCACGGTCGCTTTCAGTTCGGCGCGAATTTCCAGGGCGGCGTTGGGGGCAGGCGACCCTACGCCGACAAACCCTTTTTCGGTGACGGAGAGGTGTTCCACCAGGTCGCCATCTTTGAGCAGCCAGAGTCCGACACGGCCGTCTCCCTCTACCCGCAGCCCCACCGCCTGATTGCCGCCGCGCAAGCCGGGCAGCCGCAGCCCGGAGTAACGACGCCGGCTGTTGTCTATTGTCACGGCCCCGGCCGCGTCCAACGTCAGTTGCGCCAGCAAGACGGGCGCGGGTGGGCCGTCGGCCAGAAAGTCATGCCAGGGTGGGCCGTCGTAGGTGTCGTCTTCGCCCAAAGGGGCAACGGCCGTAAACAGATACGGCGCTTCGTGCCAGCGTGTCTCCCCTTCCACCCCATCTCCCGATGCCTGCAAATCATCCGGCATCTGGTGGTAGGCGATGTAGAGCCAGCGGGTGCTGCTGGCGGCGTCCGGCGGCAGGGCCACAGGTTCAGCCGCATTGGCCAGCAGGGGACGGCCGTCGTTGTCCAGCATCGTTTTGGTGGCGTCCAGCACCACCAGACGGCCGTCCGGGTCTACGGCCGTGCCCGCCGTCACCCGCACCTGAAACGGCTGGCTCGTCGTCCGCACCTCCAGCCCATCGGCAATACCGGCCACATGCAGCAGCCGCGTCAGCCGCTGCCGCCGATCCAGGTGGTACTTTTGCTCATCAATAAAATCCTGATCCTGCAAAAACTGGCCGTCATAAAAACGAACCCGCTTATTCATCACATCCGGTTGTTCGTAATTTGCTGTCATACTGCCTCCGTGAAGAGAATCCACAGATTACGCAGATTGCACAGATTTTTATCTGCGAAATCTGCGTAATCTTTGATTTTCATGTTAAGTGATCAGTTGCAAATAAGTTAGCGATTGGGTAATTGGGTAATTGAAGCAGCTAATTACCAAATTACTCAATTACATAATTACTGCACGGTCACTAAGAACGTGTGTTGCGCGTACCTAGCAGGGTATTCACGCCCAATATCAGCCGTTCGCCGCCCAACTGCGCCGCCAATTCTTCAGAAAGCAGGCGCATGGTGGGCACCAACATTTGCAGCGCATAAAAGGTGTGTGCCGGTTTTTCCTGCTCAATAATCGCCTGGGCAATTTGCTGTTTACGCCGCAAAGCCACCGGGTCACGATCATTGACCGTGATTTCTACCTGGAAAAAATGGGCCGGTGGGTCAAAACCAAAGTCCGTATCATCATCATAAATGGTGACGGGTGTGCGGTCGCCCAGATAAATTTGCAGCAGCCGCGTCAGCCCGGCTTTGGTACCGCGCTGTCGGTAGAGCGTCACTACTTCGCGGATAAATTTGCGCTGCACTTCCTCATCCCAATCCTCGCGCAGTGTCAGCGCCACCCAACCGGCCAGCCAGGGCAAAAAGGATTGCGGGGCACGGCCGTTGTCCCCACCCGATACCAGCGGCTTCAGATAGATGTGGCTCTGAGCAATCAATGTTTCCAGCGCGGCCGGATGATCCGGGGGCGCCTGGCTGAGGACGGTTTCAAAAGCCAGCAAAAATTTCCCCAGAAACGGGTCGTCGTGAAAAATAGCGGGCAAATAATTCAAATAAGTGCTTACGTTTTCTTCGTGTGACATTTTTCAAAATCATCAAAGATTCGCAGATTGCGCAGATAAGGATAATCGGTGAAATCTGCGTAATCTTTGATAAAAAATCTTGTTTACCCGGCGTACCTGTTTCCGTAGATGTCTACGGCCGTCAGCCCGCGCCCATCTATCGTCACCAATTCATGCCGATTCAACTTCACTTCAACGGATTGCGGCACGTTATCCGGGCCGGTTAGCTGCACCGCTTCTACGTAGTCCACCAGATCAAGCCCATTCAGCAGGGCGTAAATCTCTGAACTGTACACGCCCCGGCCAAACGGCCAGCCTTCGCCCGCCGGGCCGCCGGTCAACGGGTCAAAATAAGCAGTCAACACGGCCGTTGCCGCCCGCAACGCATCGGCCGGCCGGGCATCTTCACGGATATGCAAATCAGCCGCCACCTGCACAGGTATGTAGGTGGGCGTGACCACATGATGGCGCATGGTCAGCAGCCGCCGCTCGTTCAAAAATTGCCACAAACTGGTCAGCAGCACGGCCGTTTGCCCGGCTGTCACTCCTGGTTGAAAAATAACAATCAGGCTGACATGGCCGGGCGCAGCCGCTGTTGGAGCGCCCCCGCTCAAATTATGGCGGGGCAGGCAGTAGACGCGCCGCAGGGTGGCCGCTTCCGGCCATTTGTGCCGCGCCAGATATTCAAAGTCGGCGGCCGTTGCCGCCCGGTATTGGTCACGCAGCGCCAGGATAGTCTGGTGTACGGCCGTGTCCAAATCCTGCTCCCCCAACGCCCAATCCGGCCCATTCAGCAGTTCTAAAAACGCCTCCGTGTGCCGGTCAGTGACGATATTTACCTGGTACAACGCCATCTCCGCCAGCCAGGCCAGCAGTTCAATCAGCGCCATACCGGGATCACTGGGGTTATGGTTCGTCCACTCCGGCTGCACATGCGGAATCAACGCCCGCGCCTCGGCTACCAGGTCGGTATACGTTCGGTCATCCAGATTCGGTAAGGGAATAGGCATGGGTTTGTTCTCTAGTGATTTGGTGATCTAGTGATCTTGTGATCTAGTGGTCAGGCGAGTTTGAGGACGGCGCGGCGCAGAGTGCCGATGAGTTTGTGAACGGTGGCGGCCTGGGTATAAAAGGCAGTGAACGTCACTTCGTCAATATGGCCCACGTCCAGAGCCACATAAAGCAAGGATTGAACTTCCACAACGGAGCGGCGGGCAATTTCTAAAAAGCGAGCAAACTCCTTCTTCGATTCACAATCAAACCCTTCCGCGATATTCGCCATCGTCGAAACAGAAGCCCGGCGAATCTGGTCACGCAGTCCAAAATCGTGATTAAAATTCCCACTTCCGCTCAACTGATAAATCTGTCTGGTCAACACCCGCGCCTCCTGCCACGCCACAATATCTTCAAACCGCTCAATCAACGCCATCCCACACCTCCTTCAACACCCACACACAAAAACACAAAATCACAAAATCACTCAAACACAAAAACACCAAATCACTCAAACACAAAAACACCAAATCACTCAAACACAAAAACACCAAATCACTCAAACACAAAATCACAAAATCACTCAAACACTTATCACAATTTCATGCTGCCCGGAAAAAATGAGGCGGCGTTCCAGGCGGCTGATGGTGGCGGTGTCGGGCGATTCGGCGACGGCCAGCGAGCGCACATATTCCACGCCCGCCACCCCTTCAATCAGCGCAAACAGATCCGAACGGTAGGGCTTACGGCCGAATGCCCACCCTTTGCCTTCTGCCCCACCCGTGAGCGGGTGCAAAAAGCGGGCCAACGCCGTTTTCACCGCCTCGCCCACAAAATCGGCCGCTTCCAACGAGGTGGGCACAATCACGGCCGTCACCGACACCTCAATCCACTCCGGCCCCGCCACCCAGACATCGGCCGTCGCCGCACTGCGGGCCACCAGATACTCCCGCACCTGTTCCACCAGTTCCAGGCTGGGCACCGGGCGCGGGCTGTCGCTTTGCGGCACAATAATCAACCCCATCACGCCCGCTTCCCTCACATCCCGATGCTGCGCCAGATCAGTGGGCATTTCGCCCGGCGTCAGCCATAAATCCAGTGGACTGAAACGGGGCGGGATGGCTTTGGCGCGAGCCACCTGCGCCGAAGCAGCAAACGCCAGATCCTCCAGGTCTACGGCCGTCACCGCCCGATAACGATGGCGTAAGGCGCGTGGCCCATAGCGGCGCACACTGTCCAGCGATTGGCGTTCGGCCCCACCGCTGGCCGCTTCCACATTCGTCACACTGTCCACATAGGCCACGCTGGACTTGAGTTGAATAATTGTGCCCGCCGCCCGGTTGCCTCGTTCGCCGCCACCACTGCGGTAGCTGGCGCGGATATTATTCTGTCCGGTGGGGGGCATCATCCCATGACGGCCGTCGCCAAACAACACCGTCCCCGTAATCCGATCCAGCACATAATGGCGGTCACGCGGGCCAGAGCCATGAAAATCGGCCACCTCCTGCCAGCGTACCCAAATCTCCGTCACATCTCCGGCCGCATCCAGCACCAGCGTCACCTGTTCCGGGGCGATCTCCTCAGCCGGTGGCATATCTGGTTCGCGGATGGCAATTGTTTCGCCAGTCAGGATATTTTGCTGCGCCAACGGCCACCGTTGGCCGGGGTTGCCATCGCTGGAACCCACAATTTCATCGCGGATCGTGACGGCCTGCCTGGCCCAGGTCGTATTCGTCAGCAGCCGTCGCAGGCGCGGCGACACCGGAAAATGCCCTTCACGCCAGCGCACCCGCAGCCAATATAGTTCTTGCCCAAACAGGTGGCGGGCGGCCAGCCCTTTGGGGCCAACAAAACGGATGAGGCCCCGGCCGTCAAAGGCATTGGTCTCGTCAATCACCCCCAACCGGCTCCAGCCCTGGCCGCTGCTATATTCCCAACTCACCTGTGGCGGCTGGTCTTCCAGGGCCGCTTCAAAAATAGCCGGGATGACGGCCTCTGGCGGCGGCGGTTCCACCTGGGCATAGAGGGAAACGGAGCGGTTATCAAAGGGGCGGTCAAAACCGAGATAAAGAGTTGGCTGATGGTCGGCCGTAGGGGTGAAAGGAGTAAACAATGTTTGCGCGGCATTGGCCTGTGTGTGATCCACATAAGCAAAATCATTCAGGCTCACACAGGCAGCCAGGTTAAAGCGGGTGGTGTTGGACACGTCAAAACGCAAGGTGGTGATGAGCGGCGGTTTATAACTGGCGGCCACCAGCCGGTAGGCGGTGATGTTCTGGCCGCTGATGTTGATGGTATACGCTTCGTAACTGGCGGCCGCACCATAATCCCCCATCACAATGCGGGCACGCAGCCAGTGATCTTCCACGCCATTGACGGTGTGGGCAACGGCCGTGCCCGGCAACTTAAATTGCACCCCGCCGCTGCCCGGTTGTACCGTCAGTGCGCGGGTGGGGTCGCGGAAGTCGTAGCCGGTCTGCCCCACCCGGTCGCTGGCATTGCTGCTACGGCCGAGCTGCTCCCAGGTACGGCCGTTCCAAAATTCCCAGGCCAGCGTCACCCCGGAACTGCCCGCCACCCCGGCCGCGCCCAACGTCACATTCAGCACCACCAGGTCGCCCGGCTGCGCGCCGCCGGTGTTGATGACCGTGCCATACGCCAGATAAAAGGCATCATTAAAGCGGGGCGTCTCGCCAAAAGGGTAAAAATCCTTGCTCATGTCCAGCGTCAGGCTGTTGGTGAAGCCGGTATCGGCCAGGAGTGGCGGCCGCGCACCGGGCAGGCTGAGATGGATGCGGCTCAGTTCTGGCAGCCGCCACTGTTCGCTGATGGTCATGCTGGCGATTTGCGGCGGCCGGGTATAACTTCCGGCGGTCACGGTGACACGCAGCCAACGGCCGCTGGCGTTGCGATACAGCCCCACGCCCCAGCCACCATCCGCCGGAACGTAGAAACGGACACGGCCGTTTTGTGTCAGCGCGGCCGTGCCATCGTTTACCCCCTCCAATGGCGTCCAGGTGGCATTACCGCCGCCCGTTGTCCGCAAGTAGTCCCATTGCAGGCGTAGGCCAGAACCCGCGCCCGCCGTCGCCAGCGATATGTCCAGTTCCACCAGCGCGCCCCGCCGGGCAAAACCGTGTTCAGCATTGAGATAGAAGAGGGTGGCACGGCCGTCTGCACCAAACGGATAAAACGGCGGGGCATATGGTACCGGGTTGGCTGCACCGGTGGCCATCGCTTCGGGCGGTATCGCCGGGCGGGGCGGCGGCAAGGGCAGCGCCAGTTGCAGCCGCAGCCAGCCACCCTTCACGCCGTTCACCGTTCCGGCGGCCAGTTTGGGTATCTGGCGCAGTGTCACCGGCCAGATGTCGTTGGTAATCGCCCCCGGCTGCACATTTTCTGGCGAGACATCCTGCCAGCTTTCTTCTTGCAGATAGGCCCAGGTCATAGGCAGGCGGCGCAGCCGCTCCACCTCCGGGCCGGTGAAATGCACGGTCACGTCGGCGGCGGCTTCCAGATTGAGCAGCATGTCGGCCGCCAGGTAGAGGGCGTGAACCATTGGCTCATTTCCGGCAAAGGCGGGGAAGGGTTCGTCTATTTCACCCAGGGCGTTGGCGGTGTAACGGCCGTACCTGTCCCTATCCGCCAACGGGGCAAAATCGCGGGCCACCACCTGCACGAGTTGCGAACGTGTCACCAGCAAATCATGTTCCGTTTCAAAAACCACCTCGTCCTCTTCCCCCTCTTCGGGCGGGGCGGCCACCTGCGTCCGCGCCGGCACCAGCCCATCCACCGGGCTGCCCGCTGCCAACTGGAAGGTGAGGGGCACACGGGCTGGCTGTGGTGGCGTGATTTGTGTGCCGATCAGGTCGAGGAAGGCCAGGAACGCTTTGTCTGGAGCCTGATTCAGCCGGTCAACGATGATTTCGGCGTAACGGCCGAAGATGCGGATGAGGGCGCCGCCCGCGTCCAGGTCATCGGCCGGTTGGGGCTGCCAGCCGCTCAACTGCTGCGCCAGCGCCTCCGTCTGGGCGACGATCTGGTCGTAAGTGCGGGGGTCAATTGGGGGAGAGGACATAGTGTTTTTGTGATTTAGTGTTTTAGTGTTTTTGTGGAGGGGAGGCTTTAGCCGAAATGGGTTCGGCTAAAGCCTCCTCTCCTAGCCATTACTTTCCAGATAAAACGGGTAGACCAGGTTGAAGCGGCTGTTGGTGGAGCGGACGGCGTAGCTGATTTCGATGAGCAGGACGTTGGGCTGGTCGGCATCCGGGTAGGCGCTGACGTTTAGCACGTCTATGCGTGGTTCCCAGATGGTGAGGGCTTCAGTCACGGCCGTAGCCACCTCTCCGGCCGTGCGGGCATTATTCACGGCAAACACCAGGTCATGCAGCCCGCAGCCAAACTCCGGCGACATCACCCGTTCGCCGGGGCTGGTGCCCAGGATCATCCAGATGGATTGCTGGATGCTGGTTTCGTGGTGGGCGAGTTGGATACGGCCGTTGCCATCCAACTGCACCGGAAAATGCCAGCCTGTACCTAAAAAATTATTGCTCATAGTTGTTTTTGAGAGTCTATTGGTGGCAAGTGGCAGGTTGCAGGTGGCAAGTTACCCGCCACTTGCCACTTGCTACTTGCCACCTGCAACCCATCACCCAATCATCACCGTGCCCACCGCAATCACCGTCCCGGCAGGTAAATCGGCCGGGTCATTGCAGGTGAGGGCTTTATCGCCGTTGCGGGCGGCCGCTTTGCCGTTGATTTTCACCGTCATGCTGCCCATCTGGACGGTAGCTTTGTTGGCCGGCGGCTTTTGAAAGCTGACGCCGGGGGCCATGGGCACGTGTGGGGGGCTGTTATCGGCCGTGCTACCCACAACAGCCGCCGGTTTGCCCATAATCTTCACATCACTGCTCAGTCCACCGTTCAGCATCCCGCTAAACGGGTGGGGCATGGGCGTGGGCACCGGCCCCGTTGGCGAAGGCACCATCACAATATGCGTGTCCACGGCCACAATCTGATCCCCTTGTTTTGCTGCCGGTTGTCCCATATGTTCCTCTGGTTGCAGGTGGCAAGTGGCAGGTTGCAGGTCACTTACAACTTGCAACCCGCCACTTGCCACCGTTTTCTCAGTTAATCTGCACCATCTGCCCTTTGATAGTCATTTGCGGGCCAGCTTTGATCTCCATGTTTTTGCTGGCCTCTAATTTCACGGCATCGGTGGAGGTAATTTCCACCCCTTTGCCGCTTAAAATGAGTTTGCCTTTGCTGGACTTGATGGTGATGTCGGCGTCGGCCGTAATGGTGATGCTGTTCTCTTTGGTGTTCACCACCAGGCTGTTTTTGCCGCTTTTGTCTATGATTTCAATTTTTTCCGCGCCGTCGGTGTCATCCAGGCGAATGATGTGGCCGCTGCGTGATTTGAGAGTGCGCATGTTGTTCTTGCCATCGCTGTTCGATTCGGGCGGTTTGTCTTTGCCGTTCCACAATGCGCCCAGCACGTAGGGGAATTCAGCCATGCCATGTTCAAAGGCGACCAGGACTTCATCATCCACTTCCGGCAAGACGTACAGACCGCGCTCTTTACCGGCCATGGGCGCGGCCACTCTGGCCCAATGGCTCTCGTCCTGGTCAGAGAGCCAGGGGAAGCGCACCTTCACCCGCCCCATGCCATCCGGGTCCTGGTTGTTGGTGACAATGCCCACCATCACGCCAAAAAAACGGTCGGTGGCCGGGGATGATGGGGTAAACAGGTCTGAAAAGATGTGCATAAGCAATCAAAGATTTCGCAGATGACACCGATTACCGATTACGGATAACCGATTACCGGTATCAACTCGCATTGCGGCGGACGGTGAAGCGTGTCTGGTAGCCCTGGTTGGGGGTGAGGCTGTGGGTTACGGCCGTGACGTAATACAGTCCGCTAAATTTGTCCCCGGCCTCCTCAATCTTGATCACCATTCCGGCGCGCAGATCGGCCGTGCCCAGGCAGAGACCGTCCCCTTCGATATAGGTCAGGGCCATATCATTGAACTGGCCCAACGCCATCTGGTCTGCTTCCGCTTTGCTGAAAACGGGGGCGGCCACGCTGGCGGCGCTGCTTTTGCCAAAGGCGCTTTTGGTCGCTTTGGGGCCGCTGGTAACGCCGCCCATCGTACTGCTTTCTTGCCCGGTGGCCGATTTGCCCAGGATTTCCTTTTTTTGTTTGGGATCCCAGCCGCGCACAATCACTTCATCCACCTGGGAAACAGTGGTCAGGCGGGGGAAAAATTCAATGACATCTTTGCCCAGTGAAAAGGTCATCGCGCTGCCTTTGCTATGCTGGTGCGGCTGGAAATAGAGCGTCTTTTCGGCCACGAATACCTCATAGCCAATGCGGGCCGCCCGCTGCTGCAAAAATTCCATGTCCGTCTGGTTGTGCTGCAAGACATATTCCAACGTCACTTTGCTGTCCGTCGTTTTGGCCCGCAGCCCGGATTGTTGGGCAATCTGGCTGGCAATGGCGCTGTCTTTAATCTGGGCGAAGGAGCGAGTTTTGCGGCCGCGAAAGAGCCGATGCCGATGATCCAGGCCGCGCACGATGACGGTTGGCGGTTCGTCGGCCTCAAACTGCGGTTCCAGGCTGGTAATCTCGCCGACGCAGATTTTCTTGAGATGATCCACGTACCCCATCCAGATTTCCACTTCATTGCCGGGCGCAAAAAGATTGTCGTCCGACCAGGTGTATTTCAGCGCGGCCATGTCCCAGTTGTGCAGGTGAATGGTGAACATGCTGGCGGCGTTCAGGTCTTCATGCACGGCCGTCGAAATGACATCCTGCAAAATGGTGCGCGAAACCTCACGGCCGTTCACCGCAATGCCAATATCGGGGACGATGTTTTCCTGTGGCATTGTTCCGTCAAATCAATCAAAGATTTCGCAGATTACGCAGATAAAAGAATCGGTGAAATCTGCGAAATCTTTGATAAAAACCTCAGGTCGGCCGTAGTGCCGGAATGAGCAACGTCATGCCCGGCGTCAGCAGGCGCGGGTTCAGGATGCCATTGGCCTGGGCGATGTGCCGCCAGAGGGTGGGGTCGTCATAGTGGGCGGCGGCGATGCTTTGCAGCGTCTCGTGGCGGCGCACCACATGGGTCTTGGGCACATCGGCCGAATGGAGTTCCCCGGCCTTCGCTGCGTGCGTAAAATACTCCACAAAGGAACATTCCAACGTGGCCCGCACGGGACGGCCGTCCGGCATAAACATGGTGTACTTTTCCGACAGCGAAGTCAGCACCCCTTTGAAGAGGTCTACCTCGCCCCAGCGGAGCTTACAGATAGGCGGGCGGTGCAGTTCCGTGTTCACCTGCGCCAGCGCAGCAATCTGGTCGGTGTACTCTTTCACATTGGTCGCTTCCGGCGAGGCCGTGAACGGATTGGTAGGGATGAGCAAATCTTTCGCCATCTTGCCCAATGACAGACCGCCGCCGCGGGCCTCATACGTATCAAAAAAGAGGGTGATGGCGAGGGTGCGGGCGGCCGTGCTGCGAAATTCCTGTTTCGCCAGAGTGGTTTTGGAACCAACGGCAGCGACGCCCTTGCTCTTCCACTTCACATTACGGCTGATCGTAAATTCGTTCGGGTTAAACAGAGCTTCTATCGAACCGTTAAAGAGGTTTTTGCGCGTTTTTTCATAGCGAATCACGAGCTTTTCCAGCCCGCCGTTGAGACTACCCGCGCCCACCATTTCGGCGGCAAGTTTGGCAGGGTTTAAGGCCATATTGTTTTCCCCCGGCGTTCGCCTTCCACGGCCAGTTTGCGCAAGAAGCGGCGGTGGACTTTTTCGACCAGTTCATCCATGTCAATCGGTGTATCCGTTGTTTCACGCCCATTATCTGCCTGGGTATCGGTCACGGCCGTCTCCCCTTCTCCCTTTACCCGCTGGATCACACTGTTCGTTTGCACCACCCGGTTGGGTGTGGGAGTGGGTTTAGCGGCGGGTCGCGGCACGGCCGTGTCCATTGCCGCCCGTTGAATCACGCTCCCGACAGGGCCACCCATAGGGCCACCC
>CAZOPF010000067.1:29451-31681 GCA_964581605.1 uncultured Ardenticatenaceae bacterium
AGGGCCACCCATAGGGCCACCCGCAGGGCCACCCATGGGCCGTGCCCATGGCGTGGCGGGGGGTGGGTTGACGGCCGTTGCCTGGGCCTGCACCAACGGCAGAGGGGAGTGGGTACGGCCGTTGCTGGCCCCATTCCCTTCCGGCGATGACATTTTGACCGGCGTCACAATGGGTGGCGAAGGGATTTTGGTCTGTGGTAAATCCGGGGTGGCAATGGTTGATGGCCCGGAGGCGGCCACATGTACCACCGGCAAAACAGGCGGGATGGGAGTGGAGGACGGCCGTTCCCTATCTTTGCGCTCCGGCATGGAAATAGCTGGCGGGGGGATGTGTACGGCCGTCTGGCTGGCGACGGCCGTTTCTTTTTCCGGTTTTGTGGCCGGGGAAATGGGCAATCTGCCCGGTTGATGCGGGCGTGTGGGTTGAACGGATGCCCTGACCACCAGTAGAGGTGCAGGGGCAGGTATTGGTGGCGTAACCAGCGTCGGATTGGCGGAAACGGCCGTGCGGTTCATGGTCTGTGCTGCCGGAGACGCCAAAGGGGGATTGGGCACGGCCGTAACGGGCTGTCTGATCGCTGTTGGCGCTGGCGTTTCTGCCAAAATAATGGGCGGGGGATCGGCGGATACGGCCGTTGGTTGGGCGGTGACGATGGGTAACGGTTGTTTAGCAGCAGGGGCGGGGACGGCCGTTACACTGTCCGGCATCATCGGCAATGGTTCAGCATACACAATGGGCGGCAACTGTGCCTGCATGGCCATGACGGCCGCATAGCGACGGGCCACTTCATCAGCCAGGGGTGGGGTGTGCAATTGGGTCAGGCGCACGGCCGTAGCCCGTGCCCGCGCCAGCCGCACCACACCTGGCTGCTCGCCTCGCCGCCACAGCCATTCCGCCCAGGCTGCGTTCCGTTCATCTGCCACTATCTGATGATCTTCCATGTTTGAAAAACAAATAGGACGCGGGTTTTCGCGGGTTTATCGGATGAATACGGATTTCAAAACAAAAATCCGTGTCCATCCGCGTTCATCCGTGTCCCATTTCCCTAGAAAAATGCCTGGGCAATGCCGAGTGCCTGCCCTAAAATCGGCTTGGTAATGCCTTCGTGTACCAGTTCAATGGACTCAAAAATCACTTCGCTGCTGTCTGCCTTAAATTGCGGCCCCGTCCACTTCACCGGGTAAGCGTTGAAAAAGTTCCACCACATCACCGGAATAGAGCGGGCGTCCAGCAGCATGATGGTGCCGCTTTTGCGCTGAATGACCCCCTGGGTGACGTTGTAATACCAGTTCCAGAGGGTGGACACGGCCGTGACCCCATGCGTCAGCACCAGATTCGGCGAGGTAGATTGAGACGGGAGCTTATGCACAAAATGGTTCACGCCGCCCTCGCGGTACTCCTCTGTCTCCACTTCACTCTCCAGGCCAGACGCCTCCGTAAAACCACCCACCAGCAGCGCTTCAATCTCAATAGCAAACTTAAAGCCCTGGTACGGGTCAAACCGAAACCCGGCCGCGCTTGCGCCCATGCCCAATGCTGCGCTCAGTCCCAGACCGATGCCTGTTGATCGCATCTTTCTCCCAAATTGGTAATCGGTTATCAGTTATCGGTAATCGGTCACTGATTACCGATTACCGTTCACCGATTACCGACTGTTAGCCGCTCGTTAATCCGCCCCACTTCCGTCACCCAACGCTGCCGTTCCTGATGGCTCATGCTCATCACCTGGTCATGCGACCAGTGGAGATGATAGGCAATGTACGCTACCTCCTCGTAAAGCCGTTCCGAGGGGTAGCAGATCACCCCCCCAGGCTGCCGACCTCCACCTCAAACGCGCCTTCACAATGCGGGCAGGCCACTTGCAAACGGCCGTGACCCTGATAGTTAATGCGCTGGTAGAAGTCCTGCAAATAGGCCAGGTCGCCAGCAAAAAGATTCTCAACCACCTTCGGATTGATAAATTCCAGGCTGCCCAGCCGGGTGATGACCCGCGACAGCAAAATGACGACCAGATAACCGGCATTGCTGCGCACACGCGGGTCGCCGAGAGGCGCAATTTCGTCATACGCCGTCGCCAGCCGCATCATGCCCTGCCGGTGTACCTGCCCATCGGCATCCACCAACCCATGCGGCAGCACAAACGGAAATTCTGTCTGGGGCGCAAAATCATGTGTGTTCATAGGTCTGTAATCAGGTGTTTAGGTGTTTAGGTGAGCAGGTGTTTAGGTG
>CAZOPF010000068.1:0-15376 GCA_964581605.1 uncultured Ardenticatenaceae bacterium
TCAATGGACAGAGCACCGGACTTCTAATCCGATGGTTGGGGGTTCGATTCCCTCCTGGGGTATTTCAATAGAGATTGGGAGATTGGGAGACTGAGAGATTGATTATGGAGATTGGTCACTCTCTCGATCTCTCAGTCCCCTAATCTCCTCTCCTAAGGCACACATCCATGATCCTCATCACCGGCGCGACAGGCTTTTTGGGGCACAACCTGGTACCACAACTGGTTGCCGCCGGATACAAAGTGCGGGCGCTGGTGCGCCCCACCAGTGATTCCCGCTTTTTGCAAGAATTAGGGGCGGAACTGGCCTTTACCGACGACATCACCGATGGCTATGCCGCCCTGCAAGCGATGAAAGGGTGTCGCCAGGTGATTCATGCGGCCGGACTGTTCCGTTTTTGGGGGGATGCCCACCTGTTTTGGCAGACAAATGTGGGGGGAACAACGGCCGTGCTCAATGCCGCCCTCACCGAACAGGTGGAAAAATTCATCTACATCTCCTCTATTGCCGTTGTCGGCCGTACCCCCACCCAGGCCATCATTGACGAAAACACCATTTGCCGCCCGCAAGAACCATACCAGCTTTCCAAGCTGGAAGCCGAAACCCGCGTGTTGGCCTACCACAATGAAGGGCTGCCCGCCATTGTGCTGCGGCCGGGCGCGTTTTATGGCCCTTGGGGGCGTTATGCCTTCAACCGCCTCTTTTTTGAAGAGCCGCTCAAAGGGTGGCGTATCAAAGTGGATGGTGGCAAACACATCATCTTTCCCGTCTTTGTGCCGGACGTGGCCCAGGGGATCATGCTGGCGCTGGCGAAGGGGCGACCGGGAGAAATCTACAACATCTGCGGCCGTTCCCTCACCCACAACGAAGCCAACGATATTGTCAGCGACCTGGCCGGTATCCACCGCTGGCGCATCAACATGCCTACCTGGGTGGTGCTGGCCCTGGCTCGCAACTGGACGCGCCTCTCACAAGTGACCCGCAAAGAGCCGTTTTATCCCATCAACATGGCCCCTTATGTCTTTCAAGACTGGCCTGTCTCCATCGAAAAAGCAGAGCGTGAACTCGGTTTTGTCCCCACCCCCTTTAGCGAAGGCGCCTGCCAGACCATGAAATGGTATAAAGAACAGGGAATCTTGGGATTACGCCGTTTCAAGGATTTGTAGTAGGCGATAAATGGCCTACTACGAACGGACAGGGGAGAACCAGGTGAAAGTTTTTACCGTCTCTGAAATGGTTGCTGCCGAAAAAGCGGCGAATGCGGCGGGCGTCTCCTATGCGCAGATGATGGAAAGCGCGGGGCAGGCAGTTGCAGAAGCGATTATTGCCCGTTATCCCATTGTTGGAATGCGGGTGTTGGTGTTGGTGGGGCCGGGCAATAATGGCGGGGATGGATTGGTGTGCGGCCGTTACCTGGCGCAAGCAGGCGCAGATGTGGCCTTTTACCTGAGCAAACCACGCGACCCGGCCACGGACGCGAACTATGCCCAAATTCAACAAATGGGCTTGTTTGCCGTCGAAGCCGGGTTTGACCAACGGTTTCGCGTGTTACGTACCCGGCTATCGGTCTCTGATCTGGTGGTGGATGCTTTATTGGGCACGGGCGTCACCCGCCCCATCGTGGGCGAATTGGCGAAGCTGATGCGCCAGCTTGCGGCCGGGATGGAAGAACGCCGCGCCATTGTGCGCGAGCAATCCCGCCCACGACTCATCTCTCTTTTACCCTCTCACCCCACGCTGCCCCCAGCGACCACCCCATCACCTCATCACCTCATCACCGTCGCGGTAGATTGTCCGAGTGGGCTGAATTGTGACACGGGGGAATTGGATGCCCTGGCTGTGCCGGCGGATCTGACGGTGACGTTTGCCGGGCCGAAGCGAGGGCATTTTATTTTTCCGGGGGCGGCGGCGTGTGGCGAATTGGTGGTGGCGGATATTGGCATACCGGCCGATTTGCCGCCGGTACAGGCAGTGAATGTGGAAGTAATGACGGCCGTCCACGCCCATTCCCTCCTTCCGCCGCGCCCCCCAGATGGCCACAAGGGCACGTTTGGCAAAGTACTGATCGCGGCTGGCTGCGACCGGTATCGGGGCGCGCCGGTATTGGCGGCTAAAGGTGCTTTCCGGGCCGGGGCCGGGCTGGTGGCATTGGCGACGCCAGCTGTGGTGCGGCAGACGGCCGTTGTCGCCCTGCCCGAAGCGACCTATCCCCAGCTTACGGCCGAACGGGTACTGACTGCTCAGGAAGCGGCAGAACTATTACCCATACTGTCATCGTATGATGCGTTGCTGGTGGGGCCGGGGTTGGGGGAAACGGCCGTAGAGTTTCTGCCCATGATGCTGAACGCGCCGTATTTGCCACCGCTGGTGCTGGACGCGGATGGGCTGAATGGGCTGGCTCAATTATCGGATTGGCCGCGTTTGCTGCCGCCAGAGACGATTCTTACCCCGCACCCGGCAGAGATGGCCCGGCTTATGGGCATTTCGCTGGCAGACCTGCTGACTCAGGATCGGGCAGAAGTGGCGCGGGCACAGGCGCAGGCGTGGAGGCAGATCGTGTTGCTGAAGGGGGCCAATACGGTGGTGGCGGCGGCTGACGGCCGTGTCACCATTCTCCCATTTGCCAACCCGGTGCTGGCGGTGGGGGGCAGCGGCGATGTGTTGAGTGGGGTGATTGTGGCGTTGTTGGGGCAGGGGGTACGGCCGTATGAAGCGGCGCTATTGGGTGGTTATCTGCACGGTGCGGCGGCCGCTCTCTACCCCGGCGATACCGGCCTGCTGGCCAGCGAACTGGCGGAATATGTGCCACAGGTGATACAGTCGCTAAAAAAGTGGTAATACCGGGTCATGCGAACAGCCTGCTATCAGTTGCAATTGGCAAATCGGGTAGCCACTGCTTAAGCAGTTTCTTTTCGTGAAGAGCCAGCTTTTCCAAAGTTACCTGCCAGTGATGATGGTGCTGTTTCGCCAGGTTTTCGTCATTTTGCATCCTTGCTGTGCCAGCCAGCCCCCAGTAAGCGGCCGCTATGTAAATTTTCTCCGTCGCCTTTTCCAATACTTCCTGCCACATTTGTTTCGCTTCCTCATACCGCTTTTGTGCCAGATAAAGCTCACCCCAATAGTGAAGTACCTGGAAAGATCTCCCTTTGATCTCTTGTGAGCGAACAATAGCCAACGCTTCCCCAAGATAAGAGGTTGCCTGGTTAGGGTCGCCCTGTTCCAAATGCCTTTTGCCTGCCGTAGCTAATAAAAAGATCAGTGACCGCAGATAGCCTGTCTGGCGGGAAATAGCGATTGCTTCCTGGAGATAAGCTTCAGCCTGAAGCAAATTACCCGTTTTGTAATAAACGGTGCTTTGCGTGCCTAAAATGCCTATAAGCGTGGTAGGCAGGCTGTGCTGGCGGCCTAATGTTTCTCCTTCTTGCAGGTAAGGCATTGCCAGGTCATATTCCTGGTGTAGGATATGGATGGAAGCCAGGCTGTGCAAAATGTTAATGTGTAAATGGTAGTCCTGGCTTTGCCGGGCCCGTGCTAAAGCCCCTTTGAATAAATGTATCGCCTCATCATAGCGCCCTTCTTCATAACGCGATCCGCCTAGATTATTGCCAGAAACAATGATCCCTCGTGGGTAATTGATCTCGTTTGCCAGTTTCCAGCCAGCTTCATGGAAATGTTTGGATTTTGGCAGATCTCCCTGCCAGCCATAGGTAGCACCTAACCCGTTTAGAATGTCACACCTGACTCTTGGGCTGCGCTCATCATGGTTACTGCTGTTATCCAAAGCGGCCAGTGCCTCTAAAAACAGGGTGTTGCTTTCGGCAAAATACCCCGTTTCCGCTCTAATTCGTCCCTTTTTCGATAGCAGGTCGGCCAATAGAAGATGATGGCCCATGCTGGCGGCGATTTGTATGGCCTGGTCGAGATCATGCTCATGTTGGGCAATCAACCCCTGGGCGAATAAAAAGCGGTGGAATGTGATGACGCTTTGTATAAAGTGCTCGTGTAGTTGATGCTGACGAGTAATGGTGACTGTCGCCAGGATATTGCTGATGTCGGGTAATAATCTTTGGTAGGTGGCTGCTTCTAATAATGATTGAACCAGATTGATGTAAAAGAAAGCCATTCGCGCATATGGGTCTTCCGAATGAATATGCTCTCTGGCGTATTCGCGTAAGAGCGGGTGCAAACGGTATCGCCCCGCACGGCCGTGCTGTGCCAGCGAGAGCCGTACCAGCTCCTCCATTCTTTCTTGCGCCGTTTCGGTGGAGGTTTCGGTGACGTAGGCCACGGCCGTCACCCCAAAATCATCACCCCCAAACACGCCTAAAGCGGCGAAAAATTGTTGCAATTCGGGTGATAGCGTCCGGTAGCTCAAATCAAAGGAGAGGCGCACGCTGCGATCTTCGCGGATGAGCGTGTCCAGACGTTGGTTGGACTGTTGCAGTTGCGCCAGAAAATCGGGGATGGGGAGACGGCCGTAAGCCAACTGCCCACCCGCAATAGCAATAGCTAACGGCAAGTGGCCCAACAAGTCAGCGATGCTCTGTAATTCTGGTTGCCAGCGTGTTACGGGGTGCTGCCCTAAAAAATAGGCAAACACCGCCAGTGATTCGCCGCCGGTGGGGTCAAAAGATTCAATGGGGAAGCGGTACATCTGGTCAGCCACGGCCAGGTCATGGCGGGTGGTGAGGATGACGGCCGTCTGGCCGGTGGTGGCCGGCAGCAACGGCCATACCTGTTCGCTACTCTCCGCATTATCCAATACCACCAGTACCCGTTTGTCAGCCAGTAAACTGCGGACAACGGCCGAACGGCTTTCCACATCCCGGTACTCATTCACATTCTTGCCATACGCATCGGCAAAGGCGCTCAGGATGGTCATCGTGTCTGTGGTGTCCAGCCGCGCCCACAGGACGCCATCGGGGAATTGGGGGCGCAGCCGGTAAGCCAGATGGGCCGCCAGGCTCGTTTTGCCCACGCCGCCCATGCCGTGCAGGTTGCAGATAGCGACGTGACGGCCGTGCAGCAACATCCGCTCTAATTCAGACATCGCCGTTTCCCGACCCACAAAGTAGGGCAAATCAGCCACTGCCTGAAAGGGGGTTGGGGATAGGGGCCAGGGGGCCAATAAGTTGAGATCGTCGTTGTGAACGGCCGTCTGGCGCAATTTGGCAATGGGTGGATGCCCGGCGGCCGTCAGCAAATGGGATGTTTCCGCTTCATTCAGCTTCAAAGCGGCCGCCATCTTCACCACCCCCTGCCACTGCTGCGGCTTCAAGGCTACACCACCTAACCAGTTGGCAATAGTGCGCCTGGATAAACCAGACAACGCGGCCACCTGCGGCGCAGAATAACGCGAACGCTGCACATAATGACCCAGGATGTCGGCAAAAGTTTCGAGCATAGACACTTTCTCCAAATGCTGGCGATCTGGCACAAAATGATACCAAAAAATCTTCCAGAAATGATTATCCTGTCCTGAAAGCACGGCAATTCAAAAGAGGCACAGGCAGTAGGGGCGGGACGGCGTGCGATAATTTTGCTCCGGTGGCGCTATTTTTCACCGCGCCGTCTCGCCCTGCGCCAGGCGGAGCGGGACGGCGTGCGATAATTTTGCTCCGGTGGCGCTATTTTTCACCGCGCCGTCTCGCCCTGCGCCAGGCGGGGCGAGACAGGCGGGAGATGATTTGTTTCTTCGAGACCAGACCTTTGCCCGCCTGTCCCGCCCTTACGAATTGGGCGTTACTGGACGAAAATGTTGCCGATTTGAAACACAGCCGTGTATCAGTATGACCGTCAGTAATTTGTGCAATATCTCAGCAACTCTCAATTTGAACTATTTGCCACCATCACTACCGATTGAAATTGGCGTTTGTCATGCACAAACGCGCTAAAGCGCGTTCGTGGCGGCTCTGCTAATGTGCTTCAGCACGTTTTGTGTGCCTGCCTATGAATTTATTCATAGGGAATGGCGGCCAGATTCATAATGGACAGACCCTTCATTCGCGTTAACCACTCTTATGGAAATGGTATTCCCACTCGTTCGTGTCAGACATCCGATTTCTTTGAGAAATCGGATGTCTGGTTGCAACTCAATCACCTGGGGCAAACCCCAGAGTGGATGTTTTGTTTTCAGGCCATTTTTAGGGGACCAACCTAAATAGGCCCCAATTTCAAGGAGGTTAAAGTGAGTCAAAAGTTGTTTCGGTTAATGTTTGTGTTTCTTCTCCCCCTTATGGCTGGCGTCCTATTCATGGCGTCATACCGCCAAACCCAGGCAGAGATGTCGCCGTTGCCAATGGAAACGGCCGAAATGGTTCTGCAAGGGCGCGTTGTGCCCGCTACCCCTGGCCTGGCCGTGCAACTGGTGGACGCCGGCGGCCTGGTGGTGGCGGAAACAAAAGTGCAGCCAGGGGGATGGTTTCAGTTGGGGGCGGTGCCAACGGCCGTATACCAACTCCAGGTCATAGACAGTTCTGGCCAGATAGTGCCCCTACGCAGCGAAGCGATAAGCCAGATAACACCCGGCCAGCTCCTGCCAGAGTACGTGCTGGAATTGGCCCCAGCCCAAAGCGAGGAAAGCCCGGCAGAAACGGCCGTCGCCCCAGAAATAGCCCCCGCCGAACCCCAGCAACCCCAACTAACCGGCACCATCACCGGTGTTGTGACCGCCGCCGACACCGGCGACCCCATCCAATATGCCTACGTGGAGGCGTATTCATCGCCCAACGTCGTCGTAACTTCCGATTATGCCGACGCCGCCGGGCAATATCTCCTGACGGTGGCGGCGGGCACATACCGGGTGCGTTTCAGCCGCAGCAGCTCCCCTTACGCCCCGGAATGGTACAACAACGCCCCCACCTATGAAGACGCCACCGACGTGGTGGTGTATGACAACATGACCACCCCAGACATCAACGCCGCGCTGGACGAAGGCGGCCGTATTTTAGGAACCGTCACCTCCACCGAATGGGGATCGCCGCCGTTGGCAAATGCCCAGGTGCGGCTCTACCAAAGCCGCGAGGACACCTCTCCTGTGGCCTACAGCTACGCCGATAGCTCCGGCGACTACCAGTTTCAAGGGTTGGCCTCCGGCGACTATTTTGTAAAATTCCATGCCCCTTCTAACACCTCCTACCTGCCAGAGTATTTTCAGGATCGGGAGACGCTGGCGCTGGCAGACGCGATCACGGTCACGTTGGGCATGACGCAGACAGGCGTCAACGGTACGCTGGCGTTGGGAGCCACCATGAGCGGCACGGTCACGGCCGAACAAGGTGGCGCCCCCATTCCCTCTACGGCCGTCTACGTTTACACCAGCACCACCAGCACTGCCGTTTTCAACTCTGACTATACCGATTCCAACGGCCAATACGTGATCTATGGGTTGCCCCCCGGCGACTACTACATCAAATTCCAGGCTCAATACAATTCCGGTTATCTCAGCGAGTATTACAACAACCAGCCCTCCCTGGCCGAAGCAGACCCCATTACCGTAGATTATGAAGATGTGATCAGCGGCATTGATGCGGCGTTGGCCACAGGCGGCACGGTGAGCGGTTCGATTACGGCCGTGCAAGGCGGCATCCCCATCCAAAATGCCTACGTGCGCCTTTTTACCGACACGACCGATACCGGCAGTTTCGTAGGCGGCGACTATACAGACGCCAGTGGCCACTACCTGATTAACGGCTTACTGGCCGATACCTACTACGTAGAAATTCAGGCCCCCTATAACTCCCCCTACGTGGATGAGTTTTACAACAACCGCGCCTCGCTGGCTACCGCCGATCCGGTAAACGTCACGCTGGGCAATACCACGGACGTGGACGCGGCTCTGGAAACGGGCGGCGCGTTGGTGGGCATGGTTACGGCCGTGCAGGGCGGCAACCCCATCCAAAGCACCTCCGTTTACCTGTATCGCGGCCCAACCCATGAATGGGTAGATAGTGATTTCACCGCCGCCGACGGCGCTTACAGCTTCATGGGGCTGCCTGCCGGCAATTACTATTTGCACTTCTCCCCACCCTACTACTCTGATTACCTCGGCGAGTATTACAACAACAAAACCACGCTGGCCCAGGCTGACTCCATCGCCATTAGCCTGAACATCACCACCACCATCAACGCCGCTTTGGAAACGGGGGGCACATTGGTGGGAACGGTGACGGCCGAAGATGGCGGCGCGCCCATCCAGTACACCACCGTTTACGCCTATAACAGCCTGACCGCCACCTCCTATTTCCGCGCCGACAGCACCGACGCCGCCGGACAATATGAAATAAGTGGCCTGCCCGCCGATTCCTACTACCTGAAATTTGCCGCCCCCGGCGACTATGTGAGCGAGTTTTATAACAACAAGCGTAATCTGGACACGGCCGACCCTATCCCCGTCGCCCTGGCCAGCACAGTTACGGCCGACGCGGAATTAGCAACCGGCGGCGTCATCGTCGGGCAGGTGCTGGCGGCCGATAGCCAGACCCCCTTAGCCGATGCCCGCGTCATCATCTACGGGCCGGCCGAATGTAGCGACGACGAATATATTGCCACCCGCTACACCGACGCTTCGGGCACGTTTACCATCACCAAACGATATGCCGGCGTTCATTATATTTCTGTAGACGCCCCTGCCTCCGCTCCCGGAAATGCCTACCTGGATAACTACAGTGGCGCGGAAGTCACCGTTACCCCCGGCCAGACGGAAAACGTGACCATTGAGCTGGAACGGGGCGGCCAGATTCGCGGCCAGGTGACGGCCGATGGCAGCAACGCCCCCCTGCCAGACGTCTACGTTTCCATCTACACCCTGATAGATACCGGTAATTACACCTATTACAGCTACCAGGGCGGCGCGTTTACAGACGCCAGCGGCTATTACACCTCCACCGGGCTGGCCACCAATGATTACCAGGTACGTTTCTCGCCTTCCAGCGTGGGCGCATCGGCCAGCTATCTGCAAGAGTATTACAACAATAAATCCAGCCTGGATACGGCCGATGAAGTGGCGGTAACAATGGGGCAGATGACCAACAACATCAATGCCGCGCTGGACATGGGCGGCCAGATCAGTGGGCAGGTTACGGCCGCAGATACCGGCGACCCGCTAGATGACGTTTACGTGCGGGTGTTTACCAGCACCAGCAGCAGCTATAGCATTGCCAGTGTCGCCACCGACGCCAACGGCACCTACACCACTACTGCCCTGCCCGCCGGTAGTTATTACCTGGAGTTCGTGCCCTACACCTGGTCATCCATCTCCAGCGGCTACGCTTCGGAGTACTATGACAACCAGCCGTTGCTGTCGCAGGCAACGGCCGTAGTCGTTACCATCAACAACATCACCACCGATATAGACGCTGCGCTGTCGCCGGGCATATCGCCGGTTTACGGCCGTATCGCCGGCCACGTCACCACCGAAGAGGGACAGGATCTCTCCAGCGTCTACGTTGTCGCCTACAACACAAACGGCGAGTACGTCGGGAATGACTATACCGATTCTGACGGCGAATACCTCATTGACCGGCTGCCTCCTGGTACCTACTACGTTCTGTTCAACTCAAGAGAGTATGAAACCGTCAGTTGCGCCTATTTGCTGCACTACCGGGGAGAGTATTACAATGACAAAACCAGCTTCCACACGGCCGATCCCGTTCAGGTAACCGGCGGCCAGGTCACGGAAAACATAGACGCCAGCCTGGCCCTGGCCCCCGGTGAACCGCCGCCGCCCAATACCAGTTATGATATTTACTTGCCGGTACTGCTACGGCCGTAAACAAAAATGGGGATAATTGGGTAATTGAAGCAGCACATTACCCAATTACCCCATATCCACCAACGGAGGAACTATATGAATCGTCTGACGCGGATGCTTTGCACGTTTATCCTTCCCAGCTTCATTATTTACTTCATATTGGCGGCCATGCGGCCGCCTTCCCCCATTACCGCCCTCGCCGATCAGCGCCCGCCCTTTTCCCCCCAGGCCATTACCAATAGCAGCGGCGTCTTCCGCGACAGCGGCCAAAACCTGGGCAACGCCAACGGCTACGGTGTGGCCCTGGCCGACCTGGACGGCGACCAGGATTTAGACGCCTTTATAGCCAACTACAACAACCAGCCCAACGAAGTCTGGCTGAACCAGGGCGGCGCCCAAAGCGGAACACCTGGCATCTTTACCGACAGCGGCCAAAACCTGGGCGCCAACAACAGCTTTGCCGTCGCTTTAGGCGACCTGAACAACGATGGCGACATGGACGCCTTTGTCACCAATCGAACCGGCCAGGGCAACCAGGTATGGTTCAATGACGGTCTGGGCTTTTTTACCAACAGCGGCCAGAGTTTGGGCAATGCGGACAGTCTGGGCGTGGCCTTAGGCGATTTAGACGGCGATAACGACCTTGATGCCTTTGTGGCCAACTGGGCCAACCAGCCCAACAAAGTGTGGCTGAATAACGGCTCTGGCATCTTTACCGACAGCGGCCAGAACCTGGGCGCAGAAGATAGCTTTGGCGTGGCCCTGGGCGACCTGGACGGCGACGCAGACCTGGACGCCTTTGTGACCACGCAAGGGGGCGCGCCCAGCAAAGTGTGGTTCAACAATGGCACTGGCGCTTTCACCGATAGCGGCCAAAACCTGGACAACATTGACAGCCTGGGCGTGGCGCTGGGCGATCTGGACGGGGATGGCGACCTGGATGCTTACGTGGTGAATTGGGGCGGCGACCATGCCGACAAAGTGTGGCTAAATGATGGCGCCGGCATCTTTGCTGACAGCGGCCAGATTTTGGATAGCTTGCAAAGCTTTGGCGTGGCTCTGGGCGACCTGGACAGCGATGGCGACCTGGACGCTTTTATCTCCAATGACCTGGGGCAGGGCAACGAGGTATGGCTCAATCTGGGTGGCGTGCAAGGGGGCACGGCCGGCGTCTTTGGCAACAGCGGCCAATCGTTGGGCAACTCAGACAGCCAGGGCGTGGCTTTGGGGGATGTGGATGACGATGGCGACCGGGATGCTTTTGTGGCTACATATAATGGGCAACCGGATAAAGTGTGGTTGAATGATGATCCTATAGACGTGGTTATTGATCCGGTCAATGGCGGAACATTGGCCTACGTAGACGGCCAGGGGCTTTCGACCATGATTGAGGTGCCGGACGGAGCGGTTACGGAAGTGGTGCGGCTTATTTTCACGCCGCGCCCGCCAATAATCGTTCCCCCTTTGCCGGGCGGCTTGCAATCTGCCCACCACACCTTTGACCTGGAAGCGGCCGCTTACATTCCCGACAGCGCCTTCAAGATCTATTTACCGGCCATTTTGAAGGGTGGTGGTGGCGGCTCTCCCCCACCCCCCAGCTTCCCCTTTTTACGGCCGGTCAACATCACCATTGAATATAGTAACGCCGACGTGGTTGGTCTGGATGAGAACAACCTGCTCTTGTTATATTGGACGGGCAGCGAATGGGAAGACGCGGCCACTACCTGTACCCCGGCGTTACCCTATATTCGGAATACGGCCGCTAACACAATACAAGTTGCCATCTGCCATTTGAGCCGGTTTGGCCTGGCGGGTTAATAAAGTTGCCACCAGACATCCGATTTCTTTGAGAAATCGGATGTCTGACACAAACGAGTGGAAATGTCATTTCCATAAGAGAAACCGGGTTTCTCCCAAAAAACCCGTTTTCTTCATGCGCTCTGGATTTGCCGGTGCAGGGGCACGTTTTCCAGAAAGGATTGCCGGGCTTTTTCGTCGCTGATGTTCAGGGCTTGCTGCTGTAACAGGGCCCGGGCAGTGGCGAGGGCGTTTTGGGCGTTGTCGGGTTGGCCAACGGCCGTATAGACCTCCATCAGCGTCCAATAAACACGCAGCGGATATTCAATACCGTGAATGCCATGCGCCTGAAGCCACAATTCACACTCCGCCGCATAAGCCAGCGCCAGCTCCGGCCGCCCCTGGCGGCAGGCCAGTCGCGCCAGCCCGGCCAGGTCATCCATTGCCGGGGCTATCTGGCCAATTTGTTTCCGCAAAACGAGAGCTGTTTCATAGGCTGCGGCCGCTTCCTCCAATCGGCCCAACCCTTCCAGCGCCAGCCCGAGCGAAGTCAACCCATACCCTTCGCCTTCCCGGTCGCCTACTTCACGGGCAATTTGTACGGCCGTCTGGCTATATTCATGCGCCTGCTCATACTCCCCCAAATCACACAACACCAGGCTGATATTGTTACCGGCCAACGATTCCCCGCCCCGGTCCCGCAATTCCTGGTAAATTTGCAGCGCTCGCTGATGATGTTCCTGGGCCGCCTTCAGATCGCCCAACGTATGGTGCAGCGTGCCTAAATTACCCAAAGCCAATGCCTGGTGGCGCATACTGCCCATCATCTGGTAAATCGCCAGGGATTGCTCGCAATACATCTGGGCGTGGGCAAAATCCCCCAGACCGTGATAGACGGCAATCAAATTATTCAAACTGTCCGCCTCCCCGTGAAGATGGTGGATCTGCCGCCGGATAGCCAGGGCTTGCTCCAGATAGGCGCGAGCGGCTTCTGTGTCCCCCAACAGGTAAGAGACGGTGCCCAACTGGTGCAGACAATTGGCCTCGCCAATGCGGTCTTGATGTTGTTGGGTGAAGGCGAGCGTTTTTTCCAGGTGGGCGTGGGCTTCGGCATAGGCCCCTTGCCGCCACAAAGCTCTGGCCCAGGCAATCTCGCCATTGATTTTTAGTCCCGGTTCGCCCATCTGCTCTGCCCATTGGGCCACAGCCTGGGCCGCTTGCAAGGCGGCCGGAAAGTCGCTGATGGCTTCGTAATAACCGGCGTATCGTTGGGCAATTTCTGCTTGCCAACGGCCGTCGCCCAACTCATTTGCCAATTGTTGTAGCCGGGACAGATCGGCCGCCTGTAGCGCCCGTTGCCCGGTGAGCGCGTACACCGCCTCTCGGCCTGATAATGCCCGGTATTCCTGTTGCCCTCTGGCCCCTTCCTTCCGCTTTGCCAGTAGTGCCAACGCCCGGCTGAAATAATTCACCGCGTCCTCATTGGCAAACTGCGCGGCCGCCTGCTCCCCGGCCAGGATCAGGTAAATGATTGCTTTGTCCGGCAACTCCGCCCGGGCGTAATGGTAAGCCACCAACGGCAAAAAAGGAGAGGTAAGGGCGGCTTCTCCCTGCTGCAATTCTCCTTCAAACCAGGCTGCCACCCACCGGTGCAGGCGCAGCCGTTCTGTTTTCAGAACGGCTGAATACGCCACTTCCTGAATCATGACGTGTTCAAACGCCCATTCCCAATCATCTGCCAGGTGGGATTGGCTCTGGCGGTGAACAAAATGCCGTTCTTGCAAGGCGAGTAATGTTTGGGTGGTTGTTTCTATCATCTGCTCGCTCACCGGCTGTTCGCTAAAGGATAAAGCGCCGGCCAGGAGACGTTGCCAGAAGGTACGGCCGATAATTGCCGCATGTTGTACCAGCCGTTTGTAGTCGCGGGGCAGGCGGTCCAGGCGGGCAGCCAATACGCCCTGGACAGTGGCGGGTATCACCACATCAGCCACCGGCCGGGCTAATCGCCAACCATTTTTCTCCCCCTGAACCAGCGTCCCGTCTTCAATGAAGGTACGCATCAGCTCTTCAAAGAAAAAGGGATTACCCTGGGAATGGGCAACCATGTGGGAAAATAGCTCTGGCGGGACGCTCTTCCTTAGCAAAGCGTCAGCCAGAGAAGAGAGCTGTTCTAAACTCAGGGGAGCGAGCGTGAACAACGGGCTGATTTGGCGCAAAAGTTCCGCCCAGGGGAGGTCGGCCGTTTCTGGGGGGCGGCTGGAAAAGAACAACATGGCCGTGCCGGCCGGGGGGGGCTGGCGGGTGGTGGTTTGCCAGAGGCGAAGGAGAAAGGTGATGGAGAGGGCATCGGCCCAGTGTAAATCTTCAACGATGAGCAGCAGGGGGGTTGTTTGGGCGGCCGCCAGAAAAATGCGTTCTAAGGAGAGGAAGATGCGGTCTCGCCGTTGTTCGGGGCCTAGATCGTGCAAAAGGGTATTCTCAAGGGGGATTCCCCAAATGGTGGCCAGGGAGGCGATCTGGTAACGGCGTTCGGTCTGGTCGGCCGTGGGCGCTAGAGTTTGCAATTTTGCTTCTAATCGGGCAACGGCCGTTTCCGTTTCCATCTCGTCGTCTATGTTAAACAAGGCTCTGGCCAGACGGGCGGCCACGTAGTACGGCGTGGTTTGGGTATGGGCAAAGCTGCGCGCCAGCAACAGGCGGCTGGCAGGGTAGGTTTGCATGACCCAGGCGATAAATTCGCGCCGCAGCCGGGTTTTGCCAATGCCGGCATCCCCCACGACGGCCGTGGCTTGCCAGGTGTTTTCAGTGATGGCCTGGGCAAATATGCTTTGTAACGCCGCTAACTCTTTTTCCCGGCCGATCATGGGGGCGTGTAAGCCGGCCAGACCGCGCACCCGACCCCGTTCCGCCTTCAAGCCGATGACCACGTAGACGGTGATGGGTTCTGTTTTGCCTTTGACGCTGATTTGTTGGGGGGGATCAAAGTCAAAAATGGGGTGTAGCGGCCGTGCCGTCTCCGCGCTAACCATCACCCGCCCCACCGGGCTGGCATGTTCTAACCGGGAGGCCAGATTAACGGCGTCGCCCATCACGGTAAAACTTTTATCGCTGCCGCCGCCCACCAGCCCGGCCAGCACGCTGCCGGTATTGACGCCAATACGCAGCCGCAAGGTGAGGCCGCGTTCCTGTTGCAGCCGGTCGCTAAAGGTGGTGACGGCCGTTTGCATCTCTAGCGCAGCTCTCACGGCCATTTCCTCGTGGTTTTCAATGGCCTGGGGCGCGCCAAAAAGGGCCATCACCGCGTCGCCGCTGTACTTATCAATGACGCCGCTGTAATGTTTGATGGCGGCCGTTAGCTCTTCAAAGAGCCGGTTCATAATGGCGGCCGCTTCTTCCGGCTCTAGCTTTTCGCTCATGGCGGTATAACCGGAAACGTCGGCAAATAAGATGGAAACGCGCTTGAGTTCGTCTGATTCGGGGGGCGTGTGGGTTAGGGTTGCCAGTTTTTGACGCAGGGGGGTTACGGCCGTGTCTATAACCGCGTCTCCCAACAATGGGCGTTGCGCTTCCAGAGCGGCAATGGCCTTTTCAATTTGTTCAACATCGCTTTGAGGCATGGCGCAGACAAAACCTTCTTATCGTTTACGGCCGTTACCCATCCCCGTAACGGCCGTACCCCACTCCCTACTCCGGTTCTACCCCCAACGCCCGCAGCTGCGCCGCCAGCCGCTCGGCTCGCTCTCGTTCCATAGCCGCCCGTTCCTCGGCCACTTCCGCCCGTTCCTCGGCCACTTCCGCCCGTTCCTCGGCCACTTCCGCCCGTTCCTC
>CAZOPF010000068.1:15476-31475 GCA_964581605.1 uncultured Ardenticatenaceae bacterium
CCGCCCGTTCCTCGGCCACTTCCGCCCGTTCCTCGGCCACTTCCGCCCGTTCCTCGGCCACTTCTGCCCGTTCCTGCCCGGTGAGCAACAAATGACTTTGCTCATCTTGCCAGCGTAGCCAGGTCGCTTCCATGCCCTTATAAACGCCGTGCCACAACACTACCCCCAGGCCCAGGATGGGCATAAATGGTTTTTTGCTTTCCTGGTAGCGCCCCTCTTTCAAGGTATAAACACGCAACAATTTATCACTCAGGTGGCGAAACGGGTCATGCACAATGTAGTAAATAATGCCTAACCGTGCGTATTGGCTCAACTTATAATCCAGCTCGCGCCCTTTGCGGTTAGAGACGATTTCCACCACCATTTCCGGTGGTTTGCCATATTCCCACATAAAGTAAGAGCGGTGCTGCTTTTCCCGCCCCTCGGCCGGTAACTGCACATCCAGGCTGATCAGGGCATCTGGCACCAGTGCGTCTTCATGGGGACTGTAATACAAGGCGACATTGGTGAGGGCCGCAAACGGCCGATCCTCCCCCGGCCCGCCCCAGGAAGCGTAAAGACTATCAGACAGCAGGTCCATTTCTCTTTCGGAAAAGATGTTGTCCACGGGCGTATCATCCTCCGTAATCAGGTGGCTCACATCTACAGGGTCTGGCAACTCATGTTCTTCTTGATAAATGAAGGTGCGTTCCAAAACGGGTTCTGCCATTTTCTATGCCTCCGTCTGGTAGATTATACCCCAAACTGCGTTTGGGAGATTGAGAGATTGGGTAATTGGGTAGTTGAAGCAGCCAATTACCCAATTACATAATTACTGCACGATAACTTCACTCTCTGCTTGAGAGCCAGTATGTTGGGCCAATTCGGCCAGCCACTGCTGCACTTCGGCCGTGCGCCGATGGCCGATGGCGGCAAAGTGCGCCAGACTTTGTTGGGCGGTTTGTATGGCAAGCCGGGTTTGTCCACCGCTGGCCTCAATACGAGCCAGACCAAAGTACGCCTTTGCCAGTAACTCGTCTGATTTAACAGATTGCGCATGAGCCAGGGCTTCGCGCCAGGCAGTCTTGGCAGCGGCCGTTTCCCCTTGCCGCCAATGCCATTCACCCAGACGACATTGGATTTCACCGCTCAAATTATCCAGCTCGGCCTGCCGCGCAAACTGGAGTCCTTCATGCCAATAGTGTAAACAGTCAGCTTCCTTATTCTGCGCTTGAGCCACATCACCCAAATCTCTTAACACGGCCGCCATCCCGCGCAGGTGCTCATCCCGTCTGGCCAATGCCAACGCCTCTTGCAGATATGCCGCCGCTGTCTCATGCTTGCCCCAGGCCAGAGCATTGGTGCCCAACAGTTGCAAAGCGGTAAACGAGCCGGTGTGGAACCACTCCTCCTCCAGGCAGATGGCGGCCTGATACTGTCTTTCTGCCTGGGAAAAGCGGCTCTGCCGTTGGGCCACCATGCCCAGGCCAATTGTCGCATTAACCATGAATAACCCCATCTTTTCGGTGCGGGCCATTTGGAACACTTCTGTTAACAACTGTTCGGCCAGGGCAAAATGATGTTGGGTTAGCGCGGCCACCCCTTGCATATGTTTGAGGCGCAGCAGGAGTGTTTGCATCTCATACTGGTGCGCAATGGGTTCGCATTGCGCCAGGTACAGTTGCGCCTGACGCTGGTCGCCATTGAACCATTGGATCTGGGCCAGATTCATCAGGAATTGGGCCACCAGTTCCATCTCCCCTGCTTTTTGCGCCAACGCGAACCCTTCCGCTGCATAAATTTCAGCCTGCGTGCGGTTGCCGGCGGCCACTTCTATGCGGCAGATGGGGAACAGAAGGGCGGCTAACCGGCCCGGTTTGCTCACACGAGCGGCCGCTAACGCCAGCCCGCCGTAATGGCGCATGGTCGGGTAGAGGCCCCGTTCCCGCAAAATATCGGCATAGGCGATGAACCCTTCGATGAGCCAGTGGGGTGTTTGGCGGGTCACGGCCGTTTCCAGCACCGCCAGAATGTGGTCCATTTCCATCGTCAGGGCGGGTTGATCCCCTTTAAGCAGTTGTGCCTGTTGGATGAAGAAGTGGCTCATACGGCCGTACTCATTTTCACCGGCGTCGGGGGTAAGGTTCAGCTTTTCCCGCGCAAAATCACGCAGGAGGGGGTGCAGACGGTAACGGTTTTGCCGCCCCTCTTGTGCCAATGACAACTGGCAAAGCTGCTGCAAATGGACGGTTGCCTGTTCCAGGGGCACGCCAGCGACACAGGCGGCCGCTTCCGGGCTGAAATCTTCGCCGCTAAAAACGCCCAATGCCGCAAAAAAGTGCTGCAAATCGAGTGGCAGGGTGGCGTAGCTGGCGTCGAAGGTCAGGCGCACGCTGCGGTCTTCGCGGGTCAATTCGCCCAGCCGGGCATCATTTTGGCGGAGGAGGGCGGCATAGGAAACGGCCGTTATCTCTGGATCAGCTGCCAGTTTCCCGGCCGTGATCGCCAGCGCCAGTGGCAAATGGCCCACAAGCTGCCCAATTTCCAGCAGGCTTCCCCGTTCCGCGCTGGCCCGTTTGTCGCCCAGAAAACGGGCAAAGAGGGACAACGTGTCCCCTGATTGGGCGGCGAATGGTTCCACATCCAACCGTGCCCAGCCGTCGGTCGCTTCCAGGTGGTGGCGCGAGGTGATGAGGACGGCTGGTTTGCCCGTGCTGGGGGGTAGCAACGGCCGTACCTCCGCGCTGCTCTGGGCATTGTCCAGCACCACCAATACCCGTTTATCGGCCAGCAGGTTGCGCACCACGGCCGCCCGGCTTTCCACATCCTGGTGCTGGCTCACATCCTTGCCGTAGGCGTCGGCAAAGGCGGCCAGGATGGAGAGGGTGTCCGAAGTGTCCAGCCGCGCCCAAAGAACGCCATCGGGAAAATGGCCGCGTAGCTGGTAGGCCAGGTGGGCGGCCAGGCTGGTTTTGCCCACGCCGCCCATGCCCTTGAGACCGCAGATGGCGGCACGGCCGCTATCGAGCAAAGCGTGTTTCACTTCGTCAAGTTCGGCCTGACGGCCGACAAAAGTGGGCAGGTCGGCGATGGCTTGAAAGGGGGAATTTGTAATTGGTAATTGGGTAATTGAGTAATTGGAGAGGAGGGCGAGGTCGGAGGGGGTGGTGGTTTGGGCGCGGAGGGCAGCGAGGGAGGGGTGTCTGGCGGAGTGGAGGAGGGCATCCGTTTCAGTCGGGGACAGGTGAAGAGCCAGGGCAACCTTCACCAGATCTTGCCAGTGGCGGGGCCTGAGAATGATACCGCCCAGCCAGTTGGCAATGGTACGCTGCGGCACACCAGAGAGTTTCGCCAGCCGGTTGATGCTGGTATGGCTGCGGTGCAAATGTTGGCCTAAAAGTTCGGCCAATGCTAAAGTTGCCAATGTGTAACCTCCCACTATTTGAAACTGGCTGAGAATAATACCAAACTTATGGTTGGCGGCAGAGTATGAACCCTTTGTTAACCGAATAATTCGGCATGGCTGCCGGTTCGGGCAAGTTGTAACTCCTCACTCTCAACCCGATAAATAAGGAGCCAATCTGACTGGATGTGACATTCCCGGAATCCTTTCCAATTGCCCACCAAAGCATGATCCCGATACCTCTTCGGTAGTGGCGTCTCGCCACCAGGGTGATGACCACAAATTCTGGTTGCCCAAGATCGTTGCCCTGTCGGTGCAGCCGTTTTATGTCGCATCGGAATTGGGTGGCCTGGCGAATGACGAGTGTCATGGCCTGGCATTCCAATCAGCAAATAGTTCGGCCGTGTTTGCGAATTGTTCGCCACCGCCATCTTCCAGTTCCAGCAGAGCCGCCGCCGTCTCAGCATTCGGTGTTTTGGCGGTGGGGCGAAAGGGTAACCCACCGCTGTTTACCGACTGTTGCAGAAAGAGGCGAATGGCTTCAGCGGTGGTCAGGCCAATAGCCGAAAAGACGGCTTCTGCCTCTTGTTTTAGTTCACGGGTTACTCGCGCCTGAATGGTGATATTAGACATGGCTTGTTTTCTTAATGGCTCTTTTATCTGGTAATGCTTGCATTATAAATTCAGTTGACTGCATATTGCAACGTTTTTTTGAACACAACCTGCCATAAAGAAGCAGACCTCACCCTCTGAAAGTGGCTAAAAATTGTTCCCGATTTGCGGATGATGCTATAGGGTCGGGAATTGTGAACCATGCAAATTTAGGATACAATCTTAAATATGCAGATAAACCTTGAAGCCTCACCTGTATATATCCCCCGCAGCCTGGAACCGGTTTTGGCAAGAGCAGTAAACGAATTTCCAGCGGTGGTTCTTATTGGGCCACGACAGGCGGGCAAAACCACCCTGTTGCAACACCTTTTTGAAACGCACATCCCGATGGTTTCGCTGGAAGCGCCAGATGTACGGGCGGCCGCCAGCTATGATCCTCGTGGCTTTCTGTCTCTTCACCCGCCACCGGTCATTTTTGATGAAATTCAATACGCGCCCGCTCTGCTCCCTTACCTGAAAGAACGAATAGATGCAGACCGTCACCGCGCCGGTCAATTTATTTTGACTGGTTCACAAAATTTATTGCTGATGCAGCAGGTAACGGAAAGCCTGGCCGGCCGGGCCGCCATTCTAAAATTGTTGCCTCTGGCCTACCGGGAAATGTGGCAAACGCCGCTCAAACCAGCCGTCTGGGAGGAACCAACGCTGCCTCTGCACCCGGTTGTTTCCTTTGATTTGTGGCCGCAGATGTTGCGCGGAACGTACCCGGAACTGGTCAGCTACCCGGAGCGGGAGGCGCGGCTGTGGCAGGCCAGCTATATCCAGACTTACCTGGAGCGAGATGTGCGAAATTTGCGAAACATTGGTGACTTGACTCTGTTCCAAAACTATCTGCGGGCATTGGCGGGGCGGGCGGCGCAACTGCTTAATTTGAGTGAGCTGGCGCGAGATGTGGGTATATCGGTCAGCACCGCTAAGGATTGGCTTTCTATTTTGGAGGCGTCGTTTCAACTGTTTGTTTTACGGCCGTACTTCGCCAACCTGGGTAAACGACTGGTCAAATCACCCAAAGTTTATTTCACGGATACGGGGTTGTTGTGTTACCTGGTGGGGCTACGGGACCCGGGTCATGCGGCGAGCGGCCCAATGGGTGGGGCTATTTTTGAAAATCTGGTGGCGGCCGAGCTGTATAAATCCTTTGTGCATCGCGGCGAGGAGCCGCTGATCTACTTCTGGCGTACTGCTGCGGGGGCGGAGGTGGATTTCATCGTTGAGGTGGAAGGCCGGCTGATCCCGTTGGAGGTGAAGCTGTCGGCGACGCCGCGCCCGGAAATGGCGCGGGGGATTGTGGCTTTTCGCCAGTTGTTTGGTGACCGGGCAGGGGCCGGATATGTGGTACATCCCGGCGAGATGCTCTTACCATTGGGGGATGGGACGATGGCTTTACCTTTTGCCCTGCTCTGAAACTGGCTAAAAATTATACCAGATTCACGGCCGATAACATGGTATAAGCGCAGGTAGAATTTAAGTGATCGTTGGCAAATAAGTTAGCGATTGGGTAATTGGGTAATTAAGTAATTGAAGCGGCTAATTACCAAATTACTCAATTACATCATTACTGCACGGTTACTAAGCAGGAGAGACCCATGGCGATTTTCTACCAGTGTGATGGTTGTGGCCGAAACTCACTTCAGTTCCGGTATTGGCAATGTCCGAGTTGTGGCACCATTGCCTGTGATGATTGCGCCAGTAAAGCGGGGGCCAACGTGGTGAACAGAACCAGGCAATCAACCGACAGCTTTTTTAGCTCCCTGGCCAAAACGATTGGGGCAGCCATTTCCCGAACCTGCCCTTCTTGTGAAATGGGGTTTATCACGATTGTGCATGACCCCTGAGTTTTTAGCCGTTGGGGTGGTGTGGGGAGCCTTTTTTTCTTTGGTGATTCAAGTTGGTTTTGGGTATTTATCTGGAGCTTTGCCGCTACTGGAGGAATGATGATGCAATTTTTATCTGGTCAGAAATGGATGGGACGCACGGCCGTGCTGCTGTTATTGCTGGCAACGGCCGTACTATTGCTGATGGCCTCTCCCGTATTTGCTGAAAGCGAACCCAATGATACCTTTGCCACGGCCGATCCCATGGGCATCGGCCTCTCCAATGCCGAAGTGGGCAATACACTGACGGCCAATGACTACGATTATTTTTATTTCACGGCCGTAGCCGGCCGCACCTACGTCATCGAAACCTACAACATTCAGGGTACAGGGCATCTTGCAACTGGATTGTGGCTCTACAATGACAGCCAGACACAAATTACGCATGATGGGAATGGTCAATACGGCACGGGTAATGCCAATGCGCGAATCGTTTACACCTTTTCCACTACCGGCACTTACTTCATTTTAGTCAGAGCGTGCAACTACTGTGGCTGGACGGGCACGTATTCGCTGCGAATTTTGCCCCAATATGATGAACCAGGCGCTGAATGGGATTTGACAAATGATCACGAGCCTAATGATGTGAGGGCGCTGGCGAATGAAATGCAGGTTGGGTTAACCAATAGCCAAACGCACCAACTGTTTAGCCACGCAAATTACGTTACCAACGCTTCAGATCATGATTTTTACCGCTTTGAGGCCGTAGCTGGCCGTACCTACGTCATCGAAACCTACAACATTCAAGGCACCGGGCATCTTGCAACTGGATTGTGGTTGTATGATAGTAGTGGTTCGCTGATTACACAGGACGGCAATGGTCAATATGGTACAGGTAATGCCAATGCCCGAATCGTTTACACCTTTTCCACCACCGGCACTTACTTCATTTTGGTCAGAGTGTGTAACTACTGTAGCTGGACGGGTACGTATTCGTTGCGCATTTTGTCCAAATATAATGAACCAGGGGCAGCATGGGAGCTAACGAACGACTATGAACCAAATGATGTTTTACCACTGGCGAACGCCATTACCGTTGGTGCGGGAAATGCGTTGTCCCGCCAACTGTTTAACCATTCAATTTACATAACCAATGATTCTGATCGTGATTTTTACTGGTTTCATGCTGATGCCGGTCGGAGTTATGTGATTGAAACTTTCGGTATTCAGGCAACGAGCCGGGCCACAGGGTTATGGCTATACAATGCAACCGGGACGGAACTGGCTAATGACGCCAATGGCAATTACGAAACGGGGGAAGCACAAATTGAATTTACTTTTGTCACATCGGGGGAGTATTTTATTCTGGTCAAAGATGCACAATGGGTTAACTGGACGGGGGCTTACTCGGTGCGGGTGTGTGAAGATTCGTGTTTGCAGAAGGTGTATTTGCCGGCGGTGATCCGGTAACGAACGGGGGCGACGGCCGTATCACACGGTGCGGTTGGGAAGGTGGTACGGCCGTCAGCCCGTCAGTCCGTCAGGCCGTTACCCCTTAATCCGGCTCCACCCCCAACGCCCGCAATTGTGCCGCCAACCGCTCTGCTCGCTCTCGTTCCATGGTCGCCTGTGCTTTGGCTACTTCTGCCCGTTCCTCGGCCATTTCCGCTCGTTCCTCGGCCACCTCCGCTCGTTCCTCGGCCACCTCCGCTCGCTCCTGGCCGGTGAGCAATAAATTGCCCTGCTCATCTTGCCAGCGTAGCCAGGTGGCTTCCATATCCCGGTAGCTTCCCGTCCACAACGTGACGCCCAAATCCGCAGCCGGTAGCCACGTTTTTTTGCTTTCCTGGTAGCGAACATCTTTCCAGGTGTAAACATGAAGCGCCTTGTTGCTCAACAGGCGGTTGGGATCATAAACGATGTAATAAGCAATGCCCAAACGGGCATACTGCGTCAGTTTGTACCCCATCTCCTGACCCTTACGATTGGAAACAATCTCCACCACCACATCCGGCGGCTTGCCATATTCCCAGATCAGGTAAGAACGATTTTCCTTTTTCCAGAAGTCGGCCGGTAGCTCCACATCCAGACTGATCAGCGCATCCGGTACCAGTGGCTGTTGGCGAAGGGCATAATAAAGAGCCACATTCGCCATTGCTACAAAGGGTCTGCCTCCTTTTGGTCCAGCCCAAGACGCATATAAACTATCAACCAGCAAATCCATTTGTCTTTCCGAAAAAAGATTGTCCACAGGCGTATCGTCCTCCGTGATCAGGTGGCTGGCATCCACGACCGGCATTTCATGTTCTTCCTGGTAAATGAATGTGGGTATTATATCTGCCATCTTTATGCCTCCATCTGGTTAATTGTACCTCAAAATGGATGGGTGGATACTGAACCTCCACCCCAACACTATTTCATTACCCGCTTACCCCATCACCTCATCACTTCCCCCGCCGCCCGCCGCCCGGAGAGGTAAGCGCCATGCACGGTGGCCGGGTGGGCGCGGTTGGTGGCTTCCCCGGCAAAAAAGAGTCGCGCTCCAACAGGTCGGGCTAACGCTTCATGGTCGTCGCCGGATGCGCCGGGCGGAATAAAGGAGTAGGAGCCATAGGCAAAGGGGTCGGCCGCCCAACGGGTGATGAGCCAGGCGTCGGGGTCGGGGATGGCACGGCCGTACATCCCCCGCAGCGCCGCCATCATCCCGGCCACAATTTCTTCGTCTGGCAACAGTTCCAGGGCGCGGCCAACATGGGCCACGTTAAACCCCACCAGCACCGGCTGCCCGGTGTAATAGGCGATGTTCAGAAACTCGGCCCACTGCCCTTTGGGCGCAGCCATACGGCCGATCAATTCCACCTCTTGTTCCCAAAACTGGCGCGGGAAACGCAGATACGTTTTGTTCAGCACCCCCATACGCAGCCGCTCAATGGCCGCCTGTTTCCAGGCGGGCAGTGGTGGTGAAAAGGTAATGGCGCCTTTTTGCAGCACGCCCAACGGCACGGTGACGATGGCCCGGTCGCCGCGAAAGGCGCCCTGGTTGGTGGTGATGGTGACGCCCTCGCCCTCATAGGCTACCTGGCTGACCATGTGGTTCAGGCGAATGTCCAGTCCGGCCGCCAGCCGATTAACAATCTGGTCATAACCGCCGGGAAACAACACGTCATGGCCAGATTGTTCTTCGTCCTGGTTCCATTCCCACAGCGACAGTTCATCCACATCGGCTGCATATTCCTGCTCAATGGCGCTGTTGATGACGTAGTTGAGCTGCACCATTTGGGGGGGCGTCAATTCTTCGGCATGGGCAGCGGCGGCAATGGGGGTGGCCAGGGGCATGTCGGCGTCGGTTGCCCATTGCGCCTCTTCAATGACTTCGTCTACGGCCGTTAACACCACTTCCAACTCCGCCATTTCATCGGCGGCAAGGGCACGGCCGTGTCCATCATACACCTGGTAATTGTCGTAATTGGAACGGGCGGTTTTGACACCAAACTGTTCGGCCAGGGCCATGATCGGGTTGCCCGTCACACCATGAATCCAGGCTGCGCCCATGTCTAGCGGGATGCCGGGCCAGGTGTGGTCTGTCCAGACGCGGCCGCCAATCCGTCCCCGCCCTTCCAGAAGGATGACGGTATAACCGGCGTCTTGCAACTGGCGGGCGGCGGCCAACCCGGCCATACCCGCGCCGATGATGAGGATTTGGGGAGAGGGGGATGTAGTCACGGCCGTTGCCTCCTGCCTACCTGTACATGCCTGGACGCCGCCTGCCAACGAAAGCAGCGCCAGTTGCATAAAAAGCCGACGATTCATGGTGGGCATGGCCGAATTATAGCTTGATTGCCCTGCTGTTAAACTTTTATAATGAGACCAACAACCCAATTCTTGGCGCAACGTGTAATCTTCCGCCCCGCTTTTGCCCCTTTGCACCTTTGCGCCAAAAAAACAAAGGAGACGGGGTTATGTTTCCCAAAGAAATCGAACTGATTCTGGCGCGGCACCTGGCAAGCTGCCTGGTTATGCCCATCTTTATTGTGGATGAGAAGGGCAACCTGGTTTTTTATAACGAACCGGCGGAGTTGATATTGGGGCGGCGGTTTGAAGAAGCGGGTGAAGTGAGAATTGAGGAGTGGACGGCGATTTTGGCATTGACAGATGAAAATGGGAATGAACTGCCTTATGGGGAACGGCCGTTGGTCTTTGCCCTCAACGAACGCCGCCCCACTTTCCGCCAGATCTGGCTGACTCCCTTTGACCACATCCCCCGGCTGATCGCCATTACCACCTTCCCCCTCATCGGCCAGGCGGATCGTTTCCTGGGCGCGATGGCGATTTTTTGGGAAGTGGAAGCGGGGAAGAAGTGAGCAGTGAGCAGTGAGCAGTGGGCAGTGGGCAGTGGGCGGTGCTGCTCACTGCTTCCGCTTACTGTTTACCAGGCAACAGGAGAGTACCATGTACATCAAACTATGGGGCACACGCGGTTCGTTGGCGACGCCAGACCCGGAAATGGCGCGTTATGGGGGGAACACCTCGTGTGTAGAAGTGCGTGGCGAGGAGGGGACGGTTTTGGTGCTGGATGCGGGGACGGGAGTACGGCCGTTGGGCAACACCCTCAGCCACATTTCCCCGCGTCTCAACATCCTGCTCACCCACCTGCACATGGATCACATATTAGGGTTGGGTTTTTTTGCTCCCATTTTTAACCCCGACATGGAAATTCACATCTGGGGGCCAGCCAGCACCACCCTCAATCTACTTTCGCGCATCACCCGTTATCTATCGCCGCCGCTCTTCCCCATTCGCATCAACGAACTACCCAGCCATATCACCCTGCACGAAGTACCTTGCCCGGCTTTTGACATTGGCGAATTTCACATTCAGACCATGCTGGTCTGCCATCCTGGGCCAACCGTAGGCTACCGCATCACCGAAAATTACCCCCATGGCCCCACCTTCACCTATTTACCCGACCACGAACCAGCATTGGGAGCCAAAAATTTTCCACTAACGCCAGATTGGACATCTGGTTACTATCTGGCTGCGCAGGCCGACCTGCTCATTCACGACACCCAATACACCCACGACATGTACACCGCCCGTCATATAGGCTGGGGACACTCCTCCCTGACAGACGCCTTCAAGTTTGCCGCTTTGGCCGAAGCAAAACAGCTTGTTACCTTTCACTATGATCCATCCCACAACGATGCGATGGTGGATCAGATCATCGCCAATGCCCTGGCTGAAGCTCCCCCCAACCTCCTGGTTACACCCGGTCGTGAAGGCGCTGTTTTCTCGCTGACCTGAAAACAAAAAGAGCGCCCTGTTATTATTTGTAAAGGGTATGGCGGACTGGTTTCTTGGTAAGGTGTGTTACTAATGCCAGTGCCGCCGGGCGAGACGCCCATCACCGCATTCGTGCCCCAAATGGCGTTGGCAATTTCGTGATGGGTGCCGTCACCGCCGCACCCGGCTACCAGGTCGGCCCCAGCTAAGGCCGCCGCTCGCGTTTGCTCCGTAGCGTCGCCATACTTTGGGGTGACGCTGATGTTCCGGTCCACGTCGTATTGCCGGAACACGTCACGTCATTCAGCGTGTTCAGAACAGGTTCATCCTTGCCCGCCGCCGGGTTGATGACGACGTGTATTTTTTATAAGGGGCTTCTATCATGGTTATACCTCCTTGAATACCCCTTTCTTACACCTTTTTGGTACTACAGTCATTCCGCGCCGTTGTATTACTCTGTTAAACAAGAACAGTGTATGTGACTTCTGATTATGCAATAGATAAGTAATCAGGTCAGGAAAATATATGAAGGAGAAAAATGGCAAAAAAACAATTAGTACTCGCGTTCTTTCCAGATGAGACGGCGGCAGACACGGCCGTCACCGAAATCAAGCAGTGGGATAAAGCCAGCAAGGAAATCAAGCTCGGCGCTATCGCCATCTTGGTGAAGGATGACAACGGTAAGGTCAAAACCCAAAAGCTGGGCGCCCGCCATACGAAGACCGGGGTACTTGGTGGTGTGTTGGCTGCCATCCTGTCGGGCGGCGTTACGTTGTTGGCCGGCGTCGTGGTCGGCGGTGTGACTGGTGGCTTTTTCCGCAAGGGGTTAGGGCTTTCAAAAGAAGACCTGGAACGGATTGGCGGTGAACTGGACAACGGCCGTGCCGCTGTCTGTATTCTGGCCGCCCATGACGAAGCCGAAGCTGTCTCCGCTAAATTAACCGAATTGGGCGGCGAGGCGGAAACGCACGAAGTCACAGAAGAAGCAGTGGAAGAAGCGGCTACGGCCGTGGTAGAAGAAGCTGGCGCCGAAACCGCGTCGGAATAATTAACGATTGGTAGATGAGGAGAGTGAGTCTTTCACTCTCCCCCTCTCCAACCCTCAGGAGGAATTGAAATGAGACAAAATAACGCAGGTTGTTTGACAGGGCTGATAGCCGGTTTTTCGCGCATCATGTTGCTTATGTTCTGGATTGCCCGGCCTAATGTGATGGATTCCATGTTCGGGTCGTTCCTGGTCCCGTGTTTAGGCTTCTTGTTCCTGCCCTTTACCACCCTGATGTATGTGCTGCTGCAAGCAGGCTCCGTCGGTGGCCTTTCCGGGCTGGATTGGCTGTGGCTCGGTCTGGCTGCCCTGATGGACATTGCCAGCATTGCCAGCGCCGGTTATAGCAATCGGGATCGCATCCCGGCGGGTATGCCTGGCTCAACCCCTCAAGGTGGATAACAGTATTCGTGTGTGGCCCGGCTGCTCCGCCTGGATGAAAGTGTAGAAATTAACATTAAAGGAGCTAAAAATGAAAAAGATTCTCATCATTCTGGTATTGAGTTTGTCACTGTTTGTGCTGGCAGGTTGCACCACAACGGCCGAACCCACCCCCACGACGAGCGATCCCAATTCCATCACCAATATCGTCTGGAAATGGCAAACACTCAATGATACGGTGGCTGGCAGCACAAGAGTGGATGACCCCAATAAGTACACCATCACCTTTCGTGACGACGGCACAACGACCGGGCTGGCTGATTGCAATACCTTCAGCGGCACGTATTCACAGGATGGCGGCTTCACGATCGTGATTACGCCGGATGCAATGTCGGCCTGTACCCAACCCTCGATGGATCAGCAGTTCCTGACCCTGTTGGAGCAGGTGGTGGCTGGCGGCCCGGATGGCGCGGGCGGCCTGACTTTGCAAACGGCCGGTGGTGCCCAAAGTCTGCTGTTTAGCAATGGCGGTGCCGCGCCGTAATCGGACGGCCGTTAAGACGACAGCCAAACATCCATCATCCTGTATTGAAGTTGGGTGGCAAACGGCCGTTTGCCACCTATTAGATCTCGTATGAAAAATTCATCCCTCAAACGAGCAATTCCCCTACTGTCATGGCTGCCCGGCTATGACCGTTCCTGGTTGAGTCTAGACATCATTGCTGGCCTGACGTTGTGGGGCATGGTGGTGCCGGAGGCGATGGCCTATGCCGGTATTGCCGGCCTGCCACCACAAGCGGGTCTGTACACGCTGGTGGTGTCGCTGTTGCTTTACGCCTTATTTGGCACGTCGCGCCATTTAGTGGTGCAGGCGACTTCGGCGACGGCCGCGCTGTTGGCTTCAGGGGTGGCGGGAGCGATGGTGATTACGGCCGTTGCCGACCCCTCCGATCCCGCAACCTACCAGGCCTACGCCTCCGCCTTTGTGCTGGTGACCGGCCTCGTCTTTTTGGTGGCCGGGCTGGCCAAACTTGGCTTCATCACCCAATTCCTCTCCAAACCAGTGATGGATGGCTTCATCATGGGGCTGGCCCTGTTTGTGGCGGTGGGCCAGCTCAACAAGCTGTTCGGCGTGCCCAAACCATCCGGCAATACGGTGGAAAAACTGCTCGGCATCATCCAATCACTGCCCGAAGCCAACTGGGTGGCCTTTGCCGTGGGCGCGGGGGCGATGGCCTTGCTCTTCATCTTGCCCCGCTTGAGCAAGAAACTTCCCGCCGGTCTGGTCGTGCTGTTTGGGGCCATTATTCTGAGCGCGGCGCTCGACTTGAGCGGCGTCTATGATGTCGAGATTGTCGGCACATTGCCACAAGGCTTGCCCTCCTTCACCTTTCCAGTTGTCCCCCTCTCTGCCTACCTGGCTATGATTTTGCCGGCCATCGGCGTTCTGCTGGTGGCCTACAGCGAGGCGCTGGGTGTGGCGCAGGAGTTCGCCGAAAAATATGGCTATGAGGTAGACGCGGATCAAGAGTTGAACGCCCACGCGGTGACAAATCTGGTGAGCGCGTTGTTTGGCGGGATGTTGGCGGCAGGTAGTATGTCCGCCTCCGCCGTCAAATCAGAAGCTGGGGCGCGCAGTCAGGTCACGAATTTAGTGACGTGGGTCGCCACCATCATCACCCTACTCTTCCTCACTCCCCTGTTTGCCACCCTGCCGGAAGCGGTGTTGGGGGCACTGATCATCCATGCTCTGTGGCACATTTTGTCCTCACGCAAATTGCAAAAACTGCGCGAAGCATCGCCGGTGGAATTTTGGTTTGGTATGTTTGCTTTTCTGGGGGTGATCTTTGTTGATGTGCTGCAAGGGATGGTTATTGGTCTGGTTGCGTCCCTGCTGTTTGTCATCTATCGCTCCAGCCGGCCGCACATTGCCGTGTTGGGTCGCGTCCCTGATGCGCCGGGTGCCTATTCTGACGTGAAACAGCACCCGGAGAATATCCAGATACCGGGTGTGCTGATTTTGCGGCTGAATGGGGTAATGTATTACGCCAACGCCCGCACCGTGTGCAATCAGCTTAAGGAAATGGTGGCCGAAATGTCGCCCGCTCCCCAGGCCATCATTGTGGACGCCGCGGTGCAAGAAGAGATTGATGTGACCAGTACGGCGATGCTCCGCAGTTTGTACAAAGAGTTGCACGAGATGGGCATTAAGGTCTATCTGGTGGAAGTGCAGGACCAGGTCATTGAGTACGGCCGTGAGCATGGCTTGCTCGAATTCATAGGCGAAGACCAGATATTCCCCAGTGTGGATACGGCCGTGCGCCATCTTGAGAAAAGTATGGCATCTGGCTAGGTTCTGTTGGCATTTCCCGCCTTACTACAACCGATGGGGAAATAAGCGGATAAATTTCCAAAGAGGAATCCGTTCATTTCTTTATCCGTTGCAGTCAAACTTATGACACTAACGAGATTGGAGATTGAACCGATCTCCAATCTCTAAAAGCAAAGACATTACCAAAAATGCAAAAATAGGAGATTGAAAATGAAAACCAAATTGTTTCTACTTTTGTTACTGGTGGTGATGACCTTGTTATTCGTTGTGGGCTGTTCTTCCTCAGCCGAAGAACCGACAGCAGAACCCGCGCCCGCTACCACCATTGAAGGCATTGTCTGGCAATGGGTATCGGTGGCGAATCGCACCACCAATGAGACAACCACCGTGCCAAACCCGGAAAACTATACCCTCATCTTCAACGAAGATGGCACATTCAACGGCACGGCCGATTGCAACAATATCAGCGGTACCTACTCGCAGGTAGACGGCTTCACCGTCACCGTTACTATATCCACCAACGCCTTCTGCGGTGAAGAATCGCTGGATCAACAATATCTGGATCTGCTGAGTCAGGTGGTAGCTGGCGGGCCAGATGGCTCTGGCGGTCTGGCTCTGGAGAGTGCTGGCGGTGAAAACCGCATGTCGTTCAGCAACGGTGGCGTTGCTGAACCTTAAGGAGATTTAACCATGTGTTGTGCATTTTTAACCCTTTTCTTGTTGGGGCCGCGTATCGGTGGCGCGCTCTGGTGGCTTATATCCCCAGTGCGCTGGCAAACCGCTTTCACAGATATCATTGGCGGCAGTAATCTTTGGTGGCTCTGGCCGATACTCGGCCTGGTGTTCGTTCCCTGGACGACGCTCATGTATGTCATCGTCGCGCCTGCCGGGGTGGTTGGCTGGGACTGGCTGTGGCTTGGCCTCATGCTGGTAGCGGACATTGCTTCCTATACCGGTGGTATCGGCCGTAAACGTATTCCCGGGTATCAGGGAGCTTAATTATTGACCGATGTGACGCAGGCTGCTGCCGGTTTCCCGACCGGGCGACGCTGGCTGTGCGTAACATGAGTGATTGACTTATTAAGAAAGGAGA
>CAZOPF010000069.1:0-23209 GCA_964581605.1 uncultured Ardenticatenaceae bacterium
GCAGAGGGGCAGAGGTGAGTAGGAGAATTCTCCCCTACTCCTCCGCTCCTCCGCTCCCCTGCTCCCCTGCTCCCCCGTCCCTCTGCAATAACTTGGAGAACATCTATGACACAAACATTCGAGTTTCCTACCAAAATCACACACGGGCCGGGGGTGCTGGCGGGGCTGGCGGAGGAGTTAAGGGGGTTGGGCGTGAAACGGCCGTTGCTCGTTACCGATAAAGGTCTCGTAGCCGCAGGCGTGGTGGCTGAAGTCACCGGCCAACTGCGGCGGGCGGGGCTGGATTATGTGTTGTTTGCTGATGTGGTGCCTAATCCGCCGATTGCGCTGGTGGATGGGGGCACGGCCGTGTACCGTGAATCGGACTGCGATGGGCTGATTGGCCTGGGTGGGGGCAGCCCGATGGATACGGCCAAGGCGATTGGAGTCACGGCTGTACAGGGTGGTTCCATCCGCCAATACGAATGGGCTGATCCCAACCCTGTGACCAGACGTATCCCGCCCATGATCGCCATTCCCACGACGGCCGGCACGGGTAGCGAAGTCACGCTCTGGTCAGTCATCACCGACCCGGAGCGCAAAATCAAGTACAACGTGGGCGGCACACCGCTGATCGGCGCGCACGTGGCCCTCATTGACCCACTGCTCACCCTGGCGCTGCCCGCCCACATCACGGCGGGCACGGGCATGGACGCCCTGGCCCACGCCATCGAATGTTATACCATGGCCTATGCTCAACCATTCACCGACGCGGTGGCGCTGCTGGCCATGGAGTACGTCGGCCACTATCTGCGCATTGCCTATGCCCAGGGGCAGAACCAGGAGGCACGCTACAAGATGAGCATGGCGGCGGCGTTGGGCGGCATGGCCTATGGCGTGGCCAGCGCGGGGGCGGCCCACGCCATGAGCCAGACGGCGGGCGGTGTGCGTGACGTGCCACATGGGGCGCTAACCGCCCGGCTGCTGGGGCCGGTGATGGAGTATAACTATATGGGCGAGCCACACCGTTTTGCCCGCATTGCCCAGGCGTTGGGTGAGGATATACGTGGGTTGTCCATTTGGGAAGCGGCAGAAAGGGCGGTTACGGCCGTGTACCGCCTGACCAGCGACGTGGGCATCCCCTCCCTGCAAGAACTGGGCTTCACCGAAGACGAAATCCCCCTGCTGGCCGAACTGGCCGCCAACGACCCCCAAACCATCGGCAACCCCCGCGACATCAACTATCAGGGCTACGTGCAAGTCTACCGACGAGCGTTTGAATTGGGAAATTAAGGTTTTATCATGCATTTGTTTGAAAGGCTATTGAGCGTTTGTGTCGAAAATATTGAGCTGGAACTCAAAGGGCTTGGGTTTGTTGAGTGGTTAGATTTCTTGCTCAATCCGCGTCGTTTGCGCGGCAGTGATTTTCTGATGCGCTGGTCACAAGGGGTATGGAGCGAAGAAAGGGTCATTCAGGCAGTAAATGAGACGAACCAGTTCTTTGCCATACCGTATGGCCCAAGCAGCACCGCGCCAGACGATGATGTGCGCGCGTTTGAACTTTACTTTGAGCGATTGGAGGCCGCAGGTTTAGGCGCTGTTAAACGTCCTGATCTGCTGATTTTCAAGAAAACAGATCGGCAGAGCGTCGAAGAAATGGTTGACGCTCTGGGCGGCCTTTCCGAGTTGCCTTTTACGGTTGAGGATCACCCGGCTATTAAAGCAATCTTATCAAAAGCTGTTGTGGCTGTAGAATGTGAGAACAGCCTTTGGCAAGCGAAGTTGATGCCGGATTATGGGGCTGAACTAAAACCACAAAAACGTTTGGGTGGCAAAGCTGGCTTAAAGAAGAGTGCCGTTTTGCCCACCATCATTATCAAAGAAGAAGACAGGAAGCCGTTACAAGCGTGGCAAAATGCGAACCACGTTCCCATCCATATCTGGCATGTATTTTATGATGTGGCCTACGCCATTGCTTTTGATAAAGCACAAAACCTCATTGAAGAAGGGTTTATCTTGCCGACCGAGCAGACGTTTCAAGCTCCTGGGGGAGCAACCACAAGGAAATCTCTTTACAAGTTCTATTACCATTACAGCTATCCGTTGGGTGATGCGCGTGAAGAACCAACCCTGACAGCAAAACACATCGTTGATAAAAATGGTCATATCTTGCCCTATGTTCATTTTGAGGGTGGTAAATTAGTTTTGCGTGATGAGGCGTTACAAGTTCTTCAGGAAATGGCAGATGCAAGGAGTTGAGGCTTACAAACTTCCGACCACTGGGGCAGCCAGAGAACAACTGCGTGTAAAAGGGCAGTTCTGGACGCCTGATTGGATTGCCGAGGCAATGGTGGAATATGTCCTGACCGATACCGGCGGTCGTTACACGACCGGGATCACTTTGTTTGATCCTGCGGTTGGCGCGGGCGCTTTTTTTCGGGCAGCTAAGAAAGCGGCAAACGAGAAGGGTGTTGATGTCACGCTTGCGGGAATGGATATTGATCCAGCCCCCTTAGACCAGGCCATTCAATTTGGTTTGGTCCCTGATGATTTGACTCATGTAACAGTTGGTGATTTTGTTTGTGAACCACCACCAGAAAAGTTTTCGGCCATCGTTGCTAATCCACCATATATCCGGCATCATCGCCTACCCCCAGAGATGAAAGAAGAACTTAAGCGGCTGAGTCTGCAAACGACAGGTAAGGTGTTGGACGGCCGTGCCGGTCTGCACATCTATTTCTTGATTCGGGCGTTAACATTGTTGGTGGAGGACGGCCGTCTCGCTTTTATCATGCCGGCGGATACGTGTGAAGGTAAGTTTGCCTATGATTTGTGGCGTTGGATTGCTGCCAATTATGCATTAGAGGCTGTGATCACCTTTGCTCCAGAAGCATCTCCTTTCCCCAATGTAGATACAAACCCTCTGATATTTTTAATTCGCAACAGGCCCCCAAAAGAAAAATTTAAGTGGGCAACCTGCTATGTATCCCAAACGAACATACTCAAGGCATGGGTGCGATCTGATTTTGCCGCAAAACCTGATAAAGGATTAGCAGTTATTCAGCGCAAATTAGAGGAAGGATTAGAAACAGGTTTGTCCAGGCCACCGACAACGGAAAAGATCGGCAAATATGTTCTTGGCGATTTTTTGCAGGTCGTTCGTGGTGTGGCGACAGGGGCCAACGATTTTTTCTTTTTGACAGAAGAACAGATAAGACAAACGGGTATTCCAGAATGTTATTTTGTCAGGGCTGTGGGGCGTACCAGAGATGTACCTGGCGACGAAATTACACCCGAGACCCTGGAAACTCTCCAGGCAAAAGGTAGACCCACGTTCCTTCTTGCCCTCAATGGGGGCGAGTTTGAAAAGTACCCTGATGAGTTGAAAAGGTATTTGCAAAAAGGTGAGACTCTTGGTCTGCCCAAACGGCCACTTATTTCACAGCGCAAACCCTGGTACAAGACAGAGTCTCGCCTGGCCCCACCCTTTCTATTTGCCTATTTGGGACGGCGTAATGTGCGATTTATCCGCAATACGGCTGGAATTATCCCCCTCACCAGTTTCTTGTGTCTATACCCAAGAGCAAACGAGGAGAAATATATTGAACGCCTTTGGTGCATACTTGGTCATCCTGATACGGTGGCGAATCTCGCAATGATCGGTAAATCTTATGGCGATGGGGCTATAAAAGTTGAGCCTCGTGCTCTGGAAAAACTACCTATTCCTGATTATGTGATCGCCTTGTTTGGGTTGCCTGTGCAATTGCGCCTGCTGGAAGATAAAACTCATTACGAGACAGTAATTGACCTCAAATGAAAATATGACGACCTATCAAGTTTTGTATTGGCATGATATTCCCATTCAGGTGCGGGCCGGAGGGCGACGTGACCGGGTGAGCCGGGAACTGCCACCGCGCTTTCAGTCGGCCATTGACAGTGCGGCTATGGCCGCCGGGCTGACGGGCACGGATGCGTACCTGGAGGCTCTTGCCTGGGGCGAACCACAGGAGCGGGATGGCTCGCCGGAGGATGTGGTGACGGCCGTCGTCGCTGAATTAGACCGGCAGTATGAGACGATTGATTGGCGGAGCACGGCCGTACGTGTGCATAAGGTTTAGACACTTTCAATATCAGGCTCACTTTGGGTGGAAGGATTTTGGACATGATTGCAATTCAAGAGGTTGATATGGGTGAAGACCTCAGAGACGCACTACTTCAATACCTGAGTGAAATTGATGAATTTCGTCAACAAAGCACTCTTGATCCTATCTCTTTAGCCAAGCTAGAAGAGCATTTCAAAGCAGCGCATATCTATCACAGCACTGGTATTGAAGGAAATCGCTTAACCCTTCAGGAAACTAATTTGGTGTTAAAAGAAGGAATAGATATAAGCGGTAAGCCTCTAAAAGATACCATTGAAGTTAAACAGCTAGGAATGGCTTTTGATTATCTGAAACAATTATCCTCAAGAGAAGATCCATTAACTGAAGTTGACATTCGTCATTTGCACCAATTGATTGTGGGTAATGATTCCCAGTTGTCCCCAGGAGCATATCGTACCATTGGCGTAGTTATTTCGGGGTCAGAACACCGCGCACCTGAGCCTATTGTAGTGCCTGCAAGAATGAGGGAACTTGTAGAATGGATTAACTTTAACATGGACAAGAATCCTGTCATAGTTGCAGCAGTTGCTCATCACGAGCTAACAGCAATTCACCCTTTTGTTGATGGCAATGGCCGGGTATCAAGATTGCTAATGAACCTGATCCTTTTGAAGAAGGGAGCACCTATCTGCAATATTAAGCGGGAAGATAGGCCTAAGTGTTATCAATCGCTTTCATTTGCAGATGTTGGTTTATATGAACCGCTAATTATGCTTATACATGAGAGAAGCACCGATCTTTTCAGCGAATATGTCAGGATTCGTAATGAAACAAGACGAATGGCAGATTGGGCAAAACGTTGGGGCACAAATGATGTTGACGCTCTTGTGAAACGCGAATCGCGGGAAATGGAGCTTTGGCAAAGCCGTGTTCGTCAGATATTTCTCGAGTTCCAGAAAGCATCAGAATTGCTTGATGACAATCTTCAAGGGCAAATAGAAGTCAAGTTTTATGATTACAAAACGGAAATCTCGTTTGAAGATTATCAACAACTAAAGGAAAAGGGGCAGATACAAAGAGCCAATGCGTTTTCTATTTCATTCCGTGAAAACACCTCTGGGAAATATGAGCGGTTTATGTTCCGCTACTTCAGAAACTGGAATAAGTTCCCTTACGAAGATAGCTTAATACCTTTGGAATTAAATCGCTACGAAACCGAATCAGGGTCTTACATCCGATTATCTAATCTGAGTTGGGCGGACCGGATACGTCTCCGAGAAATTTACTTCACTGATAACGGCGAATTTATAATTCGCTACTATGACACTCTAAAAAGAGATGAAATAGAAGAAAGAGGGAAAACTGTAGCCGATGCAGTGCAATGGTTTTTTGACGACATATTACAAAATGTCTTTGGTTATCAATGACGAGGCTAACAACTGTTGTTAACGAAGCAATTGCCATTGCTCGCAACAAGCCATCTGAATAACCGATTACCGATCACCGATGACCATACAAAACCCTCTTGTCATCTTTATGCCCGCAGGGCGGCGGGGTCGGGTAGCACCGGGTCAATCGCTGTTGGATGCGGCGCGGCAGGTGGGGGTGGAGATTGAGAGTATCTGCGGCGGGCGGCTGACCTGTGGTAAATGTAAGGTGGTGGTGGAACACGGCCGTTTTGAGAAACACGCCATCACTTCCACCCCCGACCACCTGACGCCGCCCGGCGAAGATGAAATCGCCCTGCTGCAACGTATGGGCGAAACCGGCCATTGTCGGTTGGCCTGCTCTGCCTATGTGACGGGTGACGCGCTGGTCTTTGTGCCCGAAGAGAGCCGGGCGCACAAACAGGTTATCCGCAAATCGGCGACGGAGCGGGTGATTCAAGTCAATCCGGCCATTCGACAGGTATATGTGGCCGTGGATGAGGCGGAACTGGGGGAGCATCGTGGCGATTGGGGGCGGCTGCAAGAGGCGCTGGCCCAGCAGTGGCAGTTGACCGATTTGACCATTGATCTGTTTGCCCTGCGAAAATTGCAGGAGGCGCTGCGGGCGGGCAAGTGGAGAGTGACCGTTATTTTGTGGAAGCAGGAAGTGATGGATGTGCTGCCCGGCTATCACGAGGGGATTTATGGGTTGGCGGTGGATATTGGCAGCACGACGATTGCCGGGCATTTGTGTGATTTGCGCACTGGGGCGATTTTAGCGACGGAGTCTACGATGAATCCGCAGGTGGTCTACGGCGAGGATTTGATGAGCCGGGTCAGTTATGCCATGACACACAAGGATGGGCTGGAGAAGATGCACACGGCCGTGATCGAAACCCTCAACAAACTGGCCGCCCGCGCCGCAAAGGAGGCCGGTTTACAAAGCCGTGACATTCACGAACTGGTGGTGGTGGGCAATACGACGATGATGCACATTTTCCTGGACATTAACCCGCAAGAGTTGGGCGGTGCGCCCTTTGCGCTGGCGAACCGGGAAGCGATGGATGTGAAGGCGCGGGAGTTGGGGCTGCGGCTGCACAAGGCGGCCAATGTCCACATTCTGCCTGCCGAAGCAGGGCATGTGGGCGCGGACAATGTGGCCGTGCTGCTGGCCGAAGAGCCGTATAATCAGGACGAACTGATGCTGATTGTGGATGTGGGCACGAACGCGGAAATTGTGTTGGGCAATCGAGAGAAATTATTCAGCGCCTCCAGCCCCACGGGTCCCGCTTTTGAAGGGGCGCAAATCAGCTATGGGATGCGGGCTGCGCCGGGCGCGATTGAGCGGGTGCGCCTTGACCCGGAAAGCAAAATCGCCCGCTTCCGGGTGATTGGTGAAGAGCGGTGGTCGGATGAATGGCAGATTGGTCCGAACGCGCCGCCGGAGATGCAGCCGCACCATTTGGCCGCCGGTATTTGTGGTTCGGGCATTATTGAAGTGGTGGCGGAGTTGTTCGTCGTGGGTGTTTTAATGCCCGACGGCCGTTTCAACCCCACTCTCACCGACCATCCCCGCATGTTGTGGCACGGCCGTAAAGGAGCGTATATTCTGGTAACGGCCGAACAAACCGCTAGCGGTCAGCCCATTTTGGTGACGCAGGATGATGTGCGTAACATTCAACTGGCGAAAGCGGCACTGTACGCGGGCTGCAAATTGCTCATGGGGCGAGCGGGGGTGACCCAGGTAGACCGCATTTTGTTGGCGGGGGCGTTTGGCAGCTATATTGACCCACAGTATGCTATGATTTTAGGGCTGATTCCTGATTGTGAATTGGCGAAGGTGACGGCCGTTGGCAATGCGGCGGGCGATGGGGCCCGAATTGCCCTGCTCAACCGGGAGAAGCGGGCTGAAGCGCAGCGGGTGGCGAAGGAAGTGACGTATCTGGAAACGGCCGTACATCCCAACTTTCAAGACGAATTTGTGGACGCCCTGCACCTGCCCCACGTAAGTGACCCATTTCCGCATTTGCAGGGTTTATTGCCGGAGGTGGATTTTTTTGACGCAAAGGCGCAAAGAGGCCAAAGAGGCAAAGCAAGAGAAAGGCGAAGGGATTAATTCTTCTTTTCTTTCCATCTTTGCGCCCTTTGCGTTAAATTTCTTTTCAGAGGTAAACATATGAGCGATGAAGAAGAGATTGTACTGTCCGAGCTATCCAAAGAAGAGTTGTATGAGTTGATGCATGAGGATTTGTACGATGGGTACGCGGCCGAGATTGAAGAAGAAGTGCATGAGGCGCTATCCAGAGGTTACACGCCGTATGACATCTTGACCGGCGGGTTGGTGGCGGGCATGGACATCGTGGGCATTGATTTCCGCGATGGCATCTTGTTTGTGCCGGAGGTGTTGATGGCGGCGAAGGCGATGAAGGCGGGCATGGCGATTTTACGGCCGTTGCTGGCTGAAACCGGCGCCCCTCGCATTGGCAAAATGGTCATTGGCACCGTCAAAGGGGACATTCACGACATCGGCAAGAACCTGGTGGGCATGATGATGGAAGGCGCCGGTTTTGAAGTGATTGACCTGGGCATCAACAACTCGGCCGATAATTATTTGAACGCCATACGAGAGCACCAACCAGACATTTTAGGCATGAGCGCGTTACTCACCACCACCATGCCTTACATGCGCGTGGTCATTCAAGCACTCAAGGATGAAGGCATCCGCAAGGAAATCGTTGTTTTGGTGGGTGGCGCGCCGCTCAACGAGGCGTTTGCCGAAGACATTGAAGCCGACGCCTACTGCCGCGATGCCGCCATTGCTGTGGAGACGGCGAAGAAGTTTATGCTGATCAAGAATGGTAAGCAGTGAGCAGGAAGCAGTGAGCAGTTGGCGTCAACTGCTTACTGCTCACTGCTCACCGCTCACTTTGAGGAAAACGTGAACGTCTTACAAAAACAACTATCCACACAAAATTACCTGATTCTGGACGGGGCCATGGGCACGATGTTGTTTGGCATGGGGTTGGCGCAGGGTGGGTCACCGGAGTTGTGGAATGTGGAATACCCGGAGCGCATCCAGGAAGTGCATCGTCGGTATATTGAAGCGGGGTCGCAGGTGATTTTGACCAACTCGTTTGGCGGTACGCGCTACCGGCTGAAGCTGCATGATTTACAGGACAGAGTATATGAACTGAACAAGGCGGCGGCGGCCAACGGCCGTGCCGCTGCCGACAATGTGCCTCACCCTGTTCTGATCGCCGGTTCGATGGGGCCTACGGGGGAACTGCTGGAACCACTGGGTACGATGACCTTTGCCGCGTGCCGGGCGGCGTTTGCAGAGCAGGCGCGCGGGCTGGCCGATGGCGGCGTGGATATTTTTTGGATTGAGACGATGAGCCACCTGGATGAAGTGCGGGCGGCGGTGGAAGGGGTGCGGCTGGTCTGTTCCTTGCCGGTGGCGGCGACACTGAGTTTTGACACCAACGGCCGTACCATGATGGGCGTCACGGCCGAACAAGCCATGACCACGATGCGCGAATGGAAGCTGGCGGCGGTGGGGGCCAACTGCGGCAATAACCTGCCGGACACGATGGCCGCCATTGCCGCCATGCGCGTCGTTGACCCAGAGATGCCGCTGATTGCCAAAGCCAATGCCGGCATTCCGCGTTGGGGCGGCAATGGCGCGCTGGAATATGACGGTACACCAGCAGTGATGGCCGGTTACGCTTATCACGTTCACCAGATGGGGGCACAGTTGATCGGCGCGTGCTGCGGCAGTGCGCCGGAAACGATCCGGGCGATGAGCGGTGCTTTGAACGGCGAAATACCGGTAGAGCAGTTGCTTATGCCTGATAGAGAGGAAAAAGAGGGCACGGCCGTGCCTGACCGGGAACGTAAACGCCGCCGCAAGTAACTGTGACAAATACCCCCTCATGCGGTATGCTACATGAACGAATCGGAGCATGAAAAAATGACGACTGAACAATTGCTTGATCGAATCACCATAGACTTGGATATTTGTCACGGAAAACCCTGCATACGCCATTTGCGGTATCCGGTGGAGATGATCCTGGAACTACTGAGTAGTGGGATGTCGTCAGATGAGATTCTGGCGGATTATGATGACCTGGAATACGATGATATTCTGGCTGCGTTAGCATTTGCGACCCGTTTGAGCCAGGTAAAGCGTGTACAAGTAGTAATGGCATGAACTTTCTGGTAGATGCGCAGTTGCCACGCAGACTGGCCACTCTGCTACGGCAGGCTGGACATGATGTTGTTCACACACGGGATTTGCCGGATCAGAATCGCACTACCGATGAACTGATTAATCAGATCTCTATTGCGCAACAGCGAATCGTTATCACCAAAGACGCTGACTTTGTTCATTCCCATCTGGTGCGGGGCAGACCACATAAACTCCTTCTTATCTCGACAGGCAACATCAAGAACAATGAGCTGCTTCGGCTGTTCGAGCAGAATCTAGGGCAACTGGCTGAGGCGTTTATGGCTCATTCCTTTGTGGAAATGGGCCGCCATCATCTTATTATTCACCAATAACCGGCCAGACCGGTTCCAAGAGGCTTTATGGCTATTGTCATTGAACGGCCGTATCCCGTTACCGCCACCGTCATCATGCGCAGCAGCCTGTTTGCGTTGGCAAATATGGGGGCGAAGTTGCAGGCGTATAACGAGGAGAGTGGCGTGATTGTGGCTACCGTGACGCGCCGGTTGGGGTTGCAAAAGGCGGAGATGGCGGTGCGGGTACGGCCGTTTGCCGATACCTGCCAGTTGGAAGTGGAAGCGCCCGACCCGGAACGCGCCCACGAATTCTTGAATCTGGTCAGCAACTACGTGCGCGATGGTTCCAAAGTTCACGCCAACGCCACCATGCAGTGGATAGACATGCAGCGGCAGGCGGAAGGGCAGGCGCGGCGCACACAGTTGATCAACAAGGCGAAAAATTTGGTGCCGGGCAGCAGCAATACAGGCACAGCGATCATCCCGGCGGGGGAAAGTGAACCTGGCGCTCTGGTGACGGCCGAAGAGGCCAATGCCTTAGCCCGGATGCCCATCCCCGATAATCCCGGTGTGTTAGTCAAAAATCCGCAGGATCGAGTGGTGGAGATCAAAATTGACCCGGCCATCTTCACTGACCGCACCGCTTATTTGCAGGTGTGTGAGGGCTGCCAGGCGACGATTTTGAGGGGCAGTCTGTATTGTGGTAATTGTGGACGGCCGTTGACATTGGAAGCGGTGCAGCCGGAACTGCGCACCGGGGCCAGCCAGGCCGCCGGTTCCAGCCTGACGTTTGGGTTGGTAGCGGTAGCGCTCAGTCTGCTGCCCTTCCTGGTGCTGGTGTTGCCCGTGCTGCTGGATGACAGTTCGCTTTCTTTTCTGGATAAACTGGCGGCCTGGGTGACGCCGCTGAAAGTGGGCCTCAGTGCCCTGGTCGGTATTGCCCCGGCCATTTTCCTGGGCATCCAGGCGACTTCGCGGGCGCGGCAGGCGGCCTGGTATATGAATTTGCGGGCGGCGGTGGATGCGGGCGGCCGTACTCGTGCCACTGTTGGCAGTGCGCTGGGTTGGTTAGCCATTTACACCAGCATTGCCTGGATTTTGCTGATTGTGCTGACGGCTGTTACCGGGGGGTAGTCATTGATGGATGTACTATTTCGTCCGGCGCGGCCTGCGGATGTGGACACGGCCGTGCCCCTCATTTACAGTTCCGGCCCGGCCGCGTTCGATTATATTTTCCGCCGTGACAAAGTGACCGCTTCTGACTTTTTGCGTCGGGTATTTGTGGACGGCCGCGGCGAATTTAGCTATCGGAATCATGTGGTCGCGGAGGTGGAAGGGGCAGTCGTGGGTGTGGGCACGACTTTTACCGGCCAGAGGGCACTCAATTTTACACTGCACGCTGCCCGGCAAATTATCGGCGTTTACCGATTAGCCGGTCTGGGCGTTATTCGCTGTGGTTTGCAGGCCGAGCATATTATCCAGCCGCCCAAAGGAGACACAGCCATTCTGGCGCATTTAGGTGTGGCTCCGGCATGGCAAAGCCAGAGAGTGGGCAGCCAACTCGTCCATTACCTGTTGGCGCAGGCGCAGCAAGGCGGTAGCCGCACGGCCGCGCTCGATGTGGCTGCTACCAACCCCCGCGCCGAAGCGTTGTATGCCCGGCTCGGTTTTGTGGTGACGGAGGAACGGCCGTCTACCCTGGCCAACCGGTATGGGCAAATTGTGACACATCGGCGGATGGTACGGCCGTTGGTCTGACCTCCTGGATTACGACAATCACCATATCCTTATGACTGGCTTCCAATCCACGATCCGCAATCTGCAATCTACAATCCGGCGCGAATGGCTGCTGATTGGGCTACTGTTTGCCATTATGCTGGTCAAGGGGGCGCTGTGGAGTCTGGCGTTTCCGCTGTGGCAGGGGCCGGATGAGGATGACCATTATGCGGTGATTCAGTTTATTGGGGAACACGGCCGTCTGCCCGACACCAACGACACCATCCTGCCCGATGAAATCACCCGCTCCCGTGAACTGGCGGACGTGGGGCGGCTGGATTATCACCCCGAACAGCGCCAGGGTTGGAGCGACACGGCCGTTGGTCTGCGCGAATCTGAATTTGCCCAATTACCCCATGAGTTGAGAACCAGCACCGAATTGGGCATCACCGCCAAACTCGCCCACGCCACGCCGCTGTACTATATGATGGCCGCCATCCCTTACCGGCTGGTGAGCTACGGCGGCGATTTGCTGCTGCGGGTGCAGGTGCAGCGCCTCTTGGCCGTGCTGGTCAGCAGTCCCATCGTCATCGTCGCTTATCTGATTGCCCGGCTGCTCTTTCCCACCAACGCTGCCCTGCGCCTGACCATCCCCACGCTGGTCGCTTTTCAGCCGCAACTGACGCAGATGACGGCCGTCATCTCTGTAGACGGCCTCTTTTTTGTGCTGTATTCGCTGTTGATTTACTGCTGTTTGTTGGTGTTGTACGGCCGTTTCACCACCAAACTCGCCATCGCCATGGGCCTCACCTTTGCCGCCGCCATGCTCATCAAACCGACCATCAACGGCTTTGCGCCGCTGGTGGCGTTGGCCGTTTTGTATGATTGGTGGCGTGGCAAAGGGCGGCGCTGGTCGGTTTTTGGGGCGGCCGTGTTGATGAACGTGCTCATCATCATCCCCGTGGGCTGGTGGATGCAGCGCAGTTTGCGGCTGAACGATGACCTGTTTTACTTCAACCCGGTACTAAAAGGGCACCGCATCGTGCAAAACCCGTTCACCGATTATGCGCCCGTGCAGCACGCCATTGATTATTTCCAATCGGTGTGGGGTGGTATTTTTGTGACGTGGTGGGCGCATTTTGGCTGGCTGGATACGCCGGTGCAGCCCTGGGTCTACCACCTGCTGCGGCTGCTGACACTGCTGGCGCTGGTCGGGCTGGCGCTCAAGTTGTGGCGCGATTTTCCAAATCGCCCGACGTTTACCGATTGGCAGCAGGGGCGGCGGATGGCCCCGGTGCTGGTCTGGCTGTTTCTGGCGGGCACGGTGCTGCTGCCGGTGCTGCTGATTCAGGTGTATGACCTGACCTTTTGGTGGGAATATGGCCTGGGGCGGGGGCTGCAAGGGCGTTACTGGTTAGGTACGGTCATTCCCATGCTCACCTTTTTTACGTTGGGGTTGCTTTTTTTGCTGCCCAGGCGGTGGGACACGGCCGTACACAGCGCACTGCGTATAGGCATTGTGTTATTCAATATCGCGGCCCTGCTTTTCTACATTTTGCCACGCTACTACCTGTAATTGTGAATAATCGCCTGGGCCAATAGCCCCTTACCGTTGGTAGTGCGGTAGGGTTTTATGCCATTCTCCATTGCCACCCTGCTCGCTGTGGCGTATAGTTAGCACTGTATGGAACACCCCACCACCTACATCCCTATGGACAGACGGCAGGCGTTGGCGCAGGATGTGGAGTTGCCAGAGCGCACACAGGGCACGGCCGTATTTGCCGACATCTCCGGTTTCACTCCCCTCACGGAAGCATTAGCGCAAGAGTTAGGCCCACGGCGCGGCGCAGAAGAGCTAACCGGCTATCTGAACCGGGTGTATGATGCCCTGATCACCGAACTACACCATTTTGGCGGTAGCGTTATTTCTTTTGCCGGGGATGCTATTACCTGTTGGCTGGATGGCGATAATGGGTTGCGTGGGGTTGCCTGCGCGTTGGCCATGCAGCAGGCGATGACCCAATTTACCGAGATATTGACCCCATCGGGGAAAACGGTGACATTGGCGGTGAAAACGGCCGTCGCCATTGGTTCTGTGCGCCGGTTTGTAGTCGGTGATCCAGACATTCAACTGCTGGACGTGATGGCCGGCGAGATGCTGGAAGGGTTGACCACCGCCGAGCATCTGGCCAGAAAGGGAGATGTGGTGCTGACTGCGGAAACGGCCGTTGCCCTGCAACCCCATCTTGTCATTCACGAATGGCGAACGGCCGGCAATGGTGAACAGTTCGCGGTGGTAAAGGAGTTGTTGACGGCCGTGCCCCCTCACCCCTGGCCCCCCCTGTCCCGCCCTCTCACCGACGCCCAAATTCAACCCTGGTTGCTGCCCACCGTGTATGACCAGTTGCAACACGGTCAGGGTGAATTTCTGGCCGAACTCCGCCCCGCCGTCGCCCTGTTTATGAAGTTTACAGGTATTGATTATGACCATGATCTGGCGGCGGCCGTCAAGCTGGATTGGTACATCCAGGCCGTGCAGCGCATCATCCAGCAATATGATGGCGCCCTGCTGCAACTGACCATCGGCGACAAGGGCAGCTACCTCTATGCCGCTTTTGGCGCACCCATTGCCCACCAGGATGACCCCGCCCGCGCCGTCTCTGCTGCCTGGGACATCATCAATTCGGCGGCAATGCCCGCCATTACGGCCGTGCAAATTGGCGTCGCTTCCGGGCGCATGCGGACGGGAGCGTATGGGGGCAGCGCCCGCCGGACTTACGGCGTGTTAGGTGATGGCGTCAATCTGTCGGCGCGGTTGATGGAGCAGGCCGCCTCCGGCCAGATTTTGGCAACGAAAGAGATTCAACAGGTTGTGGAGGGGTTTGAATGGGAATCTTTACCGGCCATTGAGGTGAAGGGGAAAAGTGGCAAGATGGCAGTCACGGCCGTGACTCGCCCCCGTCCCCGTTCCATGATGCGCCTGCTCGAACCCGGTTACGCCCTGCCCATGGTCGGCCGTGAAGCAGAATTGTCTCTGATTGCCGAACGGATCGAGCGGGTATTAGCCGGACAGGGGCAGATTATCGGCATCACCGCCCACCCTGGCATGGGCAAATCCCGCCTGGTAGCCGAGGTGATTCGGTTGGCGCGTGATCGCGGCCTGACCGGGTACGGCGGCGAGTGCCACGCCTACGCTTCTAAAAGTAGCTACCATGTGTGGCACACCATCTGGCGCGGCTTCTTTAACGTCATGGGCGATCCCCCGTTGGAAGAGATGGTGGCCCAGTTGAAAGCAGAACTGGCGCAAATTGACCCGGCGCTGTTGCCCCGCCTGCCGCTGCTGGGCATGGCCCTCAACCGGGCTATTCCTGATAACGATCTCACCCGCTCATTTGACGCCAAATTGCGCAAGGCATCGTTGGAATCGCTGTTGATCAGTTGTGTGCGGGCGCGGGCGGCGGCACGGCCGTTGCTCCTGGTTTTAGAAGATTCCCACTGGATTGACCCCCTGTCTCACGATTTGCTGGAAATTTTGGGCCGGGCCATGGCCGATATGCCGGTGCTGCTGGTGCTGGCATACCGCATTGTGGAGGTGGGTGGCGATTTGCCGCCGCGAGTCATTGCGCTGCCCCATTTTACGGAAGTGACGTTGACCGAATTTACGCCCGCGGAAGCACATCACCTGATGCAGTTGAAGATGGCCCAGTTGTTTGGCGCCGACACGGCCGTTTCCCCCGCCTTTGTGGAGCGCATCACCGCCAAAGCCGACGGCAACCCCTTTTACATCGAGGAACTGCTCAACTATTTGCAAGACCGCCACATAGACCTGCAATCGGCGGAAGCGATGGCGACGCTGGAGTTACCAGACAGCTTGCACAGCCTGATCCTGAGCCGTATTGACCAGTTGACCGAAGGGCAGAAAAACACCATCAAGATCGCCAGCGTTATCGGCCGTCTCTTTCGGGTGGCTTTTCTTTGGGGCGCGTACCCGGAATTGGGCGATGTGGCCCGTGTCCAGGCTGACCTGGAAGCGCTGCGCCAGTTGGAATTGACGGCGTTGGATACGCCGGAGCCGGAATTAACCTATGTCTTCAAACATGTGGTAACGCAGGAAGCTACGTATGAAAGTCTGCCCTATGCCACCCGTGCCCGGCTGCACACCCAAATTGGCGAATACATTGAACGCGCCTATGTGGAAATGCTGGCGGCCTACCTGCCCATTCTGGCGCACCATTTTTCGCATGGCGAGAACAAGGCCAAAATGCAGCGTTACCTGTTGCTGGCCGCTGCCGACGCCCAGGCCAAATATGCCCATGAAGCGGCCATTGCCTATTACGAGCGGGCCATGCCGCTGGTGCCGGAAGCGGAAAAAGTGCCGGTCATGCTCAAACTGGGCGAGGCGCTGCAAACCGTCGGCCGTTGGCCGGAAGCGGAGACGGTGCTGGAAAATACGCTGGCATTGGCGCGGCAGTTGGGGGATTTACACGGCCGTGCCGCCGCCCAAACCGCCCTCGCCGAACATCTGCGCAAACAGGGCCGCTACGACGAAGCCGCCGAACGCCTGCAACATGCCCACCGGAACTTTGAAGAATTGGGTGATGAAGCCGGTATCGGCCAGGTGTTGCAATTTTCCGGCATATTGGCCGCGCAGCGGGGCGATTACCAGACCGCCCGCACCCTCTGGGGTGAAAGTCTGGAAATCCGGCGGCGCCTGGGCGACAAAAGCAGCATCGGCAGCCTGCTCAATAACCTGGGTATTGTGGCCCGTTACCAGGGCGAACTTGTGACAACACAGCGGTTGTATGAAGAAAGCCTGGCTATCCGCCAGGAGATTGGCGATAAGTCGGCCATTGCCAATTCGCTCAATAATCTGGGCTTTCTAGCGCTGAATTTGGGTGACCTGGACACGGCCCGGCAGCGATTGGAGGAGGCGGTGATGTTGCAGCGCGAAGTGGGCGACCGCTGGGCGCTGGCGAATTCGCTGAACAATCTGGCCAGTGTGGCCCGTGACCAACACGATTATCAGCGGGCGCGCGAACTGTACCGGGAGAGTCTGCGCATTAACCGCGAATTGGGCGACAAAGGGGCGCTGGCTTACCTGCTTGAAGACATTTGCTGCCTGGCGGCGGCCGAAGATAGCCCAGAAGCGGCCTTCCGCTTGTATGGTGCGGCAGTGGCGCTGCGCGAAACAATTGGCGCACCCCTGCCGCCCAGTTACCAGCAGAAAATGGATGAACTGCTGGCCCCTACGCGGGCACAGTTGCCTGAAGAAATAGAAGAGACCTGGATGGCTGCTGGGCGGCAGTTATCGCTGGATGAAGCGATTGTCTATGCTTTGCAGTTGTAGAAGAGATTGAGAGACTGGGAGGTTAGGCAATTTTGAATCTCTTACCCTCCCAACCTCCTGAAAGTAGGAGGCGTTTTTGATGATTAACCAGCCATTTAACCAACCACCGCCTGCTTTGGGCAATCAGTATGATGAGGATCGGGTGCTGCGCAGTTATTTGCGGCGGGTATTGCCGCCGGAGTCGCTGGCGGAAATTGAACCAGCGCTGCGGGAATTGGGCCATCTGGCCGGGGGGCGGCTGTACCAGATGCAGTTGGCCGACCGGTTGAACGAGCCGGTGCTGACGCAATGGGATGCCTGGGGCAACCGCATTGACCACATTGAGGTGACGCCGCTGTGGAAGGAGGCGGAGCGGTTGGCGGCGCACTTTGGCATTGTGGCGGCGGCGTATGAGGAGCAGTACGGCCGTTATGACCGCATTCATCAGTTTGCCCTTACCTACCTCTTCCACCCCTCGACCGATGTGTACACCTGCCCATTGGCGATGACTGATGGCGCGGCACGCACCCTGCTGCGCTCTGGCAACCAGGAACTCATTGACCGGGCCATCCCCCACCTGACCAGCCGTGACCCGGCCCAATTCTGGACGAGTGGGCAGTGGATGACGGAATCTACCGGTGGTTCGGACGTGGGGCTGAGCGAGACGGTGGCGGTGTTGGACGACGAAGAGACGTGGCGGTTGCACGGCCGTAAATGGTTCACTTCCGCCGCGACGGGACAAATGACGCTGACGCTGGCCCGCCCGGAAGGGAATCCACCCGGTGGCAAGGGGCTGGCGCTGTTTTATTTGGAGACGCGGGATGGGCACGGCCGTTTGCAAAACATGGAAATCCTGCGCCTGAAAGACAAACTGGGCACGCGCAAAGTGCCCACCGCCGAAATTATGTTGCATGGCGCACCGGCCATGCCCGTTTATGCCCTGACGGACGGGGTGCGCCACATCGTGCCCATGCTGCACCTGACTCGCACCTGGAACGCCGTCAGCGCCATTGCCTTTATGCGGCGGGGGCTGGCGCTGGCGCGGGATTATGCCCATAAGCGGGTGGCCTTTGGTGCGCCGCTGGCGCAAAAGCCGCTGCATGTGGACACGCTGGCGCGGCTGCAAGCGGAATTTGAAGCGGCCTTTCATTTGACGTTTTATGGCGTGGAGTTAATTGGCAAGGATGAGGCGGGCGAGATTACGGACGAGGAAGCTGCACTGCTGCGTATGTTGACCTCGATTAACAAGCTGGTGACGGGGCGGCAGGGGGTGGCGGTGACCAGCGAAATTTTAGAGGCGCATGGCGGCGCGGGGTATGTGGAAGATACCGGGCTGCCGCTGCTGCTGCGCGATGCCCAGGTATTGCCCATTTGGGAGGGCACGACCAATGTGCTGGCGCTGGATACCTTGCGGGCGCTGCGCGATGGGGCAGCGCTACCGGCGCTGGTGCAAAAAGTGGCCGCATGTGCGACGGCCGTGCGCGATGAACGATTGGTCACGGCCGTAACCACCGCTCAACATGCCCTGACCCACGCCCAAAGCTGGCTGGCGCAAACAGCCGCCAGCAATCCGGCTTTGTTGGAAGCAGGTGCGCGCCGTTTTGCCCTGACCATAGGCCGGGCGCTGGCGCTGGCATTGCTGGCGGCCCATGCCCAATGGTCGCTGGATGTGGAGGGAGACGGCCGTGCCACAGTGGCCGCCAGCCTGTTTGCCCAGAGTGAGGTGGATGTGGTGCTGGACACGGCCGTGACGGATATGGCTTCGTTGGTAATTGCCTAATTACCCAATTACCCAATTACCCAATTACATCTTTTCCCCCACACGCGGTATTATAGCGCCCAACATTTTTACAGGAGGAAAGACGTGAAACGCAGTACCCTTTTCATCTTCTTAGCAATCTTGTTCTTGTTTGTGGCCTGCCAGCCTGAAGAAGAAGTTGACCCGGATACATTACCGGCCAATTATGATTATGCGGCTGGTGACGCTTCTGAGTCCGTGACATTGAACGGTGTGACCATTCAGGTGGATGAAACCAGCACCCGCTCCGGCAACGAGCCGGCCGATCAGCCCTTGAAGCCGGGTTATGTGTATGTGGTAGTGAAGATGACCATTACCAACCAGAGCCAGAAACCAGTGTTGGCAACAGATTTTCGGTTGATTGATGAATATCTGAATTTGTATGAATCGTGGCAGACCAGTGCGCCATTTGCGAATGAATTAACGCCCTTACCGGCCGAGATTGCCCCTGGCCAATCGGCGACCGGCGACCAGGTTTTTATTGTGCCGCAAGCGGCCCTGAGCGCCAGTTTGCGCCTGCGCTGGCAGTCCAGCGTGCATGAGTCGCGCATTGACCTGTCGTTGGGGCAGCTACCACCGCCGCAATAATGAATTTTGGGCCACGGATGAGACGGATAACACGGATTCTCACGGGTAAAAATCTGTGATAATCCGTCTTATCCGTCTCATCTGTGATCCTATTTCTTCTCTTTGCCTCTTATGCCCCTTTGCTTCTTTGCGTTAAAAATTCTCACAGGAGACGGTTATGAAGCGGACATTGTTTAACGAAGAGCATGTGATGTTTCGGGAGGCGGTGCGCCGGTTTGTGGAGAAAGAGGTAACGCCCTTCCACGAACAGTGGGAACACGACGGCATTGTGCCCCGCGAATTGTGGTTGAAGGCAGGCGCCGCCGGTTTTCTGGCGATGGCCGCACCGGAGGCATGTGGGGGGTTGGGGCTGGCCGACTTTCGCTACAACGTGGTGCTGACGGAGGAGTTGACCCGTGCGGGCGCGTCGGGTGTGGGGTTTGGCCTGCACAATGACATTGTGCTGCCCTACATTCTGACCTATGGCACGGAGGAGCAAAAACAGCGCTGGCTGCCGCAGATGATCACGGGCGAGACGATTACGGCGATTGCCATGAGCGAGCCGAACGCGGGCAGTGACCTGGCGGGGATTCAGACGACGGCCGTGCGCCACGACGACCATTACCTGCTCAACGGCCAGAAGACGTTCATCACTAATGGCATTAACAGTGACTTGGTGATTGTGGTGGCCAAGACTGACCCGGCGGCGGGGCACGCGGGCGTCAGTTTGCTGGTGGTGGAACGAGGGATGGCGGGGTTTGAGCACGGCCGTAATCTGGACAAAATAGGGCTGAAAGCACAGGACACGGCCGAACTGTTCTTCCACAACGTCAAAGTGCCCCTGGACAACTTGCTCGGCGGCGAAGGACAGGGTTTTTACCAGTTGATGATGCAGTTACCGCAGGAACGGCTCTCCATTGCCGTCATTGCCGTGGCGGCCTGCGAGACGGTGTTGGAGATGACGATTAGATATTGCCAGGAGCGGGAGGCGTTCGGCCGGCCGATTGGCAAATTCCAGCACAACCGCTTTAGGCTGGCGGAAATGAAAACGGAGATTGAAATTGCCCGCGTGTTTGTAGATCGTTGTATTGAAGAACTGAATGCGGGTAATTTGACGGCCGCCGAAGCCGCCATGGCCAAATGGTGGACGACGGAACTGCAAAAGCGGGTGGTAGACGACTGCCTGCAACTGCACGGCGGTTACGGTTATATGATGGAGTACCCCATTGCCAAAGCCTTTCTGGACACTCGTGTGCAAACCATCTACGGCGGCACGACGGAGATTATGAAAGAGATTATTGGCCGGGCCATGGGATTTTAGAGGAACGATCTACAGATTACACAGATTTCACAGATGATGAAAGCCCAAAATCTGTGTCATCTGTGGAATCTGTGGCTAGATTGAGGAGTGTATGAAAGGAATTATTCTATCTGGTGGGATGGGGACGCGGTTGTATCCGTTGACCATTTCGCTGTCGAAGCAGATTTTGCCATTGTTTGACAAGCCGATGATTTACTACCCACTGTCGGTGTTGATGCTGGCCGATATTCGGGAGTTTTTGATCATCTCCACGCCGCAGCATATTGAGCTGTACCGGGGGTTGTTCGGCAATGGGGAACGGTTGGGGTTGCACATTGAGTATGCGGTGCAGCCGCAAGCGAATGGCATTGCCCAGGCGTTTGTGATTGGCGAGCAGTTTGTGAACAATGAGCCGTGTGCGTTGATGCTGGGTGACAACTTTTTGTATGGGCATGGGCTGTCGGCGCGGCTGCGGCAGGCGGGGCAGTTGCAGGAGGGCGGGCTGGTGTTTGCCTACTACGTGCAAGACCCGGAGCGGTATGGGGTGGTCTCGTTTGATCAAAATTACAAGGCGTTGACGATTGAGGAGAAGCCGAAACAGCCGAAGTCCAATTATGCGGTGACGGGGCTGTATTTTTATGATGCGGATGTGGTGCGGGTGGCGAAGGAGTTACGGCCGTCGGCGCGTGGTGAGTACGAAATTACCGATGTGAACAATATCTATTTGCAGCGCGGGCAGTTGCGGGTGGAACTGCTGGGGCGTGGTTTTGCCTGGCTGGATACGGGCACGCATGACAGCCTGTTGGAAGCCAGCAACTTTGTGCAAACCATCGAACACCGGCAGGGTCTCAAGGTGGGTTGCGTGGAAGAGATCGCTTTCCGCAAAGGGTACATTACCGCCGCTCAACTCATGGACATTGCCAACCGCTCTAATGACAACCCCTACTGCCAATATCTGCGCCGTCTGGCGGAAGAGAAGATGGGGCCGATTTGGGAATAAAGATGAGATTAGAGGTTGGTTAGTGTCACGAAGTTTTCGCCACCCCCTTGAGACTACAACGGATGGAGAAACAAGCAGATAAATTTCCAGAGAGGAATCCGTTTATTTCTTTATCCGCTGTAGTCATGGCGAAAAACTAATGACACTAACGAGATTGGAGATGCAATCAATCTCTAATCTCCAATCTCTAATCTCCACAAGGGCTATGAACGACATCACACTACGCGATTGCCAACAAACGGTGGATGAATGGGTGCGGACGGTGGGGGTGCGCTATTATTCGGAGTTGACGAACACGGCCGTGCTCATGGAAGAAGTGGGCGAAGTGGCCCGGCTGATGGCCCGGCTGTACGGCGACCAGAGCTTCAAAAAAACGGACGAAGCGCCCAACCTGGCCGACGAAATGGCCGACGTGCTCTTTGTCCTCATCTGCCTGGCCAACCAGACCGGCATAGACCTGACGGCCGCTTTTCACGATAACATGGCGAAAAAGAGTACCCGTGACAAGGATCGCCATGCCAATAATCCAAAGTTGAAGTGATGCGTGATGCGTGACCGGAAAAGTCTCACGCATCACGAGTAATCTAATGAGCATAGATATATCAAAAGTGGTGGGCTACCAGTTCAAGCCGGTGGAGACGCGGTATACGGAGCGGGATGTGAGTCTATACGCGCTTTCCATTGGGGCGGCGGCCGATCCGCTGGATCGGGATGAGTTGAAGTTTGTGTATGAGTTGAATGGGGCCGGTTTTTTTGTCTTTCCTACCTTCCCCGTGATCTTCCCCTTTCCGATGATGTGGCAGATTTTGGATGTGCCGGGGCTGGAGTTCAACCCGATGTTATTGCTGCATGGGGAGCAGGTGATGGTTTTACGACGGCCGTTACCCACAACCGCCACCCTCACCAGCCACGCCCACATCAGCCAGGTCTATGACAAAGGCTCCGGCGCGCTCATTGTTCTGGACATTTCCACGGTAGATGACCAGGGAATGCAAGTGGCTTTTAATCAACTGTCCGCCTTCATTCGTGGACTCGGCGGTTTTGGTGGCGAGCGTGGGCCATCTGGCAGTGTGAATCTGTCACCTGATCGGCCGCCCGATGCCGTTGTGGCCCAGGCCACCCAGCCCAACCAGGCGCTCTATTACCGGCTGGCCTCCGGCGATGGCAACCCGCTACACGCTGATCCGCAGATGGCGGCCGTTGGCGGTTATGACCGGCCCATTTTGCATGGCTTGTGTACGCTTGGTTTTGCAGCGCGGGCGGTGCTGAAGACGTTTGGCGGCCATGACCCGGCCCGTTTTCAGAGTATTTGCGCCCGCTTTAGCCAGCCCGTGTTTCCCGGCGAGACGGTGATCACGGAGATGTGGGATGAGGGGCACGGCCGTGTCCTTTTCCGCGCCCGTATCCAGGAACGGGGTGGGGTAGTGGCGATTACGAATGCGGCCGTAGAGTTGCGTTGGTGATCCGCGAAG
>CAZOPF010000069.1:23309-25821 GCA_964581605.1 uncultured Ardenticatenaceae bacterium
CTGGGCGATAAAAATAATCTGGCAGCAATCAGGACTCTTTTGATTGAGGGAATCGGGAAAGGCGGAGGCGGCGGAATGGCCGTTGCAGCAACTTCCAGGCACGCAATGCTTCATCTTGCCCACCGGCTGGCATACCCCCATACCGGCGTTTGTTGTATAGCAGGGTAATATACATGATGGGCGCGACCATAGCGGCGATGGTGGCGGCCAGCCGTTTGTTCTGGCCGAACTGGTCAAGCCGCGTCAGCAAGAGTTGGCTGAACTCGTCTGGGGTCTGGCTGGGTAAGGGCGACAGGCCAATTTTGCGGGCGTTGGCTTGCAAACGGCCGTAGCTCCACACCACCCCATCGGCCCGTGCCGCCTGTTCTCGCCGTTGCCGCCGCCACACCCACCACAGGCCAACTGCCAGCAAACCGACAATGATTAGCCTCGACCAGGGGAACGGCCGTACCGGGGCAGCCGGTGGAATGGGCGGCGGTGTATAGGTGCTGGCGTCTGGGGGGCCGTATTGCAGGTCATAGCTGCCCGGGTTGATAGTTACGGCCGTGTCACGCGGGCTGGCAAACGTGGCGGTTGGCTCAAATTCCACCCAACCATATCCGGCAAAATAAACCTCCACCCATGAATGCCCGTTAATTTGCTGTATAACCTGTGTTCCCTTTTCATCAGGTGCTTGCCCGGCAAAGCCCACCACCAATCGTGCTGGCAGCCCCAATGTTCGCGCCATCACCACCATGCTGGAAGCGTAATAATCACAATAACCCCGCTGCAAATCAAACAAAAAGTATTCGACCGGATCAAAACCGGGCGGTGGCAGAGGCGTTTCCAATGAATAGGGATATTGACGCAGAAATTGTTCCAGTGCCCGCGCCTGGTCGTAGGGATTTTCATATTCGGCAGCCACATCTTGTGCCAATTGGACAATGCGCAAGGGAATATCATCTGGTAAGGCCGTATAGCGACTGAGCAAGGCCGGTGGGGTATCGGCCAGGCGCGTCTGGCGTAGTTGTTCTGGCATGGCTGAAACAATACGCGAATTTGCCAGATAATGGCCGCGCCGGGCAAATTCTTCCGCCCTTACCCGTGCCAGATCATTCACACCCCGCCAGGAAACAATGGTGGCATGGTCAAAAAGAAACGGCAGGCCAACGCTATAACGCACGGCACGTTCATCTTCCACCCAATACACGGTTTGCTCAAGCTGAGTCTGTTCGGCCCCGGTGGGGACGGGAATGGCTTCAAAGGGGGCGGTGGGCGCCAACCGCTCTTCGGAAATGGCCCATCCCTGGCCTGTGTATACATCATAGCTAAACGCGCGCCAGTTGTGGCCCTGCAGGAGTTCTGGCGGCGCGAGGATGAAGTGATCCAGGCTGGGGATGGTGACGACGGCCGTCATCACCACCGTTTCGGCCAGTTCCGGCGGCATACCCAGCAGATATTGGCGGGGTAAGATGCCACTACCACCAACGCCGCCTGGGTTTGGTGTGCTCATTCGTTCACGAGGCACTTCAACGCCAGCAAACGCCTGCCCAAAAGATGATTCCACTGCGGCCACCGGCCGCAGCGAAGCAACCCACGCCTGCAAACGAGTAATGCTAAATGCAGGCAGCATTAAGGCCAACGCCACGAGAAAAAGGGCAATGATGGTGGAATACCCAAGGGACTCAAGGCGAATGTCTTCAGGATAATCCACCTTTGTCTGTTCCCATTCTTGTTCCAGGTGGGCAAAATTGACTACGGCCGTCAGCAGCACTGCCACCCCCACAAATAAGGCCAACCACCATATCTCGGCCACCCCAAAGTAGCCGTTTAGCGCCATCACCAACCCCATGAGCATGAGCGCGGGCAACGGCCGTTGCCCGCGCAGCGTCACCCACCCTACAAAAGCCGCCAATAGGAACGCGGCCAGCCCGATAGCAATGGCGAAGACGACCGTCTCACGGCTGGTGCCACCGCTAAAGACAGCCAGCAGCCAGCCACCTATTCGGTCAAAAAAGAGGGCGCCCTGTTGCCGCCAGAACTGGCGCGTTGGTTCCCATCCTTGCCTTAGAGTGCCCAGGGGTGGCAGCAGCTGGGCCAGGCTGACAAAAGTAACAAGCAGGGCGTAATCTGCGATCAGCAGCCAGGCCCATGAGGCGCGTATTGGCCGTTTGGCTAGCACCACCCCCAGCAACAACCCAATGGCCGCTGCCGGGATGAGTACCTCATCTTCTGGCGTCCAGCGCACCTCGCGCACGGCCGTCACCAGAACCACCACCGCCGTCACCAGCAATCCCAGTGTCAACCAGCCTTCAGACGGCCGTAAACGATAATAGACTCGCTCTAATAACATGCGTGATTGCCCAATTGTGTAATCTGTTGCCCGGTCATTTTTTGAACCAGGAATGAGTACCTTAGCAGCCAGATTCTTGCACAGTGAGCAAGGATTTTTACCACAGAGGCACAGAGATGGCATGTGATGGCATGTGATGGCATGTGATGGCATGTGATGGCATGTGATGGCATGTGATGG
>CAZOPF010000069.1:25921-31269 GCA_964581605.1 uncultured Ardenticatenaceae bacterium
CATGTAAAACTCTGTGCCTCTGTGGCGAAAACCTCTTGGGTTCTGGCTTGTCCAGGTTAGGAAGTGACACCTTATTGCCGCCTGAAGTATACCACCGCCCAATGGCGTGAGAGGATGGTAAGATTGGCAGAGGCAAAATTGGTCAGGTGGGTGAATTGGCTATAATCGGCGCGTGGGAAGATTATGAGTGGACGCAAGATATTAGTTCTCTTCTTTCTTATATTGTTGGTAGCAGTCCTGGTAGTGGCCGTTCCGCCAGCTCTCCGTGCTGTGCCGTCACGGTATATTGCTTTTGCGGCCGACCGCCTGCCTGAACCGCTCAAAGAGCCATTTAATCGGATTGCGGTACCCCAACAGGACACACCCATTTTGCCAACGGCCGTCTCCCTGGCTGATACATCCGTGCTGTTAGGCAAACCGGCGGCCGCTTTAGCCGCCGCACCCACCCCAACCCCACTGCCGCCTACTTTCACGCCACCGCCCCATACCGATGTGGCGTTGCCACCTACAGACACGCCAACACCCATCCCCCCAACCGATACACCAACGCCTGTTGTCACCGCTTCACCCCCTACGCCGACGTTGCCGCCCATTCCGTCGTCCATTCGGCTGGTTGGTTTCAAGCATCAATTTCAAGAATGGAACAACTGCGGCCCGGCCACATTGGCGATGGCTCTCACTTTTTTTGGGCTGGATTTGAATCAAAATCAGATTGCCAGTGTGGTCAAGCCTAACCCTGAAGATCGGGATGTGACACCCGCCGAGATGGTGGCTTACGTCCAGGAACAAACCCCATACCAGGCATTGTTTCGGGTAAACGGCCGTCAGGAAACCATCAAACGGCTGCTGGCAAATGGCATCCCGGTCATTCTGGAGGTGGGGCTAAACCCACCCGGCGACTTAAGCTGGATGGGCTGGTATGGCCATTACATGCTGGTGGTGGCTTATGATGATGAGTTAGAGCAGTTTTGGGTATACGACTCCTGGTTAGGCACAGGTGGGCAGCCCTTGAGTAATGCGGACCCCAACGGCCGTGCCCTCACCTATGCCGATGCGGCCCGTGATTGGCCCCACTTCAACCGCAACTACATCGCCCTCTATCGCCCGGAACAGGCCCAACTGGTGGCCGATATTGTCAGTGCGGAGATGGACGATGCCGTGATGTGGCAGAATTCGTTGGTGCAGGCACAGCAAGATGCGCAGTCAGACCCGGAAAACGCCTTCTACTGGTTCAACCTGGGCACCAGTTTGAACGCCGCAGGCAACTATGAGGCGGCGGCGCAGGCATTTGATCAGGCGCGGGCCATTGGCCTGCCCTGGCGCATGTTGTGGTATCAATTTGGCCCATATGAAGCGTATTATCAGGTCGGCCGTTACGAAGATGTCATTTTGCTGGCCGATACCACGTTGAAAGACCGCCCCTATTTTGAAGAATCTTTCTATTACAAGGCATTGGCGCAGGCAGCTTTGGGTGAAATGGCCGACGCCCGCGATAATTTGGAACGCGCCATTGCCTTTAATCCCAACTTTTCCCCCGCTGCTGAGGCGCTGCTGCAATTGGAAAGTGGCGGATGATGTATAGTCCGGGATGCGTAAGCCGTAATTCGTGACGAGCGATCATCGGATTACGGATAACGGCTTACGGATTGCGGCCGAGATGGAGCTATGAAGAGACGAACGAAAGCGGTGATCCTGGCTGTTGTTCTTGTGCAGCTTGTTTGTATTGTCGGATTGTTGGCGTTAGAGCCGATGGTGCAAAAGATACCAGGGCGCTATCGGGTGGCACTGCAAGAGCGGGTGCCTTTTGCCGGCCGTTTGCTGGAAGATGTGATTCACGAAGTGGTGCCGATAGCGGCCGCTTTGCCGGTAGCAGCTACCCAGACCGGGACAGATACGGTGGATATTGAGGCGCTGATTGGTGTGCAGCCTACGGCCGTGCCCACCACCCTACCAGTGCCCACACCAGAACCAACGACTGGCGCGGCTGCGGATACGGCCGTCAGCCAGACCGCCGATACCCAACCCGCACCACAGCCGACGAGTACAGCCCCACCGCCTACCCCCACCCCCACCCCTACCCCCACGCCAGAACCACTGCCTATCGCTTATGTGTTGGGAGGCATGGGCGTGGTCAAACAAGCCTTCAACAACTGCGGCCCGGCCAACCTGACCCAAGTTTTGAATTGGTATGGCAGCGACATCACCCAGGAAGATATTGCCAGCTACCTGAAACCTAATCCCGAAGACCGCAATGTCAGCCCCTGGCAAATTGCCGATTACGTGAATCAATACACCGCCGGGCAGTACAAAGCGTCGGCGTACAGCGGCGGCACACAGGAATTGATCAAGCGGCTGGTGGCGGCCGGTTATCCGGTGGTCATTGAAAAAGGGTACGAAGTCAACAATGTGTGGTATGGCCACTACCTGACCGTGTACGGCTATGATGATGAATTGCAGCAGTTTTATACCCAGGACAGTTATTTAGGCCCATGGGATGGCAGCGGCCGTCCCGCTTCGTATGAAGAGGTTTCCACCTATTGGCCCCAATTTAACTACACATTTTATGTGGTCTACAAACCAGAACAGGAAGCAGAAGTGCAGGGTCTCTTAGGCCCGGGCATGGTAGATGAAGAAGCGATGTGGCGCAATGCAGCAGCTATCGCCCAGGCTGAAATTGATGCCAACCCGGAAAATGCGTTCGCCTGGTTTAATCTCGGCACCAGCCTGACCGAACTGGGCGAAATGGTGACGGAAGGGAATGCGGCGTATTATGAAGCGGCCGTACAGGCCTTTGACAAAGCCCGCGAAATTGGGCTGCCGCCCCATATGTTGTGGTATCAGCACAAACCCTACATGGCCTATACTAAGGTGGGGCGCCACCAGGATGTTCTCGATCTGGCAAACGCAACATTAGTAGAGCAAGGGGGCCGCAACGTGGAAGAAACATATTGGTACAAGGGAAATTCCCTGGCCTATCTAGGCGATCTCTATGGTGCACAAGAAGCCTATATCAATGCTCTGGCGGTTAATGAAAACTTCTATTCCGCCCAGATATCGCTCGACTGGGTGAACTCATTGATCAATGGGAGTTAGTTGACGGGCTGCTGGTTGGCTGGCCGCTGGTTATCGGCCCCGGCGGCCAGCCCCAGCCACTTTTTCATGGCAAATGTGCAAAGAGGCAGGTAATTTAATGCCTGCCACTCCATTTGACGCCACCTTCTTGCCTCAGTATACTACTGCCCGGTACCGGCACAATTCAACGGGGCATAGCTCAGTTTGGTAGAGCGCTCGCTTTGGGAGCGAGAGGTCGTCGGTTCAAATCCGGCTGCCCCGACCTGAACGGCGATTTCGTGTTTTTGTGTTTGAGTGTTCACGTAAGCACTTAACCACTTAAGCACTTAAGCACTTTGACACAAAAGCACGCATCTACACGTCTGCGGCGTTGGTGTAGCGGTAACACAATAGCCTTCCAAGCTATTATCACCAGTTCGAGTCTGGTACGCCGCTCTCAAGAAGGATGAAGGATGAAAGTATCACCTCTTTCATCCTTCATCCTTCTCTTTGGGGCCTATAGCTCAACGGCAGAGCAGGCGGCTCATAACCGCCGGGTTCCAGGTTCGAATCCTGGTGGGCCCATCTCCCTTTTCCGTCGGTCAATTTATTGGGGTGAATTCTGGATTTGCTTTTTCCAGGTAGTTGATTGTTTGCTGGCCCCGGCGTTACCGCCAAAGACCATCATCAGGCCAAGGATAAAGCCAAAGTTGTACCAACGGCCGTTGTTATGCGTTTCATAGATCCCCACATTTTCTTTGAACAGGGACATGCCAAAGGCAAAGGGAGCAATGAATCCATGCCAGAGTCCTTGCCAGAATCCGGCAATTTTTCCTTCTTTATTTGTTGAGTTCTGCATTTCATTTGGCCCGGCGGCCACAAATATCTCTTTCATAATTTGCATCCTTTGTTTAACAGGGCATGGCGCCCCAATAAAACCAGCTTAACAAAAACATTGCTAATGGTGGCTGATGAAAGCGGCGCCTTTGAGCGAAATAGGCCGGTGTTGGCGCGACGGCCGTTGCGCGGCCGTTACCGTTTGCAAATGCTGGGCCAAATCTTCCAGGCTGGCCAGGTTGTGGACGGGTAGAAAATCGTCAATGTGGGGCAGAGCGGCCTGCATTCCCCGCGTCAGCGGCTCATACTGCGCCGAGCCGAGCAGGGGGTTGAGCCAGATCAGGCGGTGGCAGGTGCGGTGCAGGCGGGCCATCTCGCCGCGCAGCAGTTCCGGGTCGCCGCGATCCCAACCATCGCTGATGAGCAGCACAATGGCGCCGCGCCCCAAGACGCGCCGCCCCCAGTCGTAGTTGAACGTTTTCAGGGAATCGCCAATGCGGGTGCCGCCGGCCCAATCGTGGACGTGGCCGGCGACTTCGGTGAGCGCGTTGTCCAGGTCACGGCCGTGCAACTCCCTGGTGATGCGCGTCAATCGGGTGCTGAAAACAAACGATTCCACCTTTTGCGTCAGGCTCTCCGCCAACCCATAAGAGAAATGTAGCAGCAGGCGTGTATATTGCTCCATGCTGCCGGAAATATCGGCGATGATGATGAGCGGGCGGGGTTTGAATTTGGGTTCGCGGGACGGCCACACGAGCAGTTCACCACCGTAGCGCAGATTTTGGCGCATCAGGCGGCGCAGGTCTGGCTGACGGCCGTAACCGGCCCGCATCCGCCGCGTTTGCCGCAACCCCCAATCCCACACCATTTGCGCCATCAGCCAGCGCACGGCCGTGAGTTCCTCTTTTGTCAGCGTGGCAAAATCCTTCTGGCGCAGCAGTTCGCGCTGGCTGTAGGTGCGGGTGATTTCGATGATCTCTTGTGTCTCATCATCGCCATTTTCTTCGCTGCCTTGCTGGCCGTTTTCCTGGGCTACGTTCTCCGGCTGCGGCGGGGCCAGCAGGGTGGGGGGTGGTTCCTCTGGACGAAAACTGTTCAAATCCAGCCAGACCCCTTCCCCCGCCGGTTTGCGCCAGAACAGATCAAATGCCTGGTCAAAGAGGGGCAGTTCGTCATGTTCATGCACCAGCAGGCTGCGGGCGGTGAAGTAAAAATCCGCCTTGTGGCCGATGGAAACGTGATCCAACGCTCGCACCAGGTCTACCATGCGGCCAGGGTTTACATCTATGCCCAATGCCCGCAGCAAACGGCCGAACAAAATGAGGTTGTGTAACAGGTTTCCAGTTGTCATTGGTTTTGAAGGCAGCGGATGGGGAGCGGATAAGCCATCCGTTTATCTGTTCCCTATCCACGCCCGCAGCAAACGGCCGAACAAAATGAGGTTGTGTAACAGGTTTCCA
>CAZOPF010000070.1:0-31087 GCA_964581605.1 uncultured Ardenticatenaceae bacterium
CACCAAATCACTAAAACACCAAATCACCAAATCACTAAAACACCAAATCACCAAATCACTAAAACACCAAATCACCAACATACTAAATCACTAAATCACTCTTCTTCCTCCGCCCCCCCACCCTCCGCCCCATGCGGATTCGCCAGATTGCGGCGCACAAAATCCTCCACCAGCAGCAACATCCCCCCTGCATGTTTAATCGTTGCCAGCAGCTTGGACATCGTGTCCACCTCTTCCACCTGCTCATCCACAAACCATTGCAAGAAGTTCAGGCTGGCATAATCCTGGTCTTCGCGGGCAATTTTGACCAGATTATTGATCTGGTCAGTCACCTTTAACTCCTGATCCAGGGCAAACTGCACCGCTTCGGCCGCCCCGGCAAACGCATTCTTCAATTCCGGGGTGCTGGGGATCAGCGGCTTCGCGCCCGTATCCAACAGAAAATGCACAAACTTCATGGCGTGCATCCGCTCCTCTTCCGCCTGCCGATAAAAGAAGGCCGCCAGATCGGGCAGGCTCTCGGCGTCAAAATAAACCGCAATAGCAATATACTGTTGCGAGGCGCTAAACTCGCTTTGAATCTGGGCGTTCATCGCCTCGACCACACGGGGTTTGACAATCATCGTTTTCTCCTTATCACGCAACGCAATTTGCCCGATCGCGTTACAATATCCAGCCAATACTCAAATTATACCAGCCTGTCAGATATAATACCGGCCATGAACAGACCCGAACCACCCGACCCCGAACCCAAATCCACCTTCGCCGCCCTCATAGACGCCTTCACCAAACTACCGCCCCTGCTCAGCTACGGCGGCCTGATCCTCATCGCCCTCATCCTGCTCATCTGGCTCACCGGCAGCCTGCCCAACATCATCCTGGTTGTGCCGGTCGTCGCCCTGGTGGCCTTCCTGGTTTATGCCTTCCTCAACAACCGCTTTGAAATGGAAAAGGAACGGCTCAAAGCCAGCCAGGAAAGCGAACGGCTGAAATTAGAGGCCGAACTGGAACGGCTGCGTGTGCAGCAGGAAGGCGAACTGGCCAGAGAACAACTCAAGCAGCAAACCAGCCTGGAAAAAGCGAAACTCAAAGCCGCGACCCCACCTGCCCCGCCCCAACCGGAAGAACCAGCCGCCCCCGCTGTCTGGCCGGGCAGTTATCACCGCTACGTCTGGCAGCAGTGCGCCCACCTGCACATGACCAGCATAGACCCCAAAGCGCAGGAACTCGGTGCATCCGTCTTGAACCTGCACAGCATCTTCACCACGCTAGACGTGCCCAAGACGCTGGAACGGGAGGAAGCCAAAGCGCACTGGCTGAGCCAGGCAGAAGCGGAACGCCGTGGCCGCGAACCGGCGCTGGCCTTTATCAGCCGCCCGGAGAACCAACGGCTGGTGCTGCTAGGGCAACCCGGTTCCGGCAAATCCACCCTGGTGAAATTTATGGCGCTCTGTCTCAGCGGCGCTGGACTGAACGAGCCGGAAACAAATCTGGAAAGCCTGAGCCACAATGGCTGGCAGCGGCCCGCCTTGCTGCCGCTGCTGGTGGAGCTGCGCCAATACGCCGCCAAAGGGTTGTCCCAAAAACAAAGCCTGTGGACATATCTCCTCGCTGGATTAAAAAGTGAAGGGCTGGCTGCCTGCACCACCGCCCTGGAACAGCATTTGAAACAGCAAGGCGGCATTTTGCTGCTGGACGGGCTGGACGAAGTGCCGGAAGCGCACCAACGCCGCGAACAATTGCGCGAAGCCATCCTGCAATTTGTCCGCGAATTCCCTCAGGTGCAGATGGTGGTCACCTCTCGCCCCTATGCTTACCAAAACCCTGCCTGGCAGTTGCCCGGTTTCAGCCAGACCACCCTGTTGGACTTCACGCCCACACAAATCAACAGCTACATTGACCGCTGGTATGAGGTGGCCGGGCCACAAGACCCCAACCTGGGGCTGGAACGGGCACAGCAGTACGCCAGCCAGTTGAAATGGCAGGTAGAACACAACCACAATCTGGCCGAATTGGCCCCGCGGCCGTTGCTGTTGGCGCTGATGGTGTCGTTGCATCGCTGGCGCGGCGGCGGCCTGCTGCCGGAACGGCGCGAGCAGTTATACGATGCCAGCGTCAACCTGCTGCTCGACCTGTGGCAACGGCCGAAGTTGATTTTGGACGAAGCCGGGCAGCCCCGCGAAGAGGAAGCCAATACGCTGACCGTTCTGGGCATTGACACCCTGGCGCTGCGCCACGCGCTCAGCCAACTGGCTTACGAAGTTCACCTTAAACAGCCCGAAGCCACCGGCACGGCCGACATCGCCCATGAAAAATTGGTAGCTGCCCTGCGCCAGGCCGTGCCCAAAGAAAAACGAGACGCCATCCCCCACCAGAAGATCGCCAGCTACGTGCGCGACCGCGCCGGGCTGCTGGAAGACCGGGGCGAAGGGGTGTATGGTTTTCCCCACCGCACCTTTCAGGAATATCTGGCGGCCATGCACCTGCTGGATCGGGAGGATTTCCCGGATAATCTGGTGCCGCTGGTGCGCCAGGATCCGGTGCGCTGGCGCGAGGCCACCCTGCTGGCCGGCAATACGGCCAAAACCGCGCAGCAGTGGACGCTGGTGGAGCATCTGTATGAACGGCAGGATGCACCCCCGGCCGGCCAGCCCGTCGCCGAGGCGCAGTGGTGGGGCGTCTTTCTGGCGGGCCAGGTATTGCATGATTCCGACCTGCTGAAAAAAGAGACAAAGCTGTACCAACACTCCCTGCGGCAGGTGCAGGGCTGGCACAAAAACATCCTGATGCGCGGCGCGCTGCCGCCGCGTGACCGGGCGATGGCGGGCGATGTGCTGGCGGAGTTGGGGGATAACCGGCCGGGTGTGCTGGCCTGCGACGACATGCCCCTGTGTACCGTGCCGCCAGGGGAATTCTGGATGAGCAACGGCGAACAGAGCCGGGAGGGGCGCTGGCTGGACATTCTGAACAAACCATACTGGCTGGCCCAATACCCGGTGACCGTAGCCCAATTCCGCGAATTTGTGCAGGGCAGCGGCTACAAGCCAAGCGTCAGTGACAGTCTCGCAGGCCCGGCCAACCGGCCGGTGGTGTGGGTGAACTGGTATGACGCGCTGGCCTTTTGTGACTGGCTGGACAAACGGTGGCGGCCGTATCTGCCGCCCGGCTACCGGCTGACGCTGCCCAACGAAGCCGAATGGGAAAAAGCGGCCCGCGGCGGCCGGGAAATGCCCGCTACACCTCACATTACCACCGTTCACGACCTGAAAACAGCCATCAACCAGCCACCGGCTACCATAGCCAACCCCGTTCCGCAACGGGAATACCCCTGGGGCGATGAACCAACGCAGGCCAAAGGGGCCGATGGGCAGGTGATTTACCGGGCCAACGACGAAGCGGCCACTGTGGGGCGGGCCACGGCCGTGGGCAGCTTCCCCGCCGGCGCCAGCCCCGTGGGCGGCCAGGATATGGGCGGCAATGTGTGGGAATGGACGCGCAGTTTTTCGGGGAAGACACGGCCGTACCGCCTCTCCCGGGACTATGAAACGACCGACCCGCGCAACAAAGAAGCTATGCTGTTGTGTGGCGGTGCTTATTGGATTGACTATCCCGGCTGCTCGGCCCGCTACGGGTACCTCCCGCGCTACGACTTCGTCGGCAGCCTCGGGTTTCGAGTAGTCGTGTCCCCTTTTCTCGCCTCTGAACGCTGATCCCTCTGATCTCTGAACCCTCTGGAATTCTGATCTCTCTGGGGGGTCTGGGGGGCTTCCCCCCAGGGCCCCCGCGGCCGTCGTAGGGGCGGGACGGCGCGGGCGTTACCTGGCCACCCCCCAACACCCCGTCTTCGCGCCGTCTCGCCCCACCCCCACCCCCAACCCATTACCCGCAAGGGGGCGAGACAGGCGGGAAATACCACCCTGGTGAACCCGCCAACGTCTCCCCCGCCCGTCCCGCCCCTACCATTCACCGAACACCGATTACGGATGTGACCGTGCCACCACCCGCCCGCTCAACACCTTCTTCCGCAGCCCCACCCCCAACCCATTACCCGCAAGGGGGCGAGACAGGCGGGAAATACCACCCTGGTGAACCCGCCAACGTCTCCCCCGCCCGTCCCGCCCCTACCATTCACCGAACACCGATTACGGATGTGACCGTGCCACCACCCGCCCGCTCAACACCTTCTTCCGCAGCCCCACCGTATTGCCATACCGGGCATGGTTCACCCACCCCCGCACGGCCGCATCCACCACCTCCAGCGAAATCTCCCCCCGTTCATACTGCCCCACCAGCCGGGCAAAGCGCCGCCCAAACTGCACCCCCTTCCGCCGCTTCAACCGCCGCCGCTCCGGGAAAATGTGGAAGCCCAAAAACGGGATGCCCTCCGTCACCGGATGTGGCTGTGCCCCCGCATGAATCGTCAGCCGGAAACGGGCCAACTCCGCTTCCACTGCCGCCTTCCATTCCCACAGTTCCCCTTTGTCGTTGCTGAAAAGCAAAAAATCATCCACATAACGCACATACCCCTTACAGCGCAGCCGCCGCTTCACAAAATGGTCAAACGGATTCAAATACACATTGGCCCAAAACTGGCTGGTCAGGTTACCAATGGGCAATCCCCTGGGGCGCAAAGCGGCCAGCAAATCATCCCCCGGAAAATAAACCATCTCATACTGCTCGCTCAACACCCCCTCGCCGCTGGCTAGAATCGCGTCTACCAGCCACATCACCTGTTCATCCGCAATCTTTGCCGCCAGCAGCCCGCGCAAAATAGCATGATCCAGGCTGGGGAAAAATTGGCGCACATCACAGGCCAGCACATAACGAAAGCGGCGAGCGTACTCCTGGCAGCGGTCACGCGCTTTGTGCGTGCCCTTGCCCACCCGGTTGGCGTAGCTGTCCTCAATAAAGCTGCGCTCAAACAGCGGCTCGATGACGTTGCACAGGGCGTGGTGTACCACCCGGTCGCGGAACGGCGCGGCGCTGATCAACCGCCGTTTTGGTTCATGGATAAAAAAGCTGTGGTATGGCCCCGGCCGGTAGCTCTGGTCGCGCAATTCCGCCTGCAACTGCATCAGGTTATCTTCCAGGCGATAGTCAAAGGCGGCCACATTGCCACGCCCTCGTTTGCGCCGGGCGGCGCGCCAGTAGGCCAGCAGCAGGTTATCCCAACTGGTGATCGTCTGAAACATGCTGTGTAAAGACATGCGATTTCTTGAAGAAATCGCATGTCGGTTCATTCGGGTGGCCGCGCCTCAGGGACGAACCGGGGAGGTGCGCCGAGGAGGCGCGGCCGGTTGGTATTTACCCGGCCAGTTTGTGGGCGTGGTAAGGATACCACGGCTACAAACTGGCACGGCCAGGACAAAACCCCGCCATTTCTCGCCTCGGCCCTGAAAGCGTACTCGCAGGGCAGTTCCGGCAGGGACGCGGGGTGGCACGGTAGGATACCGGCCACAGCCCAACCTTGACGCTCTGGCCAATCTCTGACCATGCCAGGAGAAGTGTGGACACGACTACTCGAAACCCGTTGTTGTCGTTGAAGTTGTTGTGCGGGTTGTTCCTGTTGCGGGCCGAGCAGCCGGGTTGGGTTTTGCCCTCAATAACGGCCGTTGTGAACGGCCGGATATTGCGTTCCTGGGGATGGAATCCCCAGGCTGATAGGGGAAACGCGCTGAAGCGCGTTATGGTTAACGGCCGTGTGTCTGTTTTTTCCAGCCACCCAATAAACGGCCAATTTCGGCGGTCATAGCGGCGGCGTGTTGATATTGGCCGGGGCTGAGCCATTGCCATTGGTGTGCCAGCCGCAGGTACAGCCGCACTTTGGCTAAGGCCACGTCTGCTTCCTGCAATTTTTCCAGGCGGGGTGCGCCCTGCTGCCAGTTGGCTTCTTCCAGCCGCTCGCGCAGGGCAAAGGCGGCGTCCGTCAGCCGCAGCGTGAAGGTCTGGCGGTGGGCGCGGGGGAAGTGGTTCGTCACGGGCAGCAGCCAGGTGAGGAAGTCAAAGGTGCGCGTAAAAATGGGCATTTCCTGGTGGGAAGTAGACATCGTTTGTCACCCCCTCACGGCAAACTGCTCCGGCAAACGGGCAATAAAATGGCAGGCAACCGTCCCCTGGCAGTCGCTGCCACAATGATGGGCAGGGGGAGTAGCCGTGTCTGCTCCCAATACCAACCGCCCCTTGCGCACCCAAAAGGCGACCATATCCGCCACCACCCCTGGGTCCAGGTGCAGCCGCTGGCTCAATTCCTGAATGGTAATGGGGCCGTTGGCCTGTTCAATTTCGTGCAGGAGTTGATGTAACATGGTGAACCGTGAACCGTGAACCGTGAATCGTAATTCGTAATTCGTAATTCGTAATTCGTAAACCGTAAACGGATAACGGATTACGGATTACGGATTACGCCAATAAAAACCGCCCCACCTGAAACACCAGCCAGGCCAGCAGCCAGGCCAGCAGCAGTTGGCCGCCGATGCTGCACCACATCCAGCGTGTACCCAATTCCTGCTTTTCGGCGGAAATGGCGACCACGCAGGGGGTGTAGATGAGGATAAAAACCATAAAGGCCAGCCCGGCGGCGGCCGCATGACCGCCGCTGGTTTGGGTAAATTCTTGCCGAATGGCGGCCATCAGCCCGGTAGGTTCCGGTTCAGCGGCATCGCCCAACAGGTTGATGCCCAGGATGCCCGGCAGTGTCTTGAGCGTATCTATGATCGCCTGCATAAAACTTTGCCCAATCCAGAGCACATCTGCCAGAAAGGTGGGGGCGGCTGCGTCAGCGTTTTCATCAGGAATGGCATATGTCTGTGCCAGGGTGGTGATGACCACTTCTTTGGCGACCAGCCCGGTGAGCAAGGCGCCGCTGGCCTGCCAGCTGCCAAAGCCCAACGGTTTGAGCACGGGCGTGAGGGTTTGGGAAATGGTGGCAAAGAGGCTGTCGGGCACGGCCGTATCCGCAAACCCACCATCGCCCTGCACCGGTACCGCCTTCAAAAACCAGATAAGCAGGCTGGTGAGCAATATCAGGGTGGCCGCATGGTGCAAAAAGGCCCGCACCCGCGCCCAGGTGTGGAACCACAGGCCGCGCAGCGAGGGCAATCGGTACGGTGGCAGTTCCATCACCAGCCCGGACTGTTCCTGGCCCTGGAAAAGGGTGTGTTTGAGGATGATGCCCAGCAGCACGGCCGTGACAATACCCAACAGATACAGGCCAAAAATCACCAGCCCCGCCTGCTGCGGGAAAAAGATGGCGGCAAACAGCACATACACCGGCAGCCGCGCCCCACAGCTCATAAAGGGCACCAGCAGCCCGGTGAGGATGCGGTCTTTTTCATTTTCCAGGGTGCGGGTGGCGTAAATGGCGGGCACGCTGCACCCAAAACCGACCAGCATGGGCAGGAAACTTTTGCCGTGCAACCCCAGGCGGCTCATCCAGCGGTCCATCACAAAAGCAGCGCGGGCCATATAGCCAGAATCTTCCAGCACGGCCAGCGCCAGATAGAGAAAGACCAGTACGGGAATAAAAACTAACACGCCGCCCACCCCGGCAATCAGCCCATCCACAAAGAGGGAAGCCAGCCAGCTGTTTTGCAGGTTGACGGCCGCCAGCCCCGCCACTCCCCAGCGCGCTACCGGCCCGTTGATCACCCCATCAATCCAATCCAACAGGGGGGCAGAGCTTTCGGCGGTGATTTTGAAGACCACCCACATCAGCGCCAGAAAAATGGGGATGCCCCACCAGCGATGCAGCACCAGACGATCCAGCCGGTCAGAGAGGCTGGCGGCTGGTGGCCGTGTGTGGGTCACGGTTTCCTGCACCAGCGTATGAATCCAGGTGTAGCGCCGGTCGGCGATCAGCACGTCCACATCTTCGCCCGCCGCCTGGGATAATGGGTGAATGCCCAATTGGGCATGGGTCAGCAGCGCCGGGCCGCCGGGCACCGTCAGCAGGGCGGTTTGACATTCCTGGTCTTGTTCCAGCAGTTTGAGCGCCAGCCAGCGCGGCGGGTAAAGCTGGCCGATGGCCGGGTATTGGGCGATGATCTGGCAGAGGTGGGTGATTTCCGTTTCCAGGTCACGGCCGTAATCCAATACAAACACCTGTCCTGCGCTTGCCCCATCAACCGCCTGCAACAGGTCATCCATCCCCTGGGCGCGGCTGGCGATTGTGGGAATCACCGGCACCCCTAACCGGGCGCTGAGTGTTTGGGTGTCAATCTGCAACCCGCGTGATTGGGCCGCATCCATCATATTCAGGGCAATGATCACCGGCTGCCCCATCTCCAAAATCTGCACGGCCAGGTACAGGTTGCGCTCCAGGTTGGCGGCGTCCAGAACACAGATGACCAGATCGGGCCGTTCGGCCAGCAAATAGCTGCGGGTGATGAGTTCTTCGGGGGAAAAGGGGGTGAGGTTGTACGCGCCGGGCAAGTCAATGAGTTCAAGGGTACGGCCGTGCAGCCGCACCTGCCCGCTTTTTTTCTCCACCGTCTTGCCCGGCCAGTTGCCCACATGCTGCCGGAAACCGGTGAGCGCATTAAAAAGGGAAGTCTTACCTGCATTCGGGTTGCCCGCCAGGGCAATAGTCATCGTCTCCATAAGGAAAGAATAGATACACGGATTGAACGGATGGGACGGATGAACACGGATAAAGAATCCGCGAGTATCCATGTAATCCGTGTCATCCGTGTATCCATTAAATAACTTCCACCAGCAGGTTATGGGCAATGGGGCGTCCCAGGGCAATGCGCGAGCCGCGCACGGCCAGCACCAACGCGCTGCCCGTATTCTGCAAAATTGCCAGTTCCACACCGGGCGTCATGCCTAGCGCCGTCAGCCGCTGCGTGACTTTTTCCTCTGTGTGAATTCCCACCAGCCGCACGTTTTGGCCGGGGGGGGTGGTGGCTAATGTGGTCGTCATAACTATCTCTCCGTCAATCGTGAGGCGTGACGAGAAACTTCACGCCTCACGCCTCACAAAAATATGCCCCGCTGCTTCCTGCCCCAGCGGGTGAACGGTTTCGCCGCAGGCGACCATGATGGGGCCGTTGAAGGGGGCGATTTCTTCAATGATTACGGCCGTGCCCGGCGTCAAACCCCGCGCCGCCAGATACTCAAACAATAACGCACTCTCCGGGGCGATGCGGCTGATGACGCCGCTTTGGCCTGGCGCCAGTTCCGTTAAGGGGTGGTCAGTGGGCGTGGCGATGGCCCCGTCGGCGGCGGGGATGGGGTTGCCGTGGGGGCAGGTGGGGGGGTGGTTGAGGTAGGCAGCCAGGGCTTCGGTGACGGCCGTGTCGGTGGCATGTTCCAACCGGCAGGCATAGTCGTGCGCCTGCGCCCAGGGAATGTGCAGCCGCTCCACCAGCAACACCTCCCACAAATGGTGGGCGCGGATGAGAGCATTCGCCTTGCGCTGCCCCTTGTCCGTCAGATGCACCCCCTTATACGGCGTGTGTTCCAGCAGCCCCCGATCCTTCAAACGATGCACCATCTCCGTCGCCGAGACGGTGGAAATGCCCAACCGCCCGGCAATGGCGGCAATGGAGATCGGCTCATCCCCATCGGCCAGTTCGCTGACCGTCTTCAAATACATCTCCGCGCTTTCATTGAAGGATTCGTGTTTCATAAGGCCGCCCAACAAACAGATTTAAGGCTGACCTTATATTAACTTTTCAGGTGAGGTTGGGTTAGTGAGATTGGACGTGACTTGTGGTGATAAATGTCACATGATGGGGTATGTGCGGGCCAAAACAAACCGGAACTTTCATCAGGCCGGGCAACACCGGTTATCCCGCCAACAGTAATTGCAGCGCTGCCCGGTTTTCCATCTCGTCAAAAATAGCCCGCACGGGAATGGCAAATCCGGAGATGGCAAAACTTTCAACCAGCCCTGTTTTGGCCTTGATAACCAGCGTATAAACCTCATCTTGCAGCCGGTACTGCTCCACCGTTTCCGCGTCTGGGTCAACCAGCCAATATTCAGCGATGCCATGAGCGGCATAATCTTCAAACTTGACGCCGCGATCATTCGCCTCAGTGCTGGCCGATAACACTTCCACCACAAAATCTGGCGCCGGGAAACGCATCTGATCCGGTTTGAACTGGGCCGCTTTCTCGCTGTTGAAGTAACAAATGTCCGGCTCATAATCGTTGCGCGTCAGCGACACCATAATCTTTTCATGCCCAACAAAGCCTGAACCTTTGTGCATAACATACGCTTTGAGTAAAAAGTAGAGATTCCCGGAAGCGTTATTGTGCCACAGCCTCACCGGCAAATGGAAGATGATTTCGCCATTGATGAATTCAGCTTTGTCGCCTTCGCTGATTTGGGCATAAAAGCCTTGCCGCCGGTTGGCTTCGTCTTGCAAGAGGGACTGAATTTGCCGGGCGTATTGGGCCAGCCGGGGGGAGTGTAATAGTTGTTGAAAATGTTCTGTTTCTACTGTCATCAGGTTCACCTCGCGCTTGCTCGCTGATGCCGCCATTGTAACAAACGGCCGTACCTCATCGCAACCTGCCACCTGGTCAAGTATAATGCCGCCCGCATGTGGAAACGATATGGCCTCATCCTGCTCATTCTGCTGCTGGCTTTTGGCCTGCGGCTGGCGGCGCTCACCGATCTGCCGCCCGGGCTGACGCACGATGAAGCCAATCACGGCCGTGAGGCCATTGGCATCCTCAACGGCATTTTGCTTTTCTACTTCCCCCTCAACTATGGCAGCGAGCCACTCTACAGCTACACCGTGGCCGGCTTCATGGCGTTGCTGGGCGAAGGGTTGTTCGCGCTGCGGCTGGTGAATGTGCTGGCGGGCACGGCCGTTATTGCTGCCGCTTATGCCTGGGCCAGCCGTGCTTTTGACCGACGGGTGGGGTTGGTTACGGCCGTGCTGCTGGCCCTCTCCTTCTGGCCCCTGGCCGCCAGCCGCCAGGCGCTGCGTGCCGGGCTGCTGCCCCTCTTTATGACAGTGGCAGTGCTGTTCTTTTGGCAGATTTTTATGAACGCAGAGGCGCAGAGACGCAGAGAAGTTGCAGCCAAAACCTTCGCGCCCCTCGCGTTCTTCGCGGATCACCCCCAAACGCTCCCCGTGATTGGGTTTGGCGTATGCGTAGCCGTCACTTTGCACATTTATCTGGCGGCGCGGGTGGCGTGGCTGCTGTTCCCGCTGTTTTTGTTTTATTTGCTGCTGGCGCATCGGCCGCAATTCTGGCAGATGTGGCGGCCCACCCTGGCGGGGCTGCTGTTGGCGGCGCTGCTGGTGTTGCCCATGTTCCTCTATTTGCAGCGTTACCCGTATGCCCTGACGCGGCTGGATATGCTGAACAGGCCGCTTAATGAGTTGCAGCAGGGGAACTGGCTGCCCCTGGCGCGCAATATGGCCGGGGCGCTGCTGGCCTTTGTCTGGCCGGGCCAGGGCGATCAGTTCCTGGCGTACAACATTCCCGGGCGGCCGGTGTTTGAGATGGTCACGGCCGTCTTCTTTCTCATGGGCATGGGCGTCTGCCTGTGGCGCTGGCGACGGCCGTCTGATGCCTTTGTGTTGCTCTGGTTGGGCGTGGGCATTTTGCCCTCGCTTATCACCGGGCCAACGGCCAATACCACGCGCAATCTGGCCGCGCTGCCGGCCCTGTTTATGCTGCCCGCCATTGGTTTTGGGGCGGTGGCAACATGGCTTATGGTTCGTTGGCCGCGTGGGGGGCGGTGGGCTACGGCCGTAGCTCTGACCCTCTGGCTGTTCTGGGTGGGCGGCACAACCATCAACGATTATTTCTATCGCTGGGGCCAATTGCCAGCGGTGCGCGGCGCGTACCAACGCAATCTGGTAGAGGCACTGGCTTATCTGGCCGCCCCACAAAGTGATAAAACGGTGCTGCTCTCCACCGTCTACCCTGGCCCGGCGCATGATCCATCTATTGCTCTGGTGCTGGCGGGTGATGCTGGCTTCCGTTGGGCTGACGCCCGCTACGCCCTGGTCTTGCCCGGTGGGCAGGATGTGTGGGCAATCATTCCCGCCTCCACGCCGCTGCACCCGGCCTTTGCCCCCCTGGCCCGGCCGCTAGAAACCATCACCCTGCGCCCAGATGATTTAGACCCGTCGTTTAGTCTGGTGGAATTGGATGCAGAGATGGCGCCCTGGGGGTGGGACACGGCCGTTTCACCGGCGCTCCCTGCCGGTGTGAACCTGAATGATGCGCTTACCCTCCGGTATGCCCGCTGGCTCACGGATACAGTTTCACCGGGTGGCGTAGCCGAACTATTAACCATCTGGCAGGTGAACGACCCGACGCGGGCAGGACCCATTGTGCCACCCGCCTTCACGACGGATGTGGTGATGTTTACGCAGGTATTGGGGGCAGACGGCCGTCCCTTTGCCCAACATGACTCGCTGGAAGCCCCTTCGTGGGGCTGGCAGCCTGGCGACATCATCCTGCAAATTCATGCCATTCCCATTCCCGCCGAAACTGCTTCTGGCGACTACCCCGCCATTATTGGCATCTATGACCGCGCTTCTGGGGTGCGATTGCCGGTTCTGGATGAGCGTGGGGCGATGGTGGATGACAAGGCTTATGTACCACCGTTGGGTATTCGTGAGCGGTAAACCGAAGCCTGAAGTTTCAGAGGGAAAGGGGGCCAACTAATGATTGCCCGTATTAGCCGGGAGCGTGAAGTAAAAGGTGCTGCCTGCGCCGGGTTCGCTTTCCACACCCACTGTTCCCCCTAATTTATCCATAATGCGGCGAACAATGGAAAGGCCCAGGCCATGTCCGTCGGCACGAATTTTGTCCAGACGGGTGAATTCGGCAAAGAGATGGGCCTGTTGTTCGGCCGTCAGGCCAGGGCCATTATCTCTTACCCAAAAACGCACCGTCCCGTCTGGCTGCTGGCTGGCGCCTAGCTGCGCATGGGGGGGCTGGCCGCCATATTTGAAGGCATTGCTCAGGTAGTTCACCCATACTTCTTCCAGCCAGGGGGCATATCCTAAAACGGACGGCCATTGGGTGGGCAGGGAAATCGTCGCCTTCGCCTCGGCAATTAACAGAGTCAGCCGCTTCTGCGCATTTTGCACAATCCGCCCCATTTCTATGGGTTGCAGGGGTACATCTTGTTTGCGCACAGTTGAAAGCAGCAGCAGTTCATCAATAATGTTGACCGCTTTATAACCGGATTTGAGGACATTTTGTAGCAGTTCCGCACGTTGGGCAGGGGTCATTACCTCATGATCCAGTGCCAGCAGTTCGGTGAAGCCGATGATGAGGGAGAGGGGGTTTTTCAGGTCGTGGGCGACGGTGTGGGCAAAGGCGTCCAGTTCGGCAATTTGATCCAGCAGGTCTTGTTGCAGGTTGCGCAGAGTGAGGTGGGTCTGGACGTGGGTGAGCACTTCCTCGGCCTGGAAGGGGCGGGTGATGTAGTCTATGCCGCCAGCGGCGAAGGCGTGGGCTTTGTCAAAGGGGCTACTGAGGGCGCTGATGAAGATGATGGGCACGTTGCGGGTTTGGGGCAGGGCTTTGAACTGGCGGCATAATTCGTAGCCGTCCATCTCCGGCATCATAATGTCCAGCAAGATGAGGTCGGGGGGGTCATTTTGCACGGCATGGAGGGCAGTACGGCCGTCGCCCGCCACCTGCACACGATAACCGGAGCCTCTCAAAATTTGCGACAACAACTGCAAATTTTCCGGCTTATCGTCTACGACCAGAATGGTGGCTTCTGGGGTCTCTTCCATACTCACAATGATAAAACGATCAGGCCACAATTGCCAATGGGTGTCAGGTGTCAGGTGTCAAGTGAGCGGCTGCACCTGACACTTGACACATAACAGACTCATTGGTCAACCGGCAATCCGGCGGCTTGCCAGGCGATGATGCCGCCTTCCATATTGTGGACATTGCCATAACCTTCGCCGCGCAAGAATTCGGTCACCTGGCCGCTGCGGTTGCCGCTGCGGCAGGTGAGGATGACTGTTTTGTCGGTGGGGATTTCGTTCAGGCGGTTGGGGACTTCATTCATGGGAATGAGGGTGATGCCCGGAATGTGCCCTTCATCGTACTCCCACTGTTCGCGCACATCTATCAGCACCACATCATCCCGCTCTTTGAGAGAAGCGGCCGTTTGCACATCTATTGTGGCCGGTAGATTCGCTACGTCAATGTCGGCGGCGGGCACGGCCGTGTCTGCCGCCCCACCACACGCGGCCAACAGCACGGCCGTTAACAGCACCAGTGACCATACCAGTTTCTTCACCATGGCGTACACTCCATTTTTCGTTGAAATAAAACTGATCAGATTGTAGTGCAAACGGCCGTTTTGTGTGTAAGGGGATGGTAAGGACTTAATCAATTGTTACCGAACCAACCTGGACATGAATGGTCAGGTCAAGCTGGTTGGTGGCCGATTCATAACCGGCGGTCTGCCACACATTGTGCTGCCCTTCCACTGGCGGCAGCACTTCCGCCTCGGCGGCATTAGTCGTGGCGGCCCATTCGCTCAACAATAATTGGGCCAGAAGGCCCAACTCTCGTTGCTGTCGTTTCAGGTGGCGGGTGGCAGGTGGCAAGAAAACATAACTTGCCACATGCAACCTGCCACTTGCAAACCGCTTCACCTTCTTGTTCACTGACGCCCATTTAGGTAGACTGTGCCCCGGAGAAATGACGATGGAAGCGGATGGACGTTTTTATCTGGGCAGATTGGTGAATGAAGGTGAAGAGGCGCCATACTTCTATGCTCCTGATGATTTGACTACCCATGCGCTGGTGGTGGGCATGACTGGCTCCGGCAAAACCGGCCTGTGCCTGAACCTGCTGGAAGAAGCGGCGCTGCAAGATATTCCGGCGCTGATGATTGACCCGAAGGGGGACATTACCAATGCCCTGCTGCATTTCCCCAACCTGGCCCCGGCCGATTTTCAGCCCTGGGTGAATCCGGTGGAGGCGCGGCGGCAAAGGCAGACGGTGGAGGAGTTGGCAACAAACACGGCCGTCGCCTGGCGCAATGGTCTGGCGGAATGGGGCATCGCACCGGCCCGCCTGCAACAACTGGCCGACAACGCCCATTTTGCCATCTACACCCCCGGTTCGGACGCTGGCCTGAAGGTGAGTATCCTGGCTTCGCTGGCTGCGCCCAACCTGCCCTGGGAAACCAACCGGGAGCTGCTGCGGGAACAGATTGGTGGCACGGTCACGGCCGTGCTCGGTCTGATTGGCCTCAAAGATATTGACCCGGTGCGCTCACGGGAACACATTTTGCTGGCGAACATCTTTGAGCATCATTGGCGGCAGGGGCAAGACCTGGATTTGGCCACGCTCATTCACGAGACGCAAACGCCCCCCTTTGACCGGTTGGGCGTTTTTGACGTGAACACCTTTTTCCCGGAACGCGAGCGGTTTGAACTGGCGATGCTGCTGAACAACATGCTGGCGGCACCCGCTTTCCAGAGCTGGCTGGAGGGGGAACCGCTGGATGTGGCGCGATTGTTGGTGGCGGCCGACGGCCGTGCCCGCCACACCATCTTCTACATCGCCCACCTACCCGAAGCGGAGCGCATGTTTTTTGTGACGCTGCTGTTGGGAGCGGTGGAAACCTGGCTGCGGCGGCAAAGCGGCGCGGCTAATTTGCACGCCCTGCTCTATTTTGACGAGATTTTTGGCTATTTGCCCCCTATTGGCAATCCACCCGCCAAACCCTATTTGCTGCGGCTGCTGAAACAGGCGCGGGCCTTTGGCCTGGGGCTGCTGCTGGCCACGCAGAACCCGGCCGATATGGATTACAAGGCATTGTCTAACATGGGTACCTGGTTTGTGGGCAAACTGGCCACCGACCAGGACAAACAACGGCTGCTGGATGGGCTGGCGATGGCCGAAGGGGGCCTGAACCGGCGGGAATTGGATGACCTGATTTCCCGGCTGGATAAGCGTGTCTTTCTGGCGCGTAATGTGCATCAATCCCAAGCCGTCATTTTCCGCACCCGCTGGGTAATGAATTACCTGGCCGGCCCGCTTACCCGCGAACAAATCCCCGCTCTGAATCAACTCGTTGGGGCGCGGCCGTCCGCGCCTGAATCCGCCCCACCGATTACCGATAACGGATTACCGACCCCCGCTCACGCCTCACGCCCCACCCTCCCCGCCGGTATCAGCGAGTTTTTCTGGCCGGTTGCCGGCGAGACGGAAGGCGCAGTGACGTACCAACCGATGCTGTTGGCGCAGGCGCATATCACCATTCGCAACCGGAAGTATGGGGTGGACACGGCCGTGACCCGCACCATTTTGACGGCCGTGACAGATGCCGACGGCCGTGTACTCTGGCAAGAAGGACAAATCGAGCCGGTCAACCGCGATGAATTGCCCACTGCCCCCCTGCCGGACGCCCAATTTGCCCCGCTGCCCGCCGCCCTGAGCCACACACCCACCCTGCGCCGGATGCAGCAGGATTGGGTAGATTGGCTGGCGCAGCACACCGAGGTTTTGGTGCAGGCCAACGAACAGCTAGGGCTGTATGCCGGGCCGGATGTGCCCGCCGGGCAGTTCCATCAACAATGCCGGGAAGCGGTGCAGCCCAAAATTGAGGCAGAACTGCAAAAAGCAGCCGCGGCTCATGACCGGCAAATCAGCGCCTTGCGCCAAAAGATCGGGCGGGAGCAGCGCGAACTGGAAGAAGATCAGGCGGATTTATCGCACAGCAAGCAGAAAGAGGTGTTTACCCATACCAAAACGGTGTTGGGCATTTTGGGGCGCGGCCGTAGCAAACGCCTTGAACAATCTCACCGGCAGCGCCGCCTGACGGAAAAAGCGGAAGCCGAGGTGGCGGAATCGCAAGAGTCACTGGCAGCCATGCAGCAAGAACTGGCCCGGCTGGAAGCGGTGAAGGAGCAAGGGTTGGTGGCAGCGCGGCGGAAATGGATCGAGGTGGCGGAGAAGGTGACGGCCGTGCCCCTCACCCCCTTCAAAAAAGATGTCGCCATCACCCTCTTTGGCATAGCCTGGGTGCCAACGACGGCCGTGCCCGCCCCCACACATACTGCTGCCCTCTAGCCTCTACCTTTTAAGTGAGCGTCCAGAAAAAAGTTCCCTGTTGGAGCGCGGGCAGGCTGCCCGCTCTCCAAATCGGCAAGTAATTTTTAGACGCTCACTAAGTAACCGTGCAGTAATTATGTAATTGAGTAGTTTGGTAATTAGCCGCTTCAATTACTTAATTACCCAATTACCGCCAACTTATTTGCAAACGATCACTAAGCTCCGCCTTCTCTACCATGTGCATTGACAATTTTCTGTTGACCATTGACAATTACAAAAGGACGATGTCTCATCGGAAATATATTGACTCAAACCGCGGGGTAAACAGGCTCCGCTCTGTGGATAAGGAGTAAAATGTCTTTCTCAACCAGCCGTTCTCTTTTAGATAAAGAACTGAGTAATGTCAAAACCAATATCTTGCGTATGGCCAGCCTGGTGGATGAGGCCATTGGTGAGGCGATGGTCGCCCTAAACCAGCGCAATATCCCCCTGGCACAAAAAGTGATTGTAGGGGATGATGAGGTGAACCGTTTGCGCTACACCATTGAAGAAGAGTGCCTGACAATCCTGGCCACGCAGGCCCCGGCCGCCAGAGATTTACGAACTGTCATTGCCGCTATTCACATTGCTGTGGAATTAGAACGTATGGGAGATCATGCGGCCGGTATAGCTCGTCTGGTCGCTCGCCTGGAGGGGGAAAGCGAGATTGAATCCCTGCATAAGCTTCCCAAGATGGAGAAACAGGCGCGTAAGATGCTGCAAGATAGCATTGATGCGTATGTTAACAATAATCCGGCAGAAGCCCGCATCCTGGTTCGGCTGGATGATAAGCTGGACAAACAATACCGCAAACTGTATCAAGAAAGTGTATTGGCGATGCAAGACAGTGCCTATATCCGCCGGGCGATGTATTTGTTGTGGGTGGGGCATAATCTGGAACGCATTGGCGACCGCTGTACCAACATTGCGGAGCGGGTTATTTTTATGAGTACGGGTGAATTTGTAGAGACGGTGGAGGATGCGATCCCGGAAAAGGTGGAAAGGGGAACAGACACGGCCGTACCCGAAGTTGACAACCCATAATAATTTAATAGAATCCTCATCTTAAAATACCTCAACCGTTTTCAAAATTATGCAAGGAGGTGATGGAAACAACATATAACCAACGCATAACCTGTATAAACGACGGAAATAGTGTCCACAGTAAGTTAATTACAATTCCTTTAACTCTCTAGGAGGAGAACCCCATGAAACGTTTTGCATTGTTCCTGTTAGCTGCTTTGCTTTTTTCTCTGGCCCTGTCTGCCTGTGGCGGCGGCGCGCCCGAGTGTGAAGATGAAATCGGCTGTGTGACCATTGCCCCTGATGAACCGATTCGCATCGCCTATATGCTCTCCACATCTGGGGCTACAGCCGCCCTCGGTGAAGATTCCATTGGTGGTATTGAAATTGCCATTGATGATCGCGGCGGCACGTTGCTGGATCATGAGATTGAACTGGTAGGCGAAGATTCTTTGTGCAGCGCGGAAGGTGGACAAACGGCCGCCACCAAGCTGGCCGCCGATACCCAGATCGTCGGCATCATTGGCTCCACCTGCTCCAGCGAAGCGGTAGCCGGTCTGCCAACCATCAGCGAAGCCGGGATGCTGATGATTTCCCCCTCCAACACCTCCCCCCGACTAACAGACCCGGCCGACGCCTGGCTGCCCGGCTACTATCGCACGGCGCACAACGACCTCTTCCAGGGGCGTGTGGCCGCTGATTTTGCCTACAATGAACTGGGCGCACGCACGGCCGCGACCATCCATGATGGCAGCCCCTACGCAGAAAGTTTGCAAGCGGTGTTCGCTGAACGTTTTGCCGAACTGGGTGGCGAGGTTGTCTTCCAGGGCGCTGTCAACGTGGGTGATACCGACATGCGCCCCATCCTCACCAATGTGGCCGCCACCCCGCCCGATGTGCTGTACTTCCCCATCTTCCAGCCCGAAGGTGACCTGATTGCCGCCCAATCCGTGGAAGTGGCCGGTTTGGAAAACACCACCCTGTTCGGCGCGGATGGTTTGTTTGCCAATGGTTTCCCGGCCAGCGCCGGCCAACCAGCTATCGGCATGTACCTCTCTGGCCCCTACGTAGCTGGTGATGCCTATGACGCTTTTCTGGCTAAATGGGCATCCCTGATCGGTGGTACACCGCCTAGCGGTTTCCATGCTCATGCTTATGACGCCGCCAACATCTTGCTGGATGCTATCGCCGAGGTAGCTGTGGTGGGCGATGATGGCACGGTTTTAGTGCCACGCCAGGCGCTGCGTGATGCCGTCACGGCCACTGCCGGTTTTAATGGTATTACCGGCACGCTGGCCTGTAACGAACATGGCGACTGCGCCACCGGTGAGGCGTTGGGCGTTTTTGAGCTGACAGAAGCGGAAGTGAACGAAGGTAACTGGCCACCGGCCGCTGTTTGGACGCCATAGTTTGTCATCCGGGCAGAGCCTGGCCGTCGTAGACGGCCGTTACGGCCATTCACATGTCCATACCTGCCCGGTAAAGAGCCAGGGGGACCGCCCCCTGGCTCTTTTTGTAACAAAGAAGAGGAAGAGGTGAATTCAATGTGGCTAAGGTTTCAGCAATGGCTCGATCGTGTTTCCTGGGTAGATATATTCTTGTGGGTGCTGCGGGTGGTCATTATTTTGTTAATTATCATGGGCACCTTCAACACACTCGCTTCGGGTAAGTATTCCCTCAACACCTGGATTAGCCTGACTATCTCAGGGCTGGCCCAAGGGAGCATTTACGCCCTTATTGCTTTGGGCTACACGCTGGTGTATGGCATTTTATTGATGATCAACTTTGCACATGGGGATGTATTTATGGCGGGGGCATTTACGGCCGTCTTCTTTGCCAACTACTTTAACGAGATCGGTTTTTTGAATAGCTCTCCCTTCCTTGCCATTTTGATTTTGGTGCTCATTGCTTCCCTTGTTTCCATGACGGTTGCCGTCCTGGTAGAGCGCATTGCTTATCGGCCGTTGCGCGGCGCGCCCCGGTTAGTTCCTCTCATTACCGCCATTGGCGCTTCCTTCTTCATTCAATATAGCTTTCGTGGCTTTTATGGTTCCAGTTTTCAAACTTATCCTACCGTGACCGCCCTCAGTGGCTCGTTTACAGTGGGAAATGTTACCATCCCCGTCGTTCAGGTTTTTGTCTTTTTTGCCGCTCTTGTTCTCATGGCCGGTTTGTATTGGTTGGTAGAAAGAACCAAAATGGGTAAATCTATGCGGGCCGTCTCCGAAGACAAAGAAGTGGCCGCGTTAATGGGCATTGACATCAACCGGGTCATCATCTTTACCTTTGCCATCGGCGGCGCACTGGCCGGTTCGGCTGGCGTGATTAATGGCCTGTATCGGCCGCAAGGTGTTTTCTTTTTTATGGGTTTTATCCCTGGCATCAAGGCGTTTACATCGGCCGTATTAGGCGGCATTGGCAGCGTTCCCGGCGCGATGTTGGGGGGATTGTTTTTGGGTGTTATCGAGTCGTTAGGGCCAAACCTGGTGCTGGAAGGGCTGGGGATTACCGGTTCGCACCAGCTAAAAGACGCTATCGCCTTCACATTGTTAGTGCTGGTACTCATCTTCCGACCGCAGGGCATCCTGGGTGAGCGGTTGAGCGAGAAAAAGGCATAAGGCAGGTAACAGATGGCACAAATGGCACAACTAAAACAGGCGCAGGCACAAGAAAAGGGCGGCGATCTCAGCTTTGTTGTCCGCATGGGTCTAATAGCCGGGGTTATTGCCTTTTACGTGGCGATTATTGGCATGATTGTCACCTTTAGCGAGCGGCAGGTAATTACCGATGTGGTGACATTGGGACAGGTACTTTTGGTTGCCCCTTCGTTGGGTTTTGGCTACTACGTGGCTAAAAAGCAGGCTGCATTTAGCTCTGCGGGAAAAATTTTGCTCTTTGGTGCTTTGATCGGTACCCTGACCACTTTGCCGTTGTGGGGGCTGATTGTTTTGGCGGAAAACACAAATATCCAGGAGATGTTTGTGAATATCTCGTTGAGTTTAGTGGAGGTTTTAACCTTTGGTCAGGAGAGCCTGGTTGTTGGCGGTCTGATCTTGCTGGTGGTGCTGGTGATCAGTGGCGTTCTGGGCGCGGGGCTGTGGTTGCTGCCTGAACGGTGGCGGAAGGCCATTATCTTAGGGTTGACCTGTACGCTGATCGTTGCCTTGATGAGTGATTTGCTGGTGGTGATTCTACGGCCGTTACTCGGTTCCGCGTTTGTCCGTTTGCTTTTCCGCGGCGGGCTGATGTGGTACACGGCCGTCGCCATCTTTCTCATCGCCCTGGGTCTATCCCTCTTCTGGCAAAGCCGGGGTGATGCGCTGCAAATCCGTTATCGCACCGCCACCACTCCCTATCAAAAGCAGGTGCGTTATGGCAGCATCAGCATTGGCGGCATTATCTTGCTGCTCCTCCCCTGGGTTCTGGGCACCTTCCTCAGCGAAGTGCTGGATAATATAGGGTTATACATTCTGATGGCGCTGGGGCTAAACATGGCCGTCGGTCTGGCCGGACTGCTCGATCTGGGTTACGTGGCCAACTTCGCCGTTGGCGCCTATGTGGCCGCTATCTTCACCACCACCGGCGACCAAAGCATCGGCCAATTGAGTTTCTGGCTGGTCATCCCGCTTTCCATCATCGCGGCCATGATCACCGGCTTCCTGCTGGCCTTGCCCGTCCTACGGATGCGTGGTGATTACCTGGCCATCACCACCCTGGGCTTTGGCGAGATTATCCGGGTCCTTGTCCTCTCGGACTGGCTGGCTCCCTATATTGGTGGCACACAGGGTGTTCAGGATATTCCTAACCCCACTATCTTCGGTCTTGCCTTTTCCCGGCCAGAACATTTCTACTATCTCATTCTCTTGGGCTGCCTGGCGGCCTTATTTGTCTCCGTGCGGCTAAACAACTCTCGCACCGGCCGGCAATGGATGGCTCTGCGCGAGGATGAAGATGTGGCTGCGGCCATGGGTATTGACACCGTTCTCGCCAAATTGTTGGCCTTCACCCTGAGCGCGGCGACTGGCGGCCTGGCCGGGGCCATTTTTGCCGCCAAATTAAGCACCACCTTCCCGCAAAGTTTCACCCTGTTGGTCTCCATCAACGTGTTGAGCATCATCATTGTGGGCGGCATGGGCAGCATCCCCGGTATCGTCTTAGGCGCGTTTTTGTTGATTGGCGCGCCGGAGTTGCTGCGCGAATTTCAGGAGTATCGGCTGCTCATTTATGGCGCGTTGTTGATCATGGTGATGCTGCTACGGCCGGAAGGGTTGTGGCCTTCGGCCGTGCGCCGCCGCGAGTTGCACGACATCATGGATGAATCGGCCAGCATGGGCGTGCCCCATTCCGAAGTGATCAGCCATGGCCAGACGGTGGAACCGCGGCGGATGGATTAAGAAAGTAAGCAGTAAACAGTAAGCAGTAAGTGATCGTTTGCAAATAAGTTGGCGATTGGGTAATTGGGTAATTAAGTAATGGAAGCGGCTAATTACCAAATTACTCAATTACATCATTACTGCACGGTTACTAAGCAGTTCACAACTTACTGTTCACTATCTTCATAGAGAGGACAAGAACATGGCAGACATACTCATTGCCACAAATATGACCAAACGTTTTGGTGGCCTGGTGGCGGTGGATGGGCTGGATTTCAACATTCAGCAAGGGTCTATCGTCAGCATTATTGGGCCAAATGGGGCGGGCAAGACGACCTTTTTCAACCTGATTACTGGCTTTTACCAGATTGATGATGGGGAATTGATGTTTGACGGTAAGCGGCTCAACGGCCGTGACCCCGTTCAGATCACCCGCCTGGGTATTGCCCGCACCTTCCAAAACATCCGCCTCTTCAACAATATGTCGGTGATTGAAAACCTGCTCGTCGGCCAGGAACGCCACCTCAAATCTCGCTGGTTGGGGGCTATCTTTGGCACACCGCACACGCGCCGAGATGAGGAAGCGGCCGCTGCCGAAGCCACCCGCCTGCTCCGTTTTGTGGGGCTGCGAGGCAAAGGCGATCTGCTCGCCAAAAATCTGCCTTATGGCGACCAACGCCGGTTGGAGATCGGCCGTGCCCTGGCCAGCCAGCCCAAACTGCTGTTGCTAGATGAACCAACGGCCGGTATGAACCCCAAAGAAACGGCCGAAACCACCAGCTTCATCCGCCAACTGCGCGACGAATTGGGCATCACCATTATGCTCATTGAACACGACATGCGCGTGGTCATGGGCATCTCCGAGCGCATCATCGTTATGGATTTTGGCAAGAAAATTGCTGAAGGTCTGCCGGCCGAAATTCAGCGCAACCCACGTGTGATCGAAGCGTATCTGGGCAGCAGCGCGCTGGAAAATTACAGCACAAAGGCGGAGGCATAAGCTCATGGCCTTACTGGAAGTTAACGATATTCACTCTTACTATGGCAATATTCACGCGCTCAAGGGGGTTTCACTGACGGTAGAGCGCGGCGAGGTAGTCACGCTGATTGGCGGCAACGGCGCCGGCAAAACGACAACGCTGCGGAACATTTGTGGGCTGCTACGGCCGCGCCGCGGCAATATCCAGTTCGACGGCGAAGATTTAGGCCAATACCCGGCGCATCGCCTCATCACCAAAGGAGTGGCGATGGTGCCGGAGGGTCGGGGCATCTTTTCCAAGCTGACCGTGCGCGAAAATCTGGAAATGGGCGCGTATACGCGCAACGATAAAGAAGGCATTTTGCAGGATTTAGAGAAGGTGTACCGGTTGTTCCCCCGCCTCTCGGAACGGCGGACGCAAATAGCCGGGACATTAAGTGGTGGCGAACAGCAAATGCTGGCCATGGGGCGAGCGATGATGTCACGGCCGCGCCTGCTGCTGATGGATGAACCTTCGATGGGGTTGGCCCCCGTGCTGGTAGACCTGATTTTTGAGACGATCCGAAACATTAACCAGGAAGGGACGACCATTTTACTGGTAGAGCAAAACGCGCACAAGGCATTACAAGTTGCCAGCCGGGGGTATGTGCTGCAAACGGGTGAGATTCGCCTGAGCGATACGGCGGCCGCGCTGCAAAAGAATCAAGAAGTGCAGAAGTTGTACCTCGGCGTAGAATAGTTTTTGGTCAAGTAGTGTCAGGCACAGGGTAAAACTGCCTGGATTTACCTGCGATTTGCTGCCCTGTGCCTGGCACCGCCAATAAGTTGGATAGCCCCTCTCCCCTGAACCGTTACGAAGTGACAAGGAGAAAATATGATCGCCCATCCCCCTTTGCTTGTTGGGCATGATGTGGTTGGTACCAACGGCCGTACCCCCTTCATTCAATCCACCAATCCCACAACCGGTCAGAAATTGCCGGATCGGTACGTTGTATCCGGCTGGGCAGAATTGGATACGGCCGTCAACAATGCCAAAGCAGCCATCCATCAATGGCCACAAAGCGGGGCCGAGGCGATTGCCACCTTTCTGGAAAGTTATGCCGCCGCTATTGAAACGAATGGCGAAGCGATCTGCCAGATGGCCGCCCAGGAGACGGCACTGGCGTATGAACCGCGCCTGAAAAGCGTTGAATTACCCCGCACCACCAACCAACTGCGGCAGGCGGCTACGGCCGTGCGCACCCGCTCCTGGCAAATGGCGACCATTGATACCGCCAACAACATTCGCTCAATGTATGGCCCCCTCAACGGGCCGGTCCTCATTTTTGGCCCTAATAATTTTCCGCTGGCATTTAACGCCATTTCTGGCGGGGATTTTGCCGCCGCCATCGCCGCCGGAAACCCGGTCATCGCCAAAGCCCACCCCGGCCACCCCGGCACCAGCCGCCTGCTGGCCGAAGCAGCCTGGGCAGCACTGGAACAGTGTGGCCTGCCGCGGGCCATGGTGCAACTGTTTTACCATTGTGCCCCGGAAGATGGGCTAAAGCTGGTGGCGCATCCATATGTAGCGGCGGTAGCCTTTACGGGCAGCCGGGCGGCGGGGCTGGCGCTCAAAAAAGCGGCCGACGCCGCCGGGAAACCGATCTATCTGGAAATGTCCAGCGTGAACCCCGTTTTTATGCTGCCGGGGGCTTTGCGGGAACGGGGCGAAGCGTTGGCGGCCGAGTTTGTCGGCTCCTGCACACTGGCTTCCGGCCAGTTTTGCACCAATCCCGGCCTGGTGATTGTGCCCCAAAATGAAGCGGGGGAGGCGTTTATGCAAACGGCCGTAACCCTTTTGGCCGCCAAACCAGCCATCCCCCTCTTAAGTGAATCTGGCGCGGATAACATCCAACGGAGTCTGCGTGTTTTGCAGGCGGCCGGGGCAGAGTTGTTGACAGGTGGCCAGGGGGCTGGTTTTGTGCATGACAATACGCTGCTGCGAGTGACGGGCAAGCAATTTTTGGCCGATCCTGAAGCACTGCAAACGGAAGCGTTTGGGCCTGTTTCCCTTATGATCATGGCGGAAGATGGCCCGGAAATGACGGCCGTCGCCGCCGCTCTGGAAGGCAACCTGACGGGGTGCATCTATTCCGACACGCAGGGAAGCGATGACGCGCTGTATGCGCAATTAGCCCCCATTTTGCGGCCCAAGGTGGGGCGGCTGCTGAACGATAAGATGCCTACCGGCGTCGCCGTTTCACCGGCAATGGTACACGGCGGCCCTTATCCGGCGACAGGTCATGCTGGTTTTACGGCCGTAGGCATTCCCGCCGCCATTCACCGTTTTGCCGCGTTGCACTGTTATGACAATGTACGGCCGTACCGCCTCCCGCCAGAATTACAGGATAAGAACCCCACGGGCGAGATGTGGCGATTGGTAAACGGCCGTTGGACGCAAGAGGATATTGGCAATCCATAGGCAATTACAGATTGGTTGACTGACAAATCTCATTTTTCAACCGCGGAGAACGCAGAGAGCGCAGAGGTTTCCCCTTTATTTCACCTCCGCGTTCTCCGCGCTCTCTGCGGTTAGATAAGTAAAGAAGAACCACCCATGCCAGAATCGTTTTTACCAGTAGATGGATTTACCGGCACGTTAATAGGGCGGGCCTGGCTGCCGGAAAAATTGACTGGCTCCGTTGCTGGTCCCAGCCCCATCTTGTTGACTGCTGAAGCCGTTTATGACCTGGCCCCCCTGGCCCCCACCTGTGCCGATCTGCTCAGTACCCCGTTTGTTCGCGCCAATTGTGATCTATCCCAATTGAAAAATATCGGCACCTACGAAGAAATCATGGCAAACACCATGTCGCCCCAACGCCACGACGACTTGCCCACTTTTTTGTCTCCCATAGACCTGCACTGTATCAAAGCGTGCGGCGTGACGTTTATGGTCAGCATGTTAGAGCGGGTCATTGAAGAGCGGGCGGGCGGGGATGCGGCTAAGGCGGCAGCTGTGCGCCAAAAAGTAAAAGCCAGCCTGGGTACAGACATCACCAAAATCAAGCCCGGTTCGGCCGAGGCCGAGACGCTCAAGATAATGTTGCAAGAGGAAGGCTTATGGTCGCAATACCTGGAGGTGGGCATTGGCCCCTATGCCGAAGTGTTTACCAAGTCCCAACCACTTTCTTCGGTGGGCACAGGCGCACAGGTGGGCATCTTGCCCATCTCGTCCTGGAACAATCCAGAGCCGGAACTGGTGTTGATTGTCAATTCTCAAGGGGAAGTGGTCGGGGCCACGCTGGGCAATGATGTCAATTTGCGTGATGTGGAAGGGCGCAGTGCCTTGTTACTGGGTAAGGCCAAAGACAATAATGCCTCCTGTGCCATTGGCCCGTTTATCCGCCTGTTCGATGCCACTTTCAGTATAGATGATGTGCGCCAGATGGAAATATCGCTGACGATAGAAGGGGAAGATGGCTTTGTGTTGCAAGAGGTGAGCCTGATGAGCCGCATCAGCCGCGATGTACTGGATTTGGTCGCTCAGACGATTGGCCCAAATCACCAATATCCCGATGGCTTTGCCCTGTTCACCGGCACGTTGTTTGCGCCTACACAAGACCGGGGAGCAGCAGGCAAGGGTTTTACCCACAAAATTGGCGATGTGGTGAAAATTGGCTCGCAGGAGCTGGGGGTTTTGCAAAACCGGGTAGTTTATTGTGATCAGGCCCCACCGTGGGAATTTGGCATCTCGGCCCTTATGCGCAATTTGAGCCAGCGGGGATTGTTACGGCCGTAGGCATTTTTTGACGCAAAGGTGCAAAGAGGCAAAGGGTTTAAGTGGTTTAAGTTTAAGAGAAGAATATGGAACTGCGTATATTAACGGCCGTAGAAGTAAAACAAGCGCTCCCCATGGCCGCGGCCATTGCCGGGATGAAGTCAGCCTATGCTCAACTGTCGGCGGGCACGGCCGTGGCCCCCTTGCGGGCGCATCTGGATATTGCCGCCCACCAGGGCACAACGCTGGTCATGCCCGCGTTTTTGCCGCAGGATGGCGCGCTGGCAGTGAAAGTCGTCTCCGTCTTCCCGCAGAATGTGGCGCGAAGGGAGCGGGTGATCAATGGGCTGGTATTGGTGGTGGATGCGGAGACAGGACGGCCGTCGGCCCTTCTGGAAGGCAGCACCCTCACCGCCATTCGCACGGGGGCCGGTTCCGGGGCGGCGACGGATTTGCTGGCCCGGCCGGATGCCCACGTGGTGGCTATTTTGGGCAGCGGTGTGCAGGCACGGACACAGTTGGAAGCGGTTTGCACGGTGCGGGCCGTGACGGAAGTACGGGTATACAGCCCAGACCGGGCGCAGGCGACAGCTTTTGTGACCGAGATGGCCGGTGGGGGGCCAATTCCGCAAAATGTGCAAGCGGTGGCGGATGCGGCTACGGCCGTGCGTGGCGCCGACATCATTTGCACCGCCACCACGTCACGCACGCCTGTTTTTGACGGCCGTGACCTGAAACCGGGCGCACATATCAACGCCATCGGCTCTTTTCTGCCCACCATGCAGGAAATTGACATAATCGCCGTGCAGCAGGCGATAGTGGTGGTGGATTCCCGCGAAGGGGCGTTGGCGGAAGCAGGCGACCTGATCATCCCCATTCAACAAGGGATCATCACAGAAGCCCACATTTACGCGGAGTTGGGCGAGATCGTGGCCGGGGTGCGAGACGGCCGTACCAATCCCCAACAAATCACACTGTTCAAGTCGGTGGGCACGGCCGTGCAAGATGCGGCCGCCGGGCGCATTGCCCTGGCCAACGCAGAGCAACTGGGGCTGGGCACGCTGCTAAACCTATAATAGCTTCATATATAAACCTGCAAACCTGCAACCTACTACTTGCACACCGACCATTTGCATATTAACATAACGATATGTCAAAAGATGGTTATCAATTTGAGTATATGGAAAAGTACCGGGGGATGCCGGGCAACTCATCGGGTAAGCCGCAAAGAGACAAGAAAAAACGGGGCTGCCTGATGACCATCTTTCTGGTCATGGTATGGGTAGGGTTAGCCGGGTTGCTGTTGGCGGTGCTGGCTTTTGTGGGCGGCTACATTTACCTCAGCAACCAGTTGGAAGATTCCATTGCCCAGGTGACCGATTTTCGGGGGACGGGCCTGGGGGGCACACCCCGCTTTTATGATCGCCATGGTAATCTGCTGTTTGAACTGACGACGACGGAGAAGCGGGTGTGGCTGGCCTATGAAGAAATCCCCAGAGACGTCATCAACGCCACCATTGCGGTGGAGGATGACACGTTTTGGACGAACCCCGGCTTTGACCCGGCGGCGATTGGGGCGGCACTGTGGAGTAATGTGCGGCAGGAGGCAGACGGCCGTCCCGTTGGCGCGTCTACCATCACCCAACAACTGGTGCGCCATGTGGCCTTCAATTACGCCGACCGCGTTGGCGTGAGCTATGAACGCAAAATACGCGAAATTTTCCTGGCCTGGATAATGACCCAACGGCGCAGCAAAGCGGCCATTGTGCAGATGTATCTCAACGAGATCTACTACGGCAATCTGGCTTACGGCATTGAAGCCGCCTCGCAAACTTACTTCGGTAAATCAGCCAAAGACCTCACTCTGGCTGAAGCTGCCTTTCTGGCCGGGTTACCTCAATCCCCTCTAGAATGGGACCCCTACACCAACTTTGAAGGCGCCAAAGCCCGCCAGGAGATGATTTTAGACCTGATGTTGGGTGATGGTGTCATTGATTTTGTGCAGGCCGAAGTCGCTAAAGGAGTGAGCATTAACTTACAGCCGCGCATTACGCTGCAAGAACAGGCGGCCAGCGCCGAACTGGAAGCGCCCCATTTTGTGCTCTATGTGCAGGATGAATTAGAACGGCGTTATGGAGCAGACGCCATTACGCGAGGTGGCTGGCAAATTACCACCAGTCTGGACTTGAATATGCAAAACATGGTGCAAACGGCCGCACGTGATTGGGTAGCGCAAAATGCGGCCGCCCATGATGTGAGCAATGCCTCAGTGGTCATTTTGAAGCCGGGCACAGGCGAAATCCTGACCATGCTGGGCAGTCTGGACTACTTTAATGAGGCCATTGCCGGGCAGGTAAATATCGCCCTCAGCCCGCGCCAGCCGGGCAGCAGCATCAAACCGCTGACCTATGTGGCGGCGATGGAAAAGGGGTGGACGACGGCCGATGTGCTCTGGGACACACCGATGTTGCTGGATTTGGGCGGCGGCGAAACGATGGCCCCGCGCAATTATGATGGTTATTTTCACGGGCCGGTGCTGTTCCGCGATGCGTTGGCAAACAGTTACAACATTCCACCCATTCATTTACTCAAGGATATTGGCATCCCTAACTTTATTGCTGCCGCCCGGCGTATGGGGGTGGAATCGCTCAAGGAGCCACCTGGTTTTTACGGTCTGGCGCTGACGTTGGGGGGGGGGGAAGTGCCACTGTTGGAACTGACCCATGCGTATGCCACGCTGGCCAACCAGGGGCAAAAACCGCGCCTGACCAGCGTGTTGCGCATTACGGACAGCCGGGGCAATGTGGTTTATGACGCGCTGGCAAACCAGCTACCGCCGGTGAATGCCGTTGACCCAAAGATCGCCTACATCATCACCGATATACTGGATGATGATCAGGCCCGCATTCCGGCGATGGGGGCCGGTAATGCCCTGGCGTTGCCTTTCCCGGCGGCGGTGAAAACGGGCACGACCAATGATTTCCGGGATGACTGGACAATTGGGTATACGCCGAGCGTGGTGGTGGGGGTGTGGCTGGGTAATGCCGACGGCCGTCCCATGCACGATTGGTCGGGTGTGCGTGCCGCCGCACCATTGTGGAACACCATTATGCAGACGATTTATGCCACGCCGGAGATGGTGCAGAGTCTGTGGGTAGACGGCCGTCCCCCCCTCGAAGCCTTTATCCAGCCTCAGGGCATTGAAAGCCGGCTGGTCTGCTTGCCGCAAGGTACGGGCGGCGGCGCGTGCAATGCCACCCGCACCGATTGGTTTATTGTGGGCAAACCAATGCATGGCAACGGCCGTGTGCAATACTTCATCAACCCCGAAGACAACCTGGGCGCATGGACGCTGGCCACACTGCCCCTACCCGCCGACGAAGGGCAGCGATACGCACAAAGTCAGCCAGAATTAATTGATGGAACGAAGATGCCCGCTCCCAGTGAATGTGTGGTGAACGCCACCAATCCGCCGCCGGGAGCGACGACACGCCTTTACCTGCCCATTCCGCCGCACTACCCGGACGAGGTGCGTGCCCGCATTTGGGCGCAGGGGCGCTACCGCATGGCGCCGCCGATTGTTTGCCCACATAGCGTCATTCAGGCATATAAATCCCCACCGACGCCACGCAACACAACAGCGCCTTAATGACCCTTGCGATATGGGGGCATTGAGGCTTATCCAATATCCTAACCTGGACAAGCCAGAACCACCACAGAGGCACAGAAGCGCAGAGTTTAACATGCTATCTCTGTGCCTCCGTGTCTCTGTAGTAAAAATTCTTGCTCACTGTGCCAGAATCTGGCCGATAAGGAGTAATATCCCCTGTTATTTTTGGACAATTACCAAGTAACCGTGCAGTAATTATGTAATTGAGTAATTTGGTAATTAGCCGCTTCAAT
>CAZOPF010000071.1:0-30772 GCA_964581605.1 uncultured Ardenticatenaceae bacterium
TGATTTCCTGGATAATCAACGGTCTTTTTGTTTCTGCTGCCAAGTTTCTTTTTACATAACGAATGAATGTTCTATAGAAGATGACATAATCTTGTTGTATAATACAAGTATGGTGCATGAGGGGTATGGGTATTAAGCATTTCCCTTTGTTTATGGCAATCTGCATTTATCTGTTACCCGCCTGGGCAAAATAACAAGCCAGCCTCTCAATATATTGAACAACTGTATAAGGAGGTTTGTATGTCCACTCAATCTGTTCAAGAGAGTTTGTTTTTATCTGGGGAGATGAAGAGCGTGGGAAACGGCCGTTCCCCCTTACGGCTCATGAGTATAGTGTTATCTATCCTGGCCCTGTTCTTGTTGTTAGGTGCCAGCACCACCAGCGCCGCCAGCCAGACCATTCCCACCATCTCCATTGTCAGCGTTGTCACAGACCAGACTGTCACAATTCAGACCCACAACTACCCACCGGCACAGATATTCACCGTGCGCATGAACTATATGGGTACCGCCGGTATTGGTGGCGAGGTGGTAGGTAGCTTTGATTCCAGCCGGGGCGATTCGACTGCAACGTATCCCATCCCCAATTTCCTGAAAGGGCAGGCGCAAATTGCCATCCGCCTGGACAGCGCTCAAGGGTATTACAGCTACAATTGGTTTTGGAACAACACCAGCGGCACATCGGGCGGAAGCGGTGGTCAACCAGTTCCGCCACCCAGTTATGTCGGTATCCCCACCTTCAGCATTGTGAACGTTACGCCTGATACCAATGTCACCATCCTCACCAACAACTTCCCGCCGAACCAGCTTTTTGATGTGACAATGGGGCTGATGTATACACAGGGCATTGGCGGTATCAAAGTAGGCGAAATCAATTCTGGTGCTGGTGGAGCGATTCAGCAGACCTTCAACATTCCGGCTGAACTGCGCGGACAAAGTCGCATTGCTATCCGCGCCCAAACACGCCATGCCAACCCGTTTTACGCTTATAACTGGTTCTGGAATAACACGTCCGGAGGTACTGGGGGGCAACCTACACCCACTCCGCCCATTGTCGTGCCGCCTGTAACAGGCACGCCAACCATCAAGATTTGCCAGGTGGTGCGGGATGGCACTGTGCAATTCCAGACAGCCAATTATCCGGCCAATATGAACTTCACGGTGACAATGGGCCCCATGGGTACACAGGGGATATTGGGGTATCCAGCAGGCACATTTAATTCTGGTTCTGGCGGAATGGTTCGTTTCACCATACCAATTCCTGATGGAGTGAAGGGTTTAAGCCAGATTGCTATTCGTGCACAGGGTTCGCCATATTTCAGCTATAACTGGTTCTGGAATTCAACAACTACGGCCGATTTCTGCACCGGATAGTTGTCTGATTGATCAGGAACAATTGGAGGAAACGCGCCGGTTCTGCCCGGCGCGTTTTTTATTGCAGCATCGGCAGCATGAGGTAGTTATCAGCGACGAAAAGGCTGCCTTCCGTGCGGTGTTGCGGGGACAGCCGGCCGAGTTGACGGCCGAGTTCAGGCATGGCGAGTGTACCGGCCAGGGCTTGCTGGAAGGTTTGGGTGATTTGTGTAACTTGCACGGCCGTCTCATGGGCAAATTCCAACCGCAAATGATGGATACCGGCTTGCCGCCAGGCAGCCAGATGATGGCTGGCTTCCTGGGCTTCCGCGCCAAAGACGGTGTTACGGCAGCCAACATCAGCCAAAACGGGGTGGACACGGCCGTTGCCATCCCGCAGCCCCACCTTATGCTTCTCACACGGTGCGCCACAATCCTTGTAACTGGTGCCAGTGGAGAGGAAACGGCAAAAGACACAATGTTCGGTGTGGAAAACGGGCAGGTGTTGGTAGGCCACCGCCTCGATTTTGTCCGCGCCGATTTGCCGCGCCAGGGCACCGATTTGGGCAGCGTTCAGGTCATGAGTGGGGGTGAGGCGCAGCAAGCCCATTTGCAGGAAGGTGTCGGCCGTGAGCACATTGGCCGCGTTCAGGCTAAAGTCGCCGATGAGGGGCGGATGGGCAACCTTTTGCAAAGCGGCCAACAGGCCAATTGAACGCACCACAAGCTGACATTCTAAACGGCACAGGAAGTTGAGGATGCCTTCTTCGCCCGGTTTGAGGATGCGCGGGCTGGCAACGCGGGCGGTGATGCCCGCAGCCTGTACCTGTTCTACGGCCGGGCGCAAACCGTACAAATCAAGATAGTCCAGGGTAATGCTGGCGGGGCGCAGCGAAATGGCCGCGTCTAACTGGCCGGGGCTGCGGATGAGCAGATGCAATTGATACCGGTCACTGGTCAATTGATAATGGTCAATTGACTGTTGACCATTGTCCGTTGCTCGCTGGGAGAGGGCGGATTGGAGCACGGCCGTTGGCTCGTTTATTGTTATCGGTGGCGGCTGGCTCTGTTGGGCGGTCAATTGTTCCACAGCCTGGCGGCGCAGGTCGTTGAGCAGGGAGATGGGGACAAAGGCGTGGCCGTCACACTCCAGAGCCAGGTCAACCAGTTCGTAGGGGGTGTGGCCCAGACGGCCAAATTGTTCATGCAGTTTGGCAGCGGTGAGGGGCTGGTTTTGGGCGGCCGTCAGCGGTTCGGGAGAGCGAACTGTTAGCTGAATAGGGCGCTGGTTAAGCAGCGTCCACACGGCCGTCAACCGCTCCCCCACATTGGCCGACACCTGCACCTGGACGGGCTGTTTGTGGACGGGCGTGGCAGCCTGGGTATACGGCCGTACCGCCTTTGCCAGCGCCGGGTCATGCGTGCGCCACAGCCAGTCGCCGGGGCGGATGCGGCCAAAGTTGACCGCCCCATTGCCAAAACGGAGCGTCAATTCGCCGTTCGGGGCAGCGATCACCTGATAAATATGGCCGCCTTCTTCCGGCTCTTCCGGGCTGCGCCAGTCGGCGGCGTCGAAGACCACCCCATCGCCAGCTTTGAGCGGGGTGACGGTGGCCGCCGGTTCAATCTGCACCCCATCGGCCAGAACCCGCGTGACGCGCCCCATGAGCAGACCACGATGGCGCGGGGCACGGCCGTCCACCACGGCCTGATGATTGGTGCCCATCAGGAACCAGGGGCCGAGGCCGCGTGAATAGACCTGGGTCAGTTGCTCCTCGGCGGCGGGGGTGATGGGGAAGGGCAGCCCGGCCCAGGCCGCATCCACCGCCTGCCGGTAAGCACGGGTGGTCAGGGCCACATAATCAGCATCTTTATAGCGCCCTTCAATTTTGAGGGCGGTGATGCCCATTTGCACAATTTCGGGAATCTGGTGCAGAGCATAGAGGTCACCGGGGGAGAGCAGGTAGCGGGCGTCGCCCAGCGGCCGCCATTGGTCATCCACCATCAAGTCATAGGGCAGGCGGCACGCCTGGGCGCATTGGCCGCGATTGGCGCTGCGGCCGCCCCATGCTTCGGAAGAAAAACATTGCCCGGAGTAGGAAACGCACAGTGCGCCATGCACAAAGAGTTCCAATTCACAATCCGTCTGGGCGCGAATCTGGCGCACTTCGTCCAGCGACAGTTCCCGCGCCAGCACCACGCGGCGCACGCCAAATTGCTGCGCCAGGCGAATACCGGCCACGTCGGTGATGCTCATTTGGGTGCTGCCATACAGCGGCAGGTCCGGCGCGATCTGGTGCGCCAGTTGGGTGATGCCGATGTCTTGCACAATGATGGCGTCTGTGCCGGCGGCGGCGATAGCGGCAATGGTTTGGGCGGCCTCGGCCAGTTCGTGGTCGAAGATGAGGGTGTTGAAGGTGACATAGCCGCGCACGCCGCGCTGGTGCAGGGTTTGCATGACGGTGGGTAGTTCGGCCAGGCCAAAGCCGACTTTGGCGCGGGCGGTGAAATGTTTGAGGCCGAAGTAAACGGCGTCTGCGCCCGCTTCAATGGCGGCGTGCAGTTGCGGCCAGTAACCCGCCGGACTCATCACTTCCGGTTTGTGCGGCGGAATCAGAAGTTCCACTTCTTTGGAGAAGTTGAACTTTTGGCTGGGCAGGTTTTTCTGGTCATTCATGTCTGAGTGTCCTAAAAAACGCAGAGACGCAGAGGGATTTTCTCTCTGGTAACTCAGCGCCTCTGTGTCTCTGCGTTACCTTTTTCAGTGGACTCATATCTAAAACGCCAGCAACTTTTCCATCGCCTGGCGAATGGCCGCCACCGTGGGCACCACTCCTTCCATTAACGACGTGCTAAAGGGCACAGGCACAGAGGGGGCCGCCACCCGCTCAACGGGCGCGTCCAGGTCGAGAAAACAGGCCGAAGCCACGGCCGCGGCAATCTCCGCGCCAAAACCGCCAAAGCTGATGTCCTCATGCACAATCAGGCATTTGCTCGTTTTGCCCACGCTGGCAAACACGGCCGTCCTGTCCCACGGCGACAACGTGCGTAAATCAATAATCTCAATGCCCGCCGCCAACTCAGCCGCCGCCAGTTCACACCGCTCCACCATCGCCCCCCAAGTGACAACGGTCAAATCGTCCCCCTCTGTCACCAGCTTCGCTTTGCCAAAGGGGAGCATATAGTCGTCGCCGGGGTACGGCCGTCGCGCCCAGGCCGCATCCAACATCGCCCGATGCTCAAAAAAGATGACCGGGTCATGGCCGCGTAACGCCGTGCGCAGCAGCCCCACCGCATCCTCGGCGTTGGACGGGCAGGCAAAGAGCAGGCCGGGCTGGTGGGCAAAGGTCACTTCGCTGGTGACGCTGTGCCAGGGGTCGCCAATTTTGCGGTAGCCACCGGGGATGCGGATGATGACGGGGGCGGCAAAGCGGCCGTTTGTCCGCCAGCGCACCGTGCCCAGATTGTTAATCTGCTCCGTGGCCGGGTCAGCATATTTGCGGAACTGGATTTCGGGCACAGGAACGAGGCCGGCATAGGCCATACCCACCGAGCGGCCAATGATGCCCTCCTCGTTCAGGCTGGTGTCAAAGACACGGCCGTCGCCAAAGCGCGTCTGCAAACCCAACGTGGCCGCATGGACGCCCCCCTTCAAGCCCACATCCTCGCCAAAGACCAGCAGCCGATTATTCAGCGCCAGTTCCACTTCCAGCGTGCGCCGGATCGCTTCAATCATGTTGATGCGGCGGGGATCGGGCGGTTGGGGCATGTCTGTGCCGGGGGGCAGTTCAATGCCCGCCGCCAACAGCCCCCCCACCTGCGGCCGCCTCTCCGGGCTGTGGAAGACAAAGTGCGTCACCGTAGCCGGGTCGCCATGTGCTTGCGCCAGCGCCTCATCACGCGCCTGGGCCACTGCTGCGGCCGCTTCCTGGCGCAATCCCTCCCATTCTGCCTGGGTTAGCAGGGCAGGTACCAGGTATTGATGCAATCCGGCCAACGGGTCGCGCTCCCATTCGGCGGCGCGTTCGGCCTCGCTTTTGTAGGCCTGGTTGTCTACGCTGGAATGGCCGGAGAGGCGGGGCACGGTCAGGCGCAGCAGACCCGGCCCGTTCCATTCGCGCATGTGGCGCACGGCCGTGTGTACCAGTTCGGCCGTTTCCGTTGGGTTCGTGCCGCTGCCGTCCCAGATGGTCAAATTCTTGAAACACGCCAGGTTTTGGGCGATATTGCTGCCCGGCGTTTGCAGCGGGCTGCGCACGGAAATGGCGTATTCGTTATCCTCCACCACAAACAGCAGCGGCAGTTCCAACGTGGTGGCAATGGTCAGCGCCGACCAGAAACCGTTGGTCGCCACCGCGCCATCGCCGCCAAACACCACCGCCAGGCAGTTGCCCGCCTCCGGGTTTTTGAGAACGGTCTTGTGGTAAACAATGGCCTGCGCCCAGCCCACAGCGGGCGTAAATTGCGACCCCACATCGCCGGACATGGGCAGCACCATTGCCCGCTCACGACGCGGCATGTTGAACACCACGCCCACATCCCGCCCGCCGCTCAGCCCGCCCACCCGCGCCATGTCAGAGGCAAAGGCTTCGGTGAGGGTGAGGCCTGTGCCCAACAGAAACGGCCGTGAGCGATAATAGGCACTGGCTGCATCAAATGGCCGGTCTAACAACTGGCTGATCAGCAGTTGCCCCAACTCATGTCCGCGTGCCGAAAACTGGTAGGTCACCAATCCCTGCGGCGTCAGTTCCTCCTCTTCCATCTCATCCATCAAACGGGAACACAACGCCAACCGGGCCACTTCGTGCCAGTCAAACGCGGGGTGCAATGTTTTCAAAATCATCTTTCCTCCAAAATGAGCTTAACGCAAAGAGGCAAAGGAACAAAAGGTGCAAAGAAGATGTTACAAAGAAAGAAATCCGTGTTCATCTGCGTTTGTCCGCGTCCCATTTTTCTCAGCACTTGTGGTGATTAACGATGAATCAACGCTCGATCAACATCATAGTTTTATACTGCGGCTACCGTTTACCAGTTATCGTGAGGCTCAACCTGTTTGTGCCCCAAAAGGAAGTGCTAAATTATGTTACCGCAATCCGATTTTTTTGGGAAATGGAAACGCTCCCGCCCCCTCTTGATCATTTTGTTAGCGGGGTTATTGTTCACGGCCGTCATCCTCACCGCTCTCAGCCAATCCGAAACGTTCAACTACCTGCCCGCCGTCTTCAACGATGGCGTTCCGGGGACGCCCCTACCTCCCTGTGATGTGACGTTTGTCAATGAACCACGGGCCGGCAGCAGGGATGTATTGGTGTCCGACGATGTGGGGCGTATTGTCACCATTGTTAACCTGACTAACGGGGCCACGTTGGGCACAGACCGGGTTGAGGCGGCCGATGGCTACGATTGCCCCGGGCTGGCCGATTACGCGCCGCCTTACCAAGTGAATGGGCCATTTATGTTTGGCGATGAATTGCAGGCACAAAGTGATGATGGGGGTGGGGATACGGCCGTTGTCACCTTTGATCCATCCGCCACTCCACCGGCACCCGGCCTCAGCGCGGCGGCCGTTCTCACCACACCCACGCCCTCAGCTACGCCATACGGCCCGCCGGCCATCACCCTGCTGCCCACCTGCGGCGACCCTCAACAAAATCCAGACGTAGTTGCTTTCAATGTGATCTTTACCAACTGGCCCACGGACCACTCATTGGCTGTGTTCTGGGAAAACAACCTGTTACAAAGTTGGGAAGCCGGGCAGCATCTTGGCTCGTTTACACAGGGTTACACGCGCGTCGTCAGCCAGACTCCGGCAACGTATACGGTCACGGCCGTTTCCGGCAATGGCAGCGAATCTAGCGCCTTCTTTACCGTTCCTTGCAGCACTTTGCCCACCTCCACGCCCATCACGCCAACCGCCACGGCCGTGCCGCCCGATCTGCTCATCCTGGGTGCGCCACAGATGGTCAGCACACCGCCCATTGTCGCTTACCAGCCGGTGCAGTTCACGGCCGTCATCTCCAATGCCAGCGCCGTAGATGTGAACAGCCTGTTCTTCGTAGATCTGTTTATTGACCCGACCGGTGTCCTGTCCACTTCCATTCCGATAACGGAGAGTGATGGGTATGCGGCCGTTTCCGCCCTACCGGCCCAGGCCACCAGAGTGGTCACTCTCACAGCGCCTTTGGGATTTGGCAACGAACCGCCCACCCATCTGGTTTACGCCTGGGTAGATTCACTGGACGGCGTCGCGGAATCGGATGAGACCAACAACATCTCCACCCCGGCCGTTATCACCAACGTCACCCCGGCGGCCACGCCTACCCCCAGTTCCACCCCATCCAGCGGCGGCTCTATTTCCGGCGTCATCTATTACTTTGAGGATGGGTTTACAACGCTATGGCGAGCCACCGTTTACCTGTTTGATGACGCCACAGGTTCTGTAATAGCTGTGACAGAATCAGACGAAACGGGCCATTACGAGTTTGTGGGCTTGCCGGTTCCGTCAACCACGTATCAAGTGCATAGTTGTAGGGAGATTGATGGCCAGGAATACTTTGGCTACCGAAACGCCCTGCTGCCACCACAAGATTTGGTGTATATCAGCTTATTTGCACGGCCGTGCCCCTATGGGTAACAGTTCAACTGCCCGGCACAGGGCGGCAACCGTTTGCCTGCGGTTGGTTTTGCCCTGTGCCTGGTACTCCCGCTCACGGCCGTAGCGTCCGCACCGCCCCCGCCCCTCTGGTAAGCTGCTCATTATCCAGCGTCACCAACTCCTCCCCCAACTGCTCCGCCAGCGCTACATACACTGCGTCACACCCCCGAATTTTGTAATTAGCTGCAATCTCCGCCGCTCGTTCCGCAAGACCAAATGTCACAGGATATAAAGTAATGAGGTCACCACCAGCCAGCAACTGCACAAATTGGCTTGCTCTGGCTGAATCATTCTTGCTCCGGCTGATAGCAGCCGCGACCTCTGCCAGCATAATGACAGGAGAGGATAATACCACGCCAGACATGAGCACCGCCCCAAACCAGGAACGGCTGGCGCTATGGCCTGGCTCATCTTGATATAACAAAGCCATAAAGACACTGGCGTCAATGATTGCCATTACCCCCTCCTTTGTTCATTCACCAATTCAACGGCCGTCTTTTCCGACTGCCACTCTGCCGTTATCTCGTGTGCCAGGGCATCCAATTCTGCCAGAAAAGCCGCCACTTTTTCGGATCGTTGCTGTGAGGATTCTATCTCGCTCAACGGCCGTAACAACGCCACTGGCTCCCCATTCACCGTAATAATGTACTCGGCCGCCTCTTCCCGCACCGCCCGCACAATTTTGGAAGCCTGATTTTTCAGTTCTCGAATCCCAATTTCTATCGCCATCTTCTTTACCCTTTTTGAAGTCCGAAATCTGATTACCGTTTACCGATTACCGCCCCACAGTGTAGCCACACGTAGCCACATGGTCAATTCATCGCCAGCCAGCGCCGCACCAGTTCGATTTGGAAGCGGTAACGGCCGTCCAAACGGCCGTCCGCACGGCCGTCCACCAGCTCCACAATCTCCCGATGGCACAACCCCCGCAGCGTGTCCGCCAGCCCCAACCCGCCACCCAACTCCGCCAATGTCAGTTGCGCCCCTTCGCCCGCCGCCGCCAATGTTTGCAACACGCCCAAGCCGGCCGCGTCCATCTGATTCTGTTTGATGTCGGCAAAGAAAAAACTACCATGTTGTAACGCTTCGGGCACGGCCGTGTCCACATCATCCACCGTCGCCAGCCGCCTTTGCAAAGGGGGCTGCTCATTCTTCAGCGCCACAATCTCCGCGCACAACAACTGCACCAGAAACGGGTGTCCGCGTGTGAGTGCCAGCACCCGTTGGCTGGCCGCCGGTTCATAGCGCAGGGCAAACCCTTGCACCGGCGTTTCAATCAACTGCCGCGCCTCCACCTCATTCAAATAACCAATATGAATCACCTGTACATTGATCAAATAACTTGACCAGCGTTGAAACTCATCCAGCGTGTGCGAGCCAGACAGCAGCACCTTAAACTGCGGCCGATGCTGAATCAGGTGGCGCAGCATCCCCAACACAATTTCCGGGTCAAAGCGTTCCCGTTCCAGCACCCGCTCCAACACCTCAAACTCATCCAGCATCAGCAACGCTAACTGGTCGCCCAATGCCCTTTCCACCGCGTCCAGCCATTCGTCAAACTGCGTAAACGGGTCATCGGTTAACATCTCGCGTGTTAACGTTGGCAGTTCCACGTCCCGCTGCCGCAGCGCCGATTGGGCCATGCCCCGTCCCATGTTATAAAGGAAGCCCGCCTCGTCCTGTGCCCGCGACGCCGGCCCCTGCAAATCTACAAACAGGGGCACAATGCTGCCCGGCAGCAGCCGCCCCAGATTATTTAGCAGGGACGTTTTGCCCACCCGGCGCTGGCCGTAGAGCAATAGCGGCGGCTGGCGACGGTCGCGCAAAAGCTGTTCGATACGGCCGCTCACATCCGTCCGCCCAATAAAAATTTCCTGCTTCTCCGTCAAGGGCACGCCAATGATGTACGGGCTGTCAATCTCCTGGCGCAGTTCGGCTTCGGCCGCCAGCAGTTGCTCCTCCTGGCCAATGATACGCCGCCACTCGGCCGCAATGGGACGGAAACGGGCGGCGTATGGCTCGTTGCTGCGCGTCAATTCGCGCAGCAGCCCATCCAGCCGATCTTCAACGGCATGGAGCGCCAGCCGTTTGTTGTAGGCGCTTTCTTGCTGCAAGGCGGCGGCCACATCACTGCTCACCCGGCTAAAGCTGCGTAAGAGGGCGCTGGCCGGGCCGGTGAGATCACCCGTCGCCACCCCCGGATGCACAGCAGCGATGGCCGCCGCGCTGCTACACTGCTCTAGCTGGCGGGCATCCAGTTCAATCTGGGCCGCCTGAGCCGCCCACCGCTGGCGCGTGCTGCTGAGGTAAGCCATGGCGGTGCGGGCTCCGGCCGTGTCTTTTTGCAGCACAAACAGCAGATACTCATCAAGATTCAAAAGGGGGAGCCGTTGAAATTCATCCCAGAAAGCGGAATGGAGGTGAAAAATAGGAGACACGCTGGCACTGAGCGTAGACGAAGTGGCCGTACCTTCCGGCAATCGCCGCTCATCCAGCCGAAACAGCAGCCCATTCCCGGCCAGCAAGAAGGGATACATGAGAACGGGCCGCCACCAGGCCAGCGTCAGCCCCAGCAAAATTCCGGCCAGACTGAACCATAAAAAGGGCCAGAAGGGAACATTGTCGGTAATGAAGAGGAACAGCCCCGCGCCAGCACCTAGCGCCCCAGCTAACCCGGCCGCCCACGCCCCAGCCACTTTTTCGGCCAGCACATACGGCAGGGCAAAGGCGGCGGCCACAAATAGCAGCAAGGTAATCGCCTGCCCTCCGGCAGAACCGCCCAACCAATCGGCAATGGCTACGGCCGTGCCCAACAACACACCCGCCAGTAAACCGCGCCGCAGATTATTAGTGCGCCAGCCAACGGCCGTGCCAAACAATAACGCGGCCACCACCCCAGCCAGCACCATATTTTGCACCAACACCGCCAACTGCCCCGCACCCACGCCAATAAGGATGCCCAAAACAACACCGCTCACCTGCCGTGCCAGCGAAAGCGACAGCTCCTCCCGCTTCTCGCGGGTGATGCCCATGCCCACACCATAGGCCAGGCCACCCGCCAACCCGCTCATCAGGCCGATTAACACACTGACCACTACATCGAGTGAATAAGGGACGCCATTCACCTGCACACTGCCCGCGTTAAACAGCAATGCACCGCCAATGCCGGTCGCCAGCCCGGTGGCAATGCCCATGGCCACGCCAACGGCCACGCTGCCGGCCAGACTGGCGGCTACGGCCGTCATCACCCCCAACGCCACGCCTAACATCACCCCCAGAAAAATGAGCGTGGCTGGCAGCCCCAACAGCCTCAATATCAACATCAAGAAAAAGGCCACCAGCAGGGGCCAGATGAGGAAGGTCTGGATGAGGAAACGCCACACGGCCGTGCTGCGCCAATGACGCCGATTTAACTCTGCCAGACAAAAGTCAGGCGGCAGGCGGTTATCCAGCCGCGCCAGATGATTGCGCCAGGCTGAGGGATGAAAAAAGAGCCAGAACAGCAGCCGGATGCTGCCCAAAATAAGGCTTCTGGGTAAAAGAGGGGCATCGGTATAACGGCGGGGCATCATAATGATGTGATCTGGTGTTTTGGTGATCTTGTGTTTGTGTCCTGGGTACTCAAACACTAAAGCACTAAAGCACTAAATCACTCAAACACTAAAACACTTAAACACCTAAAAACGGCCTCGCCTGGCGCAGCGCGTCTTCGCGCCAGTCATCGCCGGTTTCGCCTTCTTCCAGGGCCAGCAGCCGTTCCCGGCAGAGGATTTGCAGGGGCATGGGCCAACGGCCGCTGGTTTCCAACATCCAGGCGGCGTCCTCTGCGGGAATGGGTAGAGGAGAGGTGGCGATGAGTTCGCGGGCGGCAGCTTCGGATAGGGGGCCAAGCACGGCCGTATAGCCAAAAATGTTGAAAAAGGGCGACCCTAGCCCACGATGCCGCGCCAAAGCATCTGGCGGTTCGTGGCTGGATAATACAAAAGCGAGACGGCCGTCCACCTGATTGGTGGCTAATGAACGCAGGCTTTCCCAAAACGCATCGTCCAGTTCCGGGTAACGTTCCATGGCCACACCGATTTCGTCAAAAAGGATGATGGTCAGGTTTTGTAGTCGCCCACTCACCACATCCAAAAAATAATCCAGCCGACAGTCGTCTGGCACAGGGAGACCCATTTCCACTAATAAATAACGTAGCAAATAAGCTGCACTACCAAAGCGTGCATCCTGAAAATCCACAAATACCCAACGATAGGCAGCGAGGTCAGGCAGCCACTGTTGTTCTTGCGACGGCCGTAACTCCTCCGGCGGCGTCACGGTAATCAGGCGCAAATAATGGAGCAGCGAAGTTTTGCCCACACGACGGGGACCAATGATGGCCGCATTCTGCAACGGCCGTTGCCGCCACAAATTAAACAGCCGCTTCACCTCCCGCTCCCGCCCGAAAAATTGAGCCGGTTGCGTAATCGGTGGCCCGGCAATAAAGAGCGCGGGAGTGGAGGAGCGGGGGAGCGGAGGAGAAGTCACCTCTGCTCCTCTGCCCCCCTGCCCCTCTGCTCCTCTGCCCCCCTGCCCCTCTGCTCCTCTGCCCCCCTGCTCCCCTGCCCCCCTGCCCACTTCTTCATTGCGAATCTGTTCGGCGAGCACGGCCGTGTCCGCCGACACTGCCACCCCCAGCTCCGCCCACAGCCGTTCTCGATATTGTTCAAACTGCGCCAGCGCCGCCACACGCTGCCCGCTTTCCGCCAACAGCCGCATGAGCAGCTGCTGGCTGGCTTCGCGGGTCACATCCAGCGTCACTAACCGACGGGCCAGGTGAACGCTTGCTTCCCAATCCCCCGTTTCCGCCAGCTTACCGGCCAGCAGGTGATGAACAACAATGGCCTGCTGGTGCAGCTCCTGGCGCTGCTGCTGCTGCCACGCCTCAAAATCAGGCGCATCCCGCACATAAAACTCGGCCAGAAAGTCCCCCCGGTACAAACCCGCGCTGTGCTGGAGCTGCGCCAACGAAGGCAATACCCCACCGCGTGCCGGTACGCCAGCCACAAATTGTTCCACATCGAGCCAGTAAGCAGCGGCGCGGTTAAAAGCGACTGTTTGGGTGGTAATCACCAGATACGGGTCGAGCCATTCGCGCAATTTCATCAACACGCCACGTAAATTGCGGCGGGCATTAGCTTCGGGCATATCCCCCCACAACAAACTGGCTAATGCCTGGCGCGAATGGGTGCGGCCGTTGACTGCCAGATAACACAACAACGCCTGCGCCTTCACCGAATCCAGTTCAGAAATCTCAGCTTCATCCAGCGCCAGACGCAGCGGACCTAAGACGGATAGTTTGAGAAGTTGCAAAATAAAACCCCGCATTGTGAAGTATGGGAGATTGTTCAATCTCTCAATCTCCAATACCTTACAACAGAACGGAACGGCCATTGTCTGGTACCTTTGTCATGCACCTTTTAAGCCAAAAACCGCCACAATACAGTGCAATCAACGCCTGATCAACGCTTAATTGGCATTGACGGCGTATCATTACGGTGATGCGTATTGTAAAAACTCATTATGAGTATAGCAATTTTATTTTTTAGGCGACCCTTCCATACATTTTCAAAGGGTTAGGGGATAATTGAAATGAATCATTTCAAACACAAATTACAACATTCACCCGGTCAGGCACTCGTCGAATTTGCCCTCATCATTGGCGCATTGTTAGCCATGATCTTTTTGCTCATTGAAAGCGCCCGTATCTTGTGGGCCTGGAACACCGTGCAGCACGCCGCCCGCGAGGGCGCACGTTATGCCGTCACCGGCAGCTTTGAAACGCCTGATTGTGCCGTAGATTTTGCGCCCCTTAAGTTCCAACAGACGGCCCAGCAAGGTGGGCGGGATGTCTGTGATGACCTGCGGTTGGCCTCCGTCATTGCCCAATCCCATGAAGCCCTCAGCGGTTTGCCTCTTAATGAGGCCTCCACCGCGTTTGAAGATGATAATTACTACAACATTGAGGTATGGGGCGCCAATGAATTTGGGCAGTTGCAATATGATTTTGCCGGTATACCGGATAACCCCGTGATTGTGCGTGTCATTTATCGCGTTCCCATCATTACCCCCTTCTTTCGCCCCATTCGCACTTCCATTCCCGTGTTCGGGCAAGAAGTGCTGAATAATGAATCGTTTGGGCAGTTGAGCAGCACCACCGGGCAATCACTGCCGCCTAATTTGCCGCCTCTGCCCACACCCGGTGTTACGCCATCCCCAACACCGACACCCATCTTCACGGATACCCCTTCTCCCACCCCAACAGTGCCTACACCCACCAACACGGTAGACCCAACCTGCCCGGTTCAATTTGAAGGGCTGGTCATTGAAGCGCAAGATTATGTGTATATCACTGGTGAGGTTGGCTCCATTGTGACCATTACTGACCTGACGGAGGGTAGCCAACCCATTGGCGTGGGTACAATTGCCGGGCCGTTTGGCGGCCATGCCTGCCCTGGTTTTGTCACTGTTTCTGTGCCGCCCAGCGAACTGATTACGGGGCATGTGTTGGGGGCCATCAGCAACGATGGCACAACAGACACGACCATTGTGTTGGGCGCGTCGCCCACAGACACGCCTACGCCTACCCTGACGCCGCTGCCTTCAGCCACACCATCGCCCACGTACACGCCGCTGCCTTCAGCTACTCCTTCGTCACCTTATATTGTGCTGCAACCAACCTGTGGTACGCCGCTGAATAATCCTGACCTGGTGCAGTTTAATGTAACGTTTGTGAACTGGCCCACCAATCAATCATTGACCGTGTTTTGGAATGGTAACTTGCTACAAAACTGGCAGCCGGGGCAACATGCAGGCTCTTTCACACAGTCGTTTACCCGTTCGTTGCAGCAGATAACAGCGACGTATACGGTTACGGCCGTAGCTGGTGGCGGTGCGACAGATTATGAACTGTTCTATGTGCCCTGTACCGAATTCCCCACAGTCACACCAGGGACAACACCTACCCACACACCAGCGCCGCCAGACCTGGTTGTCTTTGGCCCGCCGCAATTGGTCAGCACTCCGCCCATTGTGGCTTACCAGCCGGTACAGTTCCGTGTACCCATCACCAATACCGGCGATATTGACGTGAACAGCCAGTTCTTCGTGGACATTTACCTGGACCCGAATCCGACACTGGTTTTGACAACAACTATTCCCATTACGGAAAGTGATGGGTATTCGGCCGTGAGTTCTCTGCCTGGCGGTGATAGCCGTATGATCACCATCACCTCCCAATTGGGTTTTGCCAACCAACCAGTGCCTCATGCGGTGTATGGCTTTGTGGATTCGCTGGAACGGGTGATTGAAACGAATGAAGATAACAACATCACAGAAGGGTTGACTTCTGTGCAGGTGACGCCGGCCGCAACACCCACGCCTTCGCCCACGCCAGGGGGTGGCGTGGATGAGATTAGCGGTGGCGCGCTAACGCTGGGTGATGATCTGGTGTTGCAATTCCGGGCCCAGATTTATCTGATTGATGATTATACCGGCAATGTTGTGCGCACTCAATCAGACATTAACGGTTTTTATGCTTTTACGGGGGTAGCAACCCCCACCACCTGGTATACGGTAGCCGGGTGTATCACCATTGATGGTGAAGATTGGTATGGCTTCCTGACGGGGATTTTGCCGCCCAATACCACAGCACATGTGATTATGTTGGAACGGCCGTGTCCCTACAACAATTAAACAGGTTTGATAGCGTTGAATGATAACGATAGGTCTGTCTTATGATGAAACAAAATGTGCGTAAACGGTTTTGGCTGCTGGCTCTTATGATAGGGGGACTGTTACTCGCCTTTCAGGCAGCACAGGCGGAACCAGAAGAGCCAGTGGCACCGATGGCAACAGACGCTGTTACCGGCTACCCCAATTGGAAAGCGGCCGTTGAAATCACCAAAGATGATTATGCACCGAATGGGGCCAGACTGCCGGTGGTAGCGGCCGCCCGCAACGACACCATCATGGTAGGCTTTCTCATTCAGACCACGACCGATGAGGACATGACCGACCTTTACTATCGCACCTCCACCGATGATGGCGCAAACTGGTCGCCAGGTATTGACAGTATGCCCCTGCCCATCCACACCAGCGCGGCCCGCTCCACCGAATTGGACATTGTGTACCAGGGCAACAATGCCCATGCCGTCTGGCGCGAAGGGGATACCGAAATTCATTTTGCCCGGCAGAATCAGTGGGCCAGCAACGCTTCCCTTGTTCTCTCCGATGTGGGCGGGGCAAATGCGGCCGTTTACGCGCCACGCATTGTTGCCAGCGAAAATAACCGCCTGAATGTAGTTTGGGGCGAGTTTAACAACGGGCAGTTTTTCTTGCGCTTTCGCCGTTCCTTGAATAACGGCAATGATGGCTTTCCCATCAGCGGCCAATTAAACCGGGCTAATATCGTTGCCCGGCCGTCCATGGTGGTTGCCGGGGATACCATCCATCTCGTCTGGGAAGAAGGGATTTTGATACCAGGCATTTCCGGGGCGCGGATTTATTATGCGCGGGGCACAGTCAATGAAGGCAGCAACCAGGTGACATGGGAAGGCCCCATTGCTATTTCTCCCATCAGCACCACGCCCGGCATCATTTACAATGCCAAACAGCCAGATATTGTGCAAGAAGGGTCATCCTTACACGTTACATATGCCAATCGGCTGGAGGTGGATGAACAATTTATTGGTTATCTGGAATGTGCTGCTAATTGTCTGGCGGCCGCCAGTTGGCAATCCACCAGCAACGTATCAGGTCAGTTTGTCGGTGTTTTTGCCGATGACCCCTATGACATGGCCCCTACGATGGGCGGTATCAATGGCTGTGTAATGGTCTATTTTCATGGCATCCTCGCTGGTGACACAGAGCAAATATTGGGCACCAATGATTGCAGCGGTTGGGCCGCCAGTGCGCAGGATATTGTGTCACCCATTCAAAATCGGGCGATCAATCCGCGTCTCAGGATCCATGAAAACTGGTGGATTTACCTGGTTTACCAGGAGATTCAGGTGGTGCAGCAAGGGGGCAACCCCGAATTTTTGCCGTCACAAATTCGTTTTGTGCGCAATGATCCTTCGGTCTATCTGCCGTTGATCAGGAAGCCTTAGAGCTAAAAAAAGACCTTGAGGGTTTCAAAAAAACCTCAAGGCCTGAGTCTGGTGTGAACTGTTTATGAACCGATTAGAATGGATTTTAGGTATTGTGTTGGTGCTGCTGCTGATAGGTGTGGCGGTGCTGTCGTTGGTTTTCTGGTTTGGGCCAGACCGGGCAGCGAATGGCCCGGCCGCAAATTCTGCTACCGTGTTGGCGCAGCGTGCCGATGATATTGCCCCCACCTCTGTTTTTACCGGGGATACGGCAAAGGTGGCATATGCGAAGGCGCAGCAAACGGCCGCAGCCTGGCACCCCGACGCTAAATTACTCAACCTTTCCGCCACCTGGCCGCAGGGTGCCTCCATTCAAGATCTGCAAAATGGGCAGGCCACCTGGGGCTTTACCTTTTACTCCCCCAGCGCTGAACAGATTGCTGTTATTTCTGTGGTGGAGGAGAACGCCACGATTGTCTCTCAGGGGGAGCACACTCAGACGGCACCCATATTGGAGGCAACTGGCTGGAATCTGGACAGCAGCGAAGTCATTGGCACAATGCTAAACCAGGGTGGCAGCCAGTTTATCAGCGATGAAGGGGTTATCACCTTGATGATGATGTTGGACGCGGATAACGACACGGGCGACGGCCGGTTGGAATGGCAAATCAACCTTATCTCGCTGCAAAACGGCCGTGCCCTCAAAATGTTGATTGATGCCACTTCTGGCGAAATTTTAGAAAACGAAACTGTACCGTAAGCTTATTTTTATAAAGAGGTAAAAGATGAAGCGTTTACACATTTTCCCAAACATCCGATCCCAACGGGGGCAAAGCCTGGTCGAAGTTGCTTTGTTCTTTCCCATTTTCATTATCATGCTGGCCGGGCTGGTGGAGGTAGCCAATATCCTGGTCACGCAAAACCGCGTCACCAGTGCTACCCGCGCCGCCACCCGCTTTGGTGCAGATGGCGGCGAAGATGCCGGCATGAACACCGTTCTCCTCAACGCCGTTACCCAAACCCTGCAACTGAACCAGGAAGTGTGGGATGTCTGGGTGATACGCGGCACTGTTAATGAAGAAGGCAACGGCATTGAAGCAGATACCTGGGAATTCAACCATGTATACGGCATCTCCAATACACAAGAAGCCGACACCGTAGATGAAGAAGCTATCAAACAAGAAGTGCTGGACGAATTACAGCGCGACGAATTTGGCAATGTACAGGCCGGCATCGCCAGCGACCTGGAGTTTGTGGGCACCTTTGCCATCCACGACATAGACTCCATTTTGGGGCTAAATGCCATCCCTGCCTTTGCCGACATCACCTCTGTTAAAGACCTGACGGTGATGCGCGTCTTGGGCTACAGCACCCAGGCCACCGATGGCTGCGATGCGTTCCCCATTGCCATCCATGAGGGGATTCGTTCGGTTACGCCACCCGGCACCGGTGCCAGTCCATTTCCCAATGACAACGAGTTTCAGAATCCTGCACCTCATGCCACATACAGTCAGTTTATTAATCATGTTGACAATATAGAACTCGTTCCCTCAGCCACCTCGGCCGGCGCGCAAGAAGGATATGTCTATCGCATCTGGAACGGTTTTGGCTCCGGTAACTTTGGCTGGCTGCGCTGGAATACAGGTCTGTTAGGAAACACTAATAATGCTACAGACATGCTAACCTGGCCCGGCAACAGTCGTGATTATTCCGACAGTGGCGCAGAAGGCCAACCGGTACAGGGTTCGGGTTATGATTGGACAGTTTACGGTTATATAGAACCGGGCGATCCCACCGACCAGCAGATGCATGTGGGAGATTGGGTGGCTGCCAACACGGGCGTCAATAACTCCACCAATGTCAGAACTGTGCTGGATGATCATATTGCTAACCGGCGCACCTTGCGCTTATTGGTCTGGAATGAAGCGGCCGATCCTGGCAGCAACGGCCGTTACCACATCAGCCGTTTCGGTATCTTCCGTTTACATGGCTATAGCTTGCAACAGGGCTGGATTCTGGCCGAATTCATTCGCTGGGATGAATCCTGCGGCCAGGCCGCCCAGACGCCTTAAGTAACTATTTTATAGAAGAGAGTGGAGATGGGAGATTGGCGAATCTCTGATCTCTCATCTCCACTCTCTTCTTTCAAATGGGGAATAATTTATGAACGCAAAAACTCTTTTCCGCAAGACATTCGCCAGACCACACACCGCCAGCGAGGCCGGGCAAAGCATTGTTCTCATCGCGCTCGCCCTCATCGCCCTCATCGGCTTTTTGGGCATCGCCCTGGATGTTGGTTTTGTCTTCGCCCGCGGTTCACAGCTGCAGGCAGCCATAGACTCGGCCGCGCTGGCCGGCGTTACTGAACTGGGTGGTTGGGCCGTTGGCGGCTCTAACAACCCACAAATTGAAGCCCGCGCCCGCACCAAATCGGCCCAATTTATGAACGCGAATGGGATGCCTGTTACCGTTACTACCTCTCTGAATGAGGCGGAAAATCTGTATGTGATGGTCACTCCGCTGGGGGCACGGCAATACTCCATCACTGCCACCTGGCCGGTAGAGACGTTTTTCCTTAAAGTATTAGGCTTTAACGAACCAATTAATCTGACTCGTTCAGCTACGGCCGCCGTCTTCTCCCTGGCCAACGTTTATGCCAGCCGCCGCATTGAAGATGGCATCCTCAGCACCTCCAACCAATCCGTCTTTGGCCAGAACATCTGCACCAGCTACGGGGACCCCTTCTCCCCACTCAATAGCCCCTGGGCACCTGGCCCTTACAGCTACCAATACCGCATTATGATTCCACCCGACTACCCCTACGACATTGTGCGTGTGGAACTTATGGACCCCGACTCTATAAACAAAGACAACCCTGCACAACCGCTAACCATACCCTACACGGCCGCTGCTGCACCCTATTTTGCCCCCAATACATTTACCACAGGTACCTGCACCGGCAACCGCAAAGATGCCTGTTTGATCCCTACCGGTGAACTGGCTCTGGTGAATAACGGTACGCTACCTTTGGATCGGGTAAATCCTTACTGGTTCTGGCGGATAGATGAAAATCGCGGTACTGGCGCTGCCCCTGGCAACGGCTCTTGTGGTTCACCAAGCAGCTACAATGCTGACTTTAATACCCGTACCCTATTTGAACTGTTTTACTGGAAAGAAAATCCCGATGGCACCATTGAACGTGTGGATCTGGCTCGCTACACGGGGCAGGTGGGCGGCGGCCGTGACGCCGGCAACCATGATACTGACATGCGCTGGGTCTCCCCTGGGGCGGCCCAAAGCTACGACCAGCCGGTAAACGTACCTATTGACCCCGGTTCACCCAAAAACTTTGAAATTAACCTGACCAGTGATGTACCCGGTATCCTGGTGGAGCAAGGTACCGGTATTCGTTATATCAATCTTAATGTCACAGCTCAGGATGGCGCTTCGGAAAACGGTTATGAATTATGGGCTGGCCCCGCCAACTACGTCCAGACCATAGCCAGCGACGCCAATTCCCGCAATATACAGGTTTTGAACTCTCCAGGCTCGCATAGTTCCAAAGGCGTTACCATTTTTGCTTCCGGCAACCTGCCCATGAACTCCAACTTCGGCAGCACCGTAGACATTCCCCTGGTCTATGTGGGGCCAGACCTGGCCGGGCAAGATATTTACGTCAGTATGTTTGACTCTGATTCCGGGGCACAGCCACCTATTACGTTCTATTTTGACTCCATTGCTATAGCCGACTGGTCATTGGTTTTTGGCCAGAATGGCGTTCCTGATCCTGACGGGCAGACACGCAATTGCCGGCCCGGCAGTTGCAACAATACATGGGTGTCACCCCAATACCAGATTACAGTGCCCGGCGATGACCCGAACGACCCCGATTATGTGCCGTTCTATGGCGGCCGCCTGACAGCCCGCTACCGAACCGGTTTTGGCGACACCTATGTCTGGCAGATCACCATAGATGGTCTGCCTTACCTCACACGGTAAATTCTTTATATTCGGGCGGCAGGCAGTTTTTATGGATTGCCTGCCGCCCATTTAGCAGGGGTACCCTATGAAGCAATTATTCTCATCTCACCTACGTTTGGATACAAACGAAAAAAATAAGAGCAAACAAGCCGGGCAGGGAATTATTGAATATACAATTTTGCTGGCTTTTCTGGCTCTGGTTATCTATGTCATTGTGCAGGTGCTGGAGCCAACCATTGGCAATGTCTTTTCTGAGTTTGTGTCAGAAGCACCTGTTGCACCACCCGCTCTGGCAAACTATACACCGCCGCCCACCTACACGCCTACCATCGTTGTGCCGCCTGGCTCATCTCCAACCCCAACCTTTAGCCCAACGCCAACAGCCACGCCAACTGAGACACCTACACCTTCGTCAACGCCAACCAACACGTTAACACCTTCACCAACACCGCCTTGCGTTTTGGGTGGGCCTTATAGCGCGCCCGGCCGTATCCAGATGGAGAATTTTCGGTGCGGTGGGCAAAGTGTCGCCTTTCTGGACAGCACCGCCAGCGGCCCTGGCAGCATTGTTTACCGCAATGATGCCGGGCCATCCCCTGAAGGGCCAGACCTGGCGGCGAATACAGATGGTGGTGGCGGCTTCCACCTGGGGTGGGTAACAAACAGCGAATGGGTTGAGTATGAGGTCACAGCATCTACGACTCAGGCTTATCTGATGACGATTCGCTATGCAGCGGTCGCCGGTACGTCGCCATCTTTGCAAATCAATGTGACCAGCGGCGCATTATCTGGCGGCCCCTGGTACTTTAGCGCCCTTCCAACTGGCGGCTGGGACACCTGGAGCGAGGCCAGTGTGATTATTAACCTTTTTGCCGGTACAAATACCATTCGGATTACGGGCAACACGGCGGCAACCAACGCCAATTTCAATTATTTTGATATTGCTAACTACACCGCCACAGCCACACCAACGGCCGCGGCCACCAACACGCCTGCCCCCACCAACACGCCTGCCCCCACCAACACCCCCACCCCTTCGCCGACTCCTGAAATTGATGCGGTCCTGTTTGTGGTAGGCAATCCGGCGAGTTTGAACACGTCGGACACGGCCGTTTACAACCGCCTTATCGCCCTGGGTAACGTCGTCACCGTCGTGGATGACAACGCTTCCACTACCAGCGACGCCAACGGCAAATCCCTGGTGGTCATCTCTTCCAGCGTCAATTCCAGCCAGGTTAATACCAAATTCCGTGATGTTTCAGTCCCTGTGATGCTCTGGGAATATGCTCTGTTGGATGACATGATGATGACCGACGATGACGATAATGGAACGGATAGCAACGAAACTCAGATCAACATTATCTACTCGTCACACCCATTAGCAGCCGGGTTGGCCAATGGTCTGCAAACTGTCACCAGCAGTAACCAGACATTCACTATGGGCGCGCCGAATACGGCTACAGCTATCAGTGTGGCTACCATTGATAACAACACGGACCACAAAACTATTTTTGCCTATGATATCGGTTCTACTATGGTAGGCATGGAAGCGCCGGCACGCCGGGTGTCCTTCTTCCTGTCCAACGACACGGCCGCAGCCCTCAACACCAATGGCTGGGCCTTGTTTGATGCGGCCGTTAACTGGGCTAAACAATAAACATAGGGGCTGGTGGCTCAACCACCAGTACCCATTCTCAAAAGCCTGCCCCGCATGCTCAGGGCAGGCTTTTTTGTTGCCATTTTGGGCTATATAGGAAAAAAGGGGGAAGGCATCCTAAATGTTGACCGCACCCTTCACATGAGGGGGGCTTTGGTGTATACTGTGGCCTATTGTGGTAAAAAGTGGGGCGTTGTGGGTTAAATACGTGCAAAATCCCACAGAAATATATGATAAAATGGCGCAATTGAAACACATGTTCTACAAACAAGGCCTGACAGGTTTTGAAACCTGTCAGGTCTATTAGCAACTAATGTTCTTAGGCGAATACACACACACTATTGACGAAAAAGGGCGGCTGACGATTCCGGCGAAGTTTCGTGGGTTGCTGGCTTCCGGGCTGGTGGTGACACGTGGGTTTGACCAGAACTTGATGCTCTTTCCTCTGGATGGCTGGCAGGAATTGGCGCAACGGATTGCCGAACGGCCGTTAGCCGATGAAGATATGCGTATGTTCCGCCGCCGCGTCTTTTCCGGGGCTACCGATTTGCAACCTGACCGCCAGGGGCGCATCTTGCTGCCCCCCTACCTGCGTGAGTTTGCCGGGATCAACGGCGATGTGGTCATCGCTGGCATGTTTCATTATCTGGAATTGTGGAGTACCGATGCCTGGACGGCCGTGCGCCAATCCATTGAAAGCAATGATGACGTAGGCCGCTGGGAGGATTTGGGAATATAGTGATTTTGTGTTTGAGTGATTTTGTGATTTTGTGTTTGAGTGTTCGTGTGAACACCAAAACACTAAGACACTAAAACACTAAAACACCAATACACACACCAGCTCACATGAACACCCTCCAGGAACACACCCCCGTCCTGTTACATGAAGTGCTGGCGCTGCTGCTGCCAGAGCGTAACGGCCGTTACATAGACGGTACAGTGGGTGCAGGTGGACACACAGCTGGTATTTTAGAGCAGTCGGCGCCTTCAGGTCGAGTGTTGGCATTTGACAAAGACCCCCAGGCCATTGCGTTTGCTAAAGAGCAGCTGGCCGCTTTTGGGGACCGGGTGGCATTTGTCAATGCCAGTTATACCAAAATGGGGCAGTTTGCCCCCCTGATGGGTTTTGCCCAACCGGACGGTATCGTGTTGGATTTGGGACTTTCCTCCCGCCAGTTGAATGACTCGGAACGCGGCTTTTCTTTTATGAAGGAAGGCCCGCTGGATATGCGCTTTGACCCTACCAAAGGGGAAACGGCCGCCGACCTGATTAACAATCTGGCAGAAACAGAACTGGCCAACCTGTTTTGGGAATACGGCGAAGAGCAGCAAAGCCGGAAGATTGCCCGGTTAGTCGTACAGGCACGGCCGTTCACCACCACCACCCAATTGGCCGACTGCATCGCCGCCCACATCCACACCCCCAAACACATTCACCCGGCCACCCAAGTCTTCCAAGCCTTGCGCATTGCGGTTAATCACGAACTGGAAGAGGTCGAAAAAGGGCTGGCAGTTGCTATTGAATTACTCGCGCCGGGCGGCCATCTGGCTGTTATCAGCTTTCATTCGCTGGAAGACCGCATGGTGAAACAAACATTTCGCCACCTAAGCCAGGACCGCACACCACCACCAGGCTATCCGGCAACCCCAGATAGTGGGCCCGCCATCCTGCACCTGCTGACAAAAAAAGCCATTCAGGCGTCGCCCGTAGAAGTAGCGCAGAACCCCCGCAGCCGCAGTGCGCGTTTGCGGGTAGTGGAAAAATTGGAGATTGAGAGAAACTGAGCTTCTCAAAAAAACTCAGCTTATTCGACTGACATGACCACAATGACCCAGAAAACACGTGACCAACTCCGCCGTTTTCACACCCTCACAGAAGCGCAGGCCGTGTTAGGTTGGGCGGTCATTTTAGTATTGGCCGCCTTAGTGGGCACCATTTACGTCAGCCAGGCCAGCCGCATTGCCAGTGTCGGGCGGCGTATTCAAATTATGCAAGCGGAGATGGAAACGCTCAAACGAGAAAATGCGGCTCTGGAAAGACAAATTGCTGAAGCCCAACAGCTAGACCGCCTACAGGCCGAGGCAGCGCGCCTGGGCTTTGTCCCCGCTAACCCGGATGATATTGAATACATCATTGTGCCTGATTACCCGATAGAGAACAGCGCGTTAACGATGGTGGTTACAGCCACGGCCGTTCCCCCACCACCACCTCCTGAAACGATGAACGCCGCCCTCTGGCTGTCGCTACGGGGCCGTGTTAACGGTTTTGTCCAGGGTGCAGCTAATGAATAAGAGCCAGCAGCGTCGCTTAAGACTGGTCACTGTTGGGCTGGCCATCGCTACCATCATCATTATGGGGCGTCTGATCCTGTTTCAGGTGATAGAAGCTGCAACCTGGGCTGAAAAAGCCACTAATGAAGTCCGTGTGATTGCCCGCCCAGACCGGGGCATTATTTACGACCGCAACGGGGCGGTATTAGCCGCCAATACGGCCGATTATCAGGTGGGCGTTTCTCCTCGACTTGTTTCTGACCCGGAAAAGATGGCGACTGATTTGGCAACGATTTTGCAGAAACCGCGCTACGAGATTTTGGGGGCGCTGCAGAGCGACATCCCCTATGTGCTGCTGGCCGGACGAGTCTCTGAAGAAATTGCTAACACGATCCACACGTTGGATTATGCTGACGAAATCCAGCTAGACCCCTTGCCACGTCGCTTTTACCCTCAGGGAGAACTGATGTGCCATGAACTGGGCTATGTGGATTTTGAAGGGAACGGCGGTGCAGGCGTGGAAGGGTATTATCAACGGGAACTGGCCGGGGAAGCGGCGACGGCCGTGATCAACATCTCCCCGCTCACCGAACAACAAAACGTCATCGCCCACGAAGGCGCAGACCTCGTTCTAACCATTGACCGCTCCATGCAATATCTGGTGGAGCAACACCTGGCCCGCGCCTTACAAACCTATCGCGCCCAAAGCGGGTCAATTATCGTGATGGATCCACGTACCGGGGCCATCCTGGCGATGGCCAGTTGGCCCTGTTATGACCCTTATCAGTTTTATGAAGAAGACCGGGAAGCATTGCAAAATCCGGCCGTACAGCAGCAGCATGAACCCGGCTCGGTAATGAAACTGATCACCATGGCCGCGGCACTCGATTCTGGCCTTTTTACGCCCCAATCCACTTATTATGATGCTGGCGTGTTGGAAATCGGCGGCCACCGCACCTATAACTGGGATCGCAGCGCACCCGGCCTGACGGATATGACCACCCTGCTGGCGCGTTCGCTTAATGTTGGGGCGGCCACGCTTTCCACCACGTTGGGGCCAGATTTGTATTACAGCTATATGCAGAAATTTGGCTTCGGCCGGCCGACGGGCATTGACCTGATGTCCGAAGCCAGCGGCACCATGTGGCTGCCTGGTTCCGAGTTTTGGACCGAAGCTACGTTGGCGACCAATGCCTATGGGCAGGGCATCGCCGTTACGCCCTTGCAAATGATCACGGCTATTTCGGCCATCCCCAACAATGGCGTCATCATGCAGCCGTATATTGTGCAAGAAATTCGCGGCGAAAACGGCACGTTTGTGCATGAACCGCGCGAGTTGAGCCGCCCCATCAGCCCGGAGGTGGCGCAGCAGGTGAATGCCATGGCGATCACGGCCGTTGCCCGCGAAGTAACCGAAGCCCGCATTGACGGCTACACCATTGCCGGTAAAACCGGCACCGCCCAGATTGCCGAAAACGGCATCTATCTGCCGGATGATACGATTGGCTCATTTGTCGGCTGGCTGCCCGCCGATAACCCGGAGATTATCATCTTTGTCAAACTCGATCGGCCCAAAACGCAACCCTGGGGTTCGCTGACCGCCGCCCCGGCCTTCGCTGACCTGGCCGATGAGTTAGTGGTGCTGTTAGACATCCCGCCCGACACCGTCCGTTTGCAGGCGGACGTGATGGAGGCGCGGGGGAATTAGGAATTAGGAATTAGGAATTATGAAGAGGCTTCATAATTCCTAATTCATAATTTTTATGTTAACTCTTGCCCATTTTTTCAATGTCCTGATGCCAGAGTACGAGGCGACCGGCAACGAACCGGCGGTTTCGGCTGTGGTGATGGACAGCCGCGAAGTGGTGCCGGGCTGCCTGTTTGTCGCTTATGGCGGCGAGCATGTGGACGGGCACGACTTTGTAGCCGAGGCCTTTGCCCGCGGAGCGATTGCGGCATTGGTGGCACGGCCCATAGAAGGCGACCAGTCATCTGGCGACCACGCCACAATAGATTTTCGCGCTGGTCAGCCTTTGCCGTTCCCCCTGCCCTTAAGCGTGTCCACGCCCGTCTGTCTGGTGGTAAGCGATCCGATTGCCACCTTACAGGCATCCGCCAGAGCGTGGCGCGCTCGCTTCGCGGTGCAGGTCATCGGCATCACTGGCAGCGTGGGCAAAACCAGCACCAAAGAGCTAACCCATGCCGTCTTGGCGCAGCAGTTCAACACCTTCAAATCGCCCGGCAATCGCAACAGCATCCTGGGGCTGCCGATGGCCTTGTTTGGCCTGGAACCACACCACCAAAAAGCGGTGCTGGAGATGGCGATGTATGTGCCCGGCGAGATTGCTACGCTGTGTGAGATGACGCAGCCGGAGATTGGCGTAGTGACGCTCATCGGGCCGGTGCATCTGGAACGGGCAGGCAGCATGGAAGCGATTGTGGCCGCCAAACGTGAACTGGTGGAAGCCCTGCCCGCGCATGGGGTGGCCATTTTGAACCGGGACGATGACCGGGTGATGAGTATGGCCGATTTCACTCCGGCGCGGGTTTTTACCTACGGTTTGGATCAACGCGCCGATTTGTGGGCCGACCAGATTGAATCCAGAGGGCTGGATGGGGTGCGCTTTGTGTTGCATCACGGCCGTGACCACCTCCATCTGCATGTCCCCCTCATTGGTCGCCATAGTGTACACACCGCGCTGCGGGCAACGGCCGTTGGCCTGGCATTGCAAATGAGTTGGGACAACATTGTACGCGGGTTGCAGCAAACGGCCGTCGAGCTACGAGTCGTTTCCGCGCCCGGCCCCCTCCAATCACTCATTATTGACGACAGCTACAACGCCAACCCGGAATCTACCCTGGCCGCGCTCAATTTGCTTGAAGATTTTCCGGGGCGCAAGATGGCCGTGTTGGGCGATATGCTGGAATTGGGTTATCTGGAAGAGCCATCCCACCGACTGATTGGCCGCCGGGTGGCTGATGTGTGCCAGGAGTTGATTGCCATTGGCCCACGTGCCCGCTGGATTGCTGAAGAGGCCGTCAAAGCCGGTTTACCACCGGAAAAGGTGGCCCTGGCCACGGATGCGGTTACGGCCGTGCCCGTCATCGCCGCCCGCATCCAGCCACAAGACGTGATCCTGATCAAAGGCTCTTATGGGATGCGCATGGATCGGATTGTGAACCTGTTGGGAAGATATGATTGAAGGAGATTAAGAGATTGGGAGATTAGGAGTCTCAATCTCCCAGTCTCTTAATCTCCTGATCTCGGAATTTTTATGCCTTTTGCACTAACCGCTGGTGGATTTACCTTTTTATTAGCCGTCATCTGGGGACGGCCGTTCATCGAAATGATGCGCCGCTTACGCCTGGGCAAACAAATCCGCATTGAAGGGCCGCAATCTCACATGACCAAAATGGGGACACCGGCCATGGGCGGTATACTGATTGTCGGTTGGGTCGTGCTCATCACCATCATCGTCAACACAGTTGCCCTGGTGCAAACCATTGAGATTGCTCAGAGCGTGATTATTCCCCTAGGCGTCATGGTGGCGTATGCCATTTTGGGCGGTATTGACGATTACCAGGGCATTCGCCAAAAGCCGGGCGTGGGCATGTTGGCCCGCACCAAAATCTGGTTTCAATTGGGCATCGCCCTGGCGGCCGCGCTGGCCATCTATTTTGTGGTCAACGACGGGCATGGCTGGATGGCCATTCCCACCGTGCCGTACCTGATTGACATTGGCCCCCTTTACATCCCCATCGCCGTCATCGTTATTGCCGGGTCAGCCAATGCCATGAATTTTACCGATGGGCTGGATGGGTTGGCCGGGCTGATTGCCGCCACCTGTTTTGTGGCCTACGGCATTGTGGCCGCCATGCAAGACCAGCAATTTCTGATCACCTTTTCTTTTGTGACGGTGGGCGCGTGTTTTGCCTTCCTGTGGTACAACGCCCACCCGGCGCAAATGTTTATGGGTGATGTGGCCTCGCAGCCGTTGGGCGGGGCGCTGGGCGTGGTGGCGTTGCTGACCAATCAGTGGTTTATTTTACCTATCATCGCCGTCATCCCGGTGGCGACGTTGATTTCGGTGATGTTGCAGGTGGCGTCGGCCGTATTGTCGCGGCGCTTTTTGGGCAGGGATTTACGGCCGTTCAAAATGTCCCCCCTGCACAACCATTTCGTCCTGCTCGGCTGGAGCGAAACCCAGATTGTGCAGCGCTGGTGGCTCATTGGCCTCACCGGGGCGATGATCGGCATGGCGCTGGCTTTGATTTAGTAATTGAGTAATTGGGTAATTGAGTAATTACCCAATTACTCAATTACCCAATTACCAATGGACACTTTAACAGGCAAACGACTCCTCATTTTGGGTCTGGCGCGGCAGGGCAAGGCGCTGGCCCGTTTTGCCATCAGCGTGGGCGCGGCCGTGACCATTTCCGACCTGCGCCCGGCGGAGAAGTTACAGGCTGACCTGGCCGAATTGAGTGATTTGCCGATTGAACTGGTCTTAGGAGAACATCCGATGACTTTATTGGAAAGAACGGACATTTTAGCGATTAGCGGTGGCGTACCGGCCGACGCCCCTTTTGTGCAGGCCGCGCGAGCACGGGGCCTGCCCATCACCAATGATGAACAGGAGTTTATCCGGCGCACCCCGGCCGACGTCATCGGCATTACCGGCAGCGCGGGCAAGACGACCACGACGGCTCTGACAGGTGTGATGGCCCAGGTGTCCGGGCGGCGTACCTGGGTGGGGGGTAACATCGGCCGTCCGCTGATTGCTGATTTGCACAAGATGGCAGCGGATGATGTGGTGGTGCAGGAGCTTTCCAGCTTCCAGTTGGAGATTTGGGAACAAAGCCCACCCATTGCCGCCGTTTTGAATATCACGCCCAATCATTTAGACCGGCACAAGACGATGGCCGCCTATACCCAGGCGAAAGCGAACATTTTGCGCTATCAGGATGAGGATGGCACGGCCGTACTCTGTCTGGATGATCCCGGTTCGCTGGCCTTACGGCCGTTGGTTCACGGCCGTTTGCGCCTCTTTAGCCTGGAAAAACCGGTGGCCGACGGCGCCTTTTTGCATAATGGCAAAATCTGGCTGCGCAACGGGCACGAAACGGCCGTGTGCCGCGTGGCAGATGTACAACTGCGCGGTCGCCACAACCTGCTGAATGTGTGTGCCGCCATGACCCTGGCCGACACGGCCGGTATTCCGGCTGAGGCGATGTATGAAGCCATCCGCACCTTTACCGGCGTGGAACACCGGCTGGAACCGGTGCGAGAGATCAATGGCGTGCGCTACATCAACGACAGCATCGCCACCGCGCCGGAACGGGCGCTGGCGGCGCTGGCCGCCTTTGACGAGCCGCTCATTTTGCTGGCGGGTGGCCGCGACAAGGATATGCAGTGGGATGAGTGGGCGCGGGTGGTGGCGCGGCGCGTGAAACACGTCATCCTGTTTGGTGAGCTGGCTGAACTGCTGGAGAAGAAACTAGACCTGACAGGTTTTGAAAACTTGTCAGGTCTCATTACGCGGGTAGAGACGATGGCAGAGGCGGTGGAGGTGGCGGGGCGGACGGCCGTGTCCGGTGACATTGTTCTGCTCTCCCCCGGCGGCACCAGTTTCGACGCCTTCAAAGATTTTGCCGAACGCGGCGAAAAGTTTAGAGAGATGGTAAATGAGTTGTAATGAAGTAATTAGGTAATTAGGTAATTAAGTA
>CAZOPF010000072.1:0-30390 GCA_964581605.1 uncultured Ardenticatenaceae bacterium
TTTGGCGACTTTGACGTGTTCAGCGGCGTCAGCGGCAGCATCCCCCACGAAGGCAAAGTGGGGCTGGTTGGCCCCAACGGCGTGGGCAAAACCACCCTGCTGCTCATCCTGGCCGGGTTAACGCCGCCGTCGGCGGGCACCGTCCACATTGCCAAAGGCACACGGTTGGGCTACCTGCCGCAGGAAGCGTCGCAAGCCTTTGCCGGGCATGACAACACCGTGTACGAGGAACTGCTCACCGTCTTCGCCACCCTGCGCGCTGACGAAGCCCGGCTGCGCCAGATGGAGCAGCAAATGGCCGACGGCGACCATTCGCCAGAGTTGTTGGCTGAATACAGCCAGTTGCAGGTGCAGTTTGAAGCGGCCGGGGGCTATGAATACGAATTGCGTATCAAACAAGTGCTGACCGGCCTCGGTTTTGAGCTAGCGGAGTGGCCGATGCCCCTGGCGCACCTGAGCGGCGGCCAAAAGACGCGCCTGCTGTTGGGGCGGCTGCTGCTGGAACAGCCCGATCTGCTCATCCTGGACGAGCCAACCAACCATCTGGACGTGCAGGCGGTAGAGTGGCTGGAGGGCACGCTGAAGCTGTGGCCGGGCGCACTGCTCATTGTCAGCCACGACCGCTACTTTCTGGACAACGTGGTCAACACCATCTGGGAAATGAGCCGCGTGGGGGTGCAGCATTATCGCGGCAACTATTCCGCCTATGTGCAGCAGCGGCAGGCGCGTTGGGAAAAGCAGTTGCAAAATTATGCCGACTTCCGCCAGCACATTGAGAAAGAGATGGATTACATCCGGCGCAACATCGCCGGGCAGCGGACGCAAATGGCGCAGGGCAAATTGAGCCGGTTGGCGCGGGAAGTGGCCGCCTACCGGGCCGGCGGGCTGGCGGCCATTGGCGCATTGCAGAGCAAGGGGTGGATGCAGTTGACCAATGAACTGGATTTGAGCCGCATTGCTACGTCGGTGAGTGAGTTGCAGCAGCAGATTGGGGAGTTGGAGGCCCCGCAACGGCCGTCGCACCTCCATATGCGTCTGCAATCCAGCCATCGCAGCGGGGAACTGGTCTTGCGCACCAAAGGGCTGGCCGTAGGCTACCCCGGCAACCAGCTATTTGCCGCCGACGATATTGAACTACACCGGCAAGAAGTGGCGGCGTTGATTGGCCCCAACGGGTCGGGCAAGTCTACCTTCTTGAAGACCGTCTTGGAGAAATTGCCGCCGCTGGCGGGCGAAATCAAACTGGGGGCCAGCCTCAGTCTGGCCTATTTTGCCCAGGCGCATGAGACGCTGCACCCCGAAAACACGGTGCTGGACGAACTGCTGAACCGGGAAAACATCCCCATCAGCGAAGCGCGGAATTACCTGGCGCTCTTTTTGTTCCGGGGGGATGATGTGTATAAGCGCGTCAGTATGCTCAGCGGCGGCGAGCGCGGGCGGCTGTCGTTGGCGCTGCTGGCGCGGGAGCAGGCGAACTTTTTGCTGCTGGATGAGCCAACCAACCATCTGGACATCCCGGCGCAGGAGACGCTGCAAGAGGCGATGGCGCAGTACGGCGGCACGATTTTGATGGTGTCGCATGACCGGTATCTGGTGGACAGGCTGGCGACGCAGGTGTGGGAGGTCAGCGACAGCCACTTGCGCGTCTACCCCGGCAATTATCAGGCATACCTGGCGGCGCGGCAGCAGGAAAAAGAGGCGACGAAGGGGCCGGTTCAGACCATACGGCCGGTGGAAAAAGAAACAGAATCACCCCAAAACGGGGTGGCGTTGAGCAAAAATGAGCAGCGCCGTTTGCAGGAAACGGTGACGATGCTGGAACGCCACATCGAAATGGCGGAACAGGAGTTGCAGCGAACGGTGGCCGCTTTGCAGCAGGCGACAGAAGCGCAATCTTTTGATAAGATACAAAGCCTGAGCGCCGCTTATGCGGAGGCAGAAGATAATTTGAACGCTCTGATGGCGCAGTGGGAGAAGTTACATGAGTAGTCAGGGGAAGAACGACAAGCTGCAAAACGCCACCCATTATGACGGCAAGGTGATCATTGGCCTGACCGGGAATATCGCTACCGGTAAGTCGGCGGTGATGAGATTGGCGCGGGAGGCGGGGGCGCTGACCATTGATGCGGACAACATTGTGCATGAGTTGATGGATCGGGATAAGCCGTTGCAAGAGGCGATTGCGGCCGAGTTTACCTCGCGGGTGCGCAAGGCAGACGGCCGTATTGACCGCGATCTCCTGGGGCAGCTTGTGTTTGCGGACGCGGACCAGTTGGCGTTGTTGGAATCCATTGTGCATCCGGCCGTGCGCCGGGAAGTGGACAAACGTATTCTGGAAAGTGACGCCAGTTATGTGATGATTGAGGCGATTAAACTGCTGGAGGGAGACATGCCCCAGGCCTGCCATCAGGTGTGGGTGACGCGCTGTGACCGGCAAAAGCAGCTCGAACGGCTGCGGGTTTGCCGGGGTATGGAGACTTCGGCAGCGGCGAGCCGCATCAAGGCGCAGGGGGCGCAGGAGGAGAAGATCGCCTTTGCCGATGTGGTCATTGACACCAACGGGCTGATGCGTGATACGCAGGCGCAGTTTGAGGTGGCCTGGGGCCGTTTGCCGGTTCCGGGCCAGGCAGAAGCGAAGGCTCGCCTGGATATAACGCAAACGCCAGTAAGACGGCCGTTGCCCAAAACAGAAACAACGACGACGCTAACGGAAACGGCCGTCGAACCCGAATCCACCAACGTAACCGACCTGACCCCGCTGGAAATGGGCGACGCGCCGGAAGATTTGCAGGTACGCCGGGCACGGCCGAATGACATCCCCTCCATTTTGCTGCTCATTCAACAGTTTAGTGGCGGGGCGATCAAAATGAAGCGGGCTGACGTATTGGCCGCACTGAGCGAACGTGGCTACTTCATCGGCCAGGTAGGATCAGAAATTACCACGGTGGTGGGCTGGAAGATTGACAGCCAGGTGGGGCGGGTGGAGGAAATTTATATTCATCCGCCGGAGATGATCGGGGTGACGGGTACGGCCGTGATTCAGGAAATTCAAAAATCTGCCTACGGCCATCTGTGCCAGATCATCGTCGCCTTCATCCCCAACAGCGCGCCGGATGATCTGCGCCGCCTCTTTCTGGCGCATGGCTACGCCCCCATGGAACGCAGCGAAATGGCGAACAACTGGAAAGAGGCCATTGACGAATCCCAGCCGGAAGATAGCACCTATCTGGTGAAGGTTTTGTTGGATACGCGGTTGAAGTAACCGTGATGCGTGATGCGTGAAACTCTTTTGGTCACGCATCACGCATCACGTATCACATATGGATAATAAAATGAACAGTCTAAAAACATGGATACTCAAACACCCCAACCTCTCTGCCTGGTTTGTGCTGGCGTTGGGCATGGTGCTGCTGCTGGTGTATGAGGCGCGGGATGTGGGGCTGCAAGCCAGCCAATGGTTCTGGCTGGTGGTGATTACGGTACTCGTGGCCGGGGCCTGCATCTGGATTATTAGTTGGGGGGATGATGATGAGACGGCCGTAGCCGAAATAACGGCGGATAAGCCAGCCGAAGAAGTGTAAAAAGTATGCAGGTTGCAAGTGGCAAGTCATTACCTGCCACCTGCAACTTGCAACCTGCTACCTGCCACCCCCTCATGCCCGTTTCCCCTTACATGCCGGAAAAACCGGCAGTCTCGTTGGATAAAGTCCAGGCGATGCGCAGCGGTATGGCCGATTGGTTTACCGTGCTGCATACCGGATTGGATGAGCCGTTTCGGGGGGCGGTGCAGTTTCACGGCCGTTTTGTGCAAGATTCCGCCGACTGTTTTGCCGACATCCGCGCCCTCTTTGCCGTGCATGGTTTCACACCCTATGTGCGCCGGGAGGAGGACGGCCGTATCGTCATCACGGCCGAACCGGGCGTTATGCGCACGACTCCTTCGGACTGGCGCATCAATGCGCTGCTTTTTGCTCTGACTGTGTTCTCCACCATGTTTACCGGGGCGCTGTTTTTTGAATCAGACACGCTACAACAAGGGGTGGAAATCTGGCGGGGCTGGCCCTATTGCCTGTGCATCATGCTCATCCTGGGGGCACATGAGATGGGGCATTATTTTGCGGCGCGGTATCATGGCACGGCCGTGACCCTGCCCTACTTCATCCCCTTCATCCCCCCCATCGGCACCATGGGCGCCGTCATTCGCCTGAAAGCGCCGCTGCCGAATAAGCGCGTATTGCTGGACGTGGGCGCGGCCGGACCGCTGGCTGGCCTGCTTTTTGCCATTCCCATTCTGTTTTATGGCCTGTACACCTCAGACATTGGTGTCGTGGTGAATGGTGTCCCCATCGAAGGCAATTCCATCCTCTACTACCTGGCCAAATACATCACCTTCGGCCAGTTTTTGCCCAACGCCACCTACGACGTGTACTTGAATCAGGTAGCCTGGGCCGGCTGGGTGGGCTTGCTGGTGACGGCACTCAACCTGATGCCCGTGGGCCAGCTTGACGGCGGGCACATCACCTATGCCCTTTTGGGCGAGAAGTCGAACAAATTTTATCTGCCGGTGATGATTATTCTGGCGCTGTTAGCCATTCTTTCCATGTTAAGCGGCGGCGTCCTCACCTGGGTGGTGTGGCTCATTCTGCTTTACTTCTTTGGCCGCCTGCACGCTGAACCATTGGATGATGTGACACCGCTAGACCCTCCGCGCCGGGTGGTTGCCATTTTCAGCATGGTGATGTTTTTGTTAGTTTTTGTGCCTTTACCTTTTTATATAATTGGCTGACAAATGGTGATAGCCTGAATGAGGCCATTGCCAGCCGCCTGGATGCCTGAGAAGTGACAGGGCTGGAGAAAACCGCCAGGATGGATGAGCTTTCAGGCGGTTGCTGACAGGACAAGCTATTGGACACGGCCGTTTCACCTCCTTTGATGCCTTCCACCTCCCTATTACCTGATGCTGCCCTCAGAAAGCAGGAACAGTATATGAGCCTGCTCAATCATATCATCAACGAGGCCGCCTCTATCCTGGACTTTCAACAAATGCTGCAATCGGTGGCGCATAACCTGCGGCGGCTGTTGCTGGCTGATGGTTGTTATATCACCGCCTGGGATCCCGCACGCCAGGAAATTGCGCCCTTAGCTGCCGCCGGATTGCACCAGGAGATATATATATCTTTGCCGCCATTGCCAGACAAAGACACATTCACAACGGCCGTATTGCAACAAGAGCAGGTCATCGCTGTGCCCGATGCTCGCACCTCACCCTACCGTCAGGCGCGGGTGGTTACACGGTTGCAGGGTGTTGGCCTGCTGGGAATTCCGCTCATTGCCCTGGGGCAAAGAATGGGTGTTGCCATCCTGACTTTTGCCCAACCGCATCCATTTACGGTAGAAGAAATTTATTGGGCGGAGCAGGCAGCCGCCCCCATCGCCCTGGCAGTAGCCAGAGCCAGGTTATTATTCCAGGAACAGGAACAACGCGCTCTCTTTGAAGCGCTGCATGAAACTGGCATCAGCATCAACGAGACACTTGATTTTGACCAGCTTCTGGATCGAATTTTGGCGCAGATCGTCCGGGTGGTGCCCTATGATTCAGCCAATATCATGGTTGTGGAAAACGGCCGTGTGCGTGTGCTGCGCCATCATGGGTATGAAACCACAAACCCTGCCCTGGCTAAAAAATTCGAGTCGCTTGTGTTTGACCTGCCCTCCACCTACACCTTCCACCAAATTGTGCAAACCAGGCAGCCCTTTCTGGTTGCCAATACCGCCCATTTCCCCCAATGGGTTGGCAAGCGCAAAGGCCACATTCGCTCCTGGCTGGGCGCCCCCGTCATCATTGGCGGACGGGTGGCGGCGATTATTGGCGTGGACAAGATGGAGCCAGAATTTTATCGCCCTGAACATGCGGCCCGCCTTACCCTTTTTGCCGATCAGGTGGCGTTGGCCTGGCACAATGCCGAATTGCATAAGGCCGCCCAACGCCAGCTTGAAGAGTTATCTACCTTGCAATTGCTGGCGCAAGCGGCCGTTTATGCCGTTGACGAAGATGATTTGTTTGCCAGAGCCACCCAGATTATTGGCGATACCCTCTATCCCCATAACTTTGGCATATTGCTGCTGGATGAAACGGCCGAGACCCTCCATCCACACCCTTCCTACCGTATGCGCGGACGGCAATACCCCCATCTTTCCTTTGCGATCAGCCAGGGGATTGTGGGGCGGGTTGTGTACACAAGCAAACCATATCGCTGTGCTGATGTGCGGCAAGACCCTTTCTATATGCAAATTGACCCGGATACACGCTCTGAATTATGCGTTCCGGTTTTTGCGGGTACCCGCCTCATCGGCGTTATCAATACAGAAAGCAACAAAGTTGGCGGCTTTTCGGAAAGTGATGAGTATTTGCTGTCTACGTTGGCACGCCAGCTTGGGGTGGCACTGGAAAAGTTGCGCCTCTTTGCCGAAATCCAGCGCCAGAGTGAAGAAATCCGGCTATGGGCACACCGGTTGACACTGTTGCAAAATCTCAACCGCCGCCTGGCCGGCCTGGTAGAAGTCCGCAAAATATGCCAGACCTGCGCCGCGTATCTGGTGGAAAAATTCCATTTTCTTAGCGTCTCTGTTCATCGGGTTGATGCCCAGGCCCAAGAATTGATCTGTGAAGCGATAGAGGGGCCGAATCAGGAATTGATCCCATTGGGCGTATACAGGCAAAAGATAGGGCAGGGTCTCATTGGGTTGGCGGCCCAAACTGGTAAGACGCTGGTGGTGAATGATACGGCCGCTCACCCACATTTTATCCCATCACCCCGCCTATCTGTTAATTCTGAACTGGCTTTGCCTTTGCACCAAAGCGGCCATTTAATTGGCGTGCTCAATGTAGACAGTGTGCAAAAAGATGCCTTTACTGAAACCGATGTGACGATTTTGACCATTGCCGCTGATCAATTAGCGGCCGCTTTGGAACGCGCCCATCTGTTTGAGCAGATCAGCCAACGAGCGGCCCGTTTTGAGGCCTTATCTACCCTCTCAGCCGAACTCCGTGTTGCTCAAACTATCGAGGAGATGTTGCCGACCATTTTGTGGCGGGCAATGAGTGTGGTAGGCGGCTCTTTTGGCAGTTTGTATCTCAAAGAAGAAAACAGCGATGACATGGTAGCCCGCTGTGTTTTCCCGCCTAACCCGGAGATGTTAGGGCGGCGTTTTCAAGAGGGCGAAGGCGTTGTGGGGCATATTGCGGCCACCGGTGAGATTTACACCGTAGAGGATATTGCTCAAAGCCAGCTGGCACGCTTTTATGAAAAAGAAAAGCAAATGGTAGATAGGCAGCAGATCCGTAGTGGCATTGGCCTGCCCTTACGTGCCCAGGAGCGGATCATTGGGGTGATGTATATCAGCCTGGCCGAGATACACACCTTTACGGCCGAAGAGGTTGATTTTCTGGTAGCCATTTCTGAAACAGCCGGTGGTGCGTTGGACCGTATGTTGGTGCTGCAAACACTTGAAGATCGGGTACTTGAACGTACCCGTGAACTGGCAGTTGCGAATGAACAGTTGAAAGAACTGGATCGGCTAAAATCCCGCTTCATTTCTGAAGTCTCCCATGAGCTGCGCACGCCGATTACCAATTTGAGCCTCTATCTGGATTTGCTGACGCAGAGCAAACCAGAAAGGCAGGCGTATTATATGGGCGTGCTGCGGCGGCAAACCGACCGGCTGGCACAGTTGATTGAAGACATCCTGAGCCTGTCGCGGCTGGAATTGGGCCGGGAAAAAATCAAGTTACGGCCGTTAGATTTGAATGAGCTGGCCCATACGGCCGTCTCCACTATATCACCCCGTATCGCGGAAGCAGGACTCACCCTCACCCGCAAATTCCAACCTGACCTGCCTATGATTAACGGAGAACCAAACCAGCTCTCGCTTCTGGTTGCCCACCTGCTCAACAATGCCATTCAATTTACCGCTGCCGGCAGTGTGGCTGTGCGCACCGGGTGTAATGAAGCGGGCACGGCCGTTTATTTGCAAGTGATGGATACCGGGCCAGGCATTGACCCCACCGACCTGGGCCACCTCTTTGATCGTTTCTATCGCGGCCAACAGGCCAGCCAATCCAATATCCCCGGTACGGGTCTGGGGTTGGCGATTGTCAAAGAAGTGGTAGATTTACACGGTGGCGAGATTCAAGTAGAAAGTGTAGAAGGCAAAGGTGCCACATTTACCGTGTGGCTACCTGTGGTCGGTAATTCGTAATCGGTTCACGCATGACAGCTTACCCATGACGGCTCACGAAATAAGAAATAAGAGGAAACGATGACAATCAGAAAGCCCTGGCACGAGATGACCAGACAACTGGTAGATGTGGCAATGGGACGACAGCCAGCCGATATGGTGATCCGGCACGGCCGTTGGGTCAACGTTCACACCGGCGAGATTATCTCTGACACCGATGTGGCTATGACTGGTGGCCGTATTGCCTACGTAGGGCCAGACGCCGGGCATACGATTGGGGATAAAACACAGGTGATTGAGGCGCACGGCCGTTACCTCATCCCCGGTTTGTGTGACGGCCATATGCACGTAGAAAGCGGCATGGTCACGGTGACAGAGTTTGCCCGCGCCGTCATCCCGCACGGCACCACCAGCATGTTCATAGACCCGCACGAGATAGCCAACGTGCTGGGGTTGCCTGGCGTGCGCCTGATGCACGACGAAGCGGCCACACTGCCCATCAACATCTATGTGCAAATGCCTTCCTGCGTGCCCAGTGCGCCAGGCCTGGAAACACCCGGCGCCACCATTGGCCCGGCGGAAGTGGCCGAAGCGATGACCTGGCCGGGCATCATTGGCCTGGGCGAAATGATGAATTTCCCCGGCATCTACCGGAACGATGCCAACATGCACGCCGAAGTGGCGGCCACCATGCAGGCGGGCAAAACAGTCGGCGGCCACTATGCTTCGCTGGATTTGGGACGGCCGTTTCACGGATACATCGCTGGCGGCCCGGCCGACGACCACGAAGGCACACGCCTGGAAGACGCCATCGCCCGCGCCCGCCAGGGCATGAAAGCCATGCTCCGCCTCGGTTCGGCCTGGTATGACGTGGCCGCCCAGGTAAAAGCGATCACCGAAATGGGGCTGGACAACCGCAACTTCATCCTCTGCACCGATGACAGCCACTCCGGCACGCTGGTTCACGAGGGGCATATGAACCGCGTCGTCCGCCACGCTATTGCCCAGGGTCTGCCGCCCATTGCCGCCATTCAGATGGCGACATTGAACACGGCCGTCCACTTCAATGTGGAAAAGGACATTGGCAGTATTACCCCTGGCCGCTACGCGGATATCATCCTGAGCAGCGATTTAGCCAGCCTGCCTATAGAAATGGTCATTGCCGCCGGGAAAGTGGTGGCGGTGGACGGCCGTCTCACCATTGACTTGCCCCCCTATACCTACCCCGACTTCGCCCAAAACAGCGTCAAACTCGGCAAACCCCTCACCGCCGATGACTTCCATCTCCCATCTCCCATCTCCAATTCTCAATCCCCTAATCTCCAATATCCTGCCAAAGTCCGCACTATCGCCGTCATCGAAAACCAGGCCCCAACTAAAGCGGAGGAGAGGGTATTGCCCGTGGTGGACGGCCGTGTGCAGTTAGACCCCCGCCAGGATGTAGCCCATATCGCCCTGGTAGAACGGCATCGTGGCACGGGCGGCGTGGTCAACGGCTTCGTCTCCGGCTTTGGCTTTAAGGCCCGCTGCGCCATTGCCAGCACGGTGGCACACGACAGCCATCACATGATCGTCGTCGGCACCAGCAAAACGAACATGGCGCTGGCCGCCAATCGGTTGGGAGCGGTGGGCGGCGGCGTGGCCGTCTACAAAGACGGTGCCGAAATCGCCCTGGTAGAATTACCCATTGCCGGGCTGATGTCCGACGAACGGGCCGAACTGGTGGCTGAAAAAGCCGCCCGCCTGGTGCAGGCATTCCGCGACTGCGGCTGCCAGCTAAACAACGCCTTCATGCAGCTCAGTCTGCTGGCCCTGGTCGTCATCCCCGAACTCCGCCTCTCCGACCTGGGTCTGGTAGACGTGACCAGGTTTGAAGTGGTATCATTGTTTGTAGATTAACCTCTTTTATACTCAGTGTGGTCGGTCTCTTGCTGTACCACCTTTGGGTATGGAGAAACGACAAAATGGAGACTGAAACGCAATCTGTTACCCGGCAGCAAGTCATTGCTCTGGCAAGAAAAATGCCCGATGAGAAATTGGCAATCTGGTATGAATATGGTTTATTTGTCCAATCACAGCCGCTCTTTATACTAACCCAGAAATCAGTAAATGAAGTTGATGCCGATCTGGGCACTGAAATAGCCGTTTGGGAACGCGCCAGTGATGAAGATTGGCTGAAGATGGAACAATTGTTGGCAGAGGAAAATTAAACAATGGCTCGTGGTGATGTGTTATTGGTAAGCCTTCCCGCCAGTGATGGGCGAGAGCAGAGTGGTCGCCGTCCAGCGGTAGCCGTACAAACTGATATGGTTGGCGAACCGACACTAATGATTGTTCCCATTACTTCAAACTTGAAGGCGTTGCGGTTTGCCTTTGTCGTGCGTATCGAACCAACATTAGAGAATGGGTTGACTGTCTCTTCAGTGGTTATGGTCTTTCAGATGCGCGCTATTGACAAGATGCGCGTCATTCGCAAGATTGGGCAGCTTTCAGCAGACGATTTGGCCAGAGTAGATGCCGAAATATGGCAGATGTTGAAACCGCCACCCAGGTCAAGATAACAATGAGTACACTTTCAGAACATGATGAAGTTGGCAGAAATGTAACAAGCGGGCTGCCGGCGCGGCTGTTGGATCGGCTGGCGAAGGCGATTGACGAGACGGACGAGCAGGCAGCGGCCGCACGGGTAGCGCAATTACGCACAGTTTATCCGGGAGCAACGCCGGAAGAGCTAACGGACAGGTTGATTTACCACAAGTGTCGCAGCACGGCCGTTGTTGGTGCAACGACCTCTGGGCTGGCTGTTATTCCGGGTCTGGGCACCGTTGCCAGCCTGACATTCGGCATTGCGGCCGACTTGGGCATCACGTTTAAGATGCAGGCGGAACTGGTGTTGGAAATTGCGGCCGTCTACGGCCATCGGATGGCCCCGAATGAGAAACGACGGGTAGTGTTAACAGTAACCGGGTTGAGCACCGGTGCGACCACCATCGCGCATCGCATGGGTAACAATATCTCCAAACGGGTGACGGCTCGCGTGGCTTCCAAATACGTCACCAAAGCGGTACCTTTCGTCGGTATGGCGGCCTCGGCCAGCACCAATGCGGCTTTGACTTATTTTATTGGCAAACGTGCGCAGGCCTACTTCAGTCTGGGACCTGACCAAATGCACGATTGGCATACGGCATTACCTGCACTGACCGGGATTGACCGGGAAAAGCTGGTGGAAGGGGCCAAAACAGGCGGTGAATTAGCATTAAAAGCGGGTGGCACGGCCGTTAGCGGTGCGCGTAGTGTGGCTGGAAAAGCGCGTGACACCATCAGCCGCCGCAACTCCCCGCCCGCGAATGAGGGTGAACTCATTCCAGTTTTTGATACTCCATAAGGTAATCACCATGACAGAGGCAGAGCTATCAACCGTTTCTTGGCACCCAGATGGGTATATTGAGATTGTTTTTGTGGGCACACAAACCCCAGGGCAAATCCGGGAAATGGAACGGCAGGCAAGGGAAATTATGGAGAGTAAGAATCGTTCAGCCAGTGTATTGATTGATGCCCGACGCGGCCGCGTTGGGCGAGATGCTACCAGCTTCTCCGCTATCATGCGCCTCAGCCGTGACCGTCGCCTGAACCGCTTCATTGTGTTGGTGGACGAAAACCCCACAGACCCCCATGCCGGCCGCGAAACAGGCGTCATTATCTCTATGGTCACGGCCGCTCTGGGTAAACGCCCTATTTACATCTATGACGAAACGGCCGCCCGTACCCTGGCTGCCAGTGAGTGAGTGGCGTGAGCAGTGGGCAGTGAGCAGTGAGCAGTCACTGCTCACTGCTCACTGTTCATTTATTAATAGGTGGGTAGGGACCGGTCTACTTCTTTGGCCCAGCGGTTGATGCCGCCGTCCAGGTTGTACAGCTTCTTGAAGCCATGCTGCTTCAAGGTGCGGATCACATCGGCGCTGCGCGCCCCGCTGCGGCAGTAAACGACCATTTCGCGGGCGGTGTCCAGTTCACCCATATGCTCCACCACCTGCCCTTTGGGAATCAACACCGCCCCCAAATGCTCCAGGTTGGAGATTTCCCACTCGTGCGGCTCACGCACATCCAGCAAGAACAGATCATCCCCTTTGTCCAGGCGGGTCTGTAATTCTTTGGGAGCGATGGCAGTCACGGCCGTGCCGTTTTCGCTCGTTACATACATACTCCGGTCATGGGCCGGCATCCCGCAAAACTGCTCGTAATCAATCAACCCGGTGATGGTCGGGTTTTCACTACACACCGGGCAGTTCGGGTTTTTGCGCAGCCGCACCTGGTCAAACTCCATGTTCAGCGCGTCATAGAGCAGCAAACGGCCGATCAGCGGCGTACCCTCACCCAAAATCAGCTTCACCGCTTCCGTAGCCTGAATCGCGCCAATCGTGCCCGGCAAGATACCGAGCACGCCCCCTTCAGCGCAGCTTGGCACCAGACCCGGCGGCGGCGGTTCGGGGAAGAGGCAGCGATAACATGGCCCCTCCTTGGCGTAAAAGACGCTGGCCTGCCCTTCAAAGCGGAAGATGCTGCCGTAGACGTTTGGTTTGCCCAACAGCACACAGGCATCATTGGTCAGATAACGGGTGGGGAAGTTGTCGGTGCCATCAATGATAATGTCATACGGCGCAAACAGTTCCAGCGCGTTTTCAGATGTCAGCGGCACTTCGTAGGTGTCCACCTGGATGTGGGGGTTGATGTCCAGGATGCGCTCTCTGGCGCTGTCCAGTTTGGGGCGGCCCACGTCTTTGGTGCCGTGAATGATTTGCCGCTGCAAATTGGTGTAGTCCACAATGTCATAGTCCACCAATCCAATGCGGCCCACACCCGCCGCCGCCAGATACATGGCTAACGGCGACCCCAAGCCACCCGCGCCAATCAACAGGACGCTGGCGGCTTTCAGTTTCTTTTGTCCGGCCATGCCCACTTCGGGCATGATCAGGTGGCGGCTATAGCGCTGCACTTCTTCGTGCGAAAGGGTGATGTGGGCGACGGCCGCCGGGTTTATCAGGTTTTTGCTGCTCATGTTTACTCCATGTGGGGTGGCAAGTTGCAGGTGGCAGGTTGCAGGTGGTCACTTGCCACCTGCAACTTGCCACCTGCCACCTGCAAACTTGCCACCTGTTTGCTCAATTTGTGTGAATTAGTCAGGCCATAGTTAATTTCCCGTACCTGACCGAGGGCGTCCACCAGAATGGTGGTGGGTAGGGTGAAGACGCGGTATTGGCTGGCCGTTTCTGGCTCCTGTTCAGCGTCAATTTTGTGGATGACCAGACGGCCGTGCCACTCCCCATCCACCTGCTCCAGATACCGCGCCTGGGCCGGGCAGGCGGCACAACCGGCGCTGCCAAAGTACAGAATGGCGGGCAGGCCACCTGTCTGAACCGCCCCCATTTGCTGGAGATGGCGCTGTTTGAGGAGGTAGTACACGGCCGTGACTACCGCAATCAGTAGTAGTGTGAAAATTAGTCGCTCTATCATTGTCTGAGTGAGCAGTGAGCAGTAAACAGTGAGCAGTGGAGCGAACTTTTACTGCTCACTGCTCACCGCTCACTGCTTGCTGATTACCGGATCGAGTTCACCCGAAAGCCAGGCACGCCGAGTCTGTTTAGCTGGTAATACATAAAACAACCGGCACAAAAGCCCAAGAACAGGTTCAGGCCGGCCAATATCACCACCAGCCAGACCAACGCCCAGCCAATAATGGGCAGCCCGGCCAACAACATGACCGTTGCCAGGGCCACAAAAACACCACCCAACCCCTGCGAGAAGCGGTGCGGCTCCGGGTTATCCTCCATCACATTCGGTTTTACCAGTCCGGCGGGCTGCAAAATGTGTTGATAGATACGTTTGAAGAGGCTGAGGGCGGGCACGGCCGTGCCCAACAACATCACCACCGCCACCAGCGCCACCAACCAGACCGCCTCTAACAAAAACGCCAACAGCAGCAGCCCAATAATAAACGCCTGGTTCACCCGTAAAGCGGATTGATCAACTTTTCGCGTGGACATCTTCTTATCTCCTGGTAATTGAGTAATTGGGTAATTACCCAATTACCTGTTTACCTCCAGCTATCGAGGGAATAATCATCAACGTATCATTCTCGCTAATCGCTGTCTCCGCCCCTTCCAGGTAGCGCACATCTTCCTGGTTCAGGTAGATGTTGACGAAGCTGCGCAGATCATCGCCTTCAAAGAGATGCGGGCGCAGTTCGGGGTGCTGTTTGGTCAGGTTGCTCAAGGCCGCCCCAACCGTGCCGCCGCTCACAGACACCTGCGCGTTGTTGCCGGTATACGGCCGTAAGGGGGTGGGAATACGAATGGTTGCCATGAATATCAATCTCCTTGTAAAGTTAATTGAGACTGGGAGAGTGGCAATCTCTCAATCTTCCAATCTCTCAATCTCCTCAATTATCTCTTCCTCAAACCCAGACCGATCACGCTTCAACTGCCACGACCGGCTGAATGTCGGTTCTGCTTTTAAGACCTGGGTGATCAAATAAGAATAGCCCGGCCAACTGGCCCAGGCCAGATCACGCGGCGAGGCTACCGGCACATCATCCGGGTGGCTGTGAAAAACGCCAATCACATCCAGATCGCGGCTCATCGCTTCCAGTTCCGCCTGCTGCCATGCCTTCGGGTCAATCAAAAAGCGGATCGGTTTTTCTGTTTCCACCGGCCATACATTGGCCATCGGCTGAATCGCGGTGACGATGTTGTCCCCATTTTCCACGCGCCCCAGCAGCAGGCCACACCCTTCAAATGGGTAAGCGGCCGCACCGTGTGTTTTAATTTGGTCGTGAAGTTCCGCCGTTAATTTCAACATAAGCCAGTCTATAGGTGCAACACACTTGCCAGGTGCGTTGCCCCTCTTCGATAACCAACAAAAAACGCCTTCCTGAAAGATAAGGAAGGCGTTGGATTTCTACATCCCTTCTCTCATCTTCCAGGTCAGCTATCGTCTGATAGCCCCTGCCGGACTTAGCACCTTTTCTCGTATAGGTAATTCTGTTTACGGATTACGTTTTACGAATTACGAAAGGTTGCTGAGGTTTCATCGGGCCGGTCCCTCAACCTCTCTTGATAAGATAAGCAACAGTATCAAATTGTTGACCGCGATCTTAGCAAGAGAGGGGTGAGGCGTCAAATGGACAATTTGTCTAAATGTAGGGGCGAGGCAGTTGGATTTAATGACATCTTACAAGACAAGGTTTTCCCCAACTGCCTCGCCCCTACTTCGTCCAAAACGATTCGCTCATATATTTCAGGCCATCGTCGGGCAGGATGGTGACAACCAGGCCAGCATCCAGTTCGTGGGCTACCTGCACGCTGGCAACCACGGCCGCCGCCGCTGATATGCCCACAAACAGCCCCTCTTGCCGCGTCAGGAAACGGGCCATGGCGTAGGCGTCTTCGGTGCGCACGGCCGTCTCCCCATCCGCCAGCTCCTCATCATAAATCCCCGGTTTAATCGCCGTAGCCATATGTTTCAACCCTTCCAGGCCGGTAAACGGGCTGTCGGGCTGCATGGAGATGCACTGAATAGCTGGATTCAATTCCTTCAAGCGGCGGGTGGCGCCCGTAAACGTGCCACTCGTGCCCAAACCGGCCACAAAATGGGTGATACGGCCGTCCGTCTGCGCCCAAATCTCGTTGCCGGTAGTGTGGTAATGGGCCAGCCAGCTGGCTTCATTGTTGTACTGGTTGGCGTAATAAACGGTGGGGTCGGCGGCGGCAATTTTGCGTGCCTCAATAATCGCCCCATCAGACCCTTCCAACGGGTCGGTTAAAATCAGTTCCGCGCCGTAAGCACGCAAAATGGCAATGCGTTCCGGGCTGGCATTGGCAGGCAAGGTCAGTTTGACATGGTAGCCGCGCGCCGCGCCAAACAGGGCATAAGCAATGCCCATATTGCCGGAGGTGGAGTCCAGCAGCGTCATGCCCGGCTTCAGCAGCCCTTCGCGTTCAGCGGTGAGGATGATGTTCAGCGCCGCCCGTGCTTTCACAGAGCCGCTGGGGTTAAACCATTCTGCTTTGGCGTACAGTTCAACGGTGGGGGGCAGGTGGTGGGCGACGGCCGTTTTCCGCAGCCGAATCAGCGGTGTATGCCCAACCTGAGCTTCCAGACTATGAGGGGAAATTTCTGCCGGGGCAGTTTGGGGATGGTATGAGATTGGTGACAATATCATTTGCAAATGTTCCTGTTTATTTTGACGAATCGGGCTAAAAGACAACAAAAAAACGGCCGCAACTACAAAAAGTGCGCACACAACGCTATCGTTGCACTGCGAGGGTAGCTGCTGCCGTTTCTGATTTCGTCAAAATATCAGGATTGGGAACGACAGCTAACGCCCTCGCTCCATACACCTGCAATATTGTCCATTCATCTCATTAAGCCTTTCAAGTTCTTAAATCGTAACAATTTCGAGTATAACAAAGCCGTTTGCCGCGTCAAGTAAACGATTTGTAAGAGTTTGGATACCATGCCTTTGGGCAATCTTACCGGTGAGGGCTGCCATGCGCAAACGCGCTAAAGCGCGTTCGTGATGGCTCTGGTAACGTGCTTTAGCACGTTTTTTGTATCAGCCTATGAATTCATCCATAGGTCTTGAAGATTGAACCAATCTGGGTCAGCGCGGTTTGCAGGCGGAAATCAGACCATAATCCAGGCGGGTGGCAATTTGCTGTGCGCCGGGAAGCAGGCCAGCCTGTGTAAACCAGTGGTAGTATTCCTGGCGGCTGTAGGCCCGCCCTTTGGTAATCCAGAACAACTGCGCCGAATAATCGGTCACAGCCAGCGGCCCATCCAGCGTATCATCCAAAAAGGCATCGTGTACCCACAGTTCGCCACCTGGATTGAGCACGGCCGTAAACCGTTTTGCCAGCAATTGGCATGTTTCCGTCGGCCAATCATGGAACAGGCTGGCCGCCAAAAGCAGGTCGGCACGGGGCAGTTCATCAGTGAGCATATCGCCCGGCAGAAACGTTACCCGCTTCTTCACGGTAGTGGCATTTGGCTGCCCATTACGGCCGAATTCGTCCAGCAGTTCGGCGGCGACCACCAACACTTCTGGCCGGTCCAGTACCGTAGCCGTCGCCTGGGGGTTGATGCGCAGCCACTCATAGGCATACAGCCCGGTACCGGCGGCCACATCCAGCAAATGGCCGGACGAGGTGGGCAGCGCGGCCGCCACCAGCGGCGCGAGATATCGCGCCCGGCCAGCCAGGGCCAGCGTTAAAGAGCGGGCCGTTTCCGGGTCATCCATGGGTGAGTGGGCTTCTGCTTCTTTGATGTAGGCCGTGCCAGTACTCTGCAAGGGGCCGTCGTTTTGCAGGCGTTGGGCCATTTCCAATACGCCGGGGTCATCAGCTTCTAGCCCCATGTAGCTGATGAGGTTGGGGGTGGTAGTAGGGGAAAGGGCACGGCCGTACGCCGTCACATTCACCTTACCATCCTTATCCACCGCCAGCAGCCCCATGGCACACAGAGCCGGGATGAGAACCATCGTCGGCCGTTCCTTCAGCCCCACCCGTGCGCCTAGTTCGGCAAAGGTCAGCGGGCCGTCAGCAAATTGGGCAAACACAGGGAAGTGGGTGACGGCCGTGACCAGCAGCCGCGAACGATACATCGCCCGGAAATGTTGGGTGATGGGGGCTAAATCTATATCCTGTCCCACCTGAGTCGCTGGTTTCATGTTACTTTTGGTGGCAAGTTGTTTTGGCAACCATCACTTGCCACATGCCACTTGCCACTTGTTACCCCATTCTCACTTGAGCAGTTGAATGGCGGTTCCCACAGAATACACGATGAGCATTTGTCCTGGCCCATAGGTCAGCCAGATCACATCGCCAATCGAGTTAAATTTTAACCCGGTGAACAGTTCGGCGGCAAGCAGCAAATCACTGAACAAAAACAAGGCTGCGCCCACCGCCAATAAAACAAACGCCGGGGCTTGCAGCGCCAACCCGGTGGCCAAACCGGCTGTGCTGGCCAGCAGCAGCGCGTAGGGCAGGGCGGCCCAATGCAGCGTCGTCGTCTCCTGACCACGAAAAATGAGGAAATACCAGGCCACCACCGCCACCAACAGCCAGCCAACCAGCGCCCCCCATCGCTTTGCCGGATCATCCAGCCCCATCTGGTTGCTAAAACGCAAAATGGCGATGATGTAAAAGATATGGCCGATGCCAAAAGTGGCAATACCGCCCAAGACGTTACGGCCGCCCGGAAAATAGCCAGCCATAAACAAATCCCCAGCAAAACCAAAAGCCATGCCGACGGCGATGAACAGGGCATATGTTTTGGCAAAACCGGCCGGAGCAAAGAGATACCAGCTAAAACCGGCCAATACCAGGGTGGCGGACGAAGCCATACGCGCCCAACGGGGTATGCGCTGCGCCACACTCTCATGGCCGAACAAAAAACCGCCAAATAATAAAATAGCCCACAGCAGCAAAAGCGCCATGAGCCAGTAGCGTTGGGGATTTTCTAAGTAGGAGAACATGGTGTAATTGGGTAATTGGGTAATTACGCAATTACTCAATTACCCAATTACATCTTCACAACGGTTTGCTGAGGTATTTTAGCCCGTTGTCTGGTAATACGGTAACAAAAACGCCGGATTGCTTTTCGCGGGCGAGGGCGATGGTGGCAGCGACGGCCGCACCTGCCGATGGGCCAACCAGAATCCCCTCTTTTTGGGCCAGAAGTTGCACCATAGCGCGGGCGGTGGCGGCGGTCACGGCCGTGTTCTCGTCGGCCAATGTCTCATCATAAATTGCCGGGCGGATGGCGGTGGGCATGTGCTTCAGGCCGGCGATGCCCTCGTGCGCGGTGGCCGGGTGGGCAGCAATGCAGCGGATGGCCGGGTTGTGTTCCCGCAGCCGCAGCGTGACGCCGGTAAAGGTGCCGCCAGAGCCAAGCGTGCTGATGAAGTGGGTGACACGGCCGTTGGTCTGCTGCCATATCTCCTCCCCCATGGGCAAGGCCGCCTGCCAGTTGGCCGGGTTGTCATACTGGTTGGCGTAAAAAAGGGTCGGGTCTTGGGCAGCCAATTCCCGCGCCAGTTCAATCGCCCCGTCTGAACCGGCAGCCGGGTCAGAGAAAACCAGCTCTACGCCGTATTGGCGCAAAATGGCGATGCGTTCGGCGGTGGCGTTGGCAGGCAGCACTATTTTCAGTTTGTACCCTCGCGCTGTGCCCAGCATGGCGTAGGCGATGCCCATATTGCCGGAGGTGGAGTCGAGGATGGTCATGCCGGGCCAGAGACGGCCGTCTTGCTCCGCCGCCTGGATAATGCCCAACGCCGCCCGGTCCTTCACCGAACCACTGGGGTTGAACCATTCCGCTTTGGCGTATAACTGGGTGGTATCTGGCAGGCCACAGGCAACGGCCGTGCGCTGCAAACTGAGTAAGGGGGTATTCCCTACCTGGCTCTCCAGGCTGTGGGGGGCAAATTGGGTGCTGGTGGATACTATTTCTTGTATGGTGAACATGGCAGCAGTATACGGCCGTGTGCCACCCGGTACTATCACCATGCAAAATATCCATTATTTTTATAATTACTATTTGTTTTATCAATGATCTGGGCTGTAATGTGGAAACAAATCCGTTAAGACGTTACAAAGATTCCGCCAGGAGTTGCCGTCTGGCACTTTTTCTTTGCAAGTACCGGTGAAAGGTGACGATAGCTTCCGTTTTGCCGTCGAAATAATCCTCAAAGAAACCCGGTTCATTCAACTCAGGCGGATAAGCATACCGCTCCCCTTCCTCACCGTAATCCGTTTCCCAATCGGCCGGTTCTTGATCATCAACGACGGCGAATAGTTCATGGGCATACAGATAGGGTTGTCCTTCATCATTGAGAATGCGGTAATCATCAGCTTCAATACCGATAACAGGATACACACGTCCCACTGTTAAGTCTGGGTATTGTGTTTCAGTCACATCCTTATCAAAGGTAAATTTTGCTTTCATTTGTCACCTTTCATGCCATTTAACTTTTTCTTCAAAGCGGCCAATCCCATGATGTTCATACCCATGAACCTCAACCATCTCACCTTGAAAGAAGAATGGCTGGCTACTCTTTTTAACCCAATGCCGGACATTTCCGCCATATTGCTCCCCCAAACGCTGTATGTCCCTGATTCGCTGACCTTTAGCGATGATTGGAGACTGTGAGAGTTGCTGTCGTGTCAGTGGCGGTGATTGTTCAGACTGTGCAGCCATTTAATGCTCTCTGGATTCCTTATCACGATTACATTATACAAGCCTAATGTGCAACTTTATTTTCACCAGAGAGGAGTTGGCATCCTCAGATGCCAACGGGCGCATTTGAGAATGCGCCCTCCTCGATTAAATTGACCAGAAAGTCGCACATTGCGTTATACAATGCTGTCAACGGCCGTACATACCATCCAACCACTCCCCATACCGCGTTTCCAATTCGCGCCGTTTGAGTTTCAACGTGGGCGTCAGCAGGCCATTGTCTACGGTGGCTTCTTCGGGCAGGATGCGGAAATACTTGATTTGTTCGTAGCGGGCCAGGGAAGCATTGGTTTTGTCTATGATGGTTTGCACGAGGGCGGTCACGGCCGTGTCCCGCGTCAATTCCTCATAGGCTACTGTTCCTTTACCATGTTCAGTAGCCCAGGCCAGGACGGCTTCGGGATCCAGCGTGAGAAGGGCGACCAGGTAATTGCGCCGGTCGCCATGCACCATGGCCTGGCTGATGAGAGGGTGGGCCATGAGCAGGTTTTCGATGTTGGCTGGGGCGATGTTTTTGCCGCCAGCCGTGACGATGATGTTTTTCTTGCGGTCGGTGATGCGCAGATAGCCGTCGGCGTCCAGTTCGCCGATGTCGCCAGTGCGGAACCAGCCATCGGCGGTGAAGACTTCGCGGGTGGCAGCGGGGTCTTTGTAATATTCGGTGAAGACGCCGGGGCCTTGCAGCAGAATTTCGCCATCGTCGGCAATTTTGACCTGGGAGTTGGGCAACGGCCGTCCCACCGACCCCAATTTCACTTCCCCTGGCCGATTGACGGTGATGGGGCTGGTCGTCTCCGTCAGGCCATACCCTTCATAGATGGGCAGGCCGATGGCGTCAAAAAATTGCAACAGTTCCAGGCCGATGGGGGCCGCGCCGGAACTGAGATACCGCATCCGGCCGCCAAAGAGGGCGGCGCGTAGTTTGCGGTAGACGAGCCGTTCATACACCGCATGTTTTAGCTTCAGGCTAAAGGGGATGGGCTGTTGACTGCGGCGGCGGCGGGCCACTTCGTCACCCACTGCCAGGGCGGTGCGGGCCAGTTTTTGGCGGCGGGGCGGGGCCTGCTCAATGCCGGTGAGCACGGCCGTATAAATCTTCTCGTAAATGCGGGGCACGGCCGAGAGGACGGTGGGTTGTGCCACTTTGCATACCTCTACCAGCTGGCTCATATCGGTCAGGTAGTAGCCGGTGATGCCGACGGCCGTGCCCACATAATTGGACACCCGCTGCAAGGAATGGGCCAGCGGCAGGTAAATAACGCCCACATCCTGGTCATGCAGTCCCAGAAATTCTGCCACCGTCTGCGCCACCTGCACCAGATTATTATGGCGCATGACCACCCCTTTGGGCGGGCCGGTGGTACCGCTGGTGTAAATGAGGGTGGCCATATCGTCCGGCTGTACGGCATCGCGCAGTTCATCGGGCAAATGGGGCTTTTGCGCCAGCAGGAATTTGCCCTGGGTGGCTACTTCGTCCAGCGTCAGCCAGTCCCCCGGCGTCAGCCTGACGCCGGGCGTCAGGCCATCGCTATCCATGACCACGATTTTTTCCACAAATTCCGGTTCCGCCAGCCGCACTTTGTCGTATTGGGCCTTGTTTTCGGCGATGACCAGGCGCGTTTCGCTGTGGTCGAGGATGTAGCGGATTTGTTCGGCCGTGCTGGTGGGATAAATGCCCACCACCACCCCGCCTATGCTCAAAATAGCGCTATCAAACTGGCCCCACTCGGCACGGGTGTTGCTGATAATGGCGATACGGTCGCCCTTAACCGCTCCCAGGGCCACCAGCCCCACTGCCAGATTAGTCACAAGGGTATAGTTTTCGGTGTATGTCACCGGCTCATATGATCCCCCACGCTGCACATAATAAGCCACATCTTGGGCTGATTCTTGCACCCGCCATTGGATCAAATGGGCAATTGTTTGCCGCATCACTGCCTCCGTTGATCTGTTTACCGTTTGCCGTAGTCGAGGATGCGGGCGGCAACGGAGCGGGTGTCTTCTTTTTTGCCGATGCCCCGTGCTTCCTGCCATTTCTGGCGAGCCACCTCCAGGTCACGGCTCAGTTTCATCCAGTCATCCACCACCAGCAGCAGGCCAGGGCGCTGTGGGCTGAAGAGGAAACGGGAGAAGTGGCGGCGGTTTTTCTTGAGTGCGGGCGGGATGCTGATAAATTCAATAAAGCCGCAGGTGTATTCATAGAGGGGGTCTACGCGGAAATGGTCACCCATTTTCAGGGATTGAGGGTCATGGTGTTGGGCCATGTGGGTGGAGGTGATGGAGGCGATACGGCCGTAACTGATTTTGACGGCCGTGAGTGGCCCTTGCAACAGCACATATTTCGGCGTCACAATCAGCGCCGACCGCCGCACCAGATATGCGTAATATACCCACAGCCCCACCAGTACGGGAATGATCAGCCACAGCACAAACCAGAATTCCCCCATCACGGGCGTGATCAACCGGTCATACAGGCCCAACGCCAGCAGCAGCAGCCACAGCAGCAGCAATTTACCCCGCACGCGGCGGCTGGCAAATTCGTAGAGGAGCAGGCGGTGTTTTTTCATGGTTTGGGGAGGGGCGAGGCAGTTGGGGAGCAATGGGTCTCGCCAGACAAGGCGTTTCCCAACTGCTGCGCCCCTACAGTTGGAAAATTCCCCGATACGGTACAACTTTATAGCTGAAATCGGTGACATAGGGGGCTAACTGCTCGTTCAGGGCGCCCCAGGTTTCGCTTTCCAGCAGGTCGTTCAGGGTGGTGCGGTCACGGCAGACAAAACCGATGAGCCGGTTGGGCGCATCACCGTAGGCTGTGTGCCAGGCTTCGCTGATCTGGAAACCCATGTTTTGCATCTCCGGGATGTATCGCTGCAAGACAAACTGGCGATATTCGTTGGCGCTCTCCGGCCGCACATCATAACTCAACAATAACTTCAATCCAGGATAATCTTCGTTCATAATGGCGTTGTGCCTCTCTTTGCAGGTAATCGGTTAGCGGTGAGCGGTAATCGGTGTAACTTTTCCAATAACCGATTACTGATTGCTGATTACGTTTATTTTGCCAGGGGAATGGTAAACGTAAACGTGCTGCCTGTGCCCAATTTACTGGTGAAACGGATTTGCCCGCCCTGGGCTTCTACCATTTTACGCACAATGGATAGACCCAACCCCCAGCCAGGCTGTTCGCGCACGGCATGGTCTTCAGCGCGGAAGAATTGGGTAAACAGCTTTTTCTGGTTTTCTTCAGAAATACCGATGCCGGTGTCTTGCACGGAGACGGCCGCAAACCCCGTCTCCCGCACCACCCGTACAAATATCTGCCCCCCATCGGGCGTGTATTTGTTGGCATTGCTGACCAGATTGGTGAGTACCTGGGCAATACGCACCGGGTCAGCGTATACATCCGGTACTTCATCCTCAATGTCAATACGCAATGTTTGTTGGCGGGCATCAATACGTTCGTGCAGGCTGCCGGTCACATCGGCCACCGTTTCCCGAATGTCAAAGGGTTTGTTGTTGAAGGTCATACGGCCGCTTTCGATGCGATTGATGTCTGACAGGTCAGAAATAAGCGTGCTCATGCGCTGCAAATTGCGCCGGATCACCTCCAGGAACTGTTTTTGTTGGTCGTTCAGTGGCCCGGCCACACCACTGATGATGAGATCGGCATACCCTTTAATGGAGGTCATGGGCACGCGCAACTCGTGGGCCACCAGGCTGACAAACTCGCTTTTAGCGGTGTTGGCCGCGTTGATTTGTTCGTACAATTGGGCGTTGTTAATGGCTACGGCCGCACGGTCGGCCAATCGCTCCACAAAAGCAATGTCTTCGCGGTTGATTTCGCGGGCGTGTTGTGTTTCCAACGTGATCAGACCGGTGACGTCGCCTGCCTGCTGAATGGGTACGGCTAACTGCACAGTGGCCGGTGTGCCATCAATAGATTCTGCCTCATTCACGTTATGGGTGAGGATGGCCCGATTTTCCACCAATACCTGGCGCACAATGGGGTGATCTACAGGCACATCGCGGGTTTCATCCACCTCCTCTGCGCCCCGAAAAACCATGAGGCGTAGATACGGCGGAGCGTCTTCTGGTTGTTCAAACAGGCCAATGGAACCGCCATCGGCATTGATGAGGGCAATGGCCCAATTAAGCGCCAGACTGAGGACGCGGTTGAGTTCCAACGATTTATTCAACTGCTGGTCAATGCGCTGGAAGATGGAGAGCTCCTCCACGCGGCGGGAAAGGGCGGCGTCCGTTTGGGTGAAGAGGCGGGCATTTTCAATGGCCACGGCCGCCTGATTGGTAAAGGTCATCAACAAATCCAGGTCGGCCGTTTCAAACACACCGCTGAAGAGGCGATTGTCCACGTAAACGGCGCCGAGGGTGAAGCCACGCGCCTGCAAGGGGGCACACATGATGGAGCGAAGCTGGTAACCAACGACGCTTTGTTGCCCGGCGAAACGGGCGTCTTCCTGGGCATTGCTGGTGAGGATGCCTTCACCACTGGCGACGGCGCGTTCGATGACGGTGCGGCTGATGTGCATGGCCGCCCCTTCTATCGTTTTCTGGTCTACATTGCGAGCAGCGCGGGTGGTGAGTTGGCCGCTGTTTTCGTCGTAGAGCATGAGAAAGCCGCGTTCTGCGCCGGTGAGTTGGATGATGGCATCCATGACCTGGTTAAGCACTTCGTCCAGGTCAAGGCTTTTGCCCAGTTGGGAACTGACTTCATAGAGGGCGGATAAACGGGCCTGCTGGCGCTCGAGGGTCGGTTCGCTCATAGTCGTGGAGGAGATTGGGAGATTAGGAGATTGAAGAATAGCCAAGTAACCGTGCCGTAATTATGTAATTGAGTAATTTGGTAATTAGCCGCTTCAATTACTTAATTACCCAATTACTCAATCGCTAACTTAGTTGCAAACGATCACTAACTCTCAATCTCTCAACCTCCTGATCTCTGCTTGATAATAGTCACAGTATAGTTGCAAGATGCAGATTTCACATTTTGGGTTGCGTGCCCGGCATATGGTACGGCCGTGCCGGATAAGGTTGATGTGCATGGGATAGAATGTTGTTTTGTCCCCTCTATTTTGCAGGATATTGTGCGCTTTGTCAGCCGTGACTTTGTGGTCAATCAGTCCCAGGCGGCGGGTGAGGCGGTACACATGGGTGTCCACAGGGAAACACGGCCGCCCAAAAGAAAACAGCAGGATGATGGCGGCCGTTTTGGGGCCAATGCCGTTGATCTGCATCAGCCAACGTTGGGCTTCATCGAGCGGTAAATCATTGAGAAAATCCAGATCAATTGTGCCCCGTTCCTGGTAAATGAAACGCAGCGCGGCCTGGATACGTGGCCCTTTCTGGTTGGCTAAACCGGCGGAGTAGATGGTTTGAATGACCTCCGCTTCGGGAGCGTTCAGCACGCTTTCCCAGTCCGGGTAGCGGCTTTTGAGGGCATTGAAACCTTTATCGCGGTTCGTATCAGAAGTGGCCTGGGAGAGAATAGTACAAACCAGTTCATCTACTGGGGGTGTGTGGGGCTGCCATTGGGGTTCGCCATAAACATGAACGAGGGATTGGTAGACGGCCGTATACTTCTCCTTGAACACATCATCCAGTGACTGATTCATTGATGTTGCCCATATCCTCAATTTGCGTCAGTAACTCGGGGATCTTATTTTTAACCACATCCCAGATGATGTTGTCATCAAGGCCAAAATAAGCATGAATGACAACATCTCGCAGCCCCACAATTTTGCGCCACTCAATATGAGAAAACTGAGAGCGAATTGAATCTGGAATATGTTTAGCAGCTTCTCCAATGATTTCTATGTTGCGTAGGGTGGCATCATAAACGAGAGTATTGCTGAAAAATTCTTGACGTGAAAGTCCTTGCGTGTACTTGATGATTTTGCGGCAGCTATCCCGTATATCATCCAGAAACATCTGACGCTCACGTGACATAGACACCTTCTTTCATCATTGAGGATCTGATTTGTTCTCTAACAGCATCGGCTGTTACTAAGTCAATTGGACGTTCCAGCAAATCTTCCAGGAAAAACTTCAAATCCATGTACATATCAAATGTTGGTAGTGATTTGAATCTAACAAGAAAATCTACATCGCTTGAGTCCTGGCTTTCTGATCGGGCGACAGAACCGAAAAGCATCAAAGACTCAACTTCAAATGCATCAAGATCAGTCCGATGTTGCTGAAGCACTTTGAGAACATTTTCTTTATCCATGCGCCAATTTTATCACAAACCAGCCAGGCCCAAACGGTTTATTTTGAACTGTTTTTATTTGAAGCCACCCAACCTTGCGAGCGTTGCCATTTTGATGAGGATGGGGAAAATGAAGGGCATGGAGACGCTTTCATACCGTCAATTTCTGGCCACATTGCCGCCCATAGTCACGCCTTTTCTGCCGACTCATTTACAAGGCATTCAGGTGAAACAACCCTGGCAATGGTTGGTGCAGTTTCATTTTGGTGAACCACGCCTCCACTATGAAGTGTCTCGCGTTTCACGGCGGCAGGGATGGGAATTGGGTTTCCATTTCGAGGCCACCGATCCGCGCCTGAACCGGTTTTTGCTGGATGGTTTTCGCCGCCACCTGTTTGAAATCAAGGATACGCTGGGCGAGAGCATAGAGGCAGAGATGTGGGATAAGGGGTGGACGAAGATTTATGAGGTGTACCCGGATGCGCCGTTGACGCGGAGTTACCAGACGGCCGTTGCCCAACGCTTAACTACCATCATCACCTGCCTACACCCCATTTTTGTGGATTTGCGCGGCGCGGTGACGGCCGTGTATCGGTGAATGGTAATCGGTTGCACAAAGTCCGAAGCTCGAAACCTGGTATGCAAAGGGCGACAAGATGATATTTGAAAATGCAGATTCGTTGGGCAAATGGTTGGCGGAAAATGGTGTAGATATGGCCTTATGGGGTCGGAATGGGTACAAAACGGCCGTTGACCTGTGGTTGGAAGTGGAACAAGGGGATTGCATTTTGCTAGGGCCGCCCCCACTACGGGTGGTGCGTGTCACACAGGTCATCATTCAGCAAGAAGGCAAGGTGTTGATTGAGGGGGCGCAGGAGATGGGGGACGGCCGTATCCGCACCCGCCATTTTTTCCCTTCCGAAAAGATGAAACGGGGCGAACCACCAGCCGCCGCTGCCTTGCGCTGCCTGCGTGAAGAATTAGGTATTGCTCCCGTACAGGTCATCGTCCTGTCAGAAGGTGATTCTCAGACCGAAGAATGTGATTCCCCCTCCTACCCCGGATTAAAGACACAGTATCATTTTGTGGAAATGGTGGCACACATTCGCGGGTTGCCGCTTCAAGATTTCTGGCATGAAAACAGTGCTTACCACTTGAATGATCCCGTAAAACGGCATCATTGGGTTTGGGCATTAGTAAACGGTGAACAGTGAACGGTTCACTGTTTACCAATTACTTCCATCCCTACCACAGCCAATCCCCACAACGCCAGCAGGAAATTCCAAAACATCTCAATGACATGCAAGATGATGGCATAGGCCAGGAGGAATTCGGGCGAGAAACCTACGGCTGCCAGCGGCGCCACCACCGACCCATGAAAAAAGCCGGGCGTCGTCGGTGCTGAAGGGGGGGAGAGCGCCAGCGCACCAATGGCGATGGGCAGTCGGTCGGCGGCCGGAACAGCCTCGCCAAAGGCCAGCAGTGAGACGTAAAAAAACGCCCCAAAACAGCCCCAGGAGAGCAAAGACCAGCCCAGCCCCTGCCCCAGACGTGCGGAAGAGGCCACGTATTGCAGATTATCCAGCAGATCGGTGAGCCAGTGTTGGACGGTTTCCGGTTTCATACGAGGCAGGCGGGAGAGTACGGCCGTGCCCCGCGCCAATGTCCACTCCCGATGCCACGTTAGCCAGAAAATTAACCCCAACAGCACAGCCACCAGCAACACACCACCCGCCATACTGGCCGGTGTTATTTCCAGACCACTACCCAGGGCAACGGCCGTGACCAACGCCAACAGCCGCATCATCTGTTCAAACAACCGCTCCACCACAAAACTGGAAGTCGCCTCCGTATACGAAACCACGCCCCCCTGCCCCATGACCACAATGCGTATGCCCTCACCCACTCGCCCCGGAATCAGCAAATTGGCCGCGTGGCCGATATTGCTGGCATGGAAGGTGTGCAGGAAAGAGGGTTTGTTTTGCAGTAAGAAGCGCCAACGAGCAGCAAAAAACAGTAACCCTAATAACAAGAATATAGAAGCAGCCAGCAGGTAGAATGGTTTGACCTGGCGTAGGGTTTTGGTCACGGCCGTCACATCCACCAACGCCACCGCCAACGCCACACTCAACCCAATCACCGCCACCAGGCCAATAATTTGCCAGAAAAGGCGGCGAGATTTTTGGGGTTGCATAAAGTGGGGATTGGTATTGAGGTATTGCGATATTACCCAATACCTCAATATCTCTTTATGGAGTCATCCGGTTCAACGTCCGCGGGAACGGGCTGGTCTGGCGAATATGCTCAATGCCACAAATCCAGGCCACCGTGCGCTCCAGCCCCAGGCCAAAACCACTGTGCGGCACACTGCCAAATTGGCGCAACTCCACATACCAACGGTAATGCTCCAGCGGCAGCTGATGGCGTTTAATGGCGGCGATAAGTACATCCGGGTCGCTCATCCGCTCGCTGCCGCCAATAATTTCGCCGTACCCTTCTGGGGCTAACAGGTCTACACTCTTGCACACCTCCGGCCGGCCGGGCCACGGCTCCATATAAAACGCCTTTACCTGTGTCGGATAGCCATACACAAACACCGGCCGATCAAACTGCTTCGTCAACTCCGTCTCGTGCGGTGAGCCAAAATCGTCCCCCCACTCAATTTTCAGCAGTTCCTTCAATTCCGGGTCATCGGTGGCCTCACGGATGGCATGGATGCGATCAATCGCTTCATCGTAGCTGATGCGCGGGAAGGGTGCCCTGATGTTTACCAGGGCGGTGGTGTCCCGTTCCAGCAACTCCAGTTCCGGGCCACGCTTTGCCAGGGTAGTTTGCACAATATATTCCACAAAGCGTTCCTCAAAGGCCATCAAAGCCTCCAGATCACAGAAGGCGATTTCCGGCTCCACCATCCAGAATTCGGCCAGGTGGCGGCGGGTTTTGGACTTTTCGGCACGAAAGGTGGGGCCAAAACAGTAGACCCGGCCAAAGGCACCGATGTTGGCCTCGTTATAAAGCTGCCCCGTTTGGGCCAGATATGCCTTTTCCTCGAAGTAATCCACTTCAAACAGGGTACTTGTGCCTTCAGCGGCCGACGGCGTGATGATGGGCGTGTCTATGTTCAGGAAGCCTTCGTTATCCAGGAAGTCAATGATGGCCCGTTTGATGGTGGTGCGGATGCGCATGATCGCCCATTGTTGACTGGAACGCAGCCACAAATGGCGGTTGTCCATCAAAAATTCGACGCCATGCTCTTTGGGGGTGATGGGGTAATCGTGGGTTTCTTGCAACACCGTCACTTGCTCAATGCCCACTTCATACCCTTTAGGCACACCCGGCGCACGTTCGTTTTCACGCACCAATCCGGTGACGATGAGGGAACTTTCTTGCCCAAGCTGTTTGAGCATTTCAAATAACTCATCACCCACTTCGGGGCGGAAAGCTACGCCCTGAGTCATGCCGCTGCCATCGCGCAGGCGCAGGAAGATGAGCTTGCCTTTGTGGGTGCTGTTATAGAGCCAACCTTGAATGGTGACGTGCTGCCCAACGTATTGGGCGATATTTTCAATGCGAATGATGGGGGCCATAGGGTACTCCTGAAAGAGAATTATGAATTATGAATTATGAATTATGAA
>CAZOPF010000073.1:0-22643 GCA_964581605.1 uncultured Ardenticatenaceae bacterium
GCTCGAAGAAGCGGCGGTCGTCGGCTTCCCAACGGGCGGAGGAAGCGCTGTCGGGTAACAGGACGGCGATGCTGCCTTTGCCCATGGCTTCTTCGGCCGGTTCTTCGACCGGCTCCTCGGCGGGGGCCTCTTCTTCGGTCGTTTCGGTTGTGGTTTCTTCGGTAGTCGTTTCGGGTTCTTCTTCCGTTGCGCCACCGCCACAGGCCGCCAGGGCCAGAGCGAATACGACCAATAAACTTAACAACAGTAACAATTTGTGATTTTTCATTCTCTCCTCCATTTTGAAAGAATATGAACAATAAACTTGTGCGGCATTGAGCAAGTCATAACGCCATTCATCGGGATAGGGGTGTATGGTAGCATGGGTTGTATGAGATGACAAACGGAGTAGTGCCAGGCACGGGGTATCCGGTATTGGTTGTATCAATGCCTTACACCCCGTGCCTGGCACTGCCCATACGCAATACGTTTTACGCGGGGTATAATCAGTTTTATGAATAACCGTGAAGTAGCCCAACTCTTTTCTGATGTGGCGGATATGCTTGCAATTCGGGGTGATAACATTCACCGGGTGCTGGCGTATCGGCGGGGGGCCGAAGCTGTAGAGGGTCTAGGTCGTGATATTAATCAGGTGTATGCCGAGGGCACGTTGACGGAGATTCCGGGCATTGGCGAGACGCTGGCGGAAAAAATTGGGGAGATGTTAACCACCGGTAAGCTGGCTTTTTATGAGAAACTGGCAAAGGAAATCCCCCCTTCGCTGGTGGCATTATTAAAGGTAGAAGGGTTGGGGCCAAAACGGGTGAAGCAGGTGTATGAGGTGCTGGGGGTGACGACGCTGGACGAGCTAACGGCCGTCGCCCGCGCAGGCAAACTGCGTGATCTACCCGGTATGGGGGCCAGGTCTGAAGAAAAGCTGCTCAAAGCGATTGAAGCGCTGGCCCGGCATGGTGATGACCGGGCCATGTTGGGCGCCGCCTGGCCCATTGCGCAGGAGATTCTGGCCGAACTGGCAAAATTGCCGGGCGTGACACAAACGGCCGTTGCCGGTTCCCTGCGCCGTATGAAAGAAAGCATTGGCGATATTGATTTGCTGGTGGCGGCAGACGAAGAAGCGGCGACGGCCGTCATGCACACCTTTGTCCATCTTCCGCAAGTGGAATCAATCTCCGGGCATGGGCCTACTAAGTCTAGTGTCACCCTGATCAACGGTTTGCAGGTAGACCTGCGTGTGCTGCCAGCCGCCCGTTGGGGCACACTGCTCTCCTACTTCACTGGCAGCAAAGACCACAACGTGCGCCTGCGTGAACTGGCGCTGAAGCAAGGACTGAGCCTGAACGAACACGCCTTTACGCCCAGCGACGGCCGTCCCGAAATCCTCTGCGCCACCGAAGAAGAGATTTACCAGACGTTGGGTCTACCTTATATCCTGCCCACCTTGCGTGAAGATCGGGGGGAGATTGAGGCCGCGCGGGACGGCCGTTTGCCCAACGTCATCCGCGCCGAACAAATCATCAGCGATCTGCACATGCACTCCACCTGGTCAGACGGCAAATGCAGTATTCTGGAAATGGCCCGTTTTGCCCAGGCGCGGGGGAGGCAATACATCGCCATCACCGACCACTCCGCCAGCCTGGGTATTGCCAATGGCCTTTCTATCGAACGGCTGTGGCAGCAGGCGGAAGAAATCCGGCAGGCAAATGAAGTGATGGGGCCAGATTTCCGCATTTTGCACGGCACAGAGATGGAAATTCGCGCCGATGGCACGCTCGATTACCCGGACGATGTATTGGCAAAACTCGATTTTGTTATTGCCAGCCTGCATGTGAGCCTGAGCCAGCCCCGCGCCCAAGTGACGGAACGGCTGCTCAACGCGCTGCACAACCCCCACGTAGATATGATCGGCCACCCGTCCGGGCGGCTGCTGCCTGACCGGGATGGGGCGGATTTAGATTGGGAGGTGGTGTTGGACACGGCCGTGACCACCCGCACCATCCTGGAAATCAACGCCAACCCTCGCCGCCTGGATTTACGTGACACTCTGGTGCGCCGCGCTGTGGAATTGGGCATCCCCCTGGCCATCAATTGCGACGCCCATCACACCGACCACTTCGACTTCCTCCACTACGGCGTCGCCACCGCCCAACGCGGCTGGGCAACGGCGGACCTGGTGGTGAATACCTGGCCTTTGCCTGAACTGCTTACCTTTCTTCAGAGACGAAATTCGTAACCCGTGAACCGTAATCTGAAGGCCGATTACAGATTACCGATTACGGATGACCAATTGCCATTTATGAGTATTGGAACCACCTCCATCATCAGCCACGCTTTTGGCTCTTTGGAACCGCATACATTGGAAGCGCTGCGGGCAGTGGCGGTGCGATGCAGCTACCCACCCAACACCATCCTCTGCCGTCAGGGAGAAATAGAGCATACCTTTTATGTGGTTGTGAACGGGAACGTTGTTGTCTCCCAAATCCTGGAAGACGGGCAGGAGCGTGTTCTCAGCATCATCGGCGCGAAGGGTTATTTTGGCGAGATGGGGCTGATTGACGATGCGCCACGTATTGCCAACTGTACCACCCTTACTCCCACCACCGTGCTGGAAGTGACCGAAGAGAACTTTGACAGGTTCATGCTGGAAAGCCCGGCGCTGGCCTATGCCGTGCTGCGCAACATCTTGGCGGCCACGCGCAACATTGATCAGCAATCCATTGTGGAGCTACGGGTTAAAAACGAGGCGCTGCAAAAGGCATATGCCGATTTGCAGCGGGCGCAGGCGCGGCTGGTGGAAAAAGAGCGGCTGGAGCGGGAATTGGAACTGGCGGCGACGGTGCAGCGCAGTCTGCTGCCGACCGATTTGCCGCAGTTCCTGGATTATGCCTTTGCTGCTTATCTGCAACCGGCGCGCCAGGTGGGGGGCGATTTTTATGATGTGGTGGTGATTGATGAGGAACATCTGGGTATTCTAATTGCTGATGTGGCTGACAAAGGGTTCCATGCCGCGCTGTTTATGGCGGTGACGCGCACGCTTTTTTTGCATGAAGGCAAACATTCGCTGTCACCGGCGGCCGTGGCCACGGCCGTGCATCATGGCATGATGGAAACCTCTACCCACGATACCTTTTTGACCGCCTTTTATGGTGTGTTGCACCGCCCAACCGGCCGGCTGACCTATGTGCGTGCCGCGCAGGAACGGCCGTTGTGGGTGCGGCCGGGGCGGAAGATTGAAGCATTGCCGGGCAACGGCCGTTTCTTAGGCATGCTGGATGGGCTGCAACTGGCCGAATATGAGATGCAGTTGCAACCCGGCGACCGACTGGTGCTGTTTAGCGATGGTGTGCCCGATGCGATCAATCTGGCGGAGGAGCAGTATGGGTTGGAAAGGTTGACGGCCGTTGTCGCCGAAGCCGCTCACCTGCCCGCCGCCCCCTTGGCCGCCCACATCGCTCAGGAACTCACCATCTGGATGCAAGATGCGCCCCTGTTTGATGACCTGACGCTGTTAGTGGTAGAAAGAAGTTGAACTTCTGCCAGAAGTTCAACTTCTGCCAGAAGTTTAACTTCTGCCCACATTCTTTATGGCTCGATACGAAATCCCCCCCGACCCCCGTGATTCCAACGACAAACGGCCGCGCCGGATGCGCCGCGATGCCCAAGACCCCGTCCCCTGGCGTTATCTTGGTTTGGGCGTTGTGGTTACACTGGTAAGCCTGGTTATCGCCTTAGCCATTGCCAACGCGATGCTGAACCGCTCGCCGCTGGAAGTGGCGCCGGCTGCGCCCACCCTCATCATCCTCACCGCCCCCCCCAGCCCTGTGCCTACGGCTACTTCCGTATTGCCCACACCGTCACCTATTCCCACCTTCACCCCCATTCCCACGCCTGACCAGGCCATCGCTCCACCAGAAATCACCGTTAATTTTTATGCGGTGGTGGCAAACACGGAAGGTGCAGGCGCCAATCTGCGTGGCGGCCCCAGTACGGACAACGCGCTGATTACGGTGGTCAATGAAGGGGAACTGGTGTTGGTGATTGGCGGGCCGGAGCCAGATGAGCCAAACAACCGCGTCTGGTGGCAGATTGAACAGGCCGATGGGACCCAGGGTTGGGTCGTTGGTACGTATTTGCTGCCGGCGGCCGCGCCAGGGCCATAAGCCGTCATCCAAAGCCCGACAGCCCGACTTCGGATTACGGAGTCGCCGTTTCTGCGGGTGGGCTGATTTCCAGCGTGGGGGTGGGGGAGGGTTCAGCCGTTGGTGCAGGGGGCGTTGGCGTTTCGGTGGGGGGCACGGCCGTACCTGTTGGCTCTGGCGTGGGTGTGCTGGTTGGTGTTTCCGTGGGCACCCCGGTTTCAGTGGAAGTTGCTGTTTCCGTTGGCGTTTCTGTGGGTGAAGCTGTCGGGGTAGGTGAAGCTGTAGGTGTGCCAGTTGCTTCCAGGATGTTGACAACCACCCGTTTTTCCGCAACCGTTGGCCCGGCTTCAGGATTGTAAGGATTATCCGGCCCAAAAACCACAACACGGATTGTTACCGGGCCGGAGGCGTTGATATTGGCGGTGTCCCAGGTTGCCAATACCCCATTTTCTACCGGCGCATCCCGCCGTTCCTGAATCAATCCCCAGCCACCCGGATTATCGCCCAGGCCATACTCCACCTGATAGCCGTTAAAATTGGGGCCTTTCACCGTGCCCACAATATCAAAAATACCAGAAACCTCGGCCCGCTCGGCGGGTTGGTTGATCACAATTTCCGGGCGTGGCGTGTTTTCATCACAAGATTGACTGGGTGGCAGCGTCAGCGGGATGGCAATGTTACGCGCCTGCGCCCATGCCTGCCCTGCGCCCGTCGTTTCCAGCCATTGTTGGGCGACAAACCGTTCCCGCTCCCATACCGCCGGTTGCCCGCTTACCAAAATGTCAAAAAAGGTGGCTTCCTGCACCGATTCCGGGCAATGTTCATTTGCCTGCAAACCCGTCCACAAATCAATGGGAATGACCTGGCTAAAATCGGCGTCACTGTTCAACGGCGGCTGATCCTGGGCAAAGCGTTCCACAATGCGGCTGCCACAGCCCGCACCGGGGCGCGCCCCCGAATCGGCGCAAATTTCCACGTCAATCACACTGCCGGGGCGCGGAAAATCTACCGGCGTCTTGTTGGCCAGATATTGGCTCATAAAGCGATTCCAGATGGGGGCGGCCACTTCCACGCCAGAAGCATTTTGGCCGATGGGGGTGTTATCGGTGTTGCCCACCCACACGGCCGTGACCACTTCCGGCGTGTACCCAATTGTCCAGTTATCGCGCACATCAAAACGGCTGCTGCCCGATGTGCCCGTCTTGGCTGCCACACGATGGCCAGGAATCACCAGGGCATTGTTTTGCCCGAATTCTGGCTGCCGGGCATTGTTGTCGGAGAGAATATCACTGAGCAAATAGGCATGTTCCGGGCGCACCACCTGGGCTTCAGCCCCTGGCGGCGTCTGTTGAAACTGAATTTCGCCCAATCGGTTCTCAATGCGGCTGATGGCAAAAGGCTTGACAAAACGCCCCTGGTTTGCCAGTGTGCCAAATGCCCCGGCCATCTCCAATGGGCTGATTTCGCCGCCGCCCAATGCCAGCGCCAGGCCGTAATTTTGTGGTTGGCCGACAGTGGCGCAGCCGGGGTCTTGCAAGGAGGTTAGCCCCACTTTTTGCACGTTGGCGATGAAGTTACACACGCCCACAAATTCCAGCGCTTTCACCGCCGGAACGTTGTAGGAATTGCCTAACGCCGGCCGTACCCGCAGTGGCCCATGAAACGCATCATCATAATTCTTCGGCTGGTAGGGCGGGTTGGCCCCATCCGGGAAGGAAGTGGGCACGTCCCAGATAAGCGTGGACGGCGTCCAGCCATTTTCAAAGGCGGACAAATACACCAGCGGTTTGATGCTGGAACCGGGCTGGCGGGGAGCGAGGGCCATGTTCACCTGCCCGCTAATCGCCTCATTGTTGAAGTCCGCACTACCCACCAGCGCCAAAATTTCGCCGGTAGCGGGTTGCACCACCACCAGCGCGGCGTTATTGGCGCCGGCATTGTTGATGGCGGCGCGGGCATCGGCAACGGCCGTTTCCGCCAACTCCTGCGCCTGCGGATCGAGCGTAGTGTAGATGCGCAGCCCGCCGCGATAGATGGATTGTGCCCCCAATAACGCCTCTGCCTGCTGCAAAACGGTGTAGACAAAGTGCGGGTAGCGGACTTGTGGGGCGGCTGGCGGGGTCATGTTGTAGATGGTGACGGCCGTTTCATTCTGGGCCGCCTGCGCCTCTTCATAGCTGATATACCCCTCGGCAATCATCTGGTTCAGCACCTGCGTCTGACGAATGAGTGCCCCTTCCGGGTTCGTGTAGGGGTCCCAAAAAGCAGGCGCCTGCGGCAGCCCGGCCAGCAACGACGCTTCCGCCAGCGTTAAATCTCTGGCAGACTTGTTGAAATAGGTCTGTGCGGCCGCTTCAATGCCATAAGCCAGATTACCGTAGTAAATCTCGTTTAGATACAGCTCCAAAATGGTATCTTTTTCATACTTCTGCCACATCTCCGCCGCCAGGATAATCTCCCGAATTTTGCGGCGCAGGGTGCGTTCCGACCGTTCTTCTTCGCTCAACACCAACGCTCGTACCAACTGCTGCGTAATGGTGCTGGCCCCAGAGACCGCTTCCCCTTCCTGCGCCGCCTGGAAAATAGCGCGGGTAATGCCAATGGGGTCAAAACCGGGATTTTCATAAAAGCGGGCATCCTCGGTAGCGATGGTGGCGTCAATCAGTTCTTGCGAAATTTCGGCCAGGGGGACGCGCACCCGGTTGCCCGTTTCCGGGTCTACCAGGGTAGAAAGTTCGTTGCCGTTACGGTCATAAATGCGGGCCGTTTCAAAGCTGCTGGCTTTGGCTTCCAGGTCGCCAATTTCCGGCAGGTCGGCGGCGATGGTGCGGTAAGCAAACGCTGAACCGGCAATCAGCAGCATAAAACCGACGAGGAAAGCGGCCAGCATGACTACAAACCCCCGGACGAGGCAGCCGCTCCAATTCCGTTTGGCGCGGCGCATGGGGCGGGGTGTTACGTCTTGCTGTGGCATGGCCACACGCGCTACAGGTGGGGCGGATGGCCGGGCAGGCACAGGTTGCCGCACAGGTTGTTGTGTGGGCGGTTGCTGGCGAGCAGGGTGGGCTGGTGGCTGCGGCCGTACCGGTTGTTGCGTGGGTGGCTGCTGTCGGGTGGGGGGCTGTGCGGGTGGCACGACTGTGGGCGCCGGTTGAGTGGGCGCTGGCTGGGTGGTGCGGGTTGCCGGGCGATTGCCGGGAATAGCCAGATCGGGCCGCACCTGGGTAGCGTCCATGTCGTGGATAGGCGGCCGTTCACGCGGTGCCAATTCCGGCGCGGCCAGCGGTGGTGGGGTGGTGGGGGCCATGCGGGCCGCTTCATCCACCATGCCGCTCAGGGTGATGGTGGGGTCGTCGCCCGCGTCCATCAGGTCAAAAAGCGAGACGGTTTCTGCTTCTTGAGAGCCGGGGGATGGCGGTGGAGTTGGCGGAGCGGCGGGTGACCCCGAAACTGCTTCGGGCTGTGGCTCAACTGGTCTGGCTTCTTCTGCCTTGTTTTTTTGTGTTTCTTGTTCGTCGTTCATTCTGTTGTAATTGAGTAATTGGGTAATTGGGCAATTACTCAATTACTCAATTACCCAATTACATTTTGCTTTTAATCAGCATGATCCACTCACCACGCTGTACCGTTTTACCTTCATGGTTTATAACGCTGTATTTGATAGTAACGTTTCCGCCGCCCAGCCGACGAAACTCCTTCGTTTCGGTGACGCTGGCCTGCACGTGAATGGTATCGCCAATGAAAACGGGCAGGCTGAATTTGGTCGTCAGTTCACGAAAGGCTAAGACAGTGCCTTCAATGACGCCAGACTGCACCATCAGCCCGGTGGCGATGGATTGTACCAACAGCCCATGGGCCACCCGCTGCCCGAAGGTGTCCTGAGCGGCATAAACGGCGTCGGTGTGAATGGCGTTGAAGTCGCCAGACAACCCGGCAAAGTTGACAATATCGGCTTCGGTGATGGTGCGTGCGGCCGTAACCAGATCCTGCCCGATTTCAAATTCTTCAAAGTGTAAGCCACGTGGTTTGTATTTTAGTTCGCCCATTTTTTAGTGTTTTAGTTTTGTTGTGTTTTTGTGTTTTAGTGATCACCAGATCACTAAAACACAAAATCACAAAATCACTCTCTTAAATCACTCTCTTTCCGTCGCTGCCAGCTTCTCCGCTTCGTCGGCGACGGTGAGGGCATCAATGAAGGGGTCGAGGTCGCCATCCATGACGACGGGCAGGTTGTAGCTGGTAAAGCCAATGCGGTGGTCGGTGACACGGGATTGGGGGTAGTTGTAGGTGCGGATTTTTTCGCTGCGGTCGCCGGAACCTACCTGCGATTTGCGGTCGGCGGCTACGGCCGTGTGCTGTTTCTCCTCCTCCATCTCCTGCAACCGTGCCTGAATAATGGCCATGCCCAACTGTTTATTCTGCGTCAGGCTACGCTCCGACTGAATCTTGACCATCATGCCCGTTGGTTTATGCACAATGCGGGCGGCCGTCTGGTTCTTTTGCATATGCTGGCCGCCCGGCCCGGCCGAAAAAGTGGCCGTAATTTCCAGGTCACGCTCATCCAATGTGATGTCCACCGCTTCCAGTTCCGGCATCACGGCTACGGTGGCCGCGCTGGTGTGGATGCGCCCCTGCGATTCCGTGACGGGCACCCGTTGTACCCGATGCACGCCACTTTCAAATTTGAAGCGCGAATACGCCCCTTTGCCCTTTACCGAAAGGATCACCTCTTTATAACCGCCTACGCCGATCCGGTTCTCATCCACGATTTGCGTTTTCCAGCCCCGGCCCTCGGCGTAGCGGGTGTACATTCGTAGCAAGTCCGCAGCAAAAATCGCGGCCTCATCACCGCCCGTACCGGCGCGGATTTCAATGAAAACGTTTTTCTCGTCGCGGGGGTCTTTGGGGATGAGCAGTTTGAGCATTTCGCCCTCTAGCTCTTCCAGCCGGGTGGTTAGCCGTTCAATCTCTTCTTCGACCATGGCCGACAGGTCAGGGTCTTCTTCCAGTTCGGCCAATTCTCTGGCTTCAGCCAGTTCTTGTGTCACCTGTTCATGGGTGTGGTAGACGTTGACCAGCGGCTCCAGTTCGGCGCGTTCCTGCGCTAATTCGGTTAACTTCACGTGGTCGCTCAGGATGAGGGGGTCGCTCATTTGCCGGTCAATCTCTTCATACCGGGCGACTACTTTTTGGATTTTGTCTAGCATAAGGGATGAGATTAGGAGATTGAGAGATTGGGAGATTGACAGTCTCTCAATCTCTCATTTTAGTTTTCGGTGTAATATACCACCGCCACCGCGCCGGGGCCGGTGTGGGTGCCGATGACGGGGCTGATCTCCGTCAGGTAGAGGGATTCGGGGGCGATTTGCCCCTGGACACGGGCATAAATCTGGTCGGCTTCAGCGGGGGCGGCGGCATGGATGACGGCCGTATGGGTCTTCTTGCCGGCCGTTTCATGGCTCATAATTTGCAGCATCTGGGCGACGGCTTTGGTTTTAGTCCGTACCCGGTCGAGCGGCTCAATTTTGCCGTCTTCCAGGTGCAGGATGGGTTTGATGGAAAGCATGGTGCCGATGTAGCGGGACGCGCCACCGATACGGCCGCCACGATGCAAAAATTCCAGTGTATCTACCACAAACACCACGCGCATTTTAGGGATGAGGGCGCGGGCGGCGTTGGCAGCTTCTTTGTAATCCGCGCCATTTTCGGCCGCACGGGCGGCGGCTAAAGCCATAAAGCCCAGTCCCATGGTGGTGGAGCGGGAATCTATTACTTCAATGGGGATACCTTCTACCAGCGGGCGGGCCGCAATGGCGGAGGCATAGGTGCCGCTGAGGGGTTGGGAGATGGTGAGGCAGACGATGGATTCGGCCGTTTCCGCTGCCTTTTCAAAAGCCACCTTGAAGTCACCCGGTGATGGCTGGGAAGTGGTGGGCATCTCTTTGGCTGTTTTGAGCCGGGCGTAGAAGTCGTTGGGTTTGATGTCTACGTTATCCCGCAGGCTTTGCCCTTCCCAATTGACCAGCAAGGGAACAACATGCAAGTTGTATTGGGCGACTACGTCGGCTGGTAAATAGGCGGTGCTGTCTACAACGATGGCGACTTTTGTTTTAGCCATAGCTTTCTCCAGTTCTCCTTAAGGAGTAATTTAACGCAGAGGCGCGGAGCCGCAGAGTGATTTGTAAAGAGGGACCCTTCGCGCTCTTGGCGTCCTTCGCGGATTTTTTCATGGTTTTCAAAGATGGGTCATGGTATGGTTTTGGGTAGTGAAACCCGCAGAATGATAATCCGTTTTAGCGCTTATTTCCAATACTTCGTAAACAGCGACGGCTCCGGCTGGTCGGGGTAAGGGTCTTCGCCGCGAATTTTTTTGAGCGTGAAGACAAAAAATTCGCCAAAGATAGCGATGGCAGCGGCGGCAATGAGAAAGCCCAATGTGCCCATTACGGCCGCAAACACCATCAGCCCAATCAATATCAGCCAGATGGGTATTTTCACCGACTTGGAATAGACGCGGGCATCTACAAAATAATAGGCAATACCGGAAGCTATCATAAAAAGAATCATCATGACAAAAGCGAACACCAGCGGCCCGATGGCAAATTTGCTGGTGCCGCTGATCAGGGCGATGATAAAGACGAGAATGGTGGAAATATAGCCACCAACCTGGGGAATAAAGTTGGGCACACCGACGATAAACCCTTTGATGAGCGGGTCAGAGACGCCAGCCAGGCTAAACAGGACCCAGGCCAGCAGCCAATAAAATAGCACCACCAGCAATGAACCAAAAAAGAAATTAGCCAGCAATGTGTCGCTGCGCTGGATGAGGATGGCGTATTCGCGGCGCGAATTTTCGGGGAACAGGCGGCCGATGCCGCCAATGGTGGTGGGCATTTCCAGCAAGAAAAAGAGGAGAATGGTGACGATAATGGCAAACTGCCCCATCAGGTCAGCCGCGTTGGAGATCAAATGCCCCAACCCACTCACAATACCAGCCGGGCCACCAAATAGCTGTGTAATGACAAAGCTCGAGGCCATATTTTGCAGGGGGCCGATGAGAAAACTCAGGTCAATGGGGCCGAGATCGAGCGATTCGGGAGGGGCGGGCATGTTGGCGTTGAGGAACGTTTGTAACTCTTGCAGCAAGGTAATGGCGACGGATAGAACAGCGCCCGTCAATGCCACAAACGCCCAGATGGAGAGGAGCAAGAAGATGAAAAAGACGAGAAACACAGAAATGGAGTAACGCAGTTTCAGCCGCCGGTGCAGGAAGTTAATGGGGTAACGCAAAATAAAGGCCAGCAGCAAGATGGTGAGCAGCGTGAAGAGGACCGGCTTGAAGAAGACAAAGATGACGGGCACGAGCAATACCAGCACCAACCCGGCCAACTGTTTTTGCCAGTCCGGCCAGATGGCGGAAGAACTTTTTTGTGGGGGGGCGGGGTTTTCTGCCATTACATTTTCCTCCTGTTTATTGCATGGGCGAACGGCCGTGATTGTAGCAGATTCGTGCAGTAAACCGTAAACCGACTTCGGTTTACAGGCTTAAAGGCCGGTGACCACAAAACGAGGCATGAGGAAAAACATAAACAGGTTCACAAAGCCCCACACCCATTGGGCGCGGTTACTATCATCCCCGCGCAGCAAGGCCAGATAAACGAAGGGTAAAAAGACGAGGACAAACGCGCCATAGAGAACGTGTACGTCAAAGCGGCCCATGTGGGCGTTACGGCCGTTCGCCCACAACACCGCGCCCAACACCACATTCACCATCAACAAAACCTGCGCTACCACCAGCGCACCCATATAACTGCTGTTCACGCTCTGCCCCCGCACCGCCCGGAAAAAGCCCCACACCCCCAAAATCAGAAAATAAAGCAAGGCCGTATTCGTCAATCCTTGATGAATGGTGTACACCGTATCCATAAATCCGTCTCCTTTTCAGAATGGTCAATTGTCAATCGTCAATTGAAAATTGGCAATTGACCATTAACCATTGATCATTGAATCGGCTACAATCCGTCGCTTATGGAACAATTACCAAAAGACGAGGCTTTTGAAGCCGCCCTCGATTATCTCTACAGCTTTTTCAACTTTGAGCAGCCGCCGGAAGACCGGTATACGACAGCCAAAATTGATATCTTTCGCCCCCGGCAGTTGTTGTCCCGCCTGGGCGATCCCCAAAATCGCTACCCGGCCATCCACATTGCTGGGACGAAGGGCAAGGGCAGCGTGGCCGCCATGTGCGCCTTTAGCCTGCGGGCGGCGGGTTACCGGGTGGGGCTATACACCTCGCCCCATTTGCAAGAGTTCCGGGAGCGCATTCGTATTATTACACCAGAAAATGCCGACGGCCGTATCTCCCCCGCCGCCTTTGTCCACCACATTGAGCAACTGAAACCGGCCGTCGCCGCCACGCCGGGCACGACCTGGTTTGAAATCCTCACGGCCGTCGCCTTTCTCCATTTTGCCCAGGAACAAATTGATGCGGCCGTGCTGGAAGTGGGCATGGGCGGGCGGCTGGACGCGACCAATGTCGTCACCCCGCTCGTCTCCGTCATCACCAGCCTCAGCCTGGATCACATGAAATATCTGGGCGACACCCTGGCCCAAATCGCCTTTGAAAAGGGGGGCATCATCAAACCCGGCGTGCCTGTCATCAGCGCCAGCCAGCCGCCAGAGGCGCTGGACGTGCTGCGCCAACTGGCCGCCGAACGGGAAGCTCCGTTCAGTGTCATCGGGCAAAACTGGCAGTATAGCGGCCGGATGACCGATGACGGATTACCGATCACGGGTACTGGTACGCAAGAGCTGACCATCACCCACTCCCCCGACCCCACCTTTATCCCCGAAGGGGCCACCTTCCCCCTGGCGCTCTTTGGCGATTTCCAGTTGGAAAATGCGACGGTGGCGCTGGCAGCGTTGCAGGTGGCACGGCCGTCCTTTCCCACTCTTACCCTGGCTGCCTGCCGCGAAGGGTTGGCCGGTGTGGTCTGGCCCGGTCGCCTGCAAATTTTGCACCAGTCAGTGGACGCGCCCACCCTGCTGGCCGACTGCGCCCACAACCCGGACTCCGCCCAAAAATTGAGTTATGAATTGACGCATCATTATGTGTACGGCCGTCTCTGGTTCATCTTCGGCAGCGCCCGCGACAAAGATTTTCGGCAGGAGTTGGCTGCCTTGCTGCCCGCCGCCAGCGGCATCATCACCACCACCGTCAACCACCCCCGCTCCGCCACGCCGGAAGAATTGGCCGCATTAGCCGAGGAATTGGGCACAACAGCATACCCGGTAGCAGATATGGACACGGCCGTGACCCTGGCCTGGGCCCTCGCCACCCCTGGCGACCTCATCTGCGTCACCGGTTCCATCTACATCGTCGGCGATTTGCTTAATCGGTGGGACAGTCTACAATCCCACCTCATTAGCCCATTGTCATTCCGAACGGAGTCTGCGGAGTGAGGAATCTCACGATTACTATCTAGGGATTCCTCGGAATGACCTGTTTTCATAAACACCTGAACACTAAAACACTTGAACACACAAACACTTATCTATGGACGACGACGATTTCGACTTTGACTTTGACCAATACCCCAACTTCCTGGACGCCATGCCCGGCCTCGGCAGCGAACTTTTCCCCGACAAAGAGCTGGCGGCAGACGAAGAAGGGTTTATTGAATGTGCTTTTCTGCCCCTGCGGGACATTGTGTTGTTCCCGCAAATGGTCATGCCCCTATTTATCGGCCGGGAGCGGTCGTTAGAAGCCGTGCGCGCGGCCGTGGCCAACGACGAAAACCTGATTGTGGCTACCCAACGCAACAGCGATGTGCTCGACCCCAGCCTCAGCGACATGTACGCCATTGGCACAGAGATCACCATCGGCAAGGCGCTGCGGATGCCGGACAACAGCACCAGCGTGTTGGCGCAAGGGCGGCGGCGGGTGGAAATTGTGGAGTTCACCCAATGGGAACCGTACATCCGTGCCAGAGCACGCCCCGTGCATGAGCCAATGGAATGGGATCGCAACACCGAAGCGTTGATGCGGGCCGTTATCACCCTCTTTGAAAAGATGGTCTCGCTCAACCGCAGTATGCCCGAAGACGCCTACACCTTCGCCATCAACATTGACGAACCGGGCTGGCTGGCCGACTTCATCGCCTCCACCCTCAGCGTGCCCGTAGACGTGCGCCAGGACATCCTGGAAACGCTGGACGCCAACGAACGGCTGCAAAAAGTGAGCATCGTCGTTGCCAAAGAGCTGGATGTGCTGGAACTGGAAAACCAGATTCATTCCAAAGTGCAGCAAGAGGTGGATAAATCGCAGCGGGAACATTTCCTGCGCGAACAGATGCGCGTCATTCAGGGCGAATTGGGCGAGGGAGACATCTTCACCCAGGAAATCAACGAAGTGCGCGAATTCGCGGCCCAAAAACCGCTGCCCGATGATGTGCGGGCTAAAGTGGATAAGGAGATCGCCCGCCTCAACGCCATGCCGCCTATGTCGCCGGAAGTGGGTATCATCCGCACCTATATTGATTGGATTCTGGCGCTGCCCTGGCAGGAGACGACGGCCGACAACCTGGACGTATCCCACGCAGCCCAGGTACTCGACGGCGATCATTACGGCCTGGATCGGGTGAAAGACCGCATCCTGGAATACATTGCCGTCAAAAAAATAGCGCCGGAAACGATGCGCAGCCCCATTTTGTGTTTTGTGGGGCCGCCGGGCACGGGCAAGACGAGTATCGGCCGTTCCATTGCCACTGCGCTGGGGCGTGAATTTGTGCGCATCAGCCTGGGTGGGGTGCGCGATGAAGCCGAAATTCGCGGCCATCGCCGCACCTACATTGGGGCCATGCCGGGGCGCATCATTCAGGCCATGCGCCGCGCCGGCACAAAAAACCCGCTCTTCATGCTGGATGAAATTGACAAGCTGGGCAACGATTTCCGCGGCGATCCGTCGTCGGCGCTGCTGGAAGTGCTGGACCCGGAGCAGAATTTCTCTTTCTCCGACCATTATCTCGACCTGGATTTTGACCTGTCGCAGGTGATGTTTATCACCACGGCCAACTATCTGGATGCCATCCCCTATGCCCTGCAAGACCGCATGGAGGTGATTGAATTTCCCGGCTATATGGAAGAGGAGAAGATGGAGATTTGCCGCCAGTTTCTGGCACGCCGCCAGTTAGAAGCGCATGGGCTGGATAAATATGGTATCCGTTTTGAAGAAGAAGCGCTCAAAACGATCATCCGCCGTTACACGTTGGAGGCGGGGGTGCGGAATCTGGAACGGGAAATTGCCAATGTCTGCCGCAAAATTGCGCGGGATGTAGCGGAGGAACGCAAGTTCACCCGGCGCATCACCGCCCGTCGTGTGGAAGAACTGCTTGGCCCGCCACGCTTTTCCGAAGAAGGGTTGCAGGAGGAGGATCAGGTGGGGGTGGCCACGGGGGCGGCGTGGACGGCCGTTGGCGGCGACATCATGTTCATCGAAGTGAATCTCATGCCCGGCAAGGGGGGGATGCAGCTCACCGGGCAGTTGGGCGAAGTGATGCAGGAGAGCGCCCAGGCGGCCCTGACCTATGCCCGCAGCATGGCCGAAGCGTTGGGCGTGGACCCCAAACGGTTTGAAGAGACGGACATTCATCTGCATGTACCCGAAGGGGCCGTGCCTAAAGATGGCCCCTCGGCCGGGGTGGCTTTAGCCACCGCCATTATCTCCGCCTTCACCGAACGGCCCATCTTCCGCGAAGTCAGCATGACCGGGGAGATTACGCTGCGGGGGCGGGTGCTGCCGGTGGGTGGGGTGCGTGAAAAGGCGTTGGCCGCCCGCCGCGCCGGGATCAAGACCTTTATCTTGCCCAAGAAGAATGAACCTGACCTGGAAAACATCCCCAAAAAGCTGCGCCAGGATTTGAACTTTATTTTTGTCAGCCGTATGAGCGAGGTGTTGGGGGTAGCCTTGCACACCCAACCACGTATCCGGAAACGGCCGTCCCCCCTGAAAAAAGCGCTGCCCACCATTGCCCCACCGACGGCGCCGCCATCGTGAGCCGGTGACAAGGTGAAGGGGTGACAAGGTGACAGCCCTTAACGCGCTTCAGCGCGTTTCCCGTATCAGCCTGGGGATTCCATCCCCAGGAGGTGTGGTCGCACAGAAATCGTTCAATTTGTGTAATCTGCGTAATCTGTGGATTCTCTTTTTCCTGTTGGCAGCCTGCCAGACGGCCGTTGACGCCCCCACCCCCACCCGCCAAAACATGCTGGCTGCGCCGATGAACCCGGAGGCACTGGCGGCGCAAATTCCCGCATTAGCCACGCGCCGGATGGAAGTGGCCGCTGCCTTGCAAGCCAATCCCCCTGTTCTCACCTTAGCCGGGCTGGAAGGGGAGGCGGCGCAGGCGCAAACGTTGGCACTGCAAAACCCTGACTTTCTGGCATATGTCAGTGACCCTGTTTCCGGCCAGGCGGTGCGGGCGGAGATTATGGCGGTACGGCCGTCCCTCCCCTCCGACCAACCCGCTGACGTCGCCACTTGCACCGCCGACCATTGCTACCGGGTGGAGCTGTATAACTATGCTCTGAATACAACAACGGTGGCGCTGGTGGACACGGCCGTAGGCCAGGTTATCTCCGTCACCCATCTGGATAATGTGCAACCAGAAATCCCACCGGCGCTGGCCGACCTGGCGGTGCAGATTGCCCGGCACGCGCCGGAAGTGGTGGCGGCGTTGGGTGGGGAGGCGGGCACGGCCGTGATGCCCAACATTAAAACCGCCCTCAACGGTACGCTGTGTGAACGGTCGCAGCATTTGTGCGTGGCCCCCACGTTTCTGGTAGGCGAGCAGGCGTTATGGGCGATAGTGGATTTGACGGATGAGCGGTTGGTGGGCATTCGCTGGACGGAATTGGGAGAGAGTGGCCCACCGTCAACCATTACCGAACGCAGCTTGCAAAATGAGATTGTGTATGACCAGTTTTGTGAACAGAGCCAGACGATCACACAAGGGGGGTGGACGCTAGATTTCATCCTCACCAGTTCGGATGGACTGAAGGTGAGCGATGTAACGTACCAGGGGCGGCCGGTGCTGAATGGGGCTACGCTGGTGGATTGGCACGTCAGTTATTCGCGGGAGGATGGTTTTGGGTATAACGATGCCATTGGCTGCCCGGTGTTTAGTTCGGCGGCGGTGGTGGCCTTTGACGGGCCACAGGTGGAAGAGATTGTGGAAAATGGGGCCGTAGCTGGTTTTGCCCTGGTGCAGGATTTCCGCAGCCCGGATTGGCCCACACCCTGCAATTACCGGTATGAGCAGCGGTATGAGTTTTATGCGGACGGCCGTTTCCGTGTATTGGCGGGTAATCATGGCCGGGGCTGTGGTGATGATGGCACCTACCGCCCGGTGCTGCGGCTGGATGTGGCCGGTAGTGGCGGCGGGTTGGCCGATACCTTTGCCGCCTGGGATGGGCAGAACTGGCAGCCCTGGGCGGCCGAAGGCTGGCTGCTTATTGACGACACGACGCCAGGTACGCCAGCGGGGGCGCAATTCCAGTTGGCGGGGGCAGACGGCCAGGGTTTTGCCATACGGTCGTTGCGCAGCGAACGCGGCGACCCGGCCTATTTGTATCTGACCCGCACCAGCGCGGCGCATGACGAAGGCAAAACGGATTTGCCCAGCCTCGGTTCTTGCTGCAATGCTGATTACCAGCAAGGGCCAGAACAGTTCACTGAACCGGCGGAAACGGCCGTCGGCCAAGACCTGGTGCTCTGGTTTGTGCCGGAATTACAAAACGACGCCACCCCCGGCCAGGAGTATTGCTGGGCCGATACCGTTATTGAAAATGGCGTCCCCGTGCCCCGCTCCTGGCCTTGTTTCGCCGGGCTGTTTTTTGTGCCCATCCCCTAACCCCTCTATTAACACGCTGTTTGTACTTTTTACTGTCATTCCCACGAATGCGGGAATCCACTCTGGTGGAATTGATGGACACCCGCCTGCGCGGGTATGACGTCCCCTCTGGTAAAAATGAAATCGGCAAAGATAGTGGGCTTGTCAAGAAGGGGGTTTGCCAATCAGGTGCGGAATGTATTTATTACTGAAGTGAATAGCGGGCAGGCAGGTGGCGATGCTGAACGCGGTAATGAGGATAGCCTGGGCGGTGACGGCCCAGTAGCTGTTGGCCCAAAAGGGGGCAGCGATGATGGGTTGGTTGAAAAATTCAAAAAAGAGGCCGTTTAGCCCCATGAGGATCAGGCTGTTTTGGCCCAGGTAGTGCAGGGGGCGCAGGTTAGGCAGGAGTTGGGAGAGAAAAATGACGAGGAGGGTTCCGGCAACGGCCGTGATCGGAAACCAGAACCAGTGCCCATGGCTGGAATCGGCCATCAACACCACCGGTATGTCCGTAATAAAGGGGCCATCGTTACGGCCGTAGGTCAGCACCGCCACACAGGCGCACAACAAGAAGGCGAAAAAGAGCAAGGGGCGACGGCCGTGACCGGCTGTCCAGGTGGCTTGCCGCCCGGCTACGCCCAATAAATAAAAACCATAAGCTATTGTAGCCTCGTGCAGATACCAGAAATTTGTGGGCAACAAAATGGTTCCCTGAAACGATACCCACCAGGTAATGCCCCAACCGACCATGATAAACACCAGGGCTGCGGCCGCCTGCTGCCGGATAGTCTGAAAATAGCGCCGACCGCCAAAGTGAAATAGCTCCACCATAAACAAACAGACCAAAAACCAGGTGAGAAAATTAAAAGAAGGTCTACCCCCCAACAAGGCCAGCAATCCCCGAACATACACCAGGGGGCGCAAACCGCCATGCCCCAGATCCACCAGCATCAGGCAGAGCAGCCCCAAGAAGTTAAAGAACAAAAAAGGGATCAGGCGTGTTTTCAGGCGGTGAGTCACATAGCCGCTGAAAGATTCCTGGCGGCGCGAAGCCACAAACCCGGCCAGTATAAAAAAGAGCGGCATGTGGAAGGCGTAAATGAAGCGGAATTGGGAAAACATGGCCGTGTGCCTGTGCAAATATAACACCTCTAACAGATGCCCATAAAAAACCAGGACAATGCCTATTGCTTTGGCATTATCCAGCCAGCTAAGCCGGGACGACCCACCAGATGTGTGAACGGCGACCATAGGCAAAGAGTACCGCAATAATTAGCAGCGACAATGGTACAATCATACGCATCACTTCTCAGAAAAGAGGCATTTTGCATGGTTAACCGGCGTAAACTGTTTCCCACCAATCCCTTACCGCTCCTTTGGCTGCTCTGGCTGCTGGTGGCCTGTGCCCCAAATGAGGTTGCGCCCGCCTTGCCAGAGGGGTACATGGTTGGCCCCACTGACCAGTGCCATGCCTCGCCGCAATTCCTGGGCACACTCAACTTTGCGCAGCCGGTAATTGATACCACCCAGGAATTTGCCACCGGTGTGTTGGTGCGTGACCTGGCGGGTGATGGGCAAACGTATCAGCATGAGACCTGGGATGACGCCGGGAAGGTGGGGCCGTTTGCCATTGATTGGCTGGGCAACATTTTTGTCGCGCCGGCCCCTGTCATCAGCCAGGAACTCAATCCGGTGGCGGAGCAAAACAAAATTTTCAAGGTAGACACCCAGACTGGCGAGATGACGGAATTTCTCAGCCTGCCCTGGCCGCTGCCGCCGGGTAGTGGCAATCCGTATGGGGTGGTGGGGCTGGCGTATGATTGTGATACGGGTAGCCTGTATGCGGCCTCGATTGCTGGTTCTACGCCTCAAGATGAAGCGGGCGTCATTTACCAGATTGACCCAACCAGCGGGGAAATTTTGTCCAGGCTGGAAAATGTGGATGCGTTGGGTATTGCCGTTTTCCGGGCCAGCCAGGGGAAGCGGTTATATTATGGTCACGGCCGTACCCCCGAAATCTATTCGGTGCTGTTGGCTGGCGACGGCCGTTTCACCGGCGAACCCCGTCTGGAATTTTCCCTGGCTGCCCAACCTGGCGGCGGCACGGACATCGCCCAGCGCCTCCAATTCACCACCGACAACACCCTGATCGTCAAAGCCATCGAGTTTAACTACAGCTTGCAGCCCACCAGTCGCATTCAAAAAGATGTGTATACCTTCCAGTACCAGCCTGGCGAGGATACCTGGGCGTTATTGGGCATTACACAAGAGTGAATGACGAAGAGAGTTTGTCCAGGCCGTGACAAAACTCCTATCATCGCCCCATGCGCTTAACCCAAATTCAACCTTTTATATGAATTCTTTATGTTATACTCGTCAAACTAACCAGGGGTATATGACGGGCGTAACTTGAAGGAAGTGGGGCCGCTCCTTAGCTGAACCTAAAAACCTGGTTCACGAGAGAAGGGAAATCATTGTTGTTTACATAGGAATAACTATTTTGTTTACGGCCGTAGGCCATTAACTCTGACCATGCACAGACGGTGATGGCATCGGTGTTCTGTGAAAAAATTTAGATGGTAACAAGACAATAAGGATATGTTTGAAGGGAGTAATGAATGATGAAGTATAAAAAGCACAACCGATTTCAGTGGTGGGCAGGCGGCTTGTTGGCATTGGCCGCCTTTTTATTGTTTCAGCCGGGGGGCAATACCGTCCGTGCTGATGGCTCTGTGAGTGGCACCGTCTTTCGGGATTTTGACAGCGACGGCGTACTGGATGCGACAGAACCAGGCATTGGCGGCATTACGGTCACGGCCGTTTCCGATGGCGGCAGCAATTTCTCCACTACCACCGCCGCCAACGGCACCTACACGCTGCCCACCCTTACCGGCAACGAAGCCCGTGTCGAGTTCACCCTGCCCACCGACGGCAGCCTGGACTTTTTGCACCCCAGCGTGGCCGGCGGTACTACCGTTCAATTTGTGGATATTTCCGGCGGCAACGTTTCCAATGTCAATGCCGGTTTTCTCAATCCGTCCCAATATAGCGTAGTTGCGCCCCAGGTAGTTGTGCCGCGTTGGTCTCGGGGCGAACCTACCACCGCCCCCAACAATGCCGAGTCGGTTATTCGCAGCCACGACTACATGGCTGATAGCGCGGCCGCACCATTGACTGATTATGCCACCTACCAACAAGTAGGGACGATTTTTGGCCTGGCCCATCAGACTCAATCGGGTGTGGTTTTGGGCAGCACGTATATTCGCCGTGGCGCGGCCGTTGGGCCAGATAACACCACCGGTACCATTTACAAACTAACTGGTACAGGCGCGCCCTCGCTCTTTATTGACCTGACAACTATTGTCGGCACCGGGGCCAACCCGCACCCCAACGGAGCGGGCACAAACTGGCTCAATGACGGGGCCACCTATCCTCTAGTGGGCAAAGTTGGCCTGGGTGACCTGGAAATTTCTGATGATGAAGAAACGCTTTATACCGTTAACCTGAATGACCGCGAACTGGTCATTATGCCGCTCACCTTGGACGGCACAGGCCAGCCAATTGCTCCTGCTCCCGGCGATGTTTCCACGGTGACTATCCCCGTACCAACCGATTGTGATGATACCGGCGTAGACCCCAATGAACCAGACGCCACCGACTGGCGGCCGTTTGGCCTGAAATACTTTGATGGCCTGCTCTATGTTGGTGGTGTCTGTACGGCCGAATCCATGATTGATCCCTTCGATCCGGCCACCACTACGTTCGCCACCATATCACCCTATCTGCAATATCTGGATGCGCACATTTATGTCTTTGATCCCGCAACAAACACCTTCAATACAACCCCTATCCTTTCGATCCCTCTGGATTACAGTAAAGAAGCTGTGAATGACAGCATGACCAACGCGGCCAATGACGGCGAATGGCTACCCTGGACAAACGACTGGCGGCCCAACTGGGCCGGCCGCACGGCCGGTGGCATTGTGGCGAACCCCCAACCCATGCTGACAGATATTGAATTTGACGGCCGGGGCTTCATGTATATTGGTTTGCGTGACCGGTTTAACGATCAGGCATATGATAGTGGCGATCCCGGCCCGGTTGGTGTTACCACGACCAACCAACGCTTTGGCGGCGATTTCTTACTGGCCTGTCTGGATGCCGGAGGCAACTGGCAGATAGAGAGCGGCAGCCCCCCTTCCTGTACCAATGGCCTCACCGGCGAACTCCGCACAGCAACCAATCCTCCAAGTGATGACGCCAACTACACCCTGGATGAGTTCTTCCATGCTGATCAATACCTGCCAAATGGTGGCACAACCGCCCAATACCATGATGAAACAGGGTTAGGGACATTGGCAATGCTCTATGGCAGCGGTGAGTTGGTGGCCACCAAATATGATGCGTTTCAAGCCTTTGAAAATGGCACGATTGTTTATGATATTGATAATGGCGACCGTTTGCGGGCCGTGCAGCTTTTCGAAGCCAGCAATGGTTCCTTTTTCAGCAAGGCCGGCGGTTTAGGTGATGTGGAATTGATTGGCGGAGCTGCTCCTATCGAAGTCGGCAACCGTGTCTGGCAAGATGATGATGGGGACGGCATTCAAGACCCCGG
>CAZOPF010000073.1:22743-30261 GCA_964581605.1 uncultured Ardenticatenaceae bacterium
CACCGATGGTAGTGGCCCAGACAACATCGGCGATCCAGCAATCTTTACAATTGACGGGCAGGCTGCGGATAATCCCTCAACGTTCACGGCTGCGGTAAATGATATTACTTCTCGTCCACGTACAACGGCCGGTGTGCAGGTCACGTGGTCAACAGCAAACTGGACAGGTACCAATTTCAACGGCCCCTTGCAACGGACGGCCGACCTCACCGGCATTGTGCAGGAGATTGTTGACCGGGTCGGTTGGGTTTCGGGCAACGCCATGGCCTTTATCATCAACAGTTCGGCCCAACACCGGGAGGCCGAAACGTTTGACGGCAGCACGAATGGTATTTTTGCACCGGTATTGGTGGTGAACTACAGCCTGCCCAACCCGGCCGATTATGTCTCCCTGCAATATCGCAGCGCCTACGAATTACGGGTAAACCTCAATCAGGCACCTCTCAACGGCTTTTCTGTTTCCCCGCCCAATGCCGACGCCACCACCTTTGGCCCTATCCGTGATTCTGACGGGCAATCACGCCTGGGTGGGTATGTAGCCGTCAACTTCACCACCGGCGGCCCTGGCTCCAACAACCACACTTTTGACTTTGGCTTTGCCCCGCTCACCAGTCTGGGTGACTTTGTGTGGGACGATGAAGACCACGATGGCTACTATGACCCACCAGTGCGCGTAGGGGATTATGTCTGGTATGACCTGGACGGTGATGGCCTGCAAGACAGCGGCGAACCGGGTGTGATTAATGTGACTGTGGCTCTACATCGGGGCACGGATGCGGATTGTACGGCAACGCCATTGGCCCTGACCCGCACCGGGCCGGACGGCCGTTACCTTTTTGACAATCTGGCTCCCGGCGATTACTTCGTCTGCTTTGATGTGACCACCTTGCCTCCTGGTTTTGTCGTGACCACGCAAGATGTTGGCGGGGATGATACGATTGATTCGGATGCCAACCCGGCGACAGGTCGCACAGCCAACACCGGCGCATTGGCGGCTGGAACCCAAAACCTGAATATGGATATGGGTATTGTCAACACGGTGGCCGGTTCTGTTTCTGTAGGCGATTGGGTGTGGTACGATGTGAATGGTGACGGCCGTCAGGATGCTGGCGAGATTGGCGTCCCTGGCGTCACCGTCAACCTCTTCACCCTTGGCCAGACCTGTGCCGATACCCCGGTCAATACCCAAACCACCAATAATGACGGCCAATACCTGTTTGCCGGCTTACCAGCTGGTAACTACTTCGTCTGCTTTGACCTGACGACGATACCGGCCGGATACACGCCGACTACCGCCAACAATCAGCTAGATGACAGCGTAGACAGCGACGCTGATGCCAACGGCCAGACTTCACCCACCGGCCCATTAGCGCTCGGGCAGTTTGACTTCACCCTGGATATGGGCATTGTCAGTAGTGGCAATGTCACTGTGGGCAACTTCGTCTGGTACGATGACAACTTCAACGGCTTGCAAGACCCCGGCGAAGGCGGCGTAGCCAACGTCACCGTGGAACTGTATGCGGCCGGGGACATGTGCGGCGTAGACACGCCGCTCATGGTGACGACAACGGGTGGTGACGGCTCTTATCTCTTCTCTGGCCTTGCTTCCGCCGACTACTTTGTCTGCTTTGATCTGTCCACTCTCCCGGCCGGCTTCCAGGCCACCACCCCAAATGTGGGTGGCGACGATACCATTGATTCGGACGCCGATACAGGCACGGGGGCAACCGCGCCCACCGGCGTTATCCCCGCCAATGGCTCTGACCTGACCCTGGATATGGGCATCCGCCAGAGCGCGGGCGGCACCGTCAGCGTGGGTGATCGCGTCTGGTATGATGCTGACCACGACGGTGTGCAAGACCCCGATGAGGTCGGTGTGCCTGGGGTAACGGCCGTACTCCATCCCTCCACAGACGCCGACTGCACCGTCTTCTCCGCCATTACCGCCACAACGGATAATCAGGGTAACTACCTGTTTGCTCCCCAACCCGTCGGTGATTACTTTGTCTGCTTTGACCTGGCCACCCTGCCAGCCGGTTATCAGATTTCACCGCCAGACCAGGGTGGGAATGATGGCACAGATTCTGACGCCGACCCCACCACTGGCCGCACGGCGAACACCGGCCCGCTGGCTGCTGGGCAAAGCAATATGACCCTGGACATGGGCATTTACGCCACCGATACGGAAACGCGCGTACCGGGCGTGACCGTGCAGCTCTATGCGGCCGCGCAGGCATGTGATGGCGTTAGCTATCTGGCAGAAGTGACCACAGACGCCAATGGCAATTACTTATTCCCAGACCTGCCGGCCGGGCAGTATTACGTGCATATCCCGGCAGCCAACTTTGCGCCCGGCGGGCCGCTAGAATATATGTTTGCCACGCTGTTTACCGGCCCCAACCCGGACAACGATGACAACACCGATAACAACGCCCAGGAAGTGACGGCGGGCGCGTGTACGGGGGGCCTCAGCACCAACACCGTGACATTGGCTACCACAACTGAGCCGTTGAACGACGGCCGTACCGACCCCAACACGCCTGACAATAGCCATAACCTGACGGTGGACAACGGCATTTACGAGCCGCTCTGCCTGGGCGATCTGGTCTGGTTTGATGCCGACGATGATGGCACCGTGAATGGCGCGGAGTATGGCATTAACGGCGTTCTGGTGGAACTGTATCTGGATGACGGTGATGGCATCTTTGAACCGGGCACAGATGATGCGCTGGCGGATTCGATGACGACAGCCACCGTTGCCGGTCAAGATGGCTCTTACAGCTTCTGTAGCGTCATCGAAGGCAGCTACTTTGTGCATATTCCTGCCAGCGAGTTTGCGCCGGGCGACCCGCTTTACCTCTTTGGCAGCAGCACCCCGGTCACCGACCCCACAACGACGATTCTGGAAAATGACAACAATGGGAATGATGGTGGTGATGCAGCCACAAATGGGGTAACGGTGCTGACGGCCGTCACCCTCAACCGCCGCCTGGAACCGACAACAGCCGACTTTGACATCAACGACAACGGCCGTCGGGATGCCAGCACCAACCAGACCATTGATTTGGGTCTGACGGCCGTGCTCGATTACGGCGACCTGCCCAACACCTACAACAACACCATCTTCGGCGATAACGGCCCCCGCCACCCGGACACCGGCCTCTACCTGGGCACATTCTGGGACAATGACAACGATGGCCAGGAAAGTGCCGCCACCGATGGTGACGACAATGACGGCAACGACGACGAAGATGGGGTCATCAACAATGTAGATGACACCTGGGGTGATGGCACCGGCGTGGTAGATGTAACCGTGAACGGTGCTGGCTGTGTGGTTGGCTGGGCAGACTACGACAACGATGGCAGCTTTGATGATGACATCGCCGATGGCGTGGGCACCGTTTCTGAACGCATGTTTGTGCAATTCTTTGCTGCCGCCGGTACAACATCTGTCAGCTTTGCTGCGCCGCAGTCGTTGGTCAGCGGGGGGACATTTGTGTACCCCGGCATCTTAAACATGCGCTATCGTATCTTCCCGGCCAATGATCCGGTCTTCACGCCGTTGGGGGTGGGGACGGATGGCAACGGCTGCCCAACCGGTACAACGGCGCAAATGGCCGCCATAACGGTAGCGGCCGCCACCGGCGGTGAGGTGGAAGATTATCAACATCCCTTCTCGCCAACGGCCGTCACGCTGCAACACATCCAGGCCACCATCGCATCTGCCCCGATCTGGCTGATGCTGGTGAGCATCGTAGCGCTGGTTTTCACCGGCCTGGGCATTGCCCTTGCCCGGCGACGCCAGGCATAACCTGGCTGCACGATGATGTAAAAGACCCCGGTTTTCGCCGGGGTCTTTTTTTTGAAACGATCTCTCACCATGAAGTTAAACCTTCTTCATACATTTTTTACAAATCTGGGAGAGAATCGAAATGATTTTGTAAAATGGAATGGGAAATCTCAACGAACGAAAGGAGACATGGTTTTGAATAAGTTAAAAGCATTCCCCATTTTGATGATTTTGCTGCTGCTGGCAATAACAGGCTGCGGCAGTTTAACGCAGGAAGCGACTGTGCCTGTGCTGACGGGCGAGGGCGAGACAACCGGTAATGAGGAGACAGGTATTGTCCCGGCCGTTAACGTTTCGGCCCCGGCGGCCCAGAGTGTGCCGGACACGGCCGTAGCCGACGATATCGTTACCGAACAAACCTATGTGGACATTTACAAATTGGCTAACCCTGGTGTGGTCAACATTCAGGTGATTGGCAGCGCCGCCGCCAGCGTTTTCCAGTTGCCAGAAGGGCAGTTGCCGGAAATCCCCGAACACGACGATATACCTGAAGAGTTCAAAGATTTCTTTGAGAACCTGCCGGAAGGCACCACCCCAGAAGAAATCCCACAACTGCCCTCCACCGGGCAAGGTTCTGGTTTTGTCTATGACCAGGAAGGGCACATTATCACCAATAACCATGTGGTGGAAGGGGCCACTGAAATCACCGTTATCTTTGCCGACGGCACAGAAGCCGAGGCGACCATTGTGGGCACAGACCCCGGTTCTGATCTGGCGGTGATTGAGGTGGACGTGCCTGCTGACCAGCTTGTGCCGTTGGCAATTGGTGACTCTGATGCGCTGGAAGTGGGGCAACTGGTTGCCACCATTGGCAATCCCTTCGGCCTGGATGGTTCGATGTCTACCGGCATTGTGGCTGGATTAGGGCGCACCTTGCCCGGCGCGGCCGCTCCGGGCGGGGCGCAGTTTAACATCCCCAACATTATCCAGACCGACGCCGTGATCAACCCCGGTAATTCAGGTGGCCCGCTCCTCAATCTCGATGGGCAGGTGATAGGTGTCAATACGGCTATTCAGACCGACCCCTCTAGCTTTAGCCTGACGCCCAGTTTTGGTGGGGTGGGCTATGCCGTGCCGGTCAATATCCTCAAGCGCGTTGTGCCCCAGCTGATCGAGAGTGGTGCGGTGCAAACGGCCTGGATGGGTATTTCTGGCAGCCAGATGACGGGTGATGTGGCCGTAGCGATGGGGTTGGATGCCGCGCAGCGTGGTGTGCTGGTGCAGGAAGTGTTGGAAGATGGCCCGGCCGCCAAAGCTGGCCTGCGGGGCAGCAGTGGCACCACCCAGATTGATGGCTTTGATGTGCCCATTGGCGGTGATGTGATTGTAAAGATTGATGACCAGGTGGTGAGTGAGTTTGATGATCTGCTGGGCTATATTGTCACCCAGGCCAGCGTGGGCCAGACTGTCACCATTCAGGTGATCCGTGATGGGGAACTGATGGATGTTAGCCTGACGTTGGAGGCACGGCCGTCGGTAGACCAGTAAATAGTGAGCAGTGAACAGTAAACAGTGAGCCGAGGCCCGGTGAGATGAAATCTCACCGGGCTTTTTTCTTTTGCCCAAATCCCGCCAATGCCCGATAATCTTACTATTAACTGTTAACTGCTCACTGCTCATTGCTCACTGCTCACTGCTCACTGCTCACTGCTCACTGCTAACTAATGGAGTCCCCATGCAACCAATTACCACTTTTTCTATTGTGGCCTACGACCCCCACCGGCAGGAGTGGGGCGTGGCGGTGCAATCAAAGTTTATGGCTTGCGCGGCCGTAGTTTCCTGGGCGCGGGCGGGCGCGGGGGCCATTGCCACCCAGAGTTATGCCAATGTGCGCTACGGGATAGATGGGCTGGAACGGCTGGCGGCCGGGCAGTCGGCGGTGGAGGTGGTTGGGGAGTTGACGGCCGTAGACGAACAACGCGCTCTCCGGCAGGTGGGCATAGTGGACAAATACGGCCACGCCGCCTCCTTTACCGGCGACGATTGTTACGCCTGGGCCGGGCATCTGGTGGGCGACCATTTTGCCTGCCAGGGCAACATCCTGGTTCCCGGCACGGTGGAGGCAATGGCGGCCGCTTATGAGCAGGCACGGCGCGGGCCAGGCGAACTGGCGGATTGGCTGGTGAAAGCGTTGGCGGCCGGGCAGGCGGCCGGCGGCGACAAACGCGGGCGGCAGGCGGCCGGGGTGCTGGTGGTGCGCGAAAATGGTGGATATGGTGGTAATAATGACCGTTACCTGGATTTGCGCGTAGACGATCATCCGCAGCCGATAGATAAACTGCAAGAGCTGGTGGAAATGCACCATCTGTATTTTGGCGAGGTGAATCCGGCCGACTTGATTCCTCTGGCAGATGTAGCGGGTGAATTGCAGGTGTTGTTGGCAAAAACGGGCCATTATGCGGGGCCGGCGTCTGGGGATTTTGACCTTGCCACCCGTAAGGCGTTGCGGGCATTGGTGGGCGAGGAGAATCTGGAAGAGCGCTGGAATGGGGAGGGGGAAATGATTGACCGGGTGGTGGTAGATTTTTTGTTGAAGCGATTTGGGTGAAAGATGGGCACGGTGATGGTTTTTGCCCCGGCCACCGGGCATACAAAACGGGATCATCCCGAAGGCAGCCACCGGCTGGCGGGACTGTTGGCTTTTTTGGAAGAGCAGGGTGTACTGGCTGATCTGATGGTGTTGGCACCACGGCTGGCAACGCTGGCGGATTTGCGGCGGGTGCATGGGGAGGGGTTGATTGAACTTGTCCGGCGGGTGGCCGAGCGTGGGGGTGGTTTGCTGGATCACGGCGATACATATGCAACGGCCGCCTCTTATGATCTGGCACGGCTGGCAGTGGGCGGATGCCTGACGGCCGTAGACGCGCTGTTTACCGGGCAGGCAGCCAACGGCTTTGCTCTGGTGCGGCCGCCCGGACATCATGCCGAGAGCAGCACCATCAGTGGTTTTTGCATCTTCAATAATGTGGCGGCGGCGGCGCGGTATGCCCAGGCCACGTATGGGGTGGAGCGGGTGCTGATTGTGGATTTTGATGTGCATCATGGGAATGGGACACAGGAAATCTTTTTTCAGGATGAGAATGTGTTGTTCGTTTCCACGCACCTGTTTATGCCGCGTATGTTTTATCCGGGCACAGGTGGTATAAGCGAGATTGGCATAGGCGCGGGGCGTGGGTTTACGCTCAACATACCCTTGATGCCGTATGTGGGGGATGCGGGGTACGGCCGCTTGTTTCAGGAAGTGATCTGGCCCAAAGCCAAAGCCTTTGCTCCAGAATTGATGCTGGTTTCGGCTGGTTATGATGCTCACTGGCAAGACCCGCTGGCGATGGCTGGTTTGAGCTTGCGGGGGTATGCCCAAATGGCGCAGACATTGGTAGGCATGGCAAACGAGTTGTGTCACGGCCGTATCCTCTTTATGCTGGAAGGCGGTTACCAGATAGATGCCCTTTCCTATGGTATCCTCAACACCTTCTATGCTTTGTTAGGGCAAGACAGAGTGCAAGACCCGTTAGGAGCCATGCCCCAGGCTGAAACAGACGTGACCGATTTACTGGTAAGGTTGAAGGAGCGTCACTTGATTTATTAGCGGAAACTTTGCATAATAAATTCGTCAACTTTACCATAATGAAAATAATGAAGACTCTAACGATTTTAGAAAGCCTTAG
>CAZOPF010000074.1:0-29960 GCA_964581605.1 uncultured Ardenticatenaceae bacterium
TACCCAATTACCCAATTACAAAATGATGGGCTATATGGAAGAAGATGCGTCTGTAAACGGCAAACGGCCGTTAACCCATGCCGAATTGACCGATATTATTGACCTGTGCCTATGGGCCGGGCAGTTGCTCTTGCAGCATGGGGCCAACAGCCTGCGCGTGGAAGAAAGTGTGCATCGCATGGGCACGGGGCTGGGTTGTGACTGGCTGGATGTGGTCGTGCGCACGGAATCTTTAACCATCACGGCCTCCAGCGGCGATGAGTTTCGCACTAAAACGCGGCGGGTGGTGCGGCTGGGGGTGGATATGGGGCGGATTACGGCCGTGAATGACCTGAGCCGCCGTATTGAAGAAGGCCAGCTAGACCGCTTCCAGACGCGGGCGGTGTTGGTGCAAATTGACCGGCAGCCGGGGACATATAATCGCTGGTTGATCGCCGCCATGGTGGGGCTGGCCTGTGCCGCGTTTAGTCGCTTGTTTGGCGGCGATTGGCCGGTTTTTGCTGTCACGTTTCTGGCCGCGGCCGTCGCCATGTTCACCCGTCAGGAACTGCTCAAGCACCACTTTAATCCCATCTTGATAGTGACAGCCTGTGCCTTTATTGCCGGGCTGATTGCCAGCAGCGCCGCCTGGCTGCACCTGAGCCAGCAGCCGCAGATTGCCATGTCCGCATCCGTGTTGTTGCTGGCCCCTGGTGTGCCGCTGATCAACGCCGCTCATGATCTCATTCGCGGTTATATGCTCAATGGCGTAGCCAGAGGTGTAAGCGGGCTACTCATTTCCCTGGCGATTGCGTTGGGGCTGCTGCTGGCCATCTTGCTGACGGGGGCGGCTATATGAATGGCTGGCTGTTGGGACAAGATTTGTTCTGGTCGGCAGTGGCGGCTGTTGGGTTTGCCGTGATGTTTAACGTGCCGCCGCGCCTGCTGCCGGGCTGCGCGTTGGCGGGGGGGGTGGGCCATGCCTTGCGTACACTGGCCATGGCCTGGGGTGTGCCATTGGAAGGGGCGACGTTGCTGGCGGCAACGGCCGTTGGTTTTCTTAGTGAATGGCTGGCGAAATGGTTTCAATCCCCGCGTATTGTCTTTTCGGTGCCGGGTGTGATTCCGATGGTGCCGGGAGTGCTGGCGTATGAGGCGATGTTGGGAGTGTTTGAACTGGCCGGGCTGATTAACCTGGCGAGTGACCCGGCAGCGAATGAGTTGGTGAGTACGGCCGTGTACGCCATCAAAACCGGCCTCGTCCTCATCGCCCTGGCGTTGGGCATCATCGCCCCTAATCTGCTCTTTCGGCGGCAAAAGCCGGTGGTGTGAGGGGTGTGAATGTGATCTGTATTGCCTGGAATCTGAAACAAAAAAGGCCGCAAACAGCGGCCTTTTTGTTTACATTCTACTTAACTCTGATTGACACTCACTTTGATTATTTTGTCGCCCTGGCGAATGCTGTTGACCACGTTCATGCCGCTGGTTACTTTACCAAAGACAGTGTGACGGCCGTCCAGATGTGGCTGCGGTGAATGGGTGATAAAAAACTGGCTGCCATTCGTGTTCGCTCCCGCGTTCGCCATGGACAACACACCGGTCTCGTGTTTCAACGGGTTGCCCTTAAACTCATCCTCAAAACGATAACCCGGGCCGCCGCGCCCTGTGCCGGTGGGGTCGCCGCCCTGAATCATAAAATTGTCAATCACCCGGTGAAAGGTGACGCCATCATAAAAGCCCTCACCAGTTAAAAAGACAAAGTTGTTCACCGTCTTGGGGGCATATTGGGGATATAGTTCAATCACAATTGCCCCCTTGTTGGTTTCCATATTAACCGTGTACTTTTTCTTGGGGTCAATTTGCATTGCCGGGGGGTTTTTCCATTCTTTTGCCATGAGATTCTCCTTCAAAATGTTTGTGGCAGGCGATTTATCGCCCTGAGCAGGCGTTACATTGCCTGCTACGAACTGATCTTATCGTCTTCCTACCAGCGCGCCAATGTTGCGCCCCACCCATATCTCTTCGGCAAATTCCGGGTTGCTGGCCGAAGCCACAAAATAGGTGACGCCCTGTACGGTGGGCCGCTTTTGTAGCTCTTGCCAGAATTGCAGGTATTGGGTGGCTTTGGTGGCGACCGGCGTGCCCGCTTTGTTGTTGCTGGCCTCTGTTACCCAAATCGGCTTAAAGCGGAAACGGGCAATGTAATCATCCAATACGCCAACGGCCGTAGACATGGGATAGACATTTGACCAATAAATATGCACACCCAGGCCATCGGCCGCCTTCACCGCGTCCCGGCTGGCTTCCACGAATTCCACATGATCCATCTTAATGCCTTGCACAGAGGAGCCAGGCGACAACCCCGGATAAATGAAGCGCATACCCGGTATGGCCTGCCGATACAGGCGCAGCAGTTCCAGGAACCAGGTGTTAAATTCCGCCCCATTACGCCAGGTGCTGCCCATACCCTCCACAATCAGATTCGGTTCATTGTGCAACTCCACCACCACATCCCGCTGCCCGATGATGCCCAATGTGCGGCGAACATCACTGAGGGTGTCGTTGAGGAACTGCTGCGGGCTGATATTACGGCCGCCAAAACTCAAAAACGCCCGCACGATCCAGCGCGCATCCGGGTGGTTTTGTACCAGTTTGCGTATCGCATCCGGGTTGTGGAACGACAACACCTTGATCATGCCGGGGCGCAGTGCCTGAAATTCGCTAATCTCGGCCGCGGAAATGTCCGGGTCGGCCGAGGCGTGCAGCCCAATGGCCGTATTACCCAACGGGGTCGGTTCCGGGCTGACCTCATCTGGTTTGGCGGTGGTGTCAATGACCGGCTTAGTCGGCGTGAACGGCTTTTGCAGCACTTTGTCATCTACCCGTACCGGCGTGTATTCACCCTGGGCCGCGCCAATAACCAGCATGGTGGCCCCGCCGGGCACAAAACCGACATTGGCGGCGTCGCGGCGTGGTTCAGCACGCAAATTCAGGCCAAATTGCCCGGCCGTGGCCATGCCCCCGGAGGCGGTCATGGCGGCCGTAAAAGCCCAGCCGGGGGTGGTATCGGCGATAGGTTGGGCGGGTGGGGGCGTGGTGCCGCCACCGGTTAATGGTTCGGGCTGCTGCGTTTGCGGCAGCGCAGCGATTAGATTTTGCAGAGCACGGCGGGGGACAAACAGGGGTGTAAATTCGCCCACCGATTTCCCGGCCAGGGTGGCCGTGCTGCCTTCGGTGAAGAGACCAATGAGTGCGCCATCCCGTGACGGCCGTGCCCGTAAGTTCGTCCCAAATTTGCCGGATGTCACCTGGGTGCCGCTGGTGGTCAGGTTTTGCGTAAACGCCCAGCCCAGAACGGTATCGGCTGGTGGCGTGGTGGGGGCCGGTGTGGGTGTGGGGGTGCCGCCGCCGGGTGCATTGATGGGGCCGGTAAAGTCGGCGCGGCGTACCCGCACCGGAAAGTATTCCCCCTGCTGATTGCCCGTGACGGACACGGTGCTGCCACCGGTCACCAGGCCGATATTGGCTGCGTCACGGCGAGGAGCGTTGCGCAAATTAATGCCAAATTGCCCGACGATGGCCTGATTTCCCTGGCGCGTCAGGTATTGGGCAAAGCCCCAGCCGTCTACGGTGTTATCGGAGGGGGTTGGGGGTGGCGTGGGGGCAGGGGGTGCTGGTTGGGGCACGTTGCGCAAGACGGCCGTTGGCACTTTGACGGGCACGTATTGGCTGCGCGCTGGCCCGGTGATGATGAGGATGGTGCCGCCGGGAACGAGGTCTATGACACGGCCGTTGATACTCGCCGTCTCCCGTAAATTGATACCCCCCGAAGCTACCTGCGCCAGATCACCCACCGTTACAATGCCGCCCGTATACGCCCAACCATCGGTGTATGGCCCGGCCGGCCGTTGAAACCCCATCAACGGCAGCAAATAAGGCGTGGGATCAAAGATATTAAACGGCCAGTTTTGGTAGGATTGGTCCTTCCTTTTCAGCGTCAGATGCAGGTGCGAGCCAAAGCTGTTGCCAGTATTATCGGCCAGCCCCAATACATCCCCTGCTTTCACCTGCTGCCCCGGCGAAACCAGCGCCTGCTGCAAATGAGCATAAATCGTTTGCCAGCCGTCGGCGTGATCCACCCGCACATGAATGCCATAATTGTGGCCTTTGGGGTCAGTGCGCACTGACCCCACAGTGCCGGGTGCAACCGAAAAAATCTTGCTGCCGCTGGGGGCCATCACATCAATCCCTTCATGTCCGGGCAGACCAAATTGGGCGTAGTTTTGGGGATTGGCGCCAAAATACTGGTTGATGCTGCGAAATTCAGTCGGCCATGCTTCAAACTTAAAATCGCTCATGGGAAACTCCTTCATTTGGGTAGCGCGATTTGCCAAATCGCGTTACAGATTTTTGTGATCGGTATGTTGTTGTATTGTATGACAATGGACGGTTAGCGTGTGCGCCGGGTCCAATACTCTTTGGGGGCCAGTTCGGTCAGGTCATTTCCGGCTAAGATAAAGTCCAGCAGCAGGCGGTTGAACTTCACTTTTTCATGTAGCATGGGGTAATGATTACACTCGAATTTGACAAAGAAGCGGTTGTTGCCGGATTCGGTCAGATATTCGTGTTCGCCGGATGGTGGGCTGATGATGGGGTCTTGATCGCCATAGAGCAGCAACAAGGGTCGGGGCGATTCGGCCAGGTCTTGCGCAAAGTTGATATTCATCATTTCATTGACCAATGTGGTAAAAGCGGTACGGTCAACTTTGCGTATTTCGGTGTCTACTTCCGGGTAGCTGTTGGCTTTGCCTAGCAGCCGGTTCATCACGGTTTCGGGGTCGCTGCCGGGCACTTTGTTGTTGATGTAGCTGCTATTGACGGGCAGGGAGACAGCCACTACTTTTTCCACGTTTTCGGGGTGTTTGAGGGTGTAGCGCAAGCCAACGGCCGCCCCCAAAGAGTGCCCGATAATGTATACCGGCCGGGCTACGCCTAACTGGTCAATAAATTGATCCATCATGGTCACGTAGCTGTCCAGATTGTACATATCGGGCGCTTTGCTAGAGTCACCAAATCCCCACAAGTCATAGGCAAATGAGCGATGCTGCGCCGACATGGCCTGCATTGAAGGCCACCAATAGCGCCAGGAACCCAGCCAGCCGTGAATGAAAATCAGGGGCTGGCCGCGCCCTAACACCTCGTAATGAATCAAGTTATTACCGACGGTGGTAATACTCATAGTTACTGCGTGAGACCTGACAGGTTTTCAGAAACCTGTCAGGTCTTATTTTTTAAGAACTCTTTGAATGGTTCTCACCAAATCATCGGGGGCAAACGGTTTTAGGATGTAATCCGATGCCCCTGCTTCCAGCCCGGTTTGGATTTCCTGTTCTTGCCCTTTGGCAGAGAGGAAGATGACGGGAATGTTTTTTGTCTGTTGATTTTCTTTCAAGGCGCGGCAGGCCTGGTAGCCAGTCATACGGGGCATCCGCACATCCATGAGGATGACATCGTAGGCGGGGTTTTTCTGGGCTTTTTCGACGGCCGCCTGCCCATCTTCGGCGCTATCTACGGTAAAGCCGTGAAATTGCAGGGTGAGTACAATGAGTTCACGGATGTCGTTGTCGTCTTCGGCAATGAGTATTTTGGTCATACGGTTGCCCTTCAATATCAGGTTGGGTCACTGTCTTCAATCACAACGGGCAGATTGAATGTAAAGGTGCTGCCCTTACCAGGTTCGCTCTCTACTTGCAGGTAACCGCCGTGCATTTCAATCAGGCTGCGTACAATGGAGAGGCCGAGACCGGTCCCGGAGACTTTTTGCACGGCTTCGTCGTCGGCACGGAAGAAGCGGTCGAAGATTTTGTCCTTGTTTTCTTTGGATATGCCGATGCCGTTATCGCTGATGCTGATGTGAACATGAACATCGGTGGCTCTGGCCTGGATAATAATTTGACCATCGGGCGGGGTGTAGTTGAAGGCGTTGTCTACGAGATTGGTCAAAATTTGGGTGACGCGGGTGTGATCGGCGTTGACCAGTGGTAAACCGGGGGCGATTTCGGTTTTGATGTGCATGGGTTTTTCTTCGTGTTGGATACGGCCGTGTAAATGCCCCACCGCTTGTTCAATAATTTGCGGCACGTCTAACGGCCGTAAATCCAACGTCGTTTTGCCCGTTTCAATGCGCGAGATATTGAGCAGGTCGTTCACCAGATCATGTAGCCGGTCGGCATTGCTCTTGATCACCTTCAGGTAACGGATTTGCGGGTCGGTCAGCTGCCCGGCCGCGCCCATGAGCATTAAATCCGCATACCCTTTGATGGAGGTCATCGGCGTGCGTAATTCGTGGGAAACGGTAGAAACAAACTCACTCTTAAGTCGATCTACCTCCACATCTTTGGTAATGTCCCGGAAAATAGAGACCGTGCCAAAAAAATTGCCTTCAGACAGCACCGGCGAGAGATGAATGCTGACGTACTTCTCTTCAATTGCCAGCTGATCCGCCAGATAAATGCCCTGGGCAATCTGGTCCGAGTTTTTGGCCCAGTCGTTAATCGTACTCATCCAGGTGTCGCCAAACTGCCCATACACGCCCAATAGCTGGTTCACCGGTTTGCCGATTAGCTGTTGGCGCGGAATGGCTAATATCTTGCTGGCGGAGACGTTGGCGATCTCAATTTCATTTTTATTGTTTGCCACAATGACGCCATCGGCAATACTCTCCAGAATGGCCTGCAAATTGGCTTTCTGGATGATTTCACCACGCAAGATGGAGCCAAGCTGGTCGGCCTGGTCAAAAATGAGGTTGTACAGGTTAGCATTATTGATAGCGTTGGCAACCTGCACGGCCGCTGCCTCGACCAGATCGAGCTGCTGCGTGGTGAAAGCGTTGGGTTCGGTGTGGAAAAGCAGCAAGACGCCGATGACTTCTTCGTTGGTGATGAGCGGCACACCTAAGGCCGAGCGATAGGCGCTGCTGGTGGGCAGTTCCAGCCAGCGAGGGTCTTGTTTGGTGTCATAGACAATAACGGCCGTGCGGTTTTGCAACATCCACCCGGCCAACCCTTCATCCCGTTTCAGGCCGCTGGGTATCGAACGGTGGGTTAACTGTTTCTCTTTATTCAAGGAAGCGCGGAAGTCAAATTCCCCCGTTTCCTGGTTCAGCAGCAAAATCACACCGTCGGTGGCGCTCACCACTTCATTCACCAGGTCGAGCGCCTTCGTTAAAACGCGGTCTTGATCCAGACTGGCAGATAGTTCCGTGTTAATCCGCAGCAGCACTTTAACGCGGTTGCTTTCCTCGTTTAATTCATGGGTACGCACAGCAACCCGCGAATCCAACTCCTCATTTAAATGATGCAGCTCTTCAAATAGCTTGGCGTTTTGCAGGGCGCTGGCCACCTGTACACCAAAGGTGGTCACTTGGGTCACATCCCGGTCGGTAAAACGGCGCGGGTTTTCGGTGTCGGCCAGGATGAGGACGCCAATCAGGTTGCCTTCGGCTTCCAGGGGCACACCGAGCAATGCCTGAATCTGCCCGGAGTGTGGCAGGCGAATTTCCATCCGGCTTTTTTGAGCATCATTCAGGAAGACGCCCAGACCAGTGCGGACGACATGGGCCACAAAGGTGTGGGGATCGGCCAATGGAATGATCTGGTTGACAAACAGGTCGGCGCCATGCCCTTTGGCGACGCTGCTGGTAAAGATGTCATTGTCTAGCTGCCAGATGTAAGCGCCGTGTACGTTAAAAATGCGCAGGCTTTCAGTGCAAATGAGGGAGAGAACGGCATAGCGGTCCAGGGTGTAGCTAAGTGCCAGGCTGACGTTGCCTAACGCGCCGTAGAACCGTTCGCGTTCGTAGGTGTCTTCAAAAATGAGGGCGGTTTCCAGGGCAGTACTGGCCTGGTTAGCCAGAGCGGCCAGCAACCGCAGGTCACGCGGGGTGATCTCTTTGTGGCCGTATTTGATCAGATTGACGATGGCGTAGGTTTCATCATCCAGGATGATGGGCAGCAGGGCACAGTTGTAGGGCTGGCCCGGTTGTAACCAGGTTGGTTCGGCCAGAGGCGAGGATGTGCCGGTGCCGATGTGCAGGGAGAGGGGTTGTTTGTCCAGGAGGACGGTTTCCAGCAGGCCGAGGTTGGTAACGGACACGGCCGTACCTGGTTCGTGCCGGGCGTTGGGGTGGCGGCGATTATACTCTTTGAGTATCACCAATTTTTCGGCGGCGGCGTGCCATTCGTAGATGGTGTAGCCATCGGCGTCTATGGCATTAAGCATGTAACGGCCTAAAGAGGAAAATACGGCATCTGTTTCCAGGCTGCTGGAAAGATCGTTGCTGGCGGTGAGCAGCAGCTCAAATTCCTGGCTGCGGTCTACTGTTTCCTGCATCAGGCGGGAGTTTTCAATGAGTGAAGCAGCAAAGTGGGCGTACAGTTCGATGGTTTGCAGGGTGCGTTGGTCGGGGCGACGGCCGTTAATGGGGCGGTCTAGCCCTACCAGGCCGATGAGTGTTTGTTGACGGCCGTACAGCGGTACACACAACACATCTTTCGGCTGCCACAAGGTGTTATCACGCTGTTTTGGTGCTTTAGCCTGAAGATATTGTTGTGACCACTTGCTGTGGGCGGGCACAAAATAACAGTGGCCCTGGCGATATTGCTGCATATCTGCGTTTTGAAAAAGGGCTAACCAGGCCTGGGGCGGAATCAGGTTTTCTTCCAGTTCCGCTCTTTCTTTCGGGGAAATGCCCGCAGTGATCAGATGAGTGGGGTGAAACGCATCATCGCGCAGGGTAATGGCGACACGCTGCCAACCGGCGGCGTGCAAGCCATCGGCTAACAGTTGTAATTGCCTCTCCCAATCTGTTTCCTGGCTAATCTGGGTCAGCGCCAGGAGTGGTTCAATGGTTAGCGGTTCGGTGGTGGGAGGGTGCAGGATGATCTGGAGGAAACGGCCGTCTGGCCCTTCCTGCCAGCGAGAATGAGCTTCAATAGTACGGCCGTTGCTGGTATGCAGCAGCGTGGCGCGGGGCCGGTTTCGCAGTTCAGACCAATTGTCGTCTGAGGCTAAGACCTGGTTGACCTCCTTCAACAAATCAGTTTGATGACTTAAACCCAATAGAGATGATGCGGCCTGGTTGCTGTACACTACACTCCCCTCTTGGTCAACCAGCAGAATCCCATCACTCAGGTCATCAAAGACGTTCCAGGTAATAGCCGAGGTTAACTCTTTTTCCATTATTTGTACCTTAAACCAACCTCAGCCGTTACTTCTTTAGCTAATCAATTCGTCTCGATCAATCAATTACTTTTGTCTTGTTTTTCTTTATCCAGGCGGCGCAGTTCAGCGGCCGTTTCCGTAATTTCCCGAATATCGGAGAAGCGTTGGGTTTTGCTGGAAACAATGCCGGCCGAGAGGCGCATAATGGGCACCAGACGGCCGTCGGAAGTCATAATGCCCCCCTGTTCTCTGTCCATAAAGTTATAATGCGCCAAAATGCCATCGTTAAAACGATGACGCAGTTTGTCCACCATCTCCTGCACCCGGTTAGACATGGTAATCAGGACAAAGGTATAGCTGCTGGCGTGGCCGATAAAATCATCCAGCGTGCCATACTCATCCACAATTTCATTCAGGAACATGCCCGTAAAGCGCATGACCTCATCACGCGCCACAAAACCATAGGCATCATTAAACGGTTCAATGTAATCAATGCCAATCTGCACATAAGCCCAGTTATCCAGCTTCATCAACCCCCGCAATTGCTCCTCGATGAGGCGGCTGCTGGGCAGGCCGGTGATGGGGTCAGTCATGTTCAGCCGTTTGTGGACGTTAATAGCCGTGCGTACCCGCAGTTTTAGCTCTTCAATATCAAACGGCTTGGTGATGTAATCGTCCGCGCCCAATTCCAACCCGGCAATGCGGTCACTGCGCTCGTCTCGTTGGGTAAGGAAGATGATGGGAATGTGGCTGGTACGGGTGGTGGTGCGCAACTCTTTACACACGGCATACCCATCCATATCTGGCAGCATGATGTCCAGGACAATGAGGTCCGGGAGTTTCTTGCGACAGGTGTCCAGGGCATCATTGCCCCGCGCCGCTACTTCCACGTTATACCCCTGCCCGGTAAAGAAGATGCGCAGCATGTTAGAAATATCAAAGTCGTCTTCAACTATCAGAATACGGCCGTTGCTCATGAGCTTTTTCCTTGGCAAAACAAACTACTGAATAAACAACTGATTTGTTTGCATGTTCAGGGGCTTTAGGGGTAATGATTCATCTGCCTGTTTACAAGCCTTAACGAACGCAATCTCTTCCTCACTCACCGCCCGTTCAAAGCTTCTAAAGCCACCCAACGTAAATCCGTGTCGCGTAGCGATTTTATCAATTGTCGTAACTTGCGACAATGAAATATCTTTGCCTAACGTGTAAGATTCATAGCGCTGGTCTAACGCCAACGTCATCGTTTCCGCCATGCAAGCATACGCCATCTTGGGCGGAAAGCCGAAATTAAAGCCAAAATCCACTGCACCGGGCACTTTTACCATGCCCCCTTCAATCACCAGCACATCCGGCCTTTGCTCGGCCACCTGGCGGGAAACGTCACGCGGCCGGGCCACATCACACACAATCGCCCCACGCCGTAGATGCTGTGGCTCAATGATCGCTTCCACCGCGCTGGTGACGGTGATGATGAAGTGGGCGTCGGTCAACCGGTTGATGTCATCGGTAATTGTCACCTGCGCCGGGCCAGCCGCACGGGCGCGACCGCCCACTTCGTTCAATTTTTCCAGGCGGCGGCCAATGAGCAGCAGGCTGTTGGCTTCGGCGGCCAGCATTTCGGCGCAGACGGCGCCAATGGCTCCGGTTGCGCCCACAATGGCAACTGTGGAGTCATGAAGCGGCACATCCATAATAACGGCCGCCCGCTGAATGGCGTGGATGGCCTGGGCGATGGTGTAACTGTCTCCGGTGGTCACGGGAATGTTCAAATGCCTGGCAATGGTGATGCCGCCATCGCCAACTACAGAGGTGAATGCGCCCAACCCCAAGATGCGTGCGCCCAATTTTTCGGCCAGTTTGCCAGTCTGAATAATTTTTTTGTAGACCACACCGGGGGGCAGGGACATCATGCGTTTGGGGGTGAGGGGGCAGGCAACAAACCAACCTTGGGCGGTACGGCCGTCAGCCACTGACCGTAACCCCTTAATCTCCGAAATATAAACTGGCGGAAAAAACAGGGATAAATAATCAATCAACCAGGTAGGCAGTTTACCTAGAGTGGGAAATTTGCGGCTGACATCACGTTTGGGGTCAATGGGATGGATGATAAAGGCAAACGAATCGTGCATCATATTCCTGAGTGTAATGGAGATGGTTCACGCTTCAATAGTAATTCTGTCCTTCAATAGATCTGAGGGTTTCCAAAACCCTTAGGGTCTTAAGTCCCATCTTCACGCGGATACAACCGGGGATACGGATATTTGTCATTGTAAGGGTAATGATCACTGTCTTCAAACTTCACGTTTTTAGTAATAAATTGTTTATTGTCGTTGGCAATCAGCACTACGTCTGACTCGATGGTGCGGGCGGCATAGACAATGTGGCCGGAACTAATGCGACAATGATGCCCCACACAACCACCCAGGATGAGCAGATTGGCCGGTTCCAAAGTGCCTTTATGGGTCAGGGTTTTCAGTGGGCCGCCCAGGATGTTGAAATCTGTAAAAGTGTTACCCGCGCCGATGAAACAATCACGCCCGACTACACAAAGTTGCAAACAGGTGTTTTGGGCCACGGAGGTGTTCTCCATGAGCGTGGTCATAAACAAGGCAGCGCGGAAGGGCAGGAAACAACCATCACCCACCACGCTTAACAATAATTGGCAGCCCTGCGAAATGGTGACATTGTTGCCAATGATGCAGTTGTCAATGACGGCGCCGGCGCCGATGGTGACATTATCGCCGATGGTCGTAAAGCCTTTAATCACGGCCGTTGGGTCAATGTTACAGTTATGCCCCACCCGTACAACTTCGGAGTTTGACAAAAACTGCTTTTGCTCCAATAACGAATGGAACATAATTTTGAGTTTGTATTTCCACTCGTTCGTCACCTTGTCTTCTACATTAGCCCCTCTGGTAAAAACGCCTAACAGAATATCGGCCACAAAAATGTGTACCCAATTTTCGACTAATACAATCACTTTGCGGGGCAGTTCATACACCAGATCACCAAACTCTGTCGCCATGTAGGGTGGAATATGATAATACCCACGCTCACGGGCTTCCGTGTCCACCATCAGGGGTTTGGCTTCTAAACTTTGCGACAATCCCTGGGGTAAATACCAGATATCGGCTAATAGCAGGTCATCTTGTTGGAAGAAGGAATGGGTCAACGGCCGTACATGACGAGCAATAGCCGGATCATTCGCTTTGAATGCCAGACGGACGGGGCGACGGCCGTTGCGTGCCTTCGCCATAAACTCATCAATCAACTCTTGGTTGAAAAACAAATTATCCCGATGAACAAAACACTCGATAGGCTCTGTTTCAAACTGCCGCGCCAACTCCCAATTAGGATATTCCCGCTCCTCAGACGTATACTGCACCAAAATATCCCGTTGCCACAACCACAACGGCTTATTTTGCACCCGCAGATCACGCGCCGGTTCATTAAATGGCTCAATATGACTGGTTTCCGTAAGTATAATTCGCCGCATGTTGTTGTAATTTCAAGAAGCCACCCATTACACAACGAATGGACTGGCTATGAATGGTAAGAGTTGTTCAGAAAATGGCTGACCGTTTCCAAAAACAGTTCTGGCTCATCGGTCATTGGAAAATGGCGCGAACGCAACAACATAGAAACCTCTGCTGTGCGCACATTCGCTTGCAGCAGCTGCGCGTTAGTGGGGGATACAATGTTATCTTTCATGCCATAAATGCCCAATGTGGGGATTTCTATGGACACCAATTTGCTTCTGAGATCGGTGTTGCGCAGATCGCCAATGCTGCGGAAGAACGATTCAATGGTTGTCCGTTGCACATCCCGAAAAATCATCCCCCGCACCTTCTTGGAATCTTTAGCCAGCAGCAGCCGCATAATCGAATGAAGCAAAATGGGGTAACGCCACACCAATTTGGCCACGGAGCCATACCCGGCTAGCTGGAGAAACGGATTAAGCGATGAGCCAATGATCGGTGAACCCACCACCACCACGCGCTCCACACGCGCCGCGTGCGTCAGAGCCACTTGCAGCGCCACCGTTCCCCCCATCGAATGACCAAATATCGGCGCCTGCTGAATACCCAACGAGTCCATAAACTGCCGCACCATTTCCGCATAACTATCAATCTGAAAAACCGTATGTTGTGAGCTGGATAACTTGGCCGAATCCCCAAAACCCCAAAAATCAAGGGCATACACCCGAAACTTGCCCGTCTTCGCCAGGGCAATCATCATATCCCGCCAGACATCCCACGAATTGATCCAACCATGCAAAAGAATGATCGGCTGACCCCGTCCCAGCGATTCATAATGCAGGATTCCTTGTTCAGTAACAATTGAACTCACACTAGCCTCAGACAGAAATGAACACCAATTCGCATGGCTTCGATTTTATTCACTTTATTGCTGCCCACAAATGTCTGGCATAGATTGTAACAAAATCTAGGGCAGGAAGATAAATTTACCTGATGGTAACATCCGCATATTTTGAATGAAGTGAAGAGAAGGTAAAGGAGGTGTTAAGGGCGTGTTAACGCAGCCAGGAAAATGGTCTACCAGAACAAATGGAAGGCGCTGAAAATGTTTTGATAGTGATGAAAGCCCCCAAACAATCATCTACTGTGCATTTTGATCAAGTTGTTCCAGGATGGAGTAGAGGAGTTCCAATAACACGTTCTTGACGCTTTCTTTGTCGGTAGCGACACAGGGCAGAATTTTTACTTCCTGGCGCAAACGCAAAATGATCCGCAAATCCTCCGGCTCCCAGGCATCTTCCATATCTTGCTTGTTGGCGGCCACCACATAAGGGGTGGAAGCGTAACTTTCAAAGGTCTCTAAGATGCGTTTGGCTTCCCGAAAGGTTTCTGGTTTGGTGCTGTCCACCATTACCACAAACCCCAACATACCCTGGGAAAGAATATCCCACATGAAGTCAAAACGACGCTGGCCCGGTGTGCCAAACAAGTACAATACCAGGTCATCACCTACTGTAATGCGGCCAAAATCCATGGCGACTGTCGTAGTTTCTTTAATCTGTTCGGCGGCGCTGGAAATTTTTCGTTCGGTGGAAACAACGTCAATTTCGCTGACAGAACCGATGAATTCCGTTTTTCCAGCCGAAAAGGGGCCAGTAATTACCATTTTAACAGCTTGCATAAATTAGCCCTTCTATGAATGAATCATCTTGCTGCGATCGTGATGTATGTATGGTTCTAAATAAAGAATAAGAGCAGACCAAATGATATAACTCTATATGCTTTTGATGCGGTCAATCAAGCGCTCCACAACCGAACGTTTCACGTCTGGCGGTTGCTCGACAGCCTGGCGCTTCGGCCGTTTGGTGGGATCGGCCGTTTCTGGGGCAAGCACTTGCTTTGGTTTGTCTACAAATTCCACCAACCCGGCTTGCAGCATTCCATAAACAATGCGGCGAATTTCAAACTCGCTGAGGTTGTTGGCCTTGGCAATTTGCCGAATGGTGTTGCGCGGGTTGACAAAGGAGACCACACGCCACTCTTCTACCGTCAGGTTGATGTTACGCAGGCGGGCATCTGGCCGGTCAGTGAATTGGAGGGAAACGTCCAGGTCAGGCAGTTCTTCTTGCAGCACTTCCCATTCTTTCAGGCGGCGGCTGCCTTCCATGATCACGCTTTCCAGGTCTATGGGAATAGTAATGTGACCTGGGGATGGCAGTCGGTTGGCTTCAAAGCGGAAAACGCCTTCGGCCCAGGTGAAGAGGCGATAAACGATATCTAATACGTTTTGCCGCACACTTTGAATGATGTCATTTTGGGTGACACGGCCGGCCGTAATCAGCAAATGCCCTAGTTGTTTGTCACTCTTACCTTCGGCATGGGCCTGGATGATTTGGGCCTGCTCGGCCGATAGTTTGCCACTATGTTGCAATATGTGGGCCAGATGGTTGCCGTCGCTGTCACCCATGTAGGCATAGATCAATTTGCCTTCACGAAATGACATATGGGCAGATTCACCACTGCGCTGAATGGTCAGGGTGCCAGTTTTACGCGCAAGATTTATGAGATTTAGTAATTGTGTTGTTGAGAAATCTCGCAGGTTGCCTTTCAGGGCCATAGTTTTTGTTCCTGCATTCTTCTGGTTTTGAGGGGGTTCAACTATGCCTGTGCAAATGCTTTCGTTGAACCTGCCTTTATTAAAACGTGGACGGGATTCTATCTCTCCTTTGTTGTCCTATTAACGTGGGCATTATACATGTCGGTAATTTGCAAGTCAAACATACTTATGTCATATTGTACAATGGCCACCAAACTTGTTATGTCAACTCAAATGGCTTTTGGTTGACCTGACTACTGTACATGTATAAAGGGTATAATCGGGGCATGATTGGTGAATGGATACGGCCGTTATGCTGCCCGCACTGCAACAGACCACTCATTGATTGGTCACGTACCTGGAAATGTTCAGTTGGGCATACTTTTGATGTGGCCCGTGAAGGGTATGTCAATTTGTTATCTGGTCATAAAAAGTTGCCAGAGACGGTAGGAGATACTCCAGATATGCTCCGGGCACGACAAGCATTTTTAGCGGGCGGTTTTTATGAACCGTTGTCGGATTTGCTTAACGAATTGGTGGTAACGGCCGTTAACAATGTCAACAAACCAACCCAACCGGTGGTTGTGGATATTGGTTGTGGCGAGGGGTACTATCTCAGGCGGTTGGCTCAACAGTTTGCCGGGCAAAGCATCTCACTTTTTGGGGTAGATATTGCTAAAACGGCCGTGCGAGTGACGGCAAAACAGCTAGGAAAAGACGCCCATTGCCTGGTAGCTGATGTCAACAACAGGTTGCCCTTTACCGATCATTCTGTGCAGGTGCTGACTAACTTATTTGCGCCTCGTAATGCGATTGAATTTGCCAGACTTGTTGTTCCGGGTGGTACTTTACTGACAGTTGTGCCTGCCCAAGATCATCTGGAATCATTGCGACAGCACTTGAGGTTGTTAGGTATGCAAGCTGAAAAGCAGGCTCATATTACTGCTCAATTTGCCAGTTCATTCACCTTGCAGCAGGTTTATCAGTTGGCTTATCCTATGCTGCTGACAGGCAAGGCATTGCACGCTCTCGTCAGGATGATGCCCAGTATACGCCATTTACCGGATGAACAACGGGAAATGTTAAACCATCTACCGCAAGTGGAAACAGTTGCCAGTTTTCTTGTTTTACAATTTATTCGTGTAGGCAGCGACAGGCTCACCGGGTAGTGAGAACAGGTCAGGTGGTGTGGTATTGGGGGCGAGCAGGCGTAAAGCGTGGGTTTTTACGGTGAAGTGCAGCGGGGTGTAGCCTGCTTTGTCCCCATCAGTTTGGCAGGGCATAGGGGGGGTGGCGCGAATGGTAACAGTACGGCCGTTAATACGTGTAATATTAGGATGTTGATGATGCCGTTCAAGTTTGGCTTCATACAAAAACTGGATTGTATCAGCCAATCCTTCCCCCCGAAACATCCATACCTCAAATTGACCATCATCCAATTTTGCATCCGGGCTGAGTATGATTTGCCCACCGGCGTATAAGCGGCAATTGCTAATTAACACCAGAACAAAATTGTCTTCATAATAGACGCCATCTACTTCCACAACCCCTTTCATGCGTGGTAAGTGGGGAGCGGCGGCCAGACTTTGGATGTAATATCCAAGCCGTCCGAGTTTTTTTGACCAACGCGGGCGGGGTTCAACGCGGTCAACCAGATAGCCATCTACACCTGTGCCGGCCCATAGCAGCCAGTTACGGCCGTATCCCTTTTCATCTTCCAGCCAGCCTATATCCATGAACTGTACTTTTCCAGCTAAAAGAGCGTCTGCGGCCTCCAAAAGTTTATGCTTTTCCAGCCGATTAGGCCGTGGCATCAGAAGTTCACGGGCAAATGAATTAGCCGTGCCCATAGGCAGCGGCGCCAGAATTGATTCTGAGCCGGCCAGGCCATTGGCCACTTCGCCTAAGGTGCCATCACCACCAGCGGCCAACACAACTTGATGGCCCTGAGCGGCCGCTTGTTGCGCCAGAATTGTTGCATGACCAGGGGCGTTTGTTGGGTTTAGGCTTACATGCCAGCCACATTTCTGCCACAGTTCAACCACTGAGGCTATCGGCCCGGCTAAGTTGGCGTGCCCAGCTAGAGGATTGTAGATCAGGGTCGCTTGCAGCGGTTGTTTCACAATTCACCCAATAACGATGTAATTCAGCCGCCAGTTCATCGGCCACCGTATGGCTGGTATCTAAAATCAGATGTTCACCGACCACAGGTTCTTGTGCTTCAACCATCCATTTATACACAGACCAGTCTGCCTCTGACAAGTCGGTTTCTCGTCGGTTGCCACTATTCCGTTGCTGCAACCGTTCCCGAATAACATCCTGACCAGCCTGAACATAACACACGGCTACTGGGGAACCCGCACGTTGGGCCAGCTTTTTAAGATGTTCACGACGTGCAGCCAGATAGTTGGAGGCGTCAAATATAACACGCTGGCCTTGTTTTAAGCGAGCTTCGATGATGGAGTAACACACCTCATACACCAACATCATTTCAGCGGCCGTGTAAGTGGGTTTATTTCGCATGAGTAGGCGGATATTATCTGTGCTTACCACCACACAATCTACCCGTTTCTGTAATTTTTCGACAACAGATGATTTGCCTGTGCCTGGCAAACCTACCATCATCAAAAGGCTGCCCCCTTCTCTTACATAGGGTGCTGATGGCAGGTAGTCGTCAATATCACTAACGATGCTATGCAAATACATTCGAAACTTCCCGGTAGCGAGCAACTACAAAGATTCTGCATACGTCTAATCGTTGTGTATCGCCGTTTTGTAAGGTATACCATAGGTTCAGGTATCTGTGCATTTTTACAAAAGTACGGTTAAGAACAGGATTACTTTTCCTGATGATTGGTCTGACGAAAGAAGGAAGATAATAGGAAATTGGTCATAAAAGGGCGAGCGTTATAATTTACGCAGAGCCAATGTCGTAATGGGGGTCAGGTTTTGTCTCTCCATCGCGTAGGGTAGCATACAGCCGATCGACATAAGGGCCGCCTTCTACAAATAGATCGTTGATCTCGACTGCATCCATGAAACGATCCCAAGTTGTGTGGATAAAAGTAATCCGTCGCCATTGCAGGCTGATGATGGGGCGTTCCAGGGTTTGCAGCGGGCCAAGCTGCACTTTGTAATAATACCTGTCGGCCTGAGGGTGATTGGTTTGTTCTGGGAACAGAGTGCGCCGGGTAACCAACTCATGCCCCAGCCGGGGGGCAAAATATCGTATGGACCATTTGTCTGGCCCAAAATGACGGCCAAAATAAAAGGCATAGTATTCAGCAAAAAGCCCTTTTGGGGCCTGATGTTGTGGAATACGATACCATCCCTGGTTCTGGAGGAGGGCAAAATCGGCAGGTTGGGGTATGTAGGTGACCAAAACGCGATCTTCAGCGAACATCTCTCACCGTAGATGAAAACTAAAAAGTACTAATGCAAAATGGGCCGCTTTTAATTAAAGTGGATTTTAGATCAGAAGGGTGGGCAGTGTCAAAAGATAGAGATGTGAAAAGGATTGCGCTATAATCGCCTGAACAATGTGGATTTGATGGGTGAGAGATGCCGGAGTTACCAGAGGTTGAAACAACAGTGCGGGCGTTACGGCCGTTACTTGTAGGGCACACTTTTGGCTATGTACAAAATCGTTGGCCGAAACATATTGTAACCCCTTCTGTACCAGAATTGCAGAGGCGGTTGCCGGGCCGGGCCATCAAGGCCATCAACCGCCGTGCCAAGTATCTGGTTTTCTCACTCGACAATGGGGAAGCATTGATCATTCATTTGAAGATGTCTGGCCGGTTGCTGGTGGTGGCGCGTAATGAACCGGCCGACAGGCATGTACATACCATCTTTGGCCTGGCAAATGGGCAAGAACTTCGTTTTTGGGATCAGCGTAAGTTTGGGCGGGTTTATTTAGTGCATGATCCGCAAACGGTATTGGGGGCGTTAGGGCCGGAGCCGTTGGCCGATGAGTTTACAGTGGAAAGATTTGCCGAGAGGCTACACGGCCGTAACCGGACACTCAAACCCCTTTTGCTTGATCAGACGTTTGTGGCCGGTATTGGCAATATCTATGCTGATGAATCCCTGTTTTATGCCCACTTACACCCCCAACGGCTATCTGGAACACTCACCCTGGAAGAGAAAACAGCGTTATACACCGCCATACAAAAGGTGTTGCAACTCGGCATTGAGCGGGAGGGCGCCAGCATTGATTTGTATGTAAAACCTGATGGTAGTAAGGGAGATATGCAAAACGCTGTCGCCGTTTTTCGGCGTACCGGTTATCCGTGTATGCAATGTGGTACGCCGATCCAGCGCATTGTTTTAGGGGGACGAAGTACCCATTTTTGTGCGAAATGTCAAATATAGTGAGGAGACGCCATGAAAAAAGAAGTCGAAGTGATGCGTGTGTTGCGGGTGCCCCCCATGGGTAAATTAGTGGTGGAATTTCGGGGACACCGGTATGAAAACATTGCGGAGGTAGGTGAAGAGAACGTCAAACGATTTTTACTCACGGCCGTTGGCGAATTGATGAGCTTCTCTGGTGGGTATCAGGCATTAGTAGACGAAGGATTAGCGCCACCCATTGCACCGGTGCCTGGCCGCCCCCAGGAAAGCGACCCGCAAACAGAGCAGCAGGCAAAATTCCTGGCCAGTCTGGAAGCATCACGCGATGCGGTAAAAGCTGAGAAAAAGAGGGCCAGTGTGCTGTTACCGGGTATCAGTCGGGTAAATAGCACGCCTTCATCGGCATTGAACCCGGTTGAGCAAATTGACCGAATTTTGCAGCAATATGTAGAGGCTGATCCGGAACTGGCTAATCGTTCTGTACATTTGGTGCAACATCCAGCTGGCGGGTTGCAAATTGAGGTAGATGGCAAACGGTATCAACGCCCGGGCGAAATTGAGGACCAGCGAATTCAACTATTGATTAAGAAAGCTATCAAGGAGTGGGAGGCGGTGTAAAGGTGGCTAGAGATCGCTTGTTTTACCAGCCGGTGGCAAGTGGCCGTTATCGCTAAAAGCTGGGGGTAGCCATTGTTCATACCGGGCAATAAGAATTTTACGCTCTCTTTCAGGCAAGAACGCAGCCTGAGCTGCATTTAGTACCATTTGTCGCAAGAGGGGGTAGCTGACATGTAAGGTTTGCAAGGCAATTTCATACTCATCCGTCAGGGTGATATTGCTTACGGCCGGATCGTCTGTGTTCAGGGTGGCCTTAATACCTAAATCCAACATATCATTCAGCGGATGATGGGTAAGACTGCGCACGACGCCGGTTTGTAAATTACTGGTCAGGCACACTTCCAGGGCGATGCCACGCTCGTGTACCATGCGCAAAATGCGGGAGTTTTCAATGATACGAATGCCGTGACCGATGCGGTCAGCATAAAGCTCCTCTACTGCTTCACGCACACCATAAGCACTGGCCCATTCACCGGCGTGAACGGTGATGCCCATGCCAACTTCTTTGGCTTCTCTGAAAAGAGGGGTGAATGGGGTAGAAGGGAATTTAACTTCATTTCCGGCTAAATCCAGGCCAACGATACCTTTACCAAATCGGTCGAAGGCCACCTCGGCCACCTCACGGGCCTGGTGTAACGGGTCATGCCTTACCAGTGTAACGATAAGACCAACATCAATATCATGGTTATGGCTGGCTTGCTGTACGGCCGCCATCACCCAATCGGTCACATCGCCCAAACTGAAACCACGTACACGAGATAGCGCCTGGGGACTAAAGCGTAGTTCCAGATATTTGATATTGTCGGCGGCCGCATCGGCCACTGCTTCATATGCCAACCGGTAGATTGTTTCCGGTGAGCGGTAAAAGTGGCGCAGCACCTCAAATTTTTGCAGAAACGCTTCGTGGTGTGCGGGGTCGTCCATCACTTGCACATATGGCCGTAACTGATCCAAACTTTTCACCGGCAGCCCCAGGTCATATTCCAACGCAATTTCATACAGCGTTTGCAGCCGTAAAGAGCCCTCCAGGTGGCGATGCAGGTCTATTTTGGGTAAATCTTGAATAGTGGTAAAACCAACGTGATAACTGTTTTCTGACAAAAGGTTCCTATCCCAGATACAGCAGATAGGCGGAAAGGAGCGTCAGCCGTAAATCGGGCTACCAGTCGGATTAAGGTTTATGATTGACGGCCGTCATGGTGCTACCTCTGCAACATCTGCTCGCGCTTTTGGTAATGTAAAAAGAAACGAACTGCCTTTGTCTAGTTCGCTTTCAACCCATATTTTGCCATGATGCGCATCAATGATACGCTTGACAATTGCCAAACCGATGCCCGTGCCGCCAAAGCGACGCCGGGAAGAGCCATCTATTTGATAAAACCGCTCAAAGATACGTTGATGCTTGTCTGGAGCCATGCCAATGCCCTGGTCGGCAACAGAAACACAGACGACTTCATCTTGTTCCATGAGCGTGACTGTGATCACGCCGCCGTCGGGGCTGAATTTAATCGCATTGCCGATCAGATTATCCAGCACCTGATTGATGCGCCCTTTGTCAATGTTGACCAGTCCGGCCGCAGAAGCGGGTAACATGCGCACCGATAACCCTTTTTTTTCCGCTACCATGCTGTGCCCGGCAACGGCCGTGTGGAGCAAATCTTCCATTGCCACTGTTTCTAACTGCAAGTTGCCCGAATCAATACGTTGTAACGTGATGATGTCTTCAATGATTCGCGTAATATCATCCGTTTTGTCAGATACAATTTGCAGATATTCCTGTTGTTCCGGCGTGAGCAGCCCTCTGTCACCATCCATGAGCAGGTCAACGTATCCTTTCACAAAGGTTAATGGTGTACGCAGCTCATGGGAGACATTCTGCACCAGTTCATCCTTCAGCCGGTCGCTCTCCTTCAACTCCTCATAAGCCACCGCCAGCTCTTGCGCACGTTTTTCCAGCTCTTCAAATAAGCGGGCATTGGCGATGGCAACGCTGACCTGGGCCGCAGCAATTGTCATCAACTGCTTATCAGATTCCGAAAAGGCATGGGGTTGGTCGCTATCTACGGTTAACGTACCGACTGGCTCATCCCGGATGACCAATGGCACCGCCAGCAGACTGCGCACAACCAGATCAAAAAAGAGGAATTCAGGGTCTTTATGGGCATCACGAGTGTAGACCAGTTTGCCTTCTTTGATAACCTTGCCAGAGATGCTGCCTTCCAACGCCATATGCGCATGGACAAATTCTGGCTCTACGCCATCGGCCGCTTTGACAATCAACTCATCCCGGTTATCTGTCAACATCGTGATGGTACTGGCACGGGCATTTAACAGGCGGCGCAGGCTTTGCACGGTTGTTTGTAAAACTGACTCTAAATGCAGGTTGCCTGTTACCTGTTTTGCCATGTCTACAAGGGCAGACATGTCTAGCAGGCGGCGCTGGGATTCGGCATAAAGAGCAGCATTACGCACGGCAACGGCCGCATGTTCTGCCAATAGATTAAGCAGTAACAATTCTTCTTCACTAAATACATGCGGCTCTTTGTATGTGGTGGTAAAAGCGCCAATGACTTCATCACCAAATTTGAGCGGAAACCCGGCAATGGCACTGATTCCCCAAGATTTGGCTTGTGGTGATTGGAAAAATGGGTGGCTGGTAGCGTCGTTAATGACAATAGGGTGTCCTTCACGGACAACAGTGGCCGTTAACCCTTCGCCGGAAGCACGCGGTTTGGCAACAGCCGGTTTGCGGTTGCCATCGCGCCACAGGGCAGAAGACAACGAAAACTCCTGAGTAGCTGCATCATACAGGTAGATGTGCAGGTTATTGGCTTCAATCAATTTGAGTGCCGCCTCGGTAATAGCGTCTAACACCGCGTTCAGGTGCAGGGGGGAGTTTAATTGCAAAACGATGCGATGAAATGTGGATAGTTCCGCGACACGCCGTTTAGCCTGACCAAACAGGTGGGCGTGTTCGATGGCTACGGCCGCTTGCCCGGCCAGATTTTGTGCCAGTCGTAATTCGGCCGGACTATAACTGCGTGGTTTGATCATCTCACCCAGAGCTAACAGGCCAAAAATGTTGCCACGCCGCACCAGGGGCACCAGCAGCAGCGACCGCAGTTTGGCTTCTCTGAGCAAGGTGATGTCTTCTTCTGTCCAGGCTTCATCTATCCGCAAACTATTCAGCTCCTGAGTATCTAAAACGCGCCGGACAATGGTGTAAGATTCCAGATTGCTAATCTGGCTCAACCCCAATTCGGCCCTGTTATCTGGTTGATTATCAAATTGGAACTGGTTTTTATGAGCGGCCGAACGCAGACTTTGTTGGTCTTTATCCCAAACGAAGATGGTGCAGCTATCCACCTGTAAAGCACGCACCATTTCAGACACCACCGTTTGCAAGACGAAGTCTTGATCCAGGTTGGCCGTCATGGTGGCGCTGGCCTGGTAAAGGGTGCCAAGTTCAGTTAGCTGTTGTTGTGTTTGCTGGTAGAGGCTGGCGTTTTGGATGGCAACGGCCGCATGTGAGGCCAATGTAGAGGTGAGCCATTCGGCACGGCCGTTGAAGGCATTCACGTCGTGGCTGTCGAAAATGAGAACACCCTGCAATTCGCCGCCAGAAAGCAGTGGGGTTGCCATCCATGAACGAATTTTGCTGCCTTCAGGATATGGCTGCCAGCGCTCATCTTCGCGCACATCATCTATGCGGATAATCTCTTTTTTGGTGTGCAATTCTTTAATCAGCAAAGCGTTTCGCCAGATAGACTCAAGTTGCTGGGGGGTAAGGCGGATGGGGCGATCATAAAAATCCCGACTGGCAGCATGTTTCAGCGTGTTATCTTGCCACAAAAAAACAAAAGCGTTGTTGTAAGTGACGACATTGCCTAATGCCAGCAGCAGCCGTTCTACCACCACATCCTTCTCGAGCGAGGTGCTAATGATGGCAATGGCCTGCCGCAGGGCTACGGCCGTCTGGTAATCATGCGTTCCTCTATCCACCAATTCCTGAGTGGTGGCATATTGGCGAATGTTGTGGATGATGGTGGCAATGTCTGTGGCTACGGCCGTCAGCACCTGTACATCATCGGCGGTGTATCGGCCGGCCGTGTTACTTTGCAGGCAAAGAGCGCCCAACACATCATTCTCCTGTTGGAGGGGGCCTTGCCGCAATGGCACACACAATACCGAGCGTGGCTGGGAAAGCCCTGGTAATGTGGCCGTTGGCCGTTCGGCCGTTTGCCAGTCTGCCGTGAAGAAAGGCATGTTGTTTTCAATGACCCAGGCTATCAAGTCAGTTTGGTCTAAGAGAGAGATAGGCGTGAGGTTTATTTTCTGCCCATTTTCAACGGCCGTCGCAAAAACTATCGTATCGGTTTGTGGTTCTACCAGGGCTATAAAACTGGCGTCTGGCTGGTATGTGAAGCTGATTTGTTGGTGGATTTCCGCCAATGCCTGGGGCAGAGGTTGTAACGGCCGTGCCGCCTCTGTAATGCGATAAATCGTTTCGATCTGCTTGTTGGAACGGAAGCAGGGGGCGCTGGCCATCATTAAAGCAGCGATGGCGGCTAACTCTCTGGTGTGTTCATTCATGGCCTGCCCAGGGACAATCAGCCGATATCCAGACTGACCGATAGGAAACGCCTCATCGGCCACAGGCACGGCCGTTTCCTGGACTTCTACCTGAGCAACATCCAGGTATTTCCGGGCAAAAGAAGCCGCCACATCCAGCAATGCGGATACCGTATAAACACGCTGCAAATCGTGCCGTAGCTCTTTTAGAGCAGTAAAGTGAGTCGTAAAATCCGGCATAATCAAACCCGTATTATGAAGAGGAATGTTCATGGTTCAAATAGGAATTGTCGTTTATTTGCATGTAGACCTGGCAGGTTTCCAAAACCTGTCAGGTCTCAAGCAAATCATTCCATGTTTTATAAAGGTCGTCAATCTGACCCGGTGAAAGTGCCGTAAAAAGGTAGTGAGGCTAAAAATAAAAAGCAGCACGCCGTTAATGGTGCTGCTGTGATCCTACAAAAAAATGAACCGGGTGTGCCAGGATGCCATAACCGGATTGTAACACATTATCGCCGTGCTTTGTTGCTAACGCCAGATTTTGTTGGCTGTTTTTGTGGCTCTGCAGCAACGTTAGCTGTTCCGCTTTGGCTGCCGTGATGTTCCTGACGCATATGACAATTTTTGTATTTCTTGCCACTGCCACACGGGCAGGGATCGTTGCGCCCCACTTTGGGCATGTCACGGCGCAGTTCAACCCCTTTGCCGCCTTCGCGTTTGACAACAGCAAAGCCAGCATCGCGGGCTTGTTCCTGATAACGCTGCTCCGCTTCTTGCTGCTGAATAAAGGCCTGATGTTGGGCAATATCGCGGAAAAAGCGGTCGGCAATATCTTTTTCAATGTTGTGGCGCATATCCTGGAACATTTCAGCCGAACGAATTTTGTAAATCACTTTGGGGTCGCGCTGCCCTAATGCTTCCAGGCCAATTTCGCGGCGCAAGTCGTCGGCGGCCGTCAGATAATCACGCCACTCCCGATCAATGGCACTCAGCAACAGAGTGCGCTGGTAGTTGCGGTATTCTGTTTCGCCAATGTGGTTGCGCCACTTGGCCTGTTGTTTGTTAACGTATGCGCCTAATGCACTCTCCAGCTGTTCAGCATCCATGGCGGCAATGGTTTCCAGCAGCAAATGGTGGAGGGCCTTATCCGCGCTTTGTTTGAAGCGCGTCTGCCGTAGGGGGGCGTTGGTGGGGTTGAGGCCTTCCGTATTGAACTGGTTGAAGGCGGTGGTGAGGTCGTTTACGGCCGTCTGCCAGATGCGCTCCCGTTCAGCCGGTTCCAATTCCACCTGTTCCGTGACAAACTCGTTGAAGAATGTTTCCACCTGTTCCAGATAAGCCCGGCGCATATTATCCCGTCGCTGTTGCTGGCCTGTTTTTACCGACGCCAATGTACCCAGGTTCGGCACGGGCGGGAACAGGGGCAAAAAGCGGTTCATTGCCTGGAAAAGCTGGTATAAGTTATGGCCATTTTCCTCATTATCTGCCACCAGTTCCATCAGTTGTGTTGTGAGTTTGGCAGGGCTGAGAGCGGCCAGTTCGTTGCGATCCAGCAAGGCCAGGCCCGGCAATAAACTACGCAGACGAGCGATGACGGCCGTTAAATGCACCTGATCGGTAGCATCTGTGCTAAACTCAGAAACCACTCGTTCTATTTCACCCCGGCAATATGGCTCATAATGGGTAACATAGTTATCCACCAGTTCCGCAATAGATTTGGCAAACGCCTCCGCAATCCGGCCATCATAGTCAGCCCCTTCTGAGAGTAAAATTGCCTGGCGTTCGGCATAAATTGCCTGGCGCTGCCGATTCATCACATCATCATATTCCACAATGTTTTTGCGCATGTCGAAGTTGTACCCTTCCACGCGCTCCTGGGCGTTTTCAATCATCCGGTCGAGCACCCCAAATTCCAAAGGCATATCTTCCGGGATATTGGCCATCAACCCTTTGCCCATCCAACTCTTGAGCCGTTCACCACCAAAGCGGCGCATCAATTCATCTTCCAACGAGAGGAAAAAGCGCGAAGACCCAGGGTCGCCCTGCCGGGCGGCACGGCCGCGTAACTGGTTATCAATCCGCCGCGATTCATGCCGTTCGGAGCCAATGACATGCAGCCCCCCTAATTGCCACACTTCGTCCCGCTCTATTTTTGTTTGCTGCTGTGTCTGGATGATCCGGCCTACGAGATCGGCTGGAATGCCGGGGATTTTCGCCACGATGGCGTCTGCTTCGGCCCGGCGGCCGGCCATCACGGCGCGGATAATGGCGGCGCGTGCGTTGTAATGTTTGTCAAACACAATTTCCGCCAGAAATTGCGCGGCCGGCCCATTATCGGCATGAACACGTTGATAGCGGGTATACAATTCAGTCTGGCGCGTGGCATCTTCCACCAGCGCGACATCAATGCCGATCTCTTCCAGGTATTCTCGTGCTTCGCCCAAAAAGCCGCTGTTTACCAGCCGCAGCACTTTAACCAGGTTGTCATAGTCAATGTCATAGCTTTTGCGTAGTCGTTGGGTGAGGAAACCAATCACCTGGACGCGCTCAATCTCCACAAGGGCCGCATCCATTTCGGCTTTCATTTCCAGCAGCCACTCTACCAATGGTTCAGGAAGTTTGGTGTGTTTACGGGCCATTTCACGGGCTGGCTCTTCGCCTTCTTCGAGCAATTTGAAGGCAAGCTGATTGAGCAACGGCCGTGTAAATAGTTCGCTTTCCATCATTTCAGCCGCCAGCCCTTCCGGGTTGCCGCCCAACAAAATGTCTGTGCCACGCCCGGCCATATTGGTCGAGATCGTTACGGCCCCTTTGCGGCCGGCCTGGGCCACAATCAACGCCTCCGACTGATGCATCTTGGCATTCAGCACCGCATGGGGAATCCGTTCCCGCTCCAGCATCTTGTGAATCGTCTCTGAGTGTTCCACGGAAGTTGTGCCTACCAGGACTGGCCGCCCCACCTCCCGATACCGCTTGATTTCACTGATAATAGCTTTGTCCTTTGCGGCTTCGTTGCTATAAATCTGGTCGGCAAAATCGGTACGTTTGAAGAAGACCGGCTTTTTGCTTTGCGGGTCTACATAGGCAATGCGCTCACCGCTTTCCACTTTTTCCTTGTGTTCGATCAGCCCCATGGTGGCCGTGTCCACAATATATTGCACATTGGTTGGCAGCGGCGTCACCCCCAGTTCATATATCTTGTCAAACTCCTCCGCATCAGTGAGGGCTGTGCCTGTCATACCGGCCAGTTTTTCATATTGGCGGAAATAATTTTGCAGCGTGATGGTAGCTACGGTGACTGTCTCTCGTTTGATCTGCACCCCTTCTTTCGCTTCTATCGCCTCGTGCAGCCCTTCGGAATAACGGCGGCCGGGCATGAGACGGCCGGTGAAATCATCCACAATGATCACTTGCCCATCTTGCACCACATATTGCACATCTCGCTTAAACAGATATTGTGCTTTCAGGGCATTATCCAGGTAATACGTGAGGTGGTAGAAACGGGGATCATACAGGCTGTCGCCCGCTTCCGTGTCCAGTTCGGGGATGCGCTTCTCAATTTCGGCGATACCTGGCTCCGTCAGGCTGATGCTGCGGCTCTTTTCATCCAGATCGTAATGGCCGTTGGGCTCTTCTTCTTCATCGGCCGTATTCCGCCGCAAACCACGCACATATTCAGCAAAACGCGCATAATCTTTGCCCGAACGTGAGGCCGGCCCGGAGATAATAAGCGGTGTCCGCGCCTCATCAATCAATACATTATCTACTTCGTCAATGATGGCATATACCAGATTGCGCTGCACCAGCTTTTCTTTGACGGTGACCATGTGATCTCGCAGGTAGTCAAAGCCAAATTCACTGCTAATGCCATAGGTAATGTCAGCCAGATACGCCTGTTTACGGGTACACGGCCGCCAATGCACCAGCCGTTCATCTTCCAGTTCCGCGCCAGGATTCACATAGTCCGGGTCATAAAGGGCAGAAAATTGCAGGGGGGCGATGCAGCCAACGGTTAGCCCTAAAACATGGAAAATCTTGCCCATCCAGCCGCCATCGCGCCGGGCCAGATAGTCGTTAACGGTCACAAGATGAACGCCCCGACCGGTGAGGGCATTGAGGAAGAGGGGCAGGGTGCCAACCAGGGTTTTGCCTTCGCCGGTGCGCATTTCCACCACTTCGCCGCGATGTAGCAACGCGCCACCCATGATTTGCACATCGTAATGGCGCAGGCCGGTGGTGCGCACTGAAGCCTCGCGCACCAGGGCAAACGCTTCGGGCATGAGTTCGTCTAGTGATTCGCCCCCTTCCAGATGCCGGTGCCGCAGCTCTTCTGTTTTCTCGCGCATTTGCTCGGCCGTGAGCTGTTTCATGGTTGGCTCCAGGTTGTTGACGGCCGTAACTAATGGCTGCAAATTGTTGATAATTTTTTTGTTGGGGTCCCCCACAACTTTAGAAACCAGTTTCTTGAACATTGTTTGTCTTCCCGGTGATGGATACGGGTGCGTTTCATGATCCAAAAGCAAAAGTTTGCAGATACAAGACCACCTTTTGCCATGCCAGAATCAAGAGCCGCCCCAAGTTTGTCTGAGTTTAACCAGAAATTTGGCAAAGGGTAGTCTGGTTACGTAAGTTTTATATTATACCAATCATATAGGCCGGCCGCGTGGAAGCTAAAGAGCTAAACTCCGTGAGGTCATAACATTTCATTTCCTTTGGTGGTTGGTGGCTGGTGATTGGTTGTAAGTGGCAAGTTGCTCCGGGTAAATCCCTGTCCCTTCATGTACCCCCGCTACACCAGAAAGGCACGGCCGTAGGGTCTGCGGCACGGCCGTATAACCACTCTTTCAACGCCAGTGAACGGCAGTCAATGGCCAATCGGTGGCAGATAACAGTGTCGGGCTTATTGGTCGTTGAGGAGTTGCAGAAATACAGCAGTCGTGGGCGCGGTGGCGGCCGTGCGGAGCAACTGGCGTAATAGTTCTATGTCGGTTACGGCCGTGACCCGCTTGGCCACATCCTCACTGGCCAGCCCAAACCGGAGGTTGAGCAATTCCAGGATGTTTTCGTGTAGATTTTGTATCCGCCCTTGCTCAATCCCTTGCTCAATCCAGTAATCTGCTACCGTTTGCATCGCTTCA
>CAZOPF010000075.1:0-29098 GCA_964581605.1 uncultured Ardenticatenaceae bacterium
ACGGTCACGGCCGTGACCCCATCATTCCGCAGCGCCATACAGTTCACACCCTGCACGGCCCCTTCTTTGGCGGGTACGTCATCGGCGGCGAAGCGGATGATTTTGCCCAATTGGGAAATGATAAACAGGTCATCGCCGTCGTTGACCGTGACCGCGCCAATCAGTTTCTCGGTCTTCATCAACGCTTTGCCGCCCGCACCTGGGGCTTTGTAGGCGGCGAAGGTTTCCATTTCGCGCACCGTCCCCTTGCCGTCGTGGGTGATCATGAAGACGCGGCTGTGGGGATACACGGCCGTGACTGCCACCACCTCATCCCCCAACTCCACGCGCAGCCCCAGGCAGCCCCGTTCGGACGCCTGACTTTCGCGGAAGCGGATGCCCTTGCCCTGCCGGGTGGCGATGAACAGGTCGCCGTCGCCTTGTGTCCAGCAGGCAGCGGTAATCAGCCCGCCATCTTTGACATTGTGAAAGCTCATGCCGTTGATCAGGCTCTTGCCCAGGTAGCCATCGCGCACACGCTGCACCCAGCCGCGCTGGCTGACCATGACCAGATATTTGCCGCTATCGGTGGGCAGGATACTGGCGATCCGCTCATTCTCGCGCAAGGAAAGGGTGCCCAAAGCCAACGCCCCGGCAGCACGTACCGGCGTTTCTACCAGGCTGTTGACGGGCAGGCGGAAGGCACGGCCGTGATCGCTGACCAGCAGTAAATGACCTTCTTCATCGGCCAGGGTCAGGTGGGCGGGATAGTCGGGCGGGGTTGTTTCCAGGTCAAACACCCCCATCCCAGCGCGGCGCTGACGGCCGTAGAAGTGGCGCGGGGTGCGTTTGGCACGGCCGTGGTGGCTGAGGCTGATGACGTTGATGGTGGTGGGCGGCTCTTGCGGCTCAGGTGTGCGTTCTGGCTGTTCGACAACCCTGAACTTTGCTAATTCTGCTTCCAACGCCTCAATATACGCCACCACCGCTGGCGCTGTCTGACTCAAATCGGGTCTTTCAAACTCCATAAGGTTTCCTCACTATAAAGATCAGCCATTCGAAGTATAGCGTCAGTCAGGTGCAGATGGAAGTTCAATCTGGACAGACATGAACTGAAGCAGAGAGGACCAATCAGGAAAGATAAGGCCACTTTGGTAGATGCCGCTTTCTCATCTCGACACAATCAGCGTACTGGCCAATTGGATTCTTTGGCGGGATCCTAAATGGGGTATGTTGGGGACTGATGGGGGGGTATTTTTTGGACTGAATTTTGGGTTACGTTTCGGACTGTTTCTTGGAGTACTTTTTGGATTGCTTTATGGGCTGGGAATGTGGGATAGCAGCACTGAAAAGCCCATCGTGAGGTTTAGAAGAGAAGTAAGACCTAGTTGACTGACAAATTTCATTTTTCAACCGTAGAGAGCGCAGAGAACGCAGAGATTTCTCCTTTAGTTAACCTCTGCGCCCTCCGCGTTCTCTGCGGTTAGATAAGTTTTGTCAGCCAATCAGACCCCGAAGGAGTGAATCATCCTGACGCCAGTGATGTTGCTTAAGGCTTTTCTATCAGGGCGATAACATCATCCATCTCCACCCAGGCGGCTAAAAAGGTATTCATCGAACAAGTTTGTGGGGCGATGTCAAAGGCGGGATCGTTGAGGTAAATATTTTCGTTGGCGACCCCAATGATCACAACCGCGTGTGGTGTGCCGACCGTCCAATAATCCAGAAATTGGGTGTTGACAAAGGCTATCACCGGTTTGCCTTGAGACAGCCATGTCTGCATCTCAGATAATGAAGCAGAACGATAGGTCACCTGGTAGCCCCACTTTTCCAGGCGTGTCACGCGCGAAGAAGGGGCGCCAAATTCGCTTGCCTCGAATAATTCACTGACCTTGTTTTCGGTAACGGGGCTTTCCAGATAAGCCAGTACCATGCAGGCACAGGCTTGCAAACATTTGCCATCAGCTGACTGGGGGATGTGAGGTACTTTGAGCCAGTCGCTGTGCATTTGCTTCTATCCTTACCAGTGCGTGGCCATCCAACAATAATTCGCCGGTGTAAGCATCTACATCAACTTCCCCCACCTGGCCCAGATACCCTTGCTGCCCCAGGATCAGCCCGATGGGAAATCGCCAGTAGATTTTTTCCTGACTTTCCACAACCAAAAGAGGTACGGACGGCGACAGGAACATGCTTACATTGTCCATGAGAAAGCGGTTGACTTTACGCCGTGCTTCTTCGGCCGTAATGCCCAACGTGGCCGAGATATTCACTTCCAATTGTAGATTTTCTGTCTCTTGTGGTTGTGTCAGGGCAATCATCATCATAACGCTCCTTCTATCCTTGATTGTACGCTGGAGATGACTGTTGTCAACGGCCGTGAAATCTGCTGGCTGTCAGCTTTTTTGTTCACACAGGTAGACCAGGCGCAGGATGTGCAGTTCTTCAAAGCTGACGGTTTCGCCCAGGGCATCGTAGACGGGGCGCAGGAAGTCGGGGCCGAGTTCGGCGAAGGCGGCCAGGACACGGGCCTGCTCCACCGGGGAGAGGGCGGAGAGGGCGCGGAAGTTATCGGGTGGCAACGGCCGTCCCCCTCTTACCGCCTCGACCAGATATTTCATCACCGTGCTGGTTTTCACGCCCAATTCGTCGGCAATAGCGGGCACAGGCTTTCCCTTTTCATACATCTCCACCGCCAACTGCGCCCGCGTGCCAGGTTGTCCTTTTGGCTGAATGTTGCGCTGACGCGCCTGAGCGTCAGGCACTTCCACCAGATTGTGAGCCGCGCAAAAGTCACGGATGAGCGGCAGGAAATCGTCTTCATATTTATCCAGTTTGCGTTGGCCGATGCCGTAGATGCGGGACAGTGATTCCCGCGATTGCGGATAAAAGGCCGCCATTTCCACCAGCGTCCGGTCGGAAAAGATGACGTAGGGGGGCACATTGGCCGCGTCTGCCAACTCTTTACGTTTCTGGCGCAGCAGGGCAAACAGTTCCCGGTTGTAGTCGAGGGGTTCAGAGGGGGCTGTCACGGCCGTTTTCATCCTTGCCGTCTCCATCACCCCCCAGAACTGCGCCTGCCCCCGCAAAACCGGCCACGCCGTTTCCGTCAATTTCAGGCTGCCATGTTCCAAATCCTGCGTCAGCAGCCCTTGTTGGATGAGTTGGGTGCAGAGATGTTTCCACTGCTCCTTATCCCACTCCAGGCCAATGCCGTAGGTCGTCAATTTATCATGGCCGCGCCGCAAAATTTTCTGATTCCGCGAGCCGCGCAGTACATCAATGATGTGGTTAACGCCAAAAAACTGCCCGGTGCGGTAAACGCAGGAGAGGAATTTTTGGGCAGGCACGGTCAAATCCACCTGCGCCTGTTCCTCGGCCAGACAGTTATCACAGGTTTCACACGTTTCCGCTTCATACGGTTCGCCAAAGTAGGTGAGCAACGGCCGTCGCCGGCACACCCCCGCCTCCGCATATTGCACCATCGCCGCCAGCCGCAGGGATGCCCCTTTTTGCTGGTCTGGGGCCATTTGCTCGATGAAACGGTAAACGGTGTTCACGTCCGCATAGCTGTAGAGCAGCAGGCAGTCGGCGCGCAAGCCATCGCGCCCGGCGCGACCAATTTGCTGGTAATAACTTTCCATGTCCTGGGGCAGGTCTACGTGCAAAACAAAGCGCACGTTGGGTTTATTGATGCCCATGCCAAAAGCGATAGTTGCCACGATGATGGGCACATCGTCGCGGATGAAGGCACGCTGGTTTTGGGTGCGGGTGGCGTCGTCGAGTCCGGCATGATACGGCCGTACCGCCCATCCCTTGGCCGCCAGCAACCCGCTTAACAAGTCCACCTGTTTGCGCGTGGCACAATAAATGATGCCCGATTCGTCCCGATGATCTTCCAAAAAGGAGAGCGTTTGCCCGGCTACCTCTTTCTTGGGCTGCACGCTCAAAAAGAGATTCTCCCGGTTAAAGCTGGCGATAAACGCCTGCGCCTGGGGGATGCCCAGCGAATCGAGAATATCTTGCTGCACACGAGGCGTGGCCGTAGCCGTTAACGCAAAACAGACCGCTTCAGGCAGCCGTTTACGCACTTTAATCAACTGCCGGAATTCCGGGCGAAAATCGTGCCCCCATTGGGAGATGCAGTGCGCTTCATCAATGGTCAGGCAATCCACCCGGCACTGTTCCAGCAGCAGCAAAATTTCTGGGCGGAGTAAGGTTTCGGGGGCGGCGTAAAGAAGTTTGACACGGCCGTTGCGTACCCCATTCATACGCGCCACATACTCACTGTATGTCAATGTGCTGTTTAGAAAAGTGGCCGGTACGCCCAGTTCATGCAGCGCGCTCACCTGGTCTTCCATCAGTGAAATGAGAGGCGAGACGACCACCGTCAACCCCGGAAACAGCAGCGCCGGCAATTGATAACAGAGTGATTTGCCGCTGCCGGTGGGCATGACGGCCACACAATCTTTTTTTGCCAGCACGTTTTGGATAATGTCTGCTTGCAGCGGGCGGAATTCGTCATAGCCAAAAACTTGTTTGAGGGCCTCTTGCGGATTGGTATAAAGAGATTGAGAGATGGGGAGATCGAGAGAGTGGTTCTGTTCATCTACTCCCCCCATCTCCCAACCTCCCACTCTCATTTCGTCAGTGAACCATCCCGACAATTGGACAAAACAGCGCAACTCCTCCTCTGGTTTGTCCGGCGGACGCCACCAGTGAGCCAGCGAAACGCGCAGCAGCGTTCCGGCGGGAATTTCGGCCAGCGGCTCTTGAAAACCGACAAAGGTGAGCGTACAGCCTGCAACATCGCTGCCAGGCCCGGCCACCGGATAGCGATAGCGAATGCGTTTGCCCTCAGTATTTCGCTGTAAGGGTTTGTCTGGTCGCCAAAAGAGGGTGCTGTAGGGCGGGATACCGCGTTGCTGGCTGATGTAAAGTGCGCCGGTTGCTGTGGCCTGGGTCAACCCTGCATATAACAGTTCTGGGCCGCCGATTTGGGAGGGCATGTGCCGTTCGATAAAGGAAACCACGTCATCCAGTGGCGGCAGGCGGCGTTTGTTATGGACGATGACATTTTCGATGTGCGGCGGGATCACATCGGCGGCAGGGGTGGCCTCGATTTCCCACACGTCGCCCACGTTATATTCCAATCCAACCGCTTCATTGGTGGCGGCATCGGGGGCAATCAGGCGCAGGCTACGGCCCGAAGCCGCTTCGGGTTCGCCGCCAAACGAAATGGCCCCAATACAGGCCCCGGCGCCCTGGCGTGTTTTGGCCACAATGACAACTTTCATCCTGCCCTCCGTTACGGCACCACATCTTCCACGCTCACGCCCCATACCTGCGCCAGCCTGTCAGCAATGAGGGAGCGGTGGCAGGCGGCCGGTTCACGCTCAACGCAAAAAATCGCCATTACCTGAACATCGGGCGGCAGGAGATTCCGCAGCGTTTGGGCATCAAAGGGGTCAAGGATTTGTGCCTGGTAAGCGCCCACAAAGGTGGGGCTGAGTTGGCTGCGTTGGCGTTTGGCTGTTTTGCTGGTTTTGTCGGCGGCGTGTTGGTGGGCACGCACGGCCGTTGTGGGCGCTAACTCCTTCACATGCAGATAACGAATACCCAGTTCTGCCAGCCGCGCCTGCAAACGCTGGCTGTTGACAAAGGCATATTCCGCCCCGCGCACGCCCCGCCGCTGCCGCACGTCACAAAAGGTGTCCACACCCGCCTCTTGCAACGCTTGAAAGAAACCTTCTTCTGAAAATCCAAATGCGCCAATGGTGACAAGTTTCATAAGCTGTCATCCTTATTCCCTTCAAAATCTGTTTCGTATCGTTTGCGTGAAGTGAACTGGTGAAAGTCGTCGCCAAAGAGGCTGGGCTGGTTGTTGGTCAGCCGCAACAGCACCTCGGCCTGGCTGGACAGGTTATCATTTTCGTCAATGTGGGCCACGGGGATGCCTTGTTCTGTTAACGTTTGGCCGATGAGTTTACTGCGATGGCACTGCTCTGGTTTGCCCTCGGCGCAGAGCAGGGCCACGGGCAGTTGTTGGGCATAGGCCTTTTGCAACCGGCCAATGCCCTCCTGGTAAAACGCCATCTGTTTTACCTTTTCATAATCCACCTTGCCTTCGGTGTAACAACGGGCATCGTCTGGCTGGCCGCCTAAGGTATCTCCCATAAAGACGTAGCGAATGCCTGCCTCTTTCAAGGCTGCTTCCAGTTCACTCTTGCCAAATTCTGGCCGGTAGCGGGAATACGGCTTTGAGCGTACATCCAGCAGGTAGGCAATGTGATAGGCTTGTAAGGTGGCGATGAATTCGGGCAACGGCCGTGACCCATAGCCAATGGTGTAAATAGGCGTCACTGACATGGCGGGGTATTATAAAGTGAACAGTGAGCAGTGAACAGTGAGCAGTCTTTACTGCAGCAATTCTCAATCTGGCCGCCATTGCTCAATCTGGCCGCCATTGCCTATGAATGAATTCATAGGCTGATACAAAAACGTGCTAAAGCACGTTATCAGAGCCACCCCCAACGCGCTTTAGCGCGTTTACGTCTGGCAGACACCGATTTCAATCGGTGGCGATGGTGGCAAACAGTTCAGACTGAGAATTGCTGTCTTTACTGTTCACTGTTCACCGTTTACTGTTTACTTTTCGAGAGGTGGAGATGATTGCACTACCGAAAAATCAAGTCACGGCCGTAACCCTGGGCATCATGCAGGATGGTGGGCTGCCCCACGCAGGCTGCCGCTGCGCTCGCTGCACGGCCGCTTTTGCCGACCCAACGAGAGCTGAGTATGTGGCCTGTCTAGGGTTGGTGGATAATCGAGGAAAGGAGGCCAGCGTTTACCTTTTTGACGCCACGCCGGACATCAAGCACCAGTTGAATTTGCTGGCTGAGGCGTTGGGAGAACATCCAACACGGCCGTACCGCCTGCGCCCGCCCGACGGCATCTTTCTTACCCACGCCCACCTGGGCCACATTGGCGGCCTGCCCCCGCTTGGCCCGGAAGCGATGGCCGTTACCCAATTGCCCATTTACGCCTCCCGCGAACTCGGCCAACTGCTGCTGGAAAATCACCTTTGGTCGCCTCTGGTGAACAACTTGCGCATTGTGCCCCTGGTAGCCGGGCAAACGGTGGAGTTGGCGGCCGATGTGAGCGTTACGGCCGTGCCCGTGCCGCACCGCGACGAATGGGGGGCGGGTACCTTTGCCTTCTTCATCCAGGGGCCAAAGCGCCGCCTGCTCTACCTGCCGGACATTGACGATTGGGGGCAATGGCCGGAGGCGGAAGCCGTTTTAAGCAGCGTGGACGTGGCGTTGGTGGATGCCAGTTTTTATAGCCGGGATGAATTGGGCAGCCGTGCGCCAGTGGCCCATCCCCTCATCCCCGATACGCTGGCCCGTTTTGCCCATCTGCCTACGCAGTTGGTACTCACCCACCTGAACCACACCAACCCGGTGCTGGATGAGGGGAGTGTGGAGCGGACGGCCGTACTCCAATCCGGCGCCCACATCGCCTTCACAGGTCAACAGTTCAGACTTACAAAAAGGGATTGAGGCAAAACGTCAGAAATGTTGAAGGGGTGCCCGGCGAAATTGGCAAAAGTCAGGTCATGGAAGGGCAGATGGTGGTGCGCTTGCAGTTGGGCCATGAGCGCCAGGTAATTGGTGAGCAGGCGGTGATTCCAATCCAGCCCTAGTTGGGCAGCGGCCGTTTTGATAGCCGCTTCTGGCCCTTCCAATTCCACAAAGTTGCCAAAGGGCAGCTCGTCCAGCACTACTTCCACTTCGCCTAACTGGAATGTTTCACGGTACTTTTCATACACCTGCACCGGGCTGTAACCGAGGCGTTGGAAAAGCAGCACGGCCGTCTCCCCATCACTCGCCTGGAACTCAATCTCTTCCCGCACTTTGGCCTCACTGTCTGGTAAGGTGATCGTGTCGCTTTTGAAGGTAACAGTTACAGTGGTATCTTGCCGCACCCGTAACAACTGCCGTTTTTGTAATAACTGCTGGTCCGGTGTGTCCAGACGCAGGTTGCGTTCAAAGACGCGCGGTTTGCTGAGGGTGGCCCCCAGAGAGAGCAAAGTTTGGCGCACGGCCGTATGCTCCGCCACCCAAAACTTTACCTCCACCTCCAGCCGATCATCCTGCCGCGCCATTGCCTTACCCCTGTTGGCACTCCAAAAGCCGAAAGCTGCTTTCGACATTAGATTACCGATCACGCATCACGGCCGCAATTGCCTCCCGCACAATCTCCACTATCGTATCCACCTCAGCCTCCGTCACAATCAGCGGCGGGGCCAGCAGCAGGCTTTCCCCCTTGGCGCGGGTGAGCAGCCCCCGTTCCAGACACGCCTTGAGGATGGGAGCGGCGATGTTGGCTGATGCTTTGGTTTCCCGGTCGGCCACAAACTCCACCGCACACATCAACCCCAACCCGCGCACATTGCCAATGCAGTCAAACTCTGCCGCCAGCGCCAACAAACCGGCCAGCAACCGCCCACCCATTGTCCGGGCGCGTTCCGGTAACTCTTCCGTTTCGATAATGTCCAGGTTTGCCAACGCCACTGCGCAGCAGGTGGCATGGCCGGAATAGGTGTAGGCGTGCATCCACGTCTGCGCGGGCGGCGCACTCAAAATCACCTCTTTGATCCCATCCGAAAGCTGGATGCCACCCAACGGCAGGTAGCCGCTGGTAATTCCTTTGGCAAACGAAAGAATGTCTGGCTGGACGCCGTAGCGGCTGAGAGCAAACGGTTCCCCCGTGCGCCCAAAGCCAGTAATCACCTCATCGGCCATGAACAGCACCTCGTACTGGTCACAAATCTGGCGAATACGTGGGAAATAATCGGGCGGCGGCACAATCACCCCCCCCGCACCCTGCACCGGCTCGGCGATGAAGGCGGCCACCGTCTCCGGCCCTTCCCGGAGGATGGCTTCTTCCAGAGCGCGGGCGGCCGCTTCGCCAATCGTTTCACCCGTTTTCACATCTCCGGCAAAACGGTAGGGGTATGGGGCGACGATGTGCAGGAATTCAGGCACACGTGGCTCAAACATCGGCCAATAGGGGGTGATGCCGGTGGCGCTCATCGCGGCCAGCGTTACGCCATGATAGGCGTCCTGGCGGGCGATGATTTTGACCTTGCCCGGTTTGCCCAGCCGCTTCCAGTAGTAGCGGGCGGTTTTGAAGGCGCTCTCGTTGGCTTCTGCGCCGCCGGAAGTGAAATAGGTGTAGTTGAGATGGGGATAGGCATATCCGGCCAGCCGTTCGGCCAATTCGATGACCGGCAGGTTGGCCAGCCCGGCATAGTTGGAGCAGTAAGCAAGCTGGCTCATCTGCTGCCGGGCGGCGTTGGCAAGTTCGACACGGCCGTACCCCACCAACACATTCCACAATGCCGACAGCCCATCAATGAGGGTACGGCCGTCTACCGTATGCAAATAAATCCCCTGGCCCGATGCCACAATCAGGGGGGCCGCATGGCTGTTTGGGTGATGCAACGGGTGTAGCAGGTGGTCGCGGTCTTGCTCTAGCAGCGTGGCGGGGTCGATCATCGTATCCTCCGTTAGCCGTAATCCGTAATCCGGCGGTTTACGGAATACGAATTACGATTTACGGGAATATAGCGTAACGGCCGTGATTGTTCAAAATTGTGTGATAAACTTGCGGCAGACAGCTTTTAGCCTACGGCCGTTAACCTGCATATAAGTTGGCGTCACGAAGTTTTCGCCACTTCCGTGAGGCTACAACGGATGGAGAAATAAAAGGATAATTTTCCAGAGGGGAATCCGTTCAATTCTTTATCCACTGTAGTCATGGCGAAAAAGTAAAGACATTACCCACATAACAACGGAGAGACCATGACAGCCACAATCGAGCCAAAACCCATCCCCACGGCCCCTGGCCTGCCCATTCTAGGTAATCTACGGGAAATTCAGAAAAAAGAGATTCTCAAGTTTGCCGAAGATCTGCGCCTTACACAGGGCGACCTGGTGCAGTTCAAAGTTGGCCCGTTCCCCATGGTGTTCACCTGCCACCCTGACCACCTGTACCATGTCTTTGTGCGCAATGCGGCCAATTACATCAAAGGGCCAAATTATGACCGGCTGCGGTTGCTCATGGGCAATGGCCTTGTTACCAGCGAGGGCGAGCTATGGCGGCAACAACGCCGCCTGATCCAGCCCACCTTCACCCCCAAAGCGGTGCTGCAATTTCACCACATGATGGTGCAGATCACCCAAAAAATGAGTGAACGCTGGCAATCTTCCATCGGCCAAACCATCCACGTAGACGAGGAGATGATGCGCCTGACCATGGGAGTGATTGGGCAGGCTATGTTTAGCATAGACCTGACCGAACAGGCATTAGAGGTGGGGCAGGCGTTTGGCGTTACCTTTCAATACATTGGTGAAGGCACGTCCAAACCATTTGTGCCGCCGCTGGTTGTGCCCACACCAGGTAATGTCCGCTTCAAACGGGCACTGGAAACGATACACCGCTTTATTGACGAGCGCATCGCCTACGGCCGTACCCATCCCACCGACCAAAACATCCTCACCATGCTCCTGCAAGCCCGCGATGAAGAAACTAATGTGGGCATGGATGAACAGCAGCTGCGCGATGAAGTGATCACCCTCTTTTTTGCCGGTTTTGAAACCACCGCCCGCACCCTCACCTGGGCCTTTTATCTGCTGTCACAGCACCCAGATAAACGGGAAAAGCTACAGGCTGAGGTAGACACCGTATTGGCCGGTCGCCAACCGACCACCGAAGACCTTTTCCGGCTGACCTACACCCGAATGGTCGCCGATGAGACATTGCGCCTTTACCCCCCCACCGGCTTTGTGGCCCGCCAGGCTAAAGAGGATGACCAACTGGGTGACTATCGCGTACCGGCCGGCACCATTCTCATGATCAGCCCCCACGTCACCCACCGCCTGCCCGAACTATGGCCGGAGCCGGAGCAGTTTGAGCCGGAGCGGTTTACACCAGGCAAACTGACCGATATGCACAAATGCGCCTATGTGCCCTTTGTCACCGGGCCGCGTGTCTGCATTGGCAATAGCTTCGCTTTGCTGGAAATTGTAATCGCGCTGGCTATGCTGGCCCAGGTATATCAACTGGACATGCCCCCCCGCCAGATCAAAGGAGCGTTTATTGGCACCACCCGCCCCACAGAAGAGATCAGGATGATGTTGCACGGCCGCTAATGAAACAACCAGTTGCAAGTGGCAAGTAACCTGCGCCTGAAACTGCCCACCTGCCACCAGCTCTGTTTTTACCAGATGCGGCTGGCGCAGATGCGCAAGGAACAGGATGGATCAGATTGATACCCGGCTAGAAACTGCGCGCCAGGAATTACTTGATCTTGGCCTGCGTAACCCACTTATCAATTACCGGCCGTTGAAAGCCAGAAGCCTGGAGATTGTGCAGGAACGGCCGTCCACCCTCCTGCCCCTGCTGGTAGAAAATGGTGTCGTCTTCACTTTCCTGCCCCAACCGGAGGCCGCGCCCGACGAACCCGGCACGCCGGGCCAGCCGGGAACCGACCCCCTGACCGACAACCAGTTGCAAACGCCCTACAACTCGGCCGAATTGCAAAAGCGGCTGTTGAACAGTTATTACACGGCCGTCGCCGCCATCGAAGAGCAGGGCGTCAACATTCTCTACCTGGCCTTGGGCCTGTTGCGCTGGCGCGAAACGCCAAATGCCGAAGTCGCCCGCCGCGCTCCGCTGCTGCTCATCCCCGTCGCCCTCAACCGCGACAGCGCCGACAGCCGTTTTACGCTGGCCTACACCGGCGCAGAAATCCAGGACAACCCCTCCTTGCGCCTGAAACTGGCCGCCGATTTTGGCCTGACATTACCAGAACTGCCCTCCACCGACGTGCCCGATGTGGCTGCCTATTTTGCCCAGGTGGCCCAGATTGTGGCGGGCATGAGCGGTTGGCGGGTGGAGGAAACGGCCGTCCACCTCGGCTTCTTCTCCTTCAGCAAACTGCTCATGGTGGCCGACCTGGACGCCGCCAACTGGCCCGCCGGTCGCCGCCCGGCCGACCATCCCGTTTTGCAATCCCTCTTGCACCCCGACGGCTTTAGTGAAAGTGGCGGTATCCCCGACAATGCTTTTCTGGATGACCTGCTGCCGCTGGACAACAGCTTCCAGGTGGTAGATGCCGATAGTTCCCAGATGCAGGCGATACTGGACGTGCGCAACGGCCGTCACCTGGTCATCCAAGGCCCCCCCGGCACCGGCAAATCCCAAACCATCACCAACCTCATCGCCGAAGCGTTGGGGCAGGGCAAAACCGTCCTCTTTGTGGCCGAAAAGATGGCTGCGCTGGAGGTGGTGAAGCGGCGGCTGGACGAGATTGGCCTGGGCGACGCCGCCCTGGAACTGCACAGCCACAAAACGACCAAACGCGGTTTTCTGGCGGAACTGGTGCGCACGGTGCAACGGGGACAGCCAAAAGTAGAAGGCCGTCTGCAAGATGGCCGTTTCCCCGCTCTGGACGAACTCACCCAACTGCGCCACCGGCTGAACAACTACAGCCGTGCCCTCAACGAACCGATTGGCGAAAGTGGTGTGACGTTGTATCACGCTTACGGCCGTGCCCTGCAACTGCGAGCACGTCTGGCTGACCATGCGCCTCTGCCCGCGCTCAATCAGGCGGCCATGCAAAACTGGTCACAGCAAACCTACCGGGCGCGGCTGGCCCAACTGACTGCGCTGCAAACCTGCCTGCAACAGATGGGCGTCCCGGCCGCGCATCCTCTGGCGGGCAGCCGTTTAGCAGAATTCAACGAGGCCACCATCCCCCTCATTCGCCAGCACAGCCAGGATGCCCTGCACGCGCTGGCTCGTCTAACTGAGGCGGCGGCGAACCTGGCGCGGCATCTGGGCACGGCCGTGCCCCTCTCCCCCGCTGCTCTGGACAAACTGCTCTTCGACGCCCACCAACTGCTGGTCGCGCCCACCCTGTACGCGGTGGATGTGCAGGCGGCTGCCTGGCGTGAACAGGCCGAGCCGCTCCTGGCGGCATTAGAAGCCGGGCAGCAAACGGCCCGCGCCCACGCCGAATTTGACACCTGGCTCATCCCCGAAGCGTGGGCACAAGAGGTGCTGCCCATTCGCCAGGGGTTGATGGCCGGGCCAAAACGGTGGCGGTCACTCTCCGGCCGTTACCGGGCGGCGCGGCAGCAGTTGGCCGGGTTGTGCCGCCGTGCTATGCCGGATGAATGGGAGCAGCAGGTGGCATTGGTGGATGCGATTCTGGATGTGCAGCGTGTACGGCCGTTGCTGGCGCAAATGACCCCGCTTTTGGCCCAACTCTTTTCTGTGCGCTGGCAAAAAGAGGAGTCCGATTGGGCCGACCTGCTGCGGGTGGGGCGCTGGCTGGTAGGGATGCACCGGGAAATCGAGACCGGTCAGGTGGATCCCGCGCTGTTGGCCTATGCCGCCCAGGGGGTTCATGGCGATTGGTTGCGGGCAGCGATTGCCGGGATTGAAGCGGCGAAGGGGGAGAGGGGCACGGCCGTAGCCCACCTCTTCGCCTGCCTCCAATGGGACGAAACGCTGCGCCTGGGGCCAAACCAGAGCTTTGCCGCTGCCCCCTTTGCCGAACAGCAGCACATCCTGGCGCAAATCAACGCCGCCGCCGACCGCCTGCCGGAGATGGCCGCGTATAACCGGGCGGCCAACGAATGGCACACGGCTGGTTTGCCCGATGTGGCTGAGGTGGCCTACGGCTGGCCGGCCGGCCCGGCACACCTGACCAACCTGTTCAATCTGGCCTGGTTCACCAGCCTGATCGAAAAAGCGGCCGCCACCCATCCCCAGTTGCACGGGGCGAGCAGCGCCGCGCAAGATGAAGCCGTGCGCCGCTTTCAGGAGCTAGACCGGGAATTTCTGGCCGCCAACCGCCTCCGGTTAGCTGACGCCCACTGGCAACGGCTGCCCCGTTATACGGCCGTCGGGCAAATGGGGCGGCTGCAAACGGAAATGGGCAAACAGCGGGCGCACAAACCGATTCGGACGCTCATGCAGGAAGCGGGTACGGCCGTGCAGCGTATCAAACCACTTTTTATGATGAGTCCGCTCTCCATCGCCACCTTCTTGCCGCCAGATAGCGTGAGTTTTGATCTGGTGATATTTGACGAAGCCAGCCAGGTGCGGCCGGTGGATGCCTTTGGCGCAATTTTGCGTGGACGGCAGGTGGTCATCGTCGGCGACGGCCGTCAGTTGCCACCCACGAGTTTTTTTGAGCGGGTGGTAGGAGAGGAGATTGCGAGATTGGGAGATTGGGAGATTGACGAAGCTTCTGATCCCCCAATTACCCAATTACCCAATTACCCAATTACCTCCCCCGAAAGCATCCTCGACCTTTTCTGCACCCAACACGCCCCCCAACGCCTGTTGCGCTGGCATTATCGCAGCCGCCATGAGTCGCTGATTGCCATTTCCAACCGTGCCTTTTATGAGCGGCAACTGGTCATTTTCCCCAGCCCGGACGCGGGGCGGCAGGAGGTGGGGCTGCGGCTGCATGTACACCGGCACACGGTCTATGACCGGGGGCGCAGCCGCACCAATCCGGCCGAGGCGCAGTTAGTAGCGGAGGCGGTGATGGCTCATGCGCGGGCGCAGCTGGCCGCCGATGCCCCGTTGAGCCTGGGGGTGGTGGCCTTTAGTGCCAGCCAGAGCGAGGCGGTGCGGAATGCGGTGGAGCAGTTGCGCCGGGCTGACCCGTCGCTGGAACCATTTTTTGCGGCCAACCACTCCGAACCGTTTTTTGTGAAGAATCTGGAGAATGTGCAGGGTGATGAGCGGGATGTGATTTTGATTAGCATGGGGTACGGCCGTGCGGCCGATGGCTCCCTCTCACTCAACTTTGGGCCGCTGAACCTGCCGGGTGGCGAACGGCGGCTGAATGTACTCATCAGCCGTGCCCGGCAGCGGTGCGAGATTTTCACCAACTTTGCGCCGGATGACCTGGACGCGGATCGGGTGGAAGCGCGTAGCATTGCCATTTTGAAGGACTATTTACAATATGCGCAAACCGGGCAGCTACCCATGCTGGCCCCCGATCAGGCGTCGCAGGTGGCGCCATTTGAAGAGGTGGTGGCGGCCGTGTTGCGGGCGCAGGGGTATGGCGTGGCGCAGCGTGTGGGGGACGGCCCGGTGCGGGTTGACCTGGCGCTGCGGGATGAGGCGCGGCCAGGTTATTACCGGCTGGGGCTGGAATGTGATGGGGATAATTACCATCTGGCGCGTTCGGCACGGGACCGCGACCGGATTCAGGCGGAGGTGCTGGCGCAGTTGGGCTGGCGTGTGGGGCGGGTGTGGAGCCACGCCTGGTGGCATGATCCGGCGGGGGAACAGGCGCGGTTGCTGGCGATGGTTGAAGATGGAGAGAGGACGGCCGTACCCCCTGCTGCCCCTATGCCTGTTTTGCGCTATGAGGTGGGGAAGACGGCCGTTGCTCCCCGCCCCATCCCTGATTACCAGATGGCCCAAATCAGCCTGCCTGCCAGCAAAGCATCCTTTCATCGCCGCTACCGGGAATATGCCTCGTTTCGGGAGGAGGTGCTGCGCCAGTTGGAGATGGTGGTCACGGCCGAATCACCCATTCACATGATGGAGGCGATGCGGCGGCTGTGGCTGGCAGCGGGTTATAAGGTGGTGACGGCCAATGAGGGGATTGCTGGGCAGATGGTGGAATCGCTGACGGCGAACGGCCGTATCCGGCGGCGCGGTGATTTTTTGTGGTCGGTGATGATGACACGGCCGTTGGTGCGGAATCGGGCGCATTTACCCACCCCATCGCGCAAGTTTGAGCTGATTGCCCCGGAAGAGGTGGAGGAAGCGGTGCTGCTGGTTGTTCGGGATGCGGTGTGTGTGGGTAGAGAGGAAATTCCGTTGGCGGTGGGGCGGTTGTTTGGTTTTCGGCAGGTGAGCGAGAGGGCGGAGACGGCCGTGCAAGCGGCGGTGGAGCGATTGGTACGATGGGGGCGGGTGACGGCTGTGGTGACGGCCGTTGGGGAGCAGTTATCCACAGTTGTTGACTTATTACAACAAAACTCTTGACAGTTACCGGGTTTTGTTGTATTTTTACAACAAATAGATTTGTTGTAATATCCCGCATCGGTGTTGATGCTTCCCAAGTCCATGAGATGCAATGAGTAAGGAAGATTTGCTGGAAAGTTATGCAGGCGTCCCCGAAGTGGCCAAACGTCTTAATGTACACCCGGAATCCGTCAGACGTCTGATCCGGCAAGGCAAACTCCCCGCTATCAAATTTGGGAACAAATGGCTGGTAGAAAAAGCAACATTAGAGCAATATGCCAGCCGATACGATCCACGCCCAGGGAATAAAGCAACATTACTGTAATCGGTGAAGATAAGCAGAAGAGGAGCGGGCCGGTCGTAACCGGGAAGAGGTGGCCCGCCCCTCTACTTTATAATCTTACCAACGTGCAGAAGAGGGTTTACCCATGCAAAGAACACCAGAACTAGAAAACGTGGCCTGCATTCGCGTCATTGGTGTTGGCGGCGGCGGTTGTAACGCTGTCAACCGGATGATCAAAGAAGGGATCAACGGTGTTGATTTTATTGCTATCAACACCGATAACCAGGCTCTTCTGCTGGCAAATGCCCCCAAGCGGGTGCGCATTGGTGAAAAGCTGACGCGCGGTTTAGGCGCCGGCGGCCATCCTGAAGTCGGCGAAAAAGCGGCCGAAGAATCGGTGGATGATTTGTATGAAGTGCTGAAAGGCTCGGACATGGTGTTTATTACGGCCGGCATGGGTGGCGGTACAGGTACCGGCGCGGCGCATGTGGTGGCCCGTGTGGCCCGTGAACAGGGCGCATTGACGATAGGGGTGGTGACACGGCCGTTTCTCTTTGAAGGCAGCAAACGTTCCACCTCGGCCGAACATGGCATTGAAAAGCTAAAAGAGCAGGTGGATACCCTGATCGTCATCCCCAATGACCGCCTGCTGGAACTGACCGACCGGCGTATGTCGCTGGCCGACTCCTTTAACATGGCTGATGATGTGCTGCGCCAGGGTATTCAAGGGATCAGCGAACTGATTACCGTGCCTGGCCTGATTAACCTGGACTTCGCCGATGTGAAAGCAATTATGTCCCAGGGTGGGGCCGCGTTGATGGCGATTGGGCACGGCGAAGGCGAAGAGCGCGCCCGCATTGCCGCCGAACAGGCGATTAGCTCCCGGCTGCTGGATGTGACGATTGATGGGGCACAGGGCATTCTCTTTAACGTGACCGGCGGCCCCAGCCTGAGTTTGTATGATGTGAACCAGGCGGCGGCGATTATTCGGGAAACGGCGCACCCGGATGCGAATATGATTTTTGGCGCGGTGATTGATGAGACGATGGGGGATGAGATGCGGGTGACGGTGATTGCCACCGGTTTTGAGCGCACCATGTCTCGCCGCCAGATGTTGCAAACGCAGTACGGCCGTGCCACCACCGCCCCAGTGAGCCAATCACGGCCGCAGCCACAACCACAGCCCGTTGCCGTACCTGTGGCCCCGCCCGTGCGCGAACCAGAACCAGAACCGGTTCAACCGCGTTTTGCACCGAACAACCTGGAAATCCCGGCCTTCTTACGTCGGCGATAAATCTGTTAACCGTTAATCGGATTACGGTTTACCGATTACGGATTACCAATTCATTACTAACTACCTACCTTCGGGTAGTTGGAAAGCGCTCCTTTTTTTGTTCGGTGATTTGTAACTTCGTTGCAAATCACTACAACATCCCCTCTGCACCGCTCCCCCTGTTTATGCAGGGCAGGGGGAGCACCTCTTTTTTCACCCATACCTGGGAATGGAATTCCCAGGCTGTTACGAGAAGTACGCTAAAGCGCACTGGAAGTAGCCCAAAAAAATTGGTAATCCCTCAACGCACTTTCAGTGCGTTTTTTATATCAGCAAGCCCCGACGATAAATTTGTTTGGGTCCCTGGAGGTCTGGCAGGTCAACAACAAGATGGGTTATGACCTGCCAGACCTGTTTGGCACAGGCGGCACATATGAAGCAGACTGGAACAATAACAATAACCGTTTACCACATGGGCAAACCGGCCATGCCGAGGATAGTTATTTCTCGCAGGTTTGTGATGATGTGGAAGCTCCCGCCGTAACGATAGTTGGCTGCCCGGTCAATGAATGGTTGACAATTAAAAGAATCCACACTACGCCGAACTTGCCATACGACGGTGGGCGAACGCCCAACTTGCTGCATTTTTCTCTTCTTCCCTGTCTTCGCAATTATGCGCAAACTATGTATACTCGACGATACGACTATTTTAGGGGTCAACCGTCGAGAAAACGTCGAGCAATGGGGCAAAAAGAGGGACAGATGACACAGAATTCGGCAAATGTGGTGACTAAAAAGCTGCGAATACAGGTATTTGGATTGCCGTTAGTATTTATTGGCGATGAGCTGGTGACGGGCTTTGTCTCTAACAAGGCAGCGGCCTTGTTGTTTTACCTGGCGGCTACAGGTAAATCGTATACGCGGGAGATGTTAGCCGGTTTGTTGTGGGGTGAAAGTACAGAAGAGAAGGCGCGCAAGAATTTGCGGGATGTGCTGTTTAATTTACGGCCGTTAGTCGGCGATTATCTGCTTATTTCCCGGCAGACGGTGGAGTTGAACACGGCCGTTCCCTGCGAAATTGATGTTGTCCAGTTCACCCATACGCTCCAGGAGTTGGGTGATCTTAGAAGCGGCCAATTGTCACCCGCTTCTGCGATCTTGTTGCGCGAGGCCATAGATTTATACCGGGGGGATTTTCTGGATGGATTTCATGTGGCCCAAGCGCCGGATTTTGAGACATGGCAGCAGAGCGAAAGAACACGGTTGCAACAGTTAGCAGTGCAATCCTTGCATGGGCTGGCTGAATATCTGACGCGACAAGGAAACACGGCCCTGGGGCTGAAATATGCGGCGCGGCTGCTGGAGTTAGAACCGTGGCGCGAGGAAACCCACCGGCAGTTGATGCACTTGTTGGTATGGAGCGGGCAGCGCAGTGCGGCCCTGGCGCAGTATGAAACTTGCCGACGATTGCTCAAGGAGAACCTGAAAGTTGAGCCAGAGCCAGAAACGCGCCAGTTGTATGAAAGCATTTTGCGCGGCGATTTGATATTGGCGCAGGCAACACTACCGGTGGGCGATATGGTGGCTACCAGACCGCCTGCCCACAACTTACCGGCGCAGTTGACCCGGTTTGTGGGCCGGGAAGCGGATCTGGCGGAAATTGTGGATCGGCTGCTTGACCCCGACTGCCGGTTGATGACGATTGTGGGGCCAGGTGGCGTGGGCAAAACCCGTCTGGCGTTGCAAGCAGTACATAAACTGCTCTCACCGGGAACGGCGACGATGGCTTTTGCCGATGGGGTTTATCTGGTACGCCTGGCGGCGGTGGAGCAACATGAACTGCACCGGAGCATGGCGGCTACCACCAGCTTTAATCCGGTGGCGGCGGCCATTGCCGATGCGTTGCAGCTATCATTGCGCGACCCGGAAGCGCCCACATCGCGGATTCAAAATTATCTGCGCGAGAAAGAGATTTTGCTGGTGATGGATAACTTTGAGCATCTGGCAGCGGCCGCCAGCTATATCACCTCGTTGTTGGCGGCCGCGCCCCGGCTGAAGATGTTGGTGACTTCGCGCAGCCGCCTGAATGTGCGTGGGGAGCAAGTGTATTTGTTGGAGGGGCTGCCCTTTCCGACGGAAGCGGCCGATACCCTCTCCTGGCAGGGTTATAGCTCCGTGCAGCTATTTTTGCAGACAGCGCGGGCGGTGGATACCGGTTTTGCCATGTCACCGGCGGAGGAAACGGCCGTAGCCCGGATTTGTCAGTTGGTGAATGGCTTGCCGTTGGGGATTGAACTGGCGGCCAGTTGGGTGCGCGTGCTTTCTTGCGCCGATATTGTGCGCGAATTGGAGCAAAATCTACGTTTTTTGAGCGCCACTATGCGCGATGTGCCGGAAAGGCACCGCAGTTTGTGGGTGGTATTTACCTATTCGTGGAATATGTTAACGGCCGAAGAACAACAGGCAATGCGGCAGCTTTCGGTGTTTCGCAATGGCTTCACACGCGAGGCGGCGGAAGCGGTTGCCAATGTTTCGCTGCCAGTGCTGATGAAATTGATAGACCATTCGTTTGTGCGGCGGGTGACGGGCGGAACGGGCAGGCCACGTTTTGAGATATTGGAGGTATTGCGCCTGTATGCGGCCGAACAGTTGCAGCAAAATCCGGTGGAAGGGGGGACTATTTACGGCCGTCACCAGGATTATTTCATCCAGCTGTTGCAGCAGGCAGAGTCCCGGCTGCAAAGTGAAGAGCAGCGTCTGGCCTTAGAGCAGATTGGCGAGGAGATTGAAAATATCCGTGCCGCCTGGCGGTGGGCATTGGTGCAGCAAAACGTGGCCAGCCTCAACCAGGGGTTGAGCAGTTTATTTGATTATTATGATATGCGTAGCCGCTTCCAGGAGGGGCAGGATGCTTTTCAGCGGGCGGCGGCCATGGTGGAAACAAGCCAGCCAGATAACGAGGCGAAACAGCTGGTATGGGGGCGGCTGCTGGCGCGGCTGGGTTGGTTTACCTTTCATGTGGGGCGGTATGGAGAGGCGCAGCGGTTGTTGCAACAGAGTGTGGCGGTGTTACGGCCGTTAAACCACCCGGCCGACCTCGTTTTTTGCCTGAATTATCAAGGAGCCATTCATTACCATTTGGGGGATAATACCCAGGCGGAAGTGTTGTGCCGGGAAGCATTGGCCTTAAGCGAGGCAGCCCATTATCAGCCAGGCATGGGCATTGCCTTGAACATCCTGGCGCAAATTGCCTATCGGATGGGGGAATATGAGGTGGCCCAGACTAACAGCCGCCACAGTCTGGAGATTGTGACCCGGCTGGGCAATCCCTGGAGCCGTGCCTACTCACTCTCCAATCTGGCGCAGGTGGCGTTTGCCCGGCAGCAGTATGAGGAAACCCGGCAACTGACCCAGACGATTCTGGAAATTCGAGAAGAGATGGGGGATGTGCGCGGGATTGCGATGTGTGTGGAGATGTTAGCACGCACGGCCGTAGCCCAGGAGCAACTGGCCGATGCCCGCACCCTTTACCAGCGCAGCCTCTATCTTTACCGCGAAATTGGCAACCAACGGGGCATCATTTCTGCTCTGGCCGGGCTGGGGCGGCTGGCTTTGCAACAAGAAGCATATGACACGGCCGTCATCCATTTTGCCGATGCCTTACAACGAGCGTTCCAACTAAAAAATGTGCCCGATCTGCGGGCCATTGCCGCCGGCCTGGTGGCGGCGTTGTATCAGATGGGGCAGCGGGACACGGCCGTTGCCCTGGAAAAACTGCTCGCCAAAGAGCCTCTGCCCCTGCCCCAACTGGCCGACATGGTGCAAAAAATCCCCAAATAAAAACGGCGCGGTTTTCCTCAGCAACAATAATCAGGTTGAGACAACGTGAAGTCCCAATTTCGTAGCTTGTCGTTGCAAAAAACTGAATTTGCTGCTCCCTGAATTGTTGTTCATACTCGGCCACACCCAACGGCCGATATTCTTCACCCATACTCAGCATATGGAAGACTACTCTAGCCATCTTGTGTGCCATCGCCACCATTGCCTGTGCCGGCCCCACCTGGCTTTTCATACGGCGATAAAACGCACCAAACCCGGTGTCGGCCCGGACTTGAGCTCTGGCTGCCAATGGTCTTTTTCCCCGGCACCCTCGGCCATGATCGCCGCTTCCTCTTCAGCGGTCGCGCCCCAACGGGGTTTGATTATCGAAAGGGATCACTCGATTTCCTGGTCACATTCCCTACCCAGGTTTTCCAGATATTCAAAGACCGGAATCCAATATACCCCCGTCGATTCCGTCGCCGCGCTCCTTACCCCTTTTTCCTCAAACCATTTGCCACTGGCTACCAAATCACTATTTAGTGATCGTTTGCAAATAAGCTAGCGATTGGGTAATTCGGTAATTAAGTAATTGAAGCAGCTAATTACCAAATTACTCAATTACATAAATTACTGCACGGTTACTTACTATATTTGTCAACAGTCAGGCACGTTTGTTTCTGCCTTGGGGTATGTGTGCCCCGTGCTCAGGGAGGCATTGATAAAGAGCTATTTGTGCATCTCCACACCCCCAACCATCTGGAACAGTTTTTCCGCGAGTTTCGCAACAAAGCTGATGAAATTGGTGCATTTCCTAATGAAGTCAGCTGCCTTGCCCTTTTCTTTTTGGTTATGCTTCGTGACCATGCCAGGTATAACCGATTACATGTGGCGAAAACTTTGAGACATTAACTGTAATACATCAAAACATCGTTTCGCCAGCATACGCGGATTTCTTCATTTCCCAGAGGTGGCAAGTTAAAAACGAAACGATGTTTTGCGGTACGACAACTAACGAGAATCCGAAATTCCGTCCCTAATTTGCCGCTAATTGGTCAGGTAGCTTGATGATGAATCTACTGCCTTGCCCTGGCTGGCTTTGGGCAGAGATGTCCCCCCTATGCAAGCTGAGAATCTTCCGGCAGATAGTTAGGCCAATACCATTGCCTGCATATTCATCTTGAATATGTAGCCGTTTGAATAGCAGAAAAATTTGAGCAAGGTATTTTTCATCAAAACCCAGGCCATTATCTATTACATGAACTTCAAGATATTGCCCATCGCCCTCAAATGACTGAACCATAATCTCTGGTGGCATTTGTGGCTGGTGAAACTTCAGTGCATTGTCAAAGAGGTGACGAAAGAGAAGTACCATCAAGTTGTAATCTGCAAGGGTTTGGGGCAAAGCGGCGATGTAAATCTGGGCGTTTGTTCTGGCGATTGATTGCTCAAGTTGGCGTCTGGCTGCTGCGGCCGCATCGCTCAGGTTTACGACTGTCATCTGCAACTGTTGATTAGACAGCCGCGCTAACATTTGCAGATCAAGAATCATCGTTTGCATCCGCGCTGCTGATTGCTGAATGCGCTGCAAGTAATGGGCAGCGCTTTCATCTAATTTATCACCTGATTTCTCCTGTAATCGCGTGCAAAAAATTTGAATTTTGCGCAATGGTTCTTGTAAATGATGCGAAGATACATAGCTGAGTTCTTGCAATTCGTCATTAATTTTTTCCAATTTAAGAGCATAATCTTTAATCTGATCTTCGGCTTGTGTTCGTTCCTGGATTTCCAGCAACAGCTTAGCCGTGCGCTCAGCCACAATTTGCTCTAAATCCTGATTGATCGCATCCACCTCCGCTTTGGCTTTTTCCAATTCCACATAGTGCAGACGGGTTATCTCCGCTTCCTGCCGAGCCGTCTCAGTATCATGAATGACCTGCAACACCTCTCTTCGTTTGTCAGCCTGCTCATTAAAAACCTGCTCCTTCCACTGTTGGTACAGCTTATAATGAAACAGTGCCTGTGTGGGGTTGTCTAGGGCTTCATAGATTTCCGAAAACAACAAATGAGCCTTATAACACTCACTGCCGGCCTTTATTTTTGTGGCCAATTCAACACAATCATGCAAGTGGTTGAGCGCTGTTGACGATTGATTATCCACCCAGTAGGCGTTGCTTAAATTCAGTAAGACAAGAACCGTGATGACATCTGACTTTGCTTCTTGAGAAAGGGTTAAGGCCTGTTGCAGATAAGCGATGGCCTGAGGTCTGGCATCCAGTTTCAGGTAGACTTCACCGATGGTGTTCATAGCATAAAGTTCAAACAAGACAAAGCCTGCCTCGCGGTCAATTTGCAGAGCGATCCGCCCATTCTGCAAAGCCTTCTCATAATCGCCAGACAGCAGGTATGTTTCTGCTAGATTGTGATAGGAAAGGGCTTTGATGCGTGTGTAACCTGTTTCAGAGGCAATTTGCAGGTTTTTGTGAAGAGTTTCAACCGCTTTGTCATATTCGCCAGTGTTGAAGTAGATATTTGCCAGATTGTTGTAAGCGTTTGCTATTCTGTTCTTGTCCCCAATTTTCTGGGCCGCCTGTAGTTGCCTGAGCATGACCTCCAACGCTTCCGCGAAGTCGCCCATCTGGTAGTAGATGCCAGCAATACTATCAAAAATATCTGGCAACCCTTCTGTATGTTGGTGTCTTTCGAAGATTGTTTGTGCTTGTAACAACTGGGTCAACCCTTCAGGGTAACGGCCGTTACGCTGGTTCAGATAACCTTGTGTGCGATAACTATAGGCTATCCCCAAATCATATAGCCCCGCGGGGTTTGCTGTAGCCAGGTCATGTGCAATTTGGCTCAACTCTTGCGCACGAGCAGAATCTGTATCGCTGAGTTCCCACGCCAAATCGTTCAAAAGATCAATTTTCTTGTTAACGTGTGCATTTGAATCACGTTCAAGAACAGCGAGTTGTTCTTCCAATAACTGAATCCGCAATACATCCGTCATAGCACCGAAATTATAACAACTTGCTCTGAATTTCCCGATAGTGGTTAGTGTCATTAGTTTTTCGTCACGTTAACAACAATGCCCCATGAGCGCGGGGCACACATACCCCAAGGCAGAAACAGGGTGTTGTTTCTGAGGAAATCCCCAAATAAAAACGGCGCGGCTGTAAAAAGCCGCGCCGTCTTAACCATCTAACCATCCGGTTTTGTATGAATTACGGTACCAGCACCGTATCAATGACATGAATCACGCCGTTAGAAGCGCGGATGTTGAATAACACCACCGTTGCTCCGTCCACCGTCACCGGCCCGCCATTAAACGAGACAGGTAACTTGGCGCCATTGAGCGTGGGCAAGGCACTGCTGTTGGCTACCTGGTTGATGCTCAAGGCATCATTCACCACATGGTATGTCAGGATTTTGGTCAAATCCCCTGTGGGATCGGCCAGTAAAGCATTGATGGTATCTTCGCCCAGGGCAGCAAACGCATCGTCAGTCGGGGCGAAAACGGTATAGTTACCAGGGCTGGCAAAGACGTTCACCAGACCGGCGGCGTCTAACGCAGCCACCAGTGTATCAAAATTGCCATTTGCCACCGCAATCTCCGCAATGGTCATATCAGGATCGCCCAAGGGCGAAAGATCAAGAGCGTTAACCGGCGGGGGAATAACCGCATCAATCACGTGGATAATGCCATTCGAGGCTTCAATGTCGGTCATCACGATATTGGCGGTTACGCCGTCGGGCGTGGTGATGACGGCATTGCCATCTTCAACGGCTACTGAAAAGGATTTGCCAGCAAAAGCGGTATCAAGTTCACCTTCGGCCAGCACATCGGCGGCTTTGAGGCTGCCCGGCACCACATGGTAGAGCAGGATGTTTGGCAGGGTGGCTTCTGGGTTAATGCCGCTGGCCGCCAGTGCAGCAAAGGCGTCATCAGTGGGGGCGAAGACGGTGAAGGGGCCATCGCTTTCCAGCGTCCCTTTCAAACCGGCGGCATTGACGGCCGCCACCAGTTGCGTGAAGTTGCCATTTTCTTTGGCAATGTCATAAATGGTGTTGCCAGAAGCGGCCGTCAGGCTGCTCGTTGCCAGCAGCAATAACAAGGACATAACAGCTAAAGCAAAAATTTTCTTGAACATTTGTAACTCCTTTTTTGGTTTGTAAAACTTTTGTTTTTTTTGACAAAACCGATTATCGGAAGGTATGCAGAAAAGTGTACAAATACTTATTTTTGTTTAATAAATGTATATATATCGTACAATTTTTCAATCCATTCCACGCCTGTTTTGTCGGCTCATCAGTTGTTTCTATCCTGAATACGCGGGGTGTACTGATTTTGTATGTATCAAACCAAAAAATTCGTTACAAAATGTATATAAGCTGGGGGGGGGTAGCTTGTGATTAATGGCAGGCATGATGGGTGAAGTTTTCATTCACGCATCACACCCATTCCCTACGGCCCGGCCGTTTCCCCCAACAAAAAGTATTCTTGGGTGCGCAGCCGGGCACTTTCGCCGGCGTCCTGGGGTGAAATGTCGCCATAAAAAGCGCGTTCGATCTCTTCGCTGGCCGTGTTTTCAATTTCCATCCAGGTGCTGATGAGTGGAACCTGGCGCAAGGTATCGGCCGTATCCAGCCATACCCGGCTATGAGCCGGTGGTTTGGTGGGGTCTAAAAAGGCGGGGGATTCCGCCACTGCCATCAACGAAGGCACTGTACGGCCCGATTGCGCTACTATCGTCTGCCCCTCCGGCGAATTGGCAAACTCAATGAACTGCCAGGCAGCCTCTTTGTTCGCGGCTACGGATGACAGGCAGTAGCCATCGCTGTGCAATACACCGGCTTCCTGTTTGCCGCGTGGCAGCGGGGCCACATCCCAGGTGAAACTTTCAATTTCACGGTAACTGGGTGTACCCCGGCGGCTGTCTAAAAACATGGCTGTGCTCCCGGCCACAAAACGGCTTTCGCTATCTTGAGAGGCTTCAGCTACCCGATCTGGAACGACGTGGTACTCTGTTTGTAGCGCCGTAAACCAGGCCAACGCCTCTGAGGCCGGGTAAACGTCCAAAAGGAGAGCGGTGGGGTTGGCTTCATCATCTACGATGACGCCACCATTTTGCCAGACAAAGGGGGCGACGCGGAAGAGTATGGGGGCGATGCCCAGCCCGTATTGGTCAATCTGGCCGTCGCTGTTGGTGTCTTTGGTGAGGGCTACGGCCGTTGCCAGAAACTCATCCCACGTCCAATCATCTGCCGGATACTTATCCGCCGGATAAGTATCTGCCGGATAGGGCAGTCCGGCCGCGTCGAATAAATCCTGGTTGTAATACACCACCAGCGAGGAAATGTTCTGCGGCAGGCACATCAACTCGCCGCGCCAGTTAAACGCTTCCAACGCTACCGGGTAAAAATCGGCCGGTTGAATGATCTCGCTTTCATTCAGGTATTCCGTGAGTGGGGTGAGCAAATCTTTGGCGGCAAAAGCGGCCATGTGGCGATAATTCATCAACGAGACATCGGGCGGCGTTCCGGCGGCGTAATCGGTCGCCAGCCGGGTCCGGTAATCTCCCTGCGAGGGGATGTGGGTGACTTCAATGTCAATGTCGGGGTATTTTTCCATGAAAGCGTCCACTAATTCCTGGTAGGCGGCCTGTTCGGTCGGGTCGCCAAAGGTCATAAAAGTGACCGTCTCTCGCTGCTGGCGGCTGCAGGCTGCCAGCAACAAAAGGATAAGGACGAGATAAAACATACTTCGCATGGTTTCTCCTTGTTTACGAGCGATTACAAACGCTGTTGCCGATTAAAATGGAATAGAGCGATGCTGAAAAGTAGGACGGGGATGAATAAGGCCCAGACGGTTCCGGCCATGAGCAGGGGCCAGTCGGCGCGGGGCATGGCCTGGAGTAGTTGCAGGGCGACGGGCAGTGTGAACAGCCGTTGGCGACTCAGGTAGAGCAGAGGGTTGATGAAGTCGCCCCAATAGAGGAAGAAGGTGAGCAGGGCTACGGCCGTCGTCGTCGGCCGTACCATTGGCAGCGCTACCAGCCACCACAATTGCAGCACCCCGGCCCCATCCAGCCGGGCGGCGTCATACACCGCGGCGGGGATCCGGCGAAATGCCCGGTAGAACATGAGCACAAAAAAGGGGCCGCCCCCCATCCAGGCCGTGGCGATGAGCGCCCAGTAGCTATCCAGCCATCCCAACCATTTGTACACCAGAAAACGGGTAGACCAGAGGCTAATTTCTGGCACTATGAGGACAACCAGGGTGATGAGCAGCCAGCGGCGTTGGCTGGCCTGGGGCAGCCGGGCCATGCCCAGCCCGGCCCAGGAGCCGGTGAGCAGCGCCAGGGGCACGGCCGTGCCTGCCACCAGCAGCGAATTGAACGTAAACCGTGCCAATGGCAGGCTCGTCCAGATACGGCCGAAGTTTGCCAGCGTCAGGCCATCCGGCCACAGTTGCAGGCCGGTGGGCAACGGCCCGGTGGGAAGCGGCCGTCCCAATGGATGCAGTGCCGCGCTGACCACCCACAACACGGGCAGGACAAAAAGGAGGGCGATGAACAGGGTGACGGCCGTGCGTGCCCATGTCCGGCTCATAAGAAATAATCCTCCGTGGCCCCCACCTGCCACTGCCGGGCTACGATCAGCAAGACCACGACTAATCCCCCGGTGAGCGCATACAACACCCACAACGCGGCCGCAGCTGTGCCAAATGAGAAGAGATCAAAACCCTGCTCATAAATGAATTGGGGTAATGTGTAAGTGGTGTAATAGGGGCCGCCCTGGGTCATCAGGTAAGCGGCCGTAAACGAGTTTTGCAGCACCAGCACCACATCCCGCAGCGTCAGCAGCAGCAAAATAGGGGCAATGAGGGGCAGGATAATGTGGCGCAGCACGGCCGTGCGGCCGGCCCCATCTACCCGCGCTGCTTCTTCCAACTCCGGCGGCATATCATACAGCGCCGCCAGGCTGACCAGGAATCCTTCGCCAATTTGCCACAGCAAGGCCAGTACCAGCCCCGGTTTGGCCCACACACCATCGGCCAGCCAGGCGGGTGGGGCCAGCCCCACGCTTTGCAGCAGCGCATTGAGCGGCCCGTAGAGCGGGTTCAATACCCACAGCCAGATCAGGGCATAAGCCGCGCCGGGGATCACCGCCGGTAAGTACACAGCGCCACGTACCCATTGCACCAGACGGCCGTCATGCTGCAACCAGCGCGCCAACAAAAACGCCCCGGCCACCCGCAACGGCACCGCCACCACCACCAACGCCAGTGAATGTTGCACACTGAGCAAGAACAACTCATCGGTAAATATCAACCGGAAATTGAGTAACCGGGCAAATTGGGGTGGGCTGAGGGCATCGTAATGAAAAAAGGCCAGGGAAAAGGCCAGCAGCGCGGGAATGACGACCAACACCAGAATGGCAATCTGGTAAGGCAGCAGCAGCAGTCGCAGCCGGGTCTGGTAGGAAGGAGGCCAAATTCGGGACACAGGTGGGGGATTATAGTGGTAATTGAGTAATTGGGTAATTGCATCGGCCAATTACCAGAGGGTGTGTTTCAAATGAGGTGGAGGAGTGGGTATCCTCAGATGGCCACCGTTCATATCTAAGTGAGCGTCTAAAAATTACTCGCCGATTTGGAGCGCGGACATCTTGTC
>CAZOPF010000076.1:0-28889 GCA_964581605.1 uncultured Ardenticatenaceae bacterium
CAACGTCTTCTCTTCTTTTAACAGTTCAAGTACGATTTTGGCTTTGAAGGTAGGTAGATATTGTTTTCTCATGTTTTCCAGTCTACCTTAAAGTCCTCGTTTTTTCTGTCCTAATTTTCTAGGCCATTGTAGTTGGAGCAGGCCGCGTTGATCGAAATCGCCCTCGGCCAGCAGCGCTCGTTATTTGAATTTGCCCATTATCCCAGTGGATTTAACCAGGAAGCGATCGAAGGGTTGGCGCGACATGGTCACGTTTGGAAATGGTTATTAGTCATCGCCACAGACAAGGGGAAAGAGATTTTGCCCCAGCCAACAGCAACCGATCCATTTTATGAACAGATACGGAACGAGAAGTCAGAGTGGCTGAAAGCTCTATTTTTGCAAAAAGCTGACGAAGCAGAACCGCTGGTTCGAGCCTGGAAACACGGTTAATTTTGGAGTGCCAGATGAGTACCAGTCAAAAAACGTAACCGTTCACGCTCTCCATAGGTTGAGCCTGTCGAAACCGGTTCCCCTTCGACAAACTCAGGGGACGGGAGTGAATGATTACAAAAAACAAGGGATGCGATCCGGCTGCCTGTCATGTTTGCCAGAACTCTCGAATCCTGGTCAATTTTTCGCGCAATTCATTGTCTTCAGGGGCATATTCCAGCGCCTTTTCTATGTCTTGCTCCATATTTTTGAGAGAATAGCGAAGATCCGCGGCTGAAAGACCAGATAATTCGGCTAATTGCTTCTCTACTCTCAGATGGAGGATTTGGGCAGCCAACTGGCGAGCATTATTATTTTCTGAAGAGACCTTCATAGCCGCCATACAACTTTCCAAAGCCCCCGTTATAAGGTGATCGTTATTGGTAGTCAGGAAAACGTATGCCATGAATTGTGCCTGAGATAAAAGAGCGTAGTAAAGCGTCTGGCAGGCTTCCGGGTGAGCATAAGTGGAAAAATCCAATCTGTTTAGCCAGGTAATCGTATGTTGATATGCTTCATACTCTTCATCTACCAGAGAACGTGGTGGTTGTCCGTGAGGATTTCGTTTTGACTGCAAGGCTATTGCCCTGGCCCAATGTTTCTTACCCATAAGAGTGGCCAGATTGTTTAGAGTGGATTGAGCGAAGGGATGTTGTTTTAGCTCTTGGGAGGTGTATAACATTTCCCACCTGGCCCATGCCTGCTCACTTAAAGCGGACAGTTCCGGCCATTGTTCGGCCGGCGATAGTCGTTCCGTCCACTCAGCAATTATCTCCAGATAAAGCTGTAAAGCCGGAATATAGGTGGGGAATAGCCGTAAGAACCCATCCATCACAGCCAGCGCCTCAGGGAAACGGCCGTTTAGTTTTGCATCAGGCACGGCGGCGGTCATGGCTTCATACACCAGGGCTGTTAATTCTTTACGCATGGCCGGTGGAATACGTGCCTGGCGAATGAGTTCAATATGCCGCAGAGCCCGGTCATATTGCTGCTGCTCGTAATAGTGGCGAATAAATTCGACGTGGATTTCCAAAAGGTAACCCAGCAAATCTCGACGAAATGTGGCAACCCTCTGGGCATCAAAAGAGCCAGCTATTGCCTCTCCTCGCTGGCTTAGTGTTTGCCAGAAATCGGCGCAGGTTTGTAATTTTCGCCAGTAAAAGAGAGATTTTGTCCAGGCGTTAACGGCCGTTTCTACTCCTTCCCGTTCCAGATCCCAGGCCCAGGCATGATACGCAATGGCCAGATGGTGGATGAGGTCACAATCACCATCACCCGCTTCATAGGCCGACTCCATCAAGGCAATGGCTTCTGGGGTGTATGGGATAAGGGTTCGGATGCCGCGCTCATCCATTGGCGCCAACATCTGCCAGGCGCGCCACTTTTGGCTACGCCCCTGGGCTGAACGCAGCGCCGTTCCCAGTTCCTGAATAATTGGCCGTAATGCTGGCGACTCAGTCGGTTTCATCGCTGTTTCATCAATTGAATTTGACACGGCCGTGAGGTTCCCCTCTTTCCTTATTGCTTACTAGGTGCACTTCTAAATGGACAGGATATGAACAATTTTGGGAGTGAATAAAGTCAATGACTGGATCAAGCACGGCCGTATGCACCACCCGTAGCGTCGCCCTTGCCCCTTCTGATAACGTGGCGCAAAATTGCCCGACCAGCCGCGCATCGGCATCCAGATTAGGCGAAAAAGTAATATGGAGTCCCTTTTCTTCTTGCAGCCGTGCCTGATATTCCAGCAAATAGCGACGAGCTATCTCCGTCAGATCATCCTCTGTCAATCCCCGGAAGAGGATGATCTCATCAATTCGATTAAGAAACTCTGGCCGGAAACGAAACGACTCACCCTCGGAAGCATCGCCTCTTCTCTCAGCAGGCAAATTAAGCAAGGCTTCACGCAGTTTGTGCCGGATGGCCCACTTGTTTTTTTGATAATCACCCGTTTCCGCCAATTGCCCCAGCCCTTCTGTTTGCACATTGCTGGTCATAATGATAATACAAGCGGAACCATCCCGAATCGGCCCGGCCGGATCATCAATCTGTCCCTCGTCAATGAAACGCAGAAGGGCGTCAAACACCTGAGGGTGAGCTTTTTCCACTTCGTCAAACAAGACCACGGATCGAGGTTTATCGCGCAACCCATTAGTCAATTTGCCCTCCCCATAACCAATATAACCAGGCGGCGCCCCCACAAAAATGTTCATACTTTCTTTGGTCTGGAACTGCCCCATTTCCAGCATGATTAGATTTTCTTCGCTGCCAAAAACGGCGCGGGCGATAGCTTTCGCCATTTCTGTTTTGCCTACACCCGATGGCCCGCAAAATAAAAACACCCCGGCCGGTTTACCAGGCCGGCGAAAATCAAACAACATACGCCGGATGAACGGCAGGCATATTTCCACCACTTCTGTCAGTCACACCAAAGCGTGGCGCAAATCAGCCACAATGGTTTCCCAAGACTTCTTTTTTGAGGCTTCAGTGGAGGCAGGTTCGTCTTCGGGACGGAACTGGCGAGCCGCGGCCTGAACCAACACCAGGTCCACACCGCTGTCCAGGAGCAGGCGCAAGGCAAAAGTTTCCTGGCTGAGGAAAGCGCGCCACAGGTGAACCTCGGCAATCTGCGCGGCATAATCGTTAGTGGCTTCCACCACAGCCTGCTCCAAAATGCTTCTTAATGTGGAACCTATGTCTTGAAGCCGCCAATCAAGCTGGCTGCGGCTTTGTTGCGCGCGGCCACGCAGATTAACTATCACCCGCTCTTGAACTTTTTGAGGCATCACGTCTTGTTGCAGGAGGCCAATTTGGGCAGCGCCGCCGGTAAAATCCAACAGACCCAACAGCAAGTGGCGTGGATCCATTTCGCCATACCCCAGCGATTCCGCCTCCGTTTTCATCAATTCCAACACACGCTGCCCACTCGCAGTTAGAACGTCCATCTGCAATCTGTTATCGCTAAAAAAAACGGGCGGGGTGTAGCGTTTGGACAGATCAAGCTTTCGCTTTAATTCGGCGATGAGTATAGATGGGCGGATCTGCACAACGGCAAATGTTTCAGCAACGGCCGTTGTCAGGTTTTCCAACGTGGCCAATAGCAACCACGCCTCATTGATCTGAGCAAAAACCCCCTGATTCAGCTCCAGGTAATTTGCAAGGCTCTGCCCACTTATATCCAGCGTATCACGATGCAATTGAGATGGGGACAAAGCATCGGGATCGCTTTGGGCACAGGCCAGCAAACCCTTTTCCAACTCTGCGGGTGCAATCCGGCTCTGACTCTGTTCACGGAAAAAGTGCTGGGTGAAGCCGTTCGGGATGCTGTTGAGGGCCAGGAGAAAATGGGTACTTTCAATGCGCTGGCTATGAGTACGGGCGGCGGCGGCCGCTATCGTTTGCAAATCATTGGTCTGCTGTAAGAGCTGTGGTTCAAACAATGCCAGATTAAAACGGCCGTCTTTATCAAAGATTGATGCCATGTTTACTCCTCCTCTAAAATAAGTAACGCCTTCTGTTGAGTTTCCAGGGCCAAAGCAAAATCCCCCTGCCTGGCTAACTGAATAGCATGGCTCAGGTACAGAAAAACACGCCAGGCGGCAGGAACTGGTATTCCGGCGCTCGCGGCAGCCTCTAACAGGCGTAAAGCCTCTTCACAGGCGCCATGCTCGTATACTTGGTGGATCTGCCAGGCCAGAATGAGTTGAGGCGGCCAGGGGAACCATTCTTGCCAATCCCGGCTATAAATAGCGGCAAAGTCCACCATTGTTTCTGGTTGTAGCTGGATTTTTAGCCCTTGTTGCAAGGTTATGGGCAGGTTCGCCGCCATAGCCATCATGTTGTTGTTGCCAGGTGGCTCTGGAAAGGCAAGGAGCCATTCACCCGCCCAAAGCAGTGATTCAGTCAGGCCAGCTTCTTTTGCCTGAGACAACCAGGCAGAGGCCATTCCGTAAGCGGGTGGGATTTCCGCCAGATGGCATAAAGTTTGCAAAAAAAGGAAGTCCGCTTCGTCGGTGGCAAACAGGGCGGCGGCGGCCGGAGAGGTCAATAATTCTTTTATCTGGGGCAGATCAGCCCGCGCCATTTGGATAAGGAAAAGGCGCGTCGAAGCCCCCAGCACGGCCGTTTCTCCTGCCAGCGTATACGCCTTTTCCGCATCTGCCAGCATACCTGCTGCCGCCAACCGATCCCCCAGGAGGAGCAGTCGCCATGGCGACTGGTTTTGTGTACGCGCCACCCATTCTTTCTGGCGCAGTAAAGCCCGCCAATCGGCCACGGCTCGTTCCTGATTGACGCCAACAGCCAGGGAACGGTAAAACATGGCATCTCCCAACAGTTTTCGCAGTGATAATTTGGCCAGTTCCTTCTGGTAGAGGGTATAAAGCGCCCTATCTGCCGTTGTTTCAAAGGTCTGGGACTCCTGGCCAAAATACTGCCCTAACAGAAAGAGCAAGTGGGCGCGCCCGGCCAGGCTATCAGCCAGGTTCAATTCAACAGCGCCGGTTAAATCATGCCAACGTTGCCAGGCTTCCAGCCACAGGTGGTTCTTTTCAGCCAGATAGGCGCGCAGTTCCTGCGCCTGGCGAAGCCGCCGTTTTCTGGCCTGGGGCGAGATGAGGCGCTGGTCATACTCCGCTTCTGGCTCGTCCAGACGGATCAGACAGCCATGGGCTTCAGCTTCATAACCCAGGCGAAAGAGGGTAACGGCCGTAGCTGCCAGCAAGTCATACACGGCCGGTATCTCTTCCAGGTATGGCAGGCCAGCCGCTGGATCCTCCTCAGCCAGAAACAATCCTAACTCGACCCGGACACGACCCTGCGCGGGGGCGATGGCCAGGCTTTGTTCCAGACTGGTTTGGGCAGCCGCACGATCTCCTTGCGCCCAGGCCTTGACGCCGTAAAAGTAATGATATTCCCAATTCTCTGCCATCGGTCAGTGCTCGATCATCGCCCATATGCTATGTAACAAGCCATTAAACAAAATGCCAATGATGGTTAACAAACTGGCAAAAATGAATAAGGCAGCAGGAAGATTTAATAACCAGAGAAAAGCCACATAAAAAACAAAAAACATGATCAGCCCTGAGCTATCCACACGGCCTCCTTGGGCCGCTTTCATCGTTACCTGATAACTGACAACGGCCGTTACCGCCCAAATAACAAGAATATATAAATCTCGCCGTGTGACATCTGGTATCCAGAAAAAAGAGGCATTATCTGTTGCCAGTTGCGGCGCAAAGGCGATGATGGCATTGATGGCCCATAGAAAGAAAATTAAATCCACGGCGGCAATAGCACAGCCATCGGCCGGGTTAATTTTGTGGCTGGCATAAAGTTCCTGAACTTTTCTTTCCGCCAACGACTTATCAAAATCATACAATCGTTGAATCTGGCTAACCTGCGGTTGCAGCCGTCGTCCTTTCACAGTTAACCGGGTACTGCGCACATAGAGCGGTAAGGCCAGCCCTTTTATGCCCATCGCCAAGACCAAAAAAACAAACAGGTACGCATACTCTGTAGGAAATGGCGACCGATCGCGCACATATTGAAAAAACATAAAAGACAAATCCGTGCGGCGCAATTCCAGTAAAGGTTCCTGGACGATGGCGTGTGTGGTACTCCAACCCCATCCACCAGGGGTCAAGAACCAGCCTTCACTTTTTGGTTCTCTCAGGACAAATTCGTAAACCTTAGTCTTATCGTTGGGATCTGGCCGGCTGCGCCGTTGCGACCAGTTAGAAACTCTTTCGGAAAAGGAAAGTGTTTCGTCAGGCGGCGGCAGGGGGAGAAAACGCTGGCGAAAAGCGGCCGAGGCGGCGTATGGCGTTTCTGGCGCCAGGTTCATGACGGACTGGTAGGCATAATAGGCTTTTTCCAGATCGGCGGCTCGTTCCCAGGCAACGGCCGTTAACAAACCAGCCGCGTATTCACCTTCACCATCTGTACTTTGTGACACGGCTTCGAGTAGCATTGTTATGGCGGCCGCCTCCTGCTCACTGCCACTCCAGATTTCATTCAAAGCGGCCGTCACACGTGCCTGTGAAAACTCGGCGGCCGTTAACCAGCCCCACTCAGCCGGAATAGCTACTGCTTCAGGAATAGGTTCTGGCGCAGGGATGGGGGTAGCAACCGGTTCGGGCGATGTCAGGTCTGCTGACTCCGCCTCGGAGACAGACATGCCCGCTGTTATTGTTACACCTGAGTACTGAGAAATTATGGTCGTGGAAGTTACATAGTCGCCGGTAAATAAAAAACGGCCAGCCGCGATGATGAGTACAACGCCAGCATAACCTACCAGAATTCCCCATAGTTTTGCCAGCAATCCTTTCTGCCCAAGACCGAATAACCCCCAGATGATGAGCAGCACACCAAAAATAACTGCCCCACTTATGACAAGGAATTGCCAGATGTTTTCTGCCCGCCAACCTATTAAAACTAGGATACCAATAGCCACTAATATCAGACAGCCGCACATGCTTTGTTCATCATCCGTCATGAGGTTGACTCCTTTAACCTGGCCTGATCTGGCCCTGATAGTTCTTCCACCATGCCTGCGCCTAAAAGCCACAAAAAAGGATCGGTGACGCCAACAGGTCGGAAAGGGGTAACATCCAGGTGGTCTGGCGGCCGGCCTAGCGCCGTTGCGACGAAGTAATGAATGTTTGTGAACTTCCTTTCCAGAGCATGGATACTGCGATTACCACCCAAATCATTTAGGGCCTGCCGTATCCGGCCATTATCACGGCTGAATTGCCCATTCGGGCACAACTCCTGGAGAAAGGGATACTCTTTTACCGGTAGGGCGTCTGCCTTACTCAGAACAATCGCCAGAGGAATGGCACACTGGTCTGTGGGGCGGGCAAGAATCATCTGGTTAACGCCGGCGATTAATACTTCAACAATGCGATGAAAGGAAAAAGCGGCGGGGGAAAAATCAAAACGGCCGTCACTCTCCATCAATGCCGGCAAAGAGAAGGGGTCCACCAATAAGATGATGCCCTTCATATGTTGCAACACCTGTTTACGGGCAAACTGGTCCATCGCCAAAAAATGTTCACCCGGCGCGTCAAAGAGGTAAAGAAGGAATTGTTGTTTCCGGGAAATACGGATCGTAATGCCCAATGCCTGCATCACGTCGCCAGCCGTTTTGGCCAATACCTGCCCCTTATCCAGGAGTCGCAAATCATTTTCCACTTGCTGCCGTTGGGCGGCTGCCTCGATCTGGAAAACACCATTGGGCATTGTTTTGATTTCCACCTGCAACTGCCGCACCGCCTGGCGAATAAATATGGTCTTGCCTGCTCCCGGTCCACCAATGATAGCTACCGGCTGCTCGGCCAGTTCGCCAATGGTGGAAAAGATTAACGGCCGTTGGCAACTACCACAAAGCCGTTCCAACTTATTCCGCCCTAAAAAGTCCATGGTTGGTAATCTGACTTTAGCGCCATCTGCGTGCTGGCATATGTGATAAAAAATGCCATAAAAACTGGGTTGCAAATCATCATACCGGTGGCCGGCCGGGCACAGGTGAATGGGCAAACCGCTGTAAGAACAATCATCGTAGGGGCAGCGATACGTAATGCGCCGCCGCAACAACCAGAAGGAATGGGCGAGGCGCATGGGCACAAAAGCAGCAAACGATAGCAGCGTCAAGGCCAACAACGCCAGCAGATACGGCACAAAAACAAGGATGGCGGCTAACAGGGCCAGGGCTGTAAAACACAGAATGACGCCGGAAGCCAGTAAACCTGACGTGATTCGCGCCACAAAATGGACAACCGCCTTCCACCCCCATAGGATCATAAAAGCGAAGACGGCAATGACCAGCACGTTACCGGCCATGGAGAAGGAATAGCTGCGGCCGTGATCCAGTTCATACCGTATGTATAATATGGTCAGACCAACGGCCGTCGCCGCCACGACCAGCCGCAAAATCCACTCGATCGCCGTGGCCCCCCCGCCCTGCCAAAACCAATACCATACATCCTGACACAACCGCCATAGTCTGGCGCTAAACCGGCGCAGCCAGGAAACGTAGTCCACATACGCCCGCTCAAAGAGATACATGCGGTGTCTGGTTACTTCATTCATCATCCCCCCTTTTTTCTGGGGTTTGGGCATCAGCCTCACCAATGAACCGCCGCAAACGCCGCGTGGCGCTGCCGAACGCGGTTGTTATAGGCGAAAAAATCTCTTGCTTTGGCTGTTTAGCCGTAGCCGGCTGCGTCTTTGCTGGTTTTAGTTCAGGCGTTGCCGATGACAGGCCAGCAGCGGCGCGTAATTGCGCCAGGCGTGTTTCATAAACAGCATCGCGCCGGGCAAAACGATAATTCAGGTGTGCCTCGAATAATTGCTGCGTGTGGCCGTCTAGCTGGGCCAGCAGTGCGCCCACAATTTGTCCCCACACCTCATCTGGTTTTGATACTTCCAGAACACATCGGGCAAAAGCCATGACGACCAAAACGGCCGTTACCGGGTCACGCCCGGTCAATAAGCGCGATACAAAAGACACCACGTCTGCTGGTTGTTTTGCGCCAGCTGCGGCTAACAGAGCAACCAGCCTTTGCGCTTCCTGGGGCGTGGTCACGCCTGTGGTGGCGATAATGGCGGCGAACCAGTTCATCACCTGCTCTCTGGCCGGGGCCGGTAAGTTTGCCAGGTCTTGCTGCCAGACGGGGTCTGACTCTGGGAAAGCAGACCACGACCAACCGGGCTGAATTGCCCGTTCCGTTACCTGGCGCATAAATTTCATCATTCGCCAGCGGGTTTCTGTTTCGGGTGGGAGACCAACAGGTATAACAGACAGATGAACCACCCATTCATCTGGTAACGGGGCCAGCGGCAGAATCTGGACGAGACTGGCGTACAGGGCACTCAGGCCAGGTGTAACGGCCGTATCCGCCGGTTCAGGCAGCAGCAGCCAGACAAGTGGCATTATCTCCTTTGCCCTCTCTTGTCGTAGCAGTAAAAGGGCGACTTGTTGGTAAAGTACATCTAACGTCGGTGGTGAGTCTTGCAGCACAACCTGATGCCAACGCTGATATTTCTGAGGGCTTTCGGTTTCATTCCAGGGTAGCACGTCGGCCAATAGTTCCCGGCATAAAACCTGGCGGGTACCAATTTTTGCCAGCTTCCGGCGTACCTGATTCCGCTCCTTTGGCTTGAGGGTTTCCAGCGATTCCTGGTAAGCGGCATACATAGCCGCGCCGCTCTCTGTGTCCTGCGTTGCTTCGGCCAGACGCCCCATAGTCAAAGCCAACATTTCCTTGTCCGAGGATCGGGCGGCAGCCATCTGCCGGACTGTGGCCATCAGTTCGGCGGCCATAGCCGTGCGCGCCCCGGCGCTGGCTGCCTGCGCCAATAGGGACTGGAACTCTTCCGCCTGGGGATTAGTCATTTCTACCCTCTTCATGCTCAGCCAGGCGCAGCCTTCAGGGCAGGCGGTTGGGGAGAGCCAGGTAGCCAGGTTTCTGGCAAACGTTTGTTTTTCCGCATTCCAGGAACCATCCAGGTAGGGTTTGACCACAGCATTTCCCACCCGATCCCAGACATCGGCGCTGCGACCAGCTTCTGCAGCTGCCTGGAACAAGGCCAGCGCCAGGCGGGGGGATGGCGGCGCGGCCGCCGGTTGCTTTTCCGCCAGACGCAGCCCCTCCAATAGTAAGTCTACCCAGGCTTCTCGATCTTCTGGGGTTTGCGATGCTGTTCTAGTGGTGGCAGCCGGGGACAGCATTTCTTGAAGCAGCGCCAGCAGGACACGTTCCCGCGCCGTCCCACACGTTTTAAGGAGAGCGACGGCCGTTTGCACATGTCCTGTCTGTAAAGCATTCCCGGCCAATTCTTGTATCCTGGCCGTGAATTCGGGTTTGGCCGCCATCTCTAGCAGCTTTGCCAGCGCTGGCGCAGCGGCGCCAATGGCCAGGGCCTGATTGCCCGCAACGAGCGTCTCCACATGCGGCCAGATGGCCGTCAAGGCGACTGCCGCCGCGGCGGGGTGGGAAACCAGAGCCGCCAGGTTATGGATGGCCGTAACCAGCCATTGCCCATCTGGTCCATCGTCGGGAAGGTCAACGGCCGTTACCAGCTTATCCCAGGCAGCCAGATTGTCAGCCAACCCTAATTTTTCTACCAGGTCATGATGTTGGTGTAGAAGCTGGAGCCGGTCATTGGCCACGCACCGGGCCACAAAAGTTGCATAATCTCCCGGTTGTGGCCGTTCGCTGAATCGTTCCCCGGCAAAATTAAAGATGGCAAATAACGTATGATATTCATCGGCACGCAGGTTGAGGGAGCGGCCGTCTGGTGAACATAAAACTAACAAGTGACGCTCTGTTGTTACACCAGTCGGCCGGCCACCGGCTGCGGGCACTATCCAGGTGCGGTCGCTTTCATACGTGGAGAAGGTGGTTCGACTGCGCCTGGACGGTGGCAGCAGATATAAAAGCGATTCAACCAGTGGGGCAGCTTGCTGCCATTCACGTAGACAAATGAGCAGCGGGCGCGAGGAAAGCGTGGCTGCAGCTAACGCCGTTACCAGGGCAGGCAAATGATCGCTGAATGGGGAGGTGCGTAAAACATCTAAGGTTGGCGGCGGGGGCACGGCCGTTGCCGGCCTGGGCAGCGCCGGCAGCACGGTTTCATCGGTAGCATCGGCGCCATCGAATAGAGAGCTACGTTGTAACGCCAGGGGGTGACCGGCAAAAGCATCCAGATCGGCTGGGGTAAAAACCAGGGCATGGGCCAGGAAATTTCCAGTCCGTCCATCGTGGGTCAGGCAGGTATAGTGCGTGCGAATCAGGGCGAATAACTCCTGCCCCAATTGCTCGTAACTCCAAATAACCGGGAAAGCGGCCAGCACATCGGCGGGCGCCTGTTTACGAGAATCTGTTTTAGTCAGCCACTCTTGTTCGCGGGTAACGGCCGTTTGCGGTGCATGGGAAATAGTGTACGCCTGCCCTAAATGCATACAAATTGTAGCCAGGCGCTTACGCGCCTCTGCGCCCAACCCGGCTGAACATGCCCTGACCTGCAAGCCAGAAGCGGCCGGGTCCACTCCTTTCCCTCGCGGCCAATCGGTAAAAATCAACTGCTCAACGGTCATTTCCTCCTCCTTTTTTATTGCGCCGGAATGACACCCAACTCTGCCAACAGCCACAATAATGGATCTTCTACACGCCAGGGAGAAATGTATTTGTAACGATGTGTGTCTTTGTCCGAGGCGCAGCCAGTAGCGGAAACGCCAAAAAAGGCGTGACGAGAAAAGCGCGTCTTAACCGTATTGTATGCTCGTTGATTCCAACGCAACATCTGCTCCTCCATCATGCCTGACATATCTTCGTGCGCCTGGCGATCAAAAGATGCCACATGCCGTTTGTCGGTACTCCACAAGCGATTGGCCTCAATCAGGCCGGCGTCACGCAGCACGTCACATTTAGTTAAGACCACCGCCACCGGCGTTGCCAACCGGCCAGATTGAGTGATGATTTTGCCGTTTTCCAATTCAGTGAGGACACGACTGATGACCGTGTGTGGTTCAGCCATCAGGGCTACATCTGGTAGGGGAACGTAGGAAGGCAATGTGTCCCGTACAATCGGTGACTGTAAGGGATCGATTAAGAATAAAATGCCCGAGGCGACGCGCAGATAACGTACCATCTGTTTTACGGTGTCGGGATCATCAAAATTTTCTCCGGCCGTATCGTATAGGGCCAGCGTCACCGCCCGATCTTGTTTCTCGCCCCAGGGCTGCCCGCTCAGGTAGAGGTCGTAAATAAGGGGCGGCGGCGCACCCACCGTAACCGGCAGTTCCAGATTACGGCCGAAAAGCGGATTGTAAAATTCTTGCTCGTAGCGTTGGGAGGTTTCCATTGTGACGGGCTGCAAATCAGCCTGGAAATCAAAGGCAACCTGCCCGCCCAACCGTTGAATGAGGGTAGCAATAAAATGGCTCTTACCACAGAATTTAGCGCCGATGACGCCAATGACCAGGCTGGGCTGCGTACCGGCGGTGAAGGGCAGGATGTGAGGATCCTTTTCAGTATAGTGGGGGCATCGTTTGCGGGTGAGGAGCTGGCCTTGTTTATTCTTGGGGGGGCGTAACGGCCGTTTCAGCAGCCGATCTAGTCGGGAATAATTAGCCGTTTTCAACTCCCCACCATCGTACAGGTCAAATAACATCTTATCCACCGGGAACTCGGCAAAACAGTGCGGGCAGATCACCACTTCTGGCGTTCCTGGCTGGTAAACGATGACGTCCCCTTTTCGCCCGCCGTTTTCTATTTCCCCCTGACCGGATAACGGCATACAGATGTTGGGATGCACGATCAAGGTCGTGTGCCGCTGCCGGTGATCAAGGACAATCACCTTGCCAAAAAAGCGCGGCCATCGCTGCCGTTGAATGGGCGCCAGGCTCATCCACGCCTGATGTTCGCCATCTATCGCTTCTCTCCCCGGCTGCCAACGAAACAGCTCTACTCCATCGTTTAGCGATTCCGGCGGGCCGCTTTCACTGGCGATAAATGCAAAGCCGGCAAAGTCAGGCAAAGCGTCCTGAATACGCCACGCCAGGCGCAGCGCCTGGCCTTGATGGGGCGCTTCTGTAGCTGCCGCTAACTGATAGGTCAATGTCATCCAGGGAGACCACTGGATGGCGGCGCTGACGCCTGGCGCAAAGAATTGCCCTGGCGCGCCAGAAGCCTGGGCATACACTGTGTAATGGAACAGCCAATGCCCTTCCTGTACTTTGTCCACAAACTTACCGCCGCTGCCCAGATACTCCAGGCGCGTATATCTGGTACAGGCGGCATAAGGATCGTCCGGTCCCGTGGCGGGTACATCCTGACGGCGAGCGACAACGGCCGTATGGCATCCCGGCGGCCAACCCCAACGTAATACCACCCCGTCCCTGGCCGCTGACAGGCTCAAATCGGTGACGTCGGCCACAACCACGCCGCAAACAGTGTTGCCAGTAATCGCCTGCGGGCCGGCGACAGTAAACAGGCTGTAATAGGGTTCTTGGATGTCAGGGCGTGGGTCCCGGCTGTGACCATCAGCGGTGATAATCCGTTCGCCCAAATGGTCTAACTCTTCAGATGAGAAGCGTTCCCCTGGCTGGAATTTGAGCGGTTGGGTGGAGCGCAGCAGAATCGGCTTCCCCTGTTTTGGCGGCGTCCAGGTAAAAACCAATTCCTGCCCATCAATCTGGACGTTTAGGTCGACTACCATTTCTGGCGGCGGTTCTGGCGTCACCTCGATGCTTAAACCAGGCGTTATCAATTCGCCGGCGTCGGTCGGGCGGTAAGCGCAGCAAACCAGATAATGATAAGTTTGCCCATTTTGCAGGCCGTTATCTTTTGCGTGGCCGGCGCCGGTCAGACTGACGGCGTGACCGGCCGTATGATCGGATAGTGGTTTGATGTCCCGGCGAACAATCATCCGGCTGACGTTGGCCGGGGTTTGCCAGCGAAGTTCCACCGCGCCATCACCGATATCGGCTTGCAGTTGCGACACTTCCGCCAACGTATCAACCGGCGCTGCCACCGCGCCAGGGGCCACAACTTCTTCGGCGCGGCTAAAAATGGCATAGGTATAACGGCGGCCGGTGGTAATCTTGTTATCCAGAATGTGCGTATCTCTGGTTACGCCTACCATGTGGCCGTCCGTCACGTTGCCGGGCGGCGCGCTGCCATCTCGCCGCACAACCACGTATTCCACCGGCCGTTCGTCGTTCACCATCTGCCAGCGAATGTGAGCGACCCCATCTACATAAGCGGCCTGGCTGGATGAAACGGCCGGGGGAGGGTAGGGCACACGGACAGATACGGTGACACCATCAGCAAAATGACCGGGCGCGAAAACGGCCACCAACAGGTAATGGTATTCCTGCCCTGGTTGAACAGTGTAGTCGCGCCACTCGGTGGCTGAACCACTGTAAATAAGGCGGGCTTCCGGGTTTTCTGGCAAGGGATCGGGTACACCGTGTTGCACCGGGGCCAACGGGGTGGGAGCGCGGAACAGTTGCACCTGGCAATCATCAGCCGGTTTGCGCCAGCCTAACCAGACGTGGTCTTGCCCCCATCGTCGCTCTACGTTGCTTATTTCGCCAATGGCCCAGGCGTCCACGAGTACGGCCGTTTTGCTTTCCGTCTCTTTCCAGACCGAATAAATCTCGTAGCGATACCGTTCTCCGGCCACAACCTCCCGGTCAATGTAGCTGCTCAAGCGACCCTGGCAAAGCGTCTCTCCCCTTTTCCTAAACTCTCCTTTTTTAGTCAGGCCATATCGTTTGAGGATAATTTCGTCACACTCTTGCGTCGGCAGGTGCCATTGGAGGGTGATCTGGGCGGGGGCGGAGACGGCCGTTAATTGCTCTACTAACCGCGGAAAGACCCAACCCTTGCCCGGCACAAGCCGCCTGTCCGGTAAATATCGTTCTTCCACAAAATGACGCGCCAGTGGGGCATCACATTGACACTGCTCCAGAGCAAACCTTTCGATACGGGCATATAGTTCTGGCCTCAGTTCCTTTATACCTGAGGCCAACGCCGCCTCCAGAGTCATGTCTGTCTGGTGGGCAAAGTAACTGTAAACGACAGCCAGTAAATCGGCGCGTTTTTGCGGATTTTTCAGGGCATCCGCATTTTTAAACCACGTGTCGGCCTGGGCGCGTTTCTGGGTATCGGGCGATCCTTTCATGCGTAAATATTGCGCCTGTAACTCCCTCACTCTGTCCTGAATTTGCGCCTCATTATCGGTGACTGGCAGATTCAGCCCTTTGAACATGTCAATCACATGGGTAACTGTCAGGCCTCTTGAAGTTGCGGTCATAATAAAACCCTAAATACTGGCTCTGGCCTGTTTCTAACCGGTCTGCCTCTTGGTTATTACCATCGGTCAATTTTGATAGTCACATCCTGCCGGGTTTCCAGGTCAATCGCCTGGCCGTGAATGATGCCGTTACGGTCATACCAGAGTCGCACTTTCACTGGCCTTCCTTCCGGCCGGCCCGGTGGTAAACCCGTTATAGACACATCAGCCAGGCGGGTGCAATTGGCCGGATCCGGGTCGTCCCCTTCGTAAAAGACAAGGGGAATTTCGGTCATGCCCGCAAAGGCGGTGCCAAACTCTTGCTCAAAGATTTCATTAAATTGAGCGCCTTTTTTGATGAGAAGGACGTTATGCCGCTTTGTCACACTGCCACTGTCATCCACTTCCACCACCTCGACCCCCACGGGATTGCCAATGTCGCCGCCGCCCGGCAGCATCACCACCGCGCCGCCTCTGGTAGCCACGGCCGGCCCTGCCCCGTCTGTCGGCGCGTCCAGCAAATACGCCCGGTAGGCCGCGCCAATGGTCACCAGCAAATCCGGGTTTTTATGATGCAGCGGCGGCTCGCCCATGATCCGGGTTACACATTCCTGCACCATGGGCATACGGGTGGCCCCACCGCATAACAACAGGCGTACTTTTTTCGCTTCCAGGTCGGCGCGGGGTGTGCCTGCTGCTGCCAATTCCTGAATGCGTTTTTCGGTGAGCAGGCCGTGATTTTGTTCGGCTTCTGCCAATACCTGTTCCAGTAACGCTTCGGTTTGCAGGAGGAGATCGGCCGTATTCTGTTCTAACTCGTGGCGCGTCACTTCTACCTGATGCCCCTGCAAATCTGCCAGAACCAGCAGCGATGAGATCCGGCTTAATTGTCGTTTGGCCTTCTCGCAGTTATTAAGCAAGGTAGCTTCTTTTTTAGCATCCAGATGAGGGTCAGGGATGCCATGTTCATCCATGGCTTTGTCGGCCACCAGCCGGGCCAGCACCCGGTCCCAATCCAGCCCACCCAGCTGCCGGTTGCCTTCCTTAGCCAGGGTGCTGATACGCAGGCCAGTGACGCCCGTGCCCAAATCCTCCCGTTCCGTCATGATCAGCGTCACGTCAAAGGTACCGCCGCCCAGGTCATAAACGATGATGTTGCGGTTTTCCACGTCATGTACCCGGTCAATGGCAAAAGCCAGGGCGGCGGCGTGGGGTTCGGGAATGATTTCCAGCACCTTGAGGCCGGCCAGTTCAGCCGCTTCCTGGGTGGCCAATCGCTGGCGGTCGCCAAAATAGGCGGGCACAGAGATAACCACTTCGGTCACCGGCTCGCCTAGAAAGAGTTGAGCGTCTTCTTTGAGCAGCCGCAAAATCTCGGCCGAGACCTGCTGCGGCGTGTATTGCTGGCCGTCAATGGGCGGGGTTTTGTAATCGTCCCCCATGGACCGCTTGATGCCGATGATGACCCGCTCTGGATGTTGCAAGGCAGCGTTTCGCGCCGCCTCGCCGACAATGACCGTACCGCCCGGTTCGTAATATACGACGGAGGGGATAGTGTTGCCGCCGTCAGCATGTTCCAAATCTATGGTTTCAAGGCGACGGCCGTTCTCGTCATAAAACGAAATTGCCGAATACGTTGTCCCTAAATCAATGCCACAACGAATGCTCATTTATACCTCCTCCAATCTATTCGTGTTCTAAACGTCTCTGGTAAAACATCATGCCGGCGCCTGGTAATGTTTTACAACTACTTCGGCATAACGGAGTATGGCGTGTTCGGTCTGGAAACCGGCGCGGTAAACCTGGGCGATCTGCTCATCTTCGGCCACCGTATCACAGGGAAGAGTGGCCACGGCCTTGTGCAGTGCGGGATCGAACGCTCCACTTGTAGGAATGAAGGTGATGCCGTTGACACGCAAAATTTGCAGCAGTTGGTCGCGCAATACCTGGTAGTTACGGCCGTTGTCCTCATCCACCACCGCGCGACTCATCTGCTCTACCAGGTCAAAAAGGAGCAAGACGCTGTGCAGCAGGTCACGCAGGCGCGGCTGGCTGATGGATTCCGTCATATCATCTACCTTGTTGCCTAACTGCCGCACCTGTTTGGGGATAAGGTTGGTGCGTTCACTCAACTGCTCAACGGCCGTAACCAGTTGCCCTATTATCTTTTCCAGGCTATCTAACCGCGCTCGCATTGCCGCCAACTCTGAATAAGCGATTGCTTCAGACAGGTTTACCGGCGCTGCAACAGTCACTTCTACGGCTTCTGCTTCGATGATGACAGCACCGCCGGCCGTTTCGTCATCATTTTCACTTGCCTGTGTCATGATTTCCCTCCTAACCAGGTAATGCCTGCCTGCCGCGGTTGCGGCGGTGGCGAACGCCGGGTGAGCAACGTGGTGATTGCCTGGCCAATGTCTCCGGCCGTGTCAATCATCAGGTAATTGGCCGACATATCTTTCAAAAAGGCTTCGTTTACGTCTTGCTGGCCGATGCCTAACAGCGATAAGCCGACACCTTCAGTTTGGACACGCATACCGGCGTCTATGGCCTCGGCCGGCTGGTCTGGCATGCCGTCGCTGACCAGGACAATTTCGCATTGCACGCCATCTCCACTGGCAGCCAGCATCTTCAGAGCCAGGGTGAGGGCATGTCCCATAGCGGTTGTGCCGTAGGGGGCGACACCGGCCACGGCCGTTTCCACCTGCCCCATATCTGTTGTCAACGGGCAAATGACCTGCGCCTGCGAGCCAAAAGCGACCACCCCTACCTGGGTTAACCCGCCGCCCGCCGCCAACAACTGGCGGGCATTGTCCAGTACCGCCTGCCGCGCCCGCGCCAATTTGCCAAATGCCTGCATACTGCCGGAAATATCCAGGGCAAAAACCACTTGCCGTGGCGCTGACATGGAGGCCCGCACCACGTCCAGGTCTGGCTCTTCATACTCAATACGCACCTTGTCCAGCGTCATTTGCCCGTGTTGTTCAACGGCCGTCACGTCAATACGGCCGTTTACATCATAATGAAAGGCAACGTGAATAGGCACACCCTGGGGCAGCCCCATGGGGCAGGTAAAACGCCAGGTATCTTGAATTACGTCTGGGCCAATGTCGTCAAATTCCACCACCGGCACGTCAAAAAATGGCTGGCCGGCGGCCGAAATCTGGTAATCATCGCGTGTTTGGGCTGTGGGCAGTTCGGCGCCGTAAGGGATGATGATAGAGTTTTCAATGCACAGGTCACGGCCGTCACGGACGATGACCCGCGTCCCCAGATTGCGCGGCGCGGTACGTTGGAAATTGATCAGCTTCAGACCGCTGGTGACGGCCCGGCGCGGCCGGTAGGCGCCCTTGGCCAGGATGGCCGCCCCCAGCGCCACCATGGTATCGGCTTCGGCCGTCTGGATGGGTTGCTGGCCAGAAACGCCAGCCAGGGCTTCAGCCACACGCCGCATCCGCGTGGCCCCACCTACCAGCAAGATATGATCAAGATCATGCCAGGTCAGCGGCGGGTCTGCTTTCTCCAAAGACTTTTCCGTCCAGGTGACCAACTGCTGGATGCGCCACTCGGTTAACTGTTCAAATTCAGCCCGCGTCACCACCACCTGTGTTGATTGCCCTTTGAAAACGCAGGGAATGACCCCTTGTTCGGAGCGGGCAAAATCTCGTTTAACCCGTTCGCAGGCGTCGTATAACGTCTGTTCGACGGCCGAATCACTGCGTGGGTCTTCGCCAAACTGCTCGCGCAACTGTTCGGCCACGTATTCCAGCAGGTCATACGTCCAATCATGGCCGCCCAACTGCCGGTCGCCGGCCGTAGCCAGCGGCTTAAATACGCCATTTTCCAGAGACAGGATCGAGGCGTCGTAGGTGCCGCCGCCCAGGTCACAGACCAGCAGTTTGCCACCTTCGTGCAAATGTTCCACGCCGTAATACACGGCCGCGGCCGTTGGTTCGCGCACAACTTCCGGCACATCCAGCCCGGCCAGTTCGCCCGCCTTCATCGTATTTTCCACTTCCACGCTGGAAAAATAGGCCGGGCAGGTAATGACTGCCTTATGCAGGGGGATGCCCAGTTCTAATTCACAATCTGCCCTGATTTTTTTGAGGATGGCGGCCGAGATTTCCACTGGGCTAAAACCTTGAAAACGGTAATCAGACTCTCCCATAGCCCGCTTGATCCATTGAATGACGTGATCGCGCCGGGCGATGGCCTGGTTGGCAGCCACAGCCCCCACCAGAAGCTGGCCAGCCTCAACCAGCACCACCGATGGCGTGGTTTTTTCGCCTTCGGCGTTGCGGATTATCTGTGGACGGCCGTGTTCGTCCACGTAAGCGGCCGCCGAAAACGTGGTACCCAGGTCAATCCCTAAAATAATTTCATCAACCGACATATGTCCCTCCATCCATTGCTTTTGCCCATGCCTGCCTCATATTGCCTCTTCTACCACCTGGCCGGCTTCAGCCAAAACAGCCAGCAGCGGCCCCAGGCCCGGATGCGCCGGCGCCAAATTCTGGATTTGCCGGGCAAGAGTCGTGGCTCTTGTCCAATCCGCCTGCTGCGCCAGCAATTGCGCCTGCATGAGACGCGCTTCCACGTCAAAAGGGGTCAGGGCAGCGTTCATTTCCAGGTAGGCCAGGGCCGCAGCTACCTGGTTGGACTGCACGGCCGTTAGCGCCGCATTGAACAGATAATCCGCCCTGGCCTTGATCTGTTGCAGCAGGCTCAAATCCACGCCGCACTTACAAACCACCACCGCACTTATCTCACGCCCACAACCCGGACACAAATACATTAGAACACCTGCCTTATCTGATATCTTCGAGCTTCCAGTGCTGCGCCCATCACCACCAGGAGTTCTGGCCTTTGGTCATACCGGACCCGTCCTCGGAATTCTTCTTCGACTCTTTGTCTGACATAAGGGATGTGAACAGAACCACCTACCATGACAATATCATCCAAAGTGTTAAGTGAAATTTGCGCTTTGGCCAATACGTGATGACATAGGCCAATAGTTTCCTCAATGTCATCGGTGATAAGGTCCTCGAATGTTTCACGCGAGATGATTACGTCAATCTTTAAGGGTTTACCCTTTTTGTCGAGGATTCCAGAATTTTCCTCGTATAGCCGAAAACTTGTCTGGAGTGACAATGCGATTTTTGCCTTTTCAGCCAGCACAAGTAGTATGTTCCATTCAGGCGATTCGCGGTGGATGTGATCTAACTGATCGTATTGCTGCTTCAGTTGATCGAAAAGCCAACCGGCCAATCGTTCATCAAAATTGCAGCCGCTCACCTGTTCGCTCCAGGCAGACGCCAGAATCCCAAAATCACCTCCCGCCGCTTTCTGCAAAACAGCCGCTTCAAATGTGCCGCCACCTAGATCGTAGGTCAGGCATCTGACTGAAACCGGGTTATCGTTACGATAATACGCGAGCGCGGCTGCCACAGGTTCTTCTAGAAGAAATACTTGCTCAAATTTGGCTCGGCTGCCAGCAGTAACAATTTCCTGTTTTTGCTTCTCATTAAAATGTGCTGGCACCGTAATCACTACTTCCTGTACTCTCTGATCCATGCACTTCTCAGCATATTGCCTGAGGTAATGCAAAATTTTAGCAGTTATCACTGTTGGTGAACCCTGGTCATACGCCGCACGTGTACCAATGGAACGTTTAGCAAAAGCTATGGATGTAGCATATTCACGCAAGTGCGCCTTTACATGACTGCCGAAAAAGAATTGATGTTTGTGATTCCAGGCTATGTATGACGGTATGAGCAATTGACCTTCTTCGCTCTTGATCAAGGTAATACCCTCCATCGTTTCAAAGGAGATACCCCCCAATTCTTCAGGTAGCGCAATTGCACAACAGGTAGTTCCAAAATCAACCCCAATAATGGCATTACGAGAGCGCGAGCGAGCTGTTGCCTCTACCGTTAAGTTCAAGGAACCTAAATTTTTGGCGAGTGCTTCTCTTTGCATCACTGAATACAACACAAGGGACGATGCTGAAGTGTGGCCAATCAAGGAAGATATAAACCCGATTGCCAATCTCGTGGCTGTCTGGAATAGGATTCTCCCATGCTTATATGCCCATGAAGCATGGGCAGGTGGTTGTAAAGTTGAACTTTGGCTCCAGTCAATATCTGGTCTTTGCTGTATTATTCTCCGCTTGAGGTCAAGCAACTGATGGCTTTGCGTGAAGTGTGCTACTAACTCTCTCGCCTTTCCTTTTCGGCCATGAGCGGGCAGATACTCATAGATTACCTCTAAATACAGGCAAAGTTCACGCAACTCTTCTTCGCTAAACCATTCAACAAGTACAGTGTAAATCTGGAAAGGCAGGGTCTGGTAATATCCTCTAATCGAGTATTCGTCTCTCATGGAGCTGCCAAACGGAGTGCTTTCAGATTCAAGGTACAGTTTAGAGAAGACCTCGTGTGCAATTTGCGCCTCCGCTGGTAGGGTAAAAGCGGTCGTGATTGGGATAGATGAGAAACCTTGATCTGTTTTATAAGAAGGGCCATCCTGTGGAGAAGGGACTTGTGGGGAAGGATCTAGCGAACCAGGATCAGGAAGGAGAGGCAGAGGGAGTACCTCGATTCTGTGACGGAATGTTATTGGCCGGTCACGGTCCTGAGATAGAACAAACTGCACATGTTTAATTCCGGGAGTGTCTGCTTGCACCATGAAATCAGCCACATCATCATTTGTTTGTGGTTCACAAATGCGTAACGGAGTCCTGGGCTTACAAGTATCCAGCTCAACAGCTATTTCTACTTCCGTTTGCCATATTGCTTGTTCTTCATTTCTCTCAAATTTTAATGTTGCGGGGACTATACTGGTTGGGATGATCTCCTCATTTTCCTGAAACCCCGGTAATTGGGTTGATTTATCAGGATCAACGTGCTGGCTAATACATACACAGATAGGAAACCGTGTCCGAACATATAGTTTTTTAGGTATAATCGCTTGTACGTCCCGAACAAAATCGCTTGCGTATTTAGCACTCTCACCATTGATAGCCCTAATATATTCTTGTGTTTTCTCCGCTTTCTCATTCTCACCTATGTGCATAAACTCACTGTGACAGATCCCCATCTCGATATGTAGCTTCATCTCCAAGAGTACATGAGGAACACGGGGTCTATAGTCCAACAAATACCAACCAAGATAATAAACTACAAGATGAAGTTCTCCTCGACGGTCAGCCAGTTCAACCAAACTCTGACTTTTCTGATCAGGGTTAGCCCCAGATAGTTGATCATACTTATAACAATCATGATCAAGTCCGTAATCCTGGTGGAGACGATCCGATAATGCAAAACAAAAACTTTGCAGGTTTAGCTTCTTTGCAAGAATATCTTTGACACGTACCTGGTCGAATCTTGGCTTCGTCATTCTCATCCAGTAGATATTTCAAGAGTCTGTAGCGGGTAAGCACAAATAGATTGTTGTTTCTCCAGTGAGGAAGTAGGGCTAAGCAATTGGTACATTTCACTTTTTTGCACGGTTAACTTGTTCAGCGGTACCTTTGTTGATCAGCCAATATTTGAACCAATCCTTCTGGTAATGTGTCTCTACCTTTGCCCATGCCCATGACTCTGGCTTGTAGGGGCTGGTGTTTGTTTTCATAGTAATTGGCCAGGAGCAGCATGGCATCCGATGAGCTGGGGTCTATAGCCTTTAGCTCCTGGTCGCAGGCGTCAAAGTCGGCCGCCAGTTCGGCCAGCCGCCCGCGCCTTTCGGCTTCTGCCCTTAATTGGGACAGGTCCATGCCTAATTTCAGCTTGATGACGCGCGGGTCGGGTGGCTCTTCGCGTGGTGGCTGGCCGCCGTCCTGGATTTTCCGTTTTCGTTCCTCTTCGGCCAGTATGGTTAGAATGTGTTCCCGTAAAGCGGCCAGCCGTTTGTTGGCGTCTACCCAGCCAGCATCGCTTTTCTCCTGTAAGGCGCGTTCGGCCAACTGGATGATGGCCGGCAACTGGCTGGCATATTCGCTGCCGGGCTGCCGCCTTTGCAGTTCCGGCAGCAGTTCGCGCTCGATTTCGCGCCGCATCTGCTCAAACTGCTCTTTGGGTGGCTCTGGCTGCCAGCCGCGCAGTTGCCGCAGCAGCGTTTCTGCTTCGGCCAGTAATTCCTGAGCTTTGGCCAGGTTGGGGTCGCGCTCCTCGTAAAGCAGCCGGCGGCAAGTTGCCAGGACGCGGTTTACCTGTGGCGCTACTTCAAAAGCGCGGCCAGCATCCGCCTGGGCCAACGCTTCTTGTTTGCGCGCCTCCAACGCCTGGTATAGCCGCCGCAGTTCGTCAATACCCTTGACCACCACCGGCGGGATCTGGATGGTGGTTTCTGCTGTGACGTTGGCGGCGGGGATGTGGGCACGGCCGTCTATATAAAAATCATCCCGTAACGTGAGTGTAATATCTACCCGGTTGCCCACTTCCAGAGTTTGAGGGAGTCCGGTTACCACAATTTCGCCAATCTGGCAGGTGTCTTCATACACCGGTATGTGTACTTCGCCTGTCTGGTCGGCCGTTTGCGCCGGCACGCGGCATTCATAGGGCAGCGGCGTTCTTTCGGCCACCACTGTTTGCAGCCCATTTTTGGTCATAATGGAAATCGGCCTGGCCAACACGTTTGGCTGCATCCCGGCCACCGTTTGCGTTGGCGCGTCCGCCTGGTGGTGAATGGTGAAACGATGGGAGACGATCTCCTCGCCTGCGGCCGTTTCCAGGCGCAAACTGAACGTATTCGCTGCTTCTGGCTGCAAAGGCACGCGGGGGAAGATGAAACCGCCATTCTCGTTAACCGTCTGGCGTTGTGGTTGGGAACCATCGGCCGGCATGAGGATGGCCACACATCCCCCCACCTGCGGCGCCTGCTCCGTTGCCGCCAGAACGCCGGTGATTTGGGTGGCGAGCAGCGTGGTTGTCTCCGGTAAATTACCCAGCGTCAGCGGGCCAACGCGCCGTCCCAGACGCCGGGCCATGATGGCCGCGCCGATGGCTACGCTGAGGTCAGGCTCGCTCAACTGGGGCTTTTTGCCAAATTCTGCCTCCAGCCGTTCGGCCACCAGGGGAATACGAGTGGAGCCGCCCACCATCACAATTTCGTCCAGGTTAGCCGCCGTCATACCTGCTTTTTCCAGAGCGCGGCGGCACAGGCGCATCGTCTCCTCAATATCGGCCGCGATCAGACCGGTGAAGGTATCCCGCGTAATTTCCAGATCAAAACTGATGGGTTCACCGCGGGCGTCGGTATGGGCGGTATCCTCTACCAGCGTGGCAATCTGCCGGCTGGAGAGCTGGATTTTGGCTGTTTCTGCCAGTACCAACAGTTTTGTAAACAGCATCCGATAGGCTGGCAATGTGGTGTCATCGTCAAACTGGTACCCTTGTTTCTGGATCTGGCCTATGATCCAATCGGCCAGTTTTTTGTCAAAGTCGTATCCACCCAGGTGCCGGTTGCCATCAAACGCTTTGATGTCAAAAACGCCTCCTTCCTTGCGCAGAATGGCTACATCAAACGTGCCGCCACCCAGGTCATAGGTCATAATGGTCAGGGGGTCACGGCCGTCTTCGGCGCAATAGGCCAACGCGGCTGCCACCGGCTCTTGCACAATTTCACCCACACGCAGCCCCGCTTTTTCACCGGCCTCTTTCGTTTTTTGTTTCTGGCCGGTGGTGAAGTAAGCGGGAACGGTGATAACCGCCTCTTCAATCGCCTCGCCCATCTGTGTTTCGGCCATCTCTTTGAGGTAACGCAAAATCTCGGCCGAAACATCTTCCGGTTGCAGCGTCTGGCCGCCCAGGGGGAAGGGTTTGTCTTCGCCCATGTGCCGTTTGACAAACATGATCGGTTCTGGCTGCTGGCCGGCCCGCGCCTTGGCCCGCCGCCCCACCAGCAGGTTGCCCTGCCGGTCGGTGGCGACGACGGAAGGGGTCAGTCGCTGGTTGAAATCATCTTTGATGATCGTAATCCCGCGGGCGACGTCGAAATATTTACCCTCAAACAGTTGGGGCGTGGCAATCACGCTGAAAGTTGTGCCTAAATCTATACCCACAACGGCCATGGTCTGCCTCCTCTATTGCAGTTATTGGCCGGGTGTAGGGTGGCGGAAGTGAGCGTGACGATGACCTGTCACCCGCCCGTCTGTTATGTTTTGGCTCTATTCGCCTGGAACGGCTATGATCGCCTGCCCCAGACGTAGCACCTGTCCCCCGCGACGGATAGCGGGGGTGATGATTTCATGCACGACTGGTTCTAAAATTCCGGCTTGTGGAATTTGCTCCAGATTTTCCAATAAATCGAGCAAATCTGCGGCATAGGCAACGCCCGTAGGAGCGATGATCTCAACTTCTTGTTCTTGAAGGGTCTGGTCCAGACGGCGCGCAGCCAGGGCCAGGGTTTTGGCTTCTTTTTCCAGATTATGTTGGGCCAGGATGGGAGTCACGGCCGTGACCACCTGCTGCAACCGGTAATACTCGTCGGCCAACAAGACCAAAACCTGGTTTTCCCCATCCTGGGCGGTTTGGCGCTGCACTTTTAGCTGTTTCATTTCCGCCGCCCACCTTTGCGTCGTTTGCCAGGCCAGGGTGTAGAGCGGCGTGCCTGTATCGTAATCCGGCGGGATGGTTCGTGGGTCAGCCGTCACGGCCAGGCGGGGATCATTCATCACCTATCTCCTCTGCGCCAAAGGGGGGGATGGTATTCAGGTTGATCGGGTCTGGGGGTAGGCCAACCGGCGGCAGTTGGGCCAGGTAGTCCAGAGCCATCTCCTGGATCACCCGCACCAGAAATCGCAGGTGGCGCGGCGGCGGCAGTTCCTCCGGCCAATCGGGTTGGGGCAGCCGCTTTTGCAGCCGTTCCAACTCGTCTACCGGCAGCGACTCCGGTTGATGCACCAGCAGTTCTTCTAACATGCGGCGCGTGGGGTCGGCCAGGATTTGGGCGGCCTGGGTAACGTCGGCGTCGGTTAACGGCCGTTCGCCCAACCGGTAAAACCCCGGCATCAGCCGCGCCGCCTGCCGCCGTTCCTCCACCTTTTGTCCAATTTCCGGCCGGGAGACCACGTCGCGGTTAATGCCCAGCGCCTGGAACGCCGTTTCGTAATATGGATTGGTCATTATTGACCCTCTCAGCCAGATATTGTCTTTCATACCACCTCATCAAGAAGCGTCTGGCAGAATCTCCAGTAAACCACCAAAACTTTCAATTTGTCGGCTGACAGGCATCGTTTCCTGAATATGCTTAAACTCCATTTCCATGGCGCGTTTGATTTTTGTCATCTGTTCGGTGTCTTGTTTGCGGAAGGCTTCTTTTAACAGCTTCGATTGTTCGGCCAGGAAACGGGATGAATCCGGCGTGGCTTCGTGGATCATGCGATCAGTCAGCAAAAAGTAGCTGACCACGTCCAGTTCACCTACCGCCTGCGTCAGCTCGTTGACCAGCTCGTGTCCGGTTGCCTGATCCTGGGCAGCAATCGCTGTTCTGGCCCGCTGCATAACCTCTTGCAGCTTTTGTTTTTTATCTTCAGGTACAAATTCGGCGTAGCGGTCAAAGACTATCTCCACAAAACTGGTGATGTTATTGAGGATAATGATCCATTGGTCATCACGAGAAGCGCCCGGGCTAGGGATGTGCCGCCTGGGTGTTGCCTCGTGGCTCATGTCCGGCCGGTTCTCGACCTCGATTTTGACGTTTAATATCCGGTTGCGGTCAAAGTTAAAAGCCACCGTAACCGGTGTACCAGGGCCCAGGCTGGCCGGCAGTTCATACTCCACCAGGCCCAGGTATTCATTGTCACTGGCTTTTTCTTTCATACCAATGTAGACCGGAATGGTAATCTGGCGGCCAATAGCCCGGTAGCGTCGCCGCGCCGGTTCTTGTAGAGGGTAATGGGTGCCGGCTTCAATGAGAATGGAAAAGACGTCGGCGTCCCCCTTTTGCCGGTCTACAGCGCCAATGCCCAGGTGGCGTTCGGTCACGTCATACAGGTTGACGCTGCCAACTTCTTCGGCCATCGAGAGCGATTCGCCACAATTTTTGCAGCTACTGGCTTCGTATTCATTGATAGTCTGGCACTTGGGGCATTCCACTCCCTCAGTGGTCGCGGCCATAATGGCGGCGCCCAAAGCGACGGCATTCATGGGGTCTACATCTGTTCTGACCTTCCCGGTAAATAATTCTTCCAGCATTTGCCGGACGGCCGGAACCAGGGTAGAGCCGCCAATGGGCAGGACGGCCGTAATATCCCCTGCTTCCAGATCTCGCTCCCGCAACACATCGTCAATGAGACGGTGGCCTGTTTCCACCAACGGCTGAATACGCTCCTCAAACTGGGGCCGGGAAACAGACATATTCACGGCGAGAGCCTGCCCGCCTGGCAGCGGTATGATGCCGGGCAACACGACATTCGTGGAAGGGTTGCTACTTAAGCGGATTTTGGCCTGTTCGGCGGCGCGCCGGGCTTCTAAACGATACCGGTCATCGTCGAGCGGCGCATCCGGGTATACGCTTTTCACCCATTCATCGATCAGTTCGACAATTTTTGTGTCAAAATCATCCCCGCCTAACCACATATTGCCTTTTTTAGCCAGGCCTGTAAATTCGCGGCTGGCATAAAAGAGAATGGAGACATCCAGCGTACCGCCGCCCATATCAAAGACCAGGATGGTGTGATCTTCCTCGGCTTTGTCCAGGCCAAAAGCCACGGCCGCGGCCGTGGGTTCATCTATAATCTTTTTTACCACCAGGCCGGCCATTTCGCCTGCTTTGCGGGTGGCGGCGCGCTGCGGTTCGCTAAAGTAGGCGGGTACGGTAATCACGGCATGGTGAATTTCCTGCCCCACTTCTTTTTCGGCGTCCGCCACCACCCGTTTCAATATTTCAGCAGAAATCTCTTCCGGTTTGTATTGACGGCCGTCCATATAAACACAGGCGAAACCGTCATCGTTTGCCGGAACTATGAGGTAAGGAAAATGGGCCTTAGTTTCTTGCACACCGGGAAAGTCATACGGCCGTCCCATCAGCCGTTTCACCGAAAAAATGGTGTCCTTAGGCGCGGCCGCCGCATGGCGCCGCGCCTCCTGCCCAACTAACATCTCTCCGTTTTTGACGCTCACCACTGACGGCGTGAATGAATCGCCACTGCGACTTTTCAACACCCTGGCCCTGCCTTCCTTATCAGAAATGGCGGCCACCGAATTTGTGGTACCTAAATCAATGCCTATTGCGGTCATCATGCCTCCTTATTCACCCTGCCGGGCTACTACCACCCGGGCCACACGTAAGAGCCGCCCCTGCCATTCACAGCCGCGAGATAGTTCGGCTAGAATTGTATAATCAGGCACATTGTGGCCCGTTTCCGCCCGCACAATCTCATGGCGCTCTGGGTCAAAGGGTTGTCCCTGACATTCAAAAAAAACCACACCAGCCACGTTAAACACATCTAATATTTGCTGGCGCAATGCCAACAAATGGTCTGCCCAACCAGTCCCTTTGACCTCGGCGTTTGTTTCTGCTGCTGAGGCCAGCGCTGCCAGCCGGTCTACCGCATCCAACACATCTAAAAAGCCCATTAGGGTCTGGCGTGTATCGGCGGGTTCAGGCGCACC
>CAZOPF010000077.1:0-2555 GCA_964581605.1 uncultured Ardenticatenaceae bacterium
TTCGGCGGCGGCTTCGGTATATCTTTGTAATCCACTTTCAACACCGGCCGCATCTGTGTGCCATACACACGATATTCCGTATGGCCGCAGCCCAACACCGCGCACTTATTCCCACCCTGTTCCCAACAAATTTTGTGGTACAACGTGCCACACTGGCGGCAGACCACTGGCTGCAAGGCCCGCTCGGTCACATTGTTTTCTACCGGGTTAGAGCAAATAGGGCAATGTAGACTCAACTGATTTGCTTCGTTGATGTCGTTATCTGTAATGGTGATGGGTGGTAATTCTTGTTCGGCCATCTTCAAGGAAGTAATTGGGTAATTTGGTAATTGCGTAATTGACTGAAGGCATTATACAACAACTGCCTGCTCTTTAATTACCCAATTACCCAATTACGCAATTACTCAATTACCAGGAACCAGCCGCCCAGGCCGGCCAGGGGAAATCTACCGGCTTCACTTCCGTTTGCTGCCGATTCCAGCAGAAAAAGCCGCTGGTATTGGCGCGGGGGTCCAGCACAAACGCGACATGCCAGATTTGCGTGAAAAAGTTTTGGTGAATGAATAAATCCATGCCGGAGAGGAAAATTCCAAAACCGGGATGGGTGTGGTACCAGCCCACCATCACGGCCGTGTCGTCAGGATACCGCTCGCGTAACACATCGTTCATATAGCGCCAGCTTTCTGGCGTGTAGGTGACGCTGGCGCCGTGCATGACGGTGTATTTGGCAATGATGGTGTCGTGAATGTGGACGAGGTAACGGCCGTCCGGCTGTTTTTCCGGGCGAGGGCCAACCAACACCCCGGCCACTTCCCGGTTCAGGCTGCTCAGGGCGTGTGCCTGGGAAGCGCGTAGGGCCGGTTCTTCAATAAAAATGTCTACGGCCGTCCAGGTGGGATCGCCAATGGGACGACGTTTGCCAGCAATACGCACACGGGCGCGGCTGGGGGCGATGATGGGGGTTTCGGTCACGGCCGTTGGCTTTTCCGCTTCGGTCTCTTCATGCACCGGTTCCGTCTCGGCGACGATGATGCGTGGTTCGGTGGCCTCTTCAACGGCCGTCGCCGGTTCTGGCTGTGGTTCTGGCGGCGCCAGCGGGGTGGGCACGGCCGTTTCATCAACTTCTGGCTCTGTGGCGGTATCGGTTGATGTTTCTGCAATCGCGGCTGCATCCGCAGCTGTCGCCTGCGGAAACGAAACGGCCACCGTTTTCAACCAGTCACTATCAGGCGCAATGGGGTCGCCGTCGGCATCCTGAATCACAATATCAAGCTGCACATTTTCGTCGCTGGCAATCTCTATCAGCTTGATTTCCTGGTAGGTTTCCCATACCTCCGCCTCTAACTGGCTGGCGAAGGCCTGCAAGTCGGCCAGGGTGCAATCTTCCAGGGGTTTGGCACGGCCGTCCGCCGGAATCATATCGTGTGGCAGCAGCGTCACATTGGCGCTAAACTGCTCGCCCAAACCGGGCAGCGTCAGGTTGATAATGGCCACAAAGGGGGGATTGATTTCGTTGTTCATGGGGGGAAGAGGTAATTGAGTAATTGGGTAATTACCTGATTACTCAATTACTCAATCAGTTGCACTTGTATTACACAATCCGGGCTATTGGGCAGGCGAATGGCGTTGCGGTCAACGGCCGTCAGCCGGACATCATACGTCCCTGGCGCACGATCACCGGTATTCCACATGCCTAACACATCCAGTTCGGTCGGGCGGCGGCGATCATCCACCTTTTGCCATTCCTGCTGCCCACTCAGGCGCACGTCAATCTGGTAGCGGAACGCGCCAGGGTACACGGCCGTGCCAATTAACTCCACCTGGCTGCCAATCCGGGCTGCGCTGCCCTGCATGGGGGCAATCAGGCGCAGGCGCGGGTCAGGGCAGGCGGCGACGTTGGGATAAGCGCTGCTGTTCGCCATGTTCAAGAGAACGGTTTGCATCTGGCTGGTCTGGCGATTCAGCGGCACAATCCAAAAAAGCAGCATAAACAACGCCAACGCCAGGGCCACGCTGCCCACAATCAGCCCCAAATGACGGGAGGAGGGAGAGAGCGAAATCCGCTGGCTGTGGCCGTCATAAGCCGCCTCGGCCAACCGTGCTGACTGCGCTGCCGGGTCATACACACCGCTGGCCAGGTCAGATTCGGGCAGGTTATAGACAGAGGTACGCACTACTTTCCACTGTACGGCCGTGCCCGGCTGCACATCGGTCAATTCGTAATATCCGGCAATGGGTGCCAGCTCCCCTTTTTGCCAGCCGAAATAAACGGCTTCTTGCCGCACCGGGTCTACCACCAGCCCCACATGCCAGGGTAGTGTAAACGCCGCCGAATGGACCACCACATCATCGCTGGAATAAAAAACGCCCAGCCCCGGATGGGTGTGGAACCAGCCCACAATATCCAGATGGGGATATTGTGCGGTGCGGTCACGGTGAATCTGGCTCCAGGCGTCGGCGTTGAAGGTGAAATGCACCGGCCCCCGGTCACTGCTGTGGGCGGGCAGGGTAGCCTTGATATCCACGCACAAGGTATCGCCGTCACGGGAAACGTG